>JAYVTB010000023.1:0-39306 GCA_043774805.1 Cyclobacteriaceae bacterium | reverse complement strand
TTTAGTTTACAGTTTTCAATGCTGTTTACAGCAGATTCAAATGACTTTCAGTCAATGCATTTGAACCTATGGATTTTTAATCCATAGTTCGTTAAGTTAAAAATCTCCATGGCCTTTTCATTTTTTCCGGCCGCTAAGAGAGATCTCCCATATTGGTGAATGGATTGCACCGTAGCGGTTGGATGTTTAATGGCTTTGTCCATTTCAGCAGTTGCTTCTGCATCGCGACCAAGTGCCATTAGTATCATGGAACGGGTCTGCAGAGTAGTGAAATTCTCCACTCCGATAAATGGATTGCTCACCGAGTAATTGACCCACGTTAACGCTTCTTCCAGGTTAATTTTATTCCTAACGCAGAACTGAGCGGCCGAAATCCAATTTTCTTGTTTGAAGCCAGTCGCGTTCTTTAATTCTTCACGCATTTTAGAAACATAGATTTCATTAATGTTTGGTGCCTCAATTTTGAAGGGTACTCTTTTTTTCTCCCAGTGTAAGTATGCTGTTGTTGAGGAGGGAAGTCGATTGTCAAATCCATAGGTCAGCCATTCTTGATAAGGAGCATCGGATGGTATTACGTCTATGCGCAAGGCATCCTCCTTAGGGTCGTAAAAATAACTTCCCCAACTGGTGCTGTTATTTGAAAAGACCCAGGTATAGGGCCCGTCTTTGGATATGGCGAGAAATAATCCATAGGTTCCTGCCTTTAATTCTTTTCCCTCAATCTTAACATCGTGAGAAATGGTAATCACTGTGTTTTCATTAGCACCGGCACGCCACGGTGCAGCTTTCGATGTGCCAAAGTTTTGATCAATAAATCCGTAATGTGCTACTTCTCCCCAGATTTTTCCGGTTCGATCTTCTCCATTAGGGCCGTGAACATCAGGGCTGCTATAGCTAATGGAAACTTCAATCGGCCCGATAAACTGAATGACTTTTGATTTTTGATTGTCGCCACTGGGTGGTGTGGTTAATCCCTGAGCCTTACCGGCCAGCACTATGGCCATGAAAAGAAAACCAGATAGTATGAGTTTTTTCATAAGTAAATGAGTTAGTGAGTTAATCTGATTTTACAATAAACGGATGTGCTAAATAATTGGCTGAGTTTAGGCTGAGATTTTATACCCGATTAGCGGATGCTTTAGGTATTACCATGGAAATGGATCCTGGCTGAAGGCTGATGGAAAAGTGATGCGCAGAGGTCATCGGTTCGCCATCCACATGATAAGGCATTGCCTGGGCAAACGATAACGTCAGTTGTTTACCATTCACGATTTCTACCAATGATGATTTATCAATTTGACCGGTGAACATCTTTTGTGCAAAACCTATCGCTTTTGAGATCGGTACTTTACGGATGAAGCAAAAGTCAAGCAGTCCATCACATACCGAGGCATAAGGTGAAACCCTTGCATTGTTCCCAAACTGTGATGAGTTGGCAAAGGCAATTACGAAATAGTTCCCCGAATAGGTTTTTTGGTCAATGGTGGCTGCTACTGGAAATTCATTAAAGCCGAAAAATTCTTTAAGCACCAATTTGGTGTAACCAATTAATCCTCTCTTGCCACCACCGGCAAAAAGGTTTGCGATGTGCCCATCAAAACCAATTCCGGAAACATTTACAGAAAGTTTATCATTGATCAGGAATGAATCCATGGAAATGATCGTGTGATTACTGATGAGTTGAATTGATTTTTGAAGGCTCATCGGAATGCCGAGATGTCTGGCTAATCCATTCCCTGATCCATTGGGAAGTATACCCATGGTTTGCTTCGTGTGCACGATTCCCTGAGCAACTTCATTGACGGTACCATCACCACCAACGGCAAAGACAACTTCAAATTTGTTTGATGAGGCAGCGTCTCTAGCTAAGGAAGTAGCATGGTATCGTCCTTGGGTAAATTCGATAGTGGGTTCGATATTGGCAGAATCGCAGTGTGATAATATCCTTCCTTCCAACGAGGATTGATACCCGGTACCTGCGTATTTATTGATTATAAATAATACCTTCTTATTTTCGCTCATGAAATTAACACCATAAAGGTAAAGTTCTTTACATGGATTTAAAGGCTCGTAAAATAAAATTTAAAGCATGGGATCAGGAGCATCGGTTATTGATGCGTCTGAATAATATTGAATGCAATAAAGGCGAACTCTTTAAAAAGGATCATGTATTGCTTCAGTTTACCGGTCTGCTTGATAAAGATGGAGAGGAGATATATGAGATGGATGTATTACTGGTGTCGTTAGAGAAATTGGTGGTCTTCTGGAGCGACGTCAAAAATGGCTGGTTTTACTCTCCCGTTTTAACTCCAGAAATTCAAACCCCTTTATTGCATAGCGATGCTGCAAGTATGAAGCGGTTTTGTAGTTATTTCGAATTGCAATCAAAATAACTTTTAGCTATTTATTTACCCATTTTAGTTTGGATATAGTTCACCGCCTGACCAATCGTTTGCATTTTTTCGGCATCGTCATCGGGAATCTTGATGTCAAATGATTGTTCAAATTCCATCACCAATTCTGCATAATCCAGTGAATCAATACCCAGGTCCTTAACAAAACTGGCATCCGGAGTAATCTCAGATTCTGGTATACCTAACTTCTCGATAAGTATCGTGTGTACTCTCTTTTGAACGTCCTGCATAGCTCGTTACTAATAGCTCAAATCTAAGAATCTTTCTTGATTTTATACTCTTTTGTTTGGCCTCACAGGTCAGAACCGAAGGAGGAATTCCGTTCCTTCACCCAATTTTGACTTAACCGTGATGTTACCTTCATGCTGGCGCATGATCTGTTTTGAAAGACTCAGGCCAATGCCGGATCCACTCTTTTTGGTGGAGAAGAAAGGAATAAAAATCTTTTCAAGCGCCTCCACATCTATACCGGCTCCGTTATCTTTTACTGAGATAACCGGATTACCTTTTTCGCTGCTATAAGCACGCAATTCAATAACTCTATTCAACTGCTCATCAAAAGACTGAATGGCATTTTTTATGAGGTTAATGAGAACCTGTTCGATCATGGTTTTATCGGCCCGAACGGTTAATTCTGAAGGACTCACTTCTACATTAATAATAATGGTATGGTCGGCCAGTTCTTTTTTGTGAAGGAGTGCCATCTCTTCGAGCAATTCTTTTAATCGCACGTCAGCCAGTTTGGGCTTAGGGATATGAGTTAGGTTTCTAAATTCCTTTACGAAACGAATTAATCCAGCACTTCGCTTGCTGATCGTTTGAAGGGATAAATACATGTCTTCCAACTCTTCCTTCTTCAAAGGCATTTCGGACTGGTTATCCATCCTGTGTTTTAGATCTTCTTCAACAATGCCAGCCAGAGATGAAATGGGAGTAACGGAATTCATGATTTCATGAGTAAGTACTCGCACCAGGTTTTGCCATGCTTCCATTTCCTTTTCTTCCAGTTCACTCTGGATGTTGCTCATGGAAACCAGTTTTACTTCTTCATCACGCAAGGTGAGTTCAATCACGTAGACAGAAAGTTGAAGGGATTCATCTCCAAACTTGATGCGCACGAGTTCGCGGCCACCAGTTTCTAATTTTTGAAAAGTATCTACCAAATGTTCACTCACTCCCTTCAAATCATCAAGGCGGTCGGCCTTTGTAATCCGTAGTAGCCGTTTAGCCGCACTATTAATAATTTGTATTGAGCCGTCTTTCTTAAAAGTAAGCAACCCAATGGCGGCATGTTGAACAATATTTTTGAAGAATTGATATTCGGAATCTTTTTCTTTTCGTGTTGTCCTCAACTTTGCCAGCGCTTCATTAAGTTCAGTATGAAGTTTTTGAACAGAAGGATCATGGCTGTCTGTCTTGAAACTTTGAGATAAGTCATCAAAGCGGATGGAATCAAGGAAGGAAGCGATGTTTGCGTTAGAAGTTTCAACAATCTGAACAAGTTTGGCAAGCTGAAAAACAATGGCACCCAATACGGCCAATATCACAAGGAAGTTTCGATCACTACCCGAAAGCATAAAAGCGAACACTACAATAGTAGCCACAAGTATTCCTACGCGTGTTACTAAAGGCGAGCGCCAATTAAAGCCCATATTTCTCCATCCTCCGGTAGAGTGATGCCCGGGTTAATCCAAGTTCCTCTGCTGCTTTGGAAATATTACCATTGTGAAGTTGTATGGCTTTTGCTACAGCAGCCTTTTCCACTTCATCCAGATTAAGTGTGTCGTTTATGTTTTCATTTACTCCTTTTCTGCTGAAGAGAAAATCGCTCTCCTGAAGGGTGGGTGAGTCAGCCATGATCAATGCGCGCTCGATGGCGTGCTGCAATTCGCGCACGTTTCCAGGCCATGGATATTTCTTTAACTTATTCATCGCCTCCGGTGAAATGGAGAGCACTTCTTTTCGATACTTTCTCGCATAATGATTTAAGAAGTGATTGGCCAGCATGGGAATATCATCTACCCGATCACACAGGGGAGGGATTGTAATCTCAACGGTATTGATCCGATACAATAAATCCTGCCGGAATTTTCCTTCATTCACCATTTGGTGCAATGGCATGTTGGTGGCGCAAATCAATCGAATGTCTACTTCAATGTGCTGATTAGAGCCAACACGGGTTACTTGCCTCGATTGTAGTGCACTCAGTAATTTACTTTGAAGATTCATGCTTAGGTTCCCGATTTCATCAAGAAAGAGAGTTCCGCCATTCGCCAGTTCAAAGCGACCGGGCCGATCTTCCCGCGCATCAGTGAACGACCCTTTTTTATGACCGAATAATTCACTTTCAAAAAGTGTTTCGGTGATGGCACCCATATCAACGGCAACAAACGATGCATCTTTTCGCATTGACTTTTGATGTATGGCCCGCGCGACTAATTCTTTACCCGTTCCGTTTTCTCCCAGAATCAACACGTTGGCATCAGTCTTGGCGACCTTATCAATCAGTGTAAAAACTGCTTTAAGTGCTTCACTCTGACCAATGATATCGCGGAAGGGTTGACTAATCTGTTCTTCCAGCATTTGTTTTGCCTTGCGCAGTTTATCAACCTCATTATAAGATTTTTTTAGTTTGATGGCAGTACTAATTGTGGCAACCAACTTTTCATTTTGCCAGGGCTTTAAAATGAAATCAGTAGCACCTTCCTTCAGCGCTCTTACGGCCATCTCAACATCACCAAAAGCAGTAATCATAATGACCACTGCATTCGGATCTCTTTCTTTGATTTGCTTCAGCCATTCAAAACCTTCTTTTCCGCTGGTAGTATCTTTGCTGAAGTTCATATCCAGCAGAATCACATCATACGAATCGTTGTTGAGCAGAAAAGGAATCTTATTTGGATTTTTTTCGATAATCACCTGGTGGTTCGATTTTTTCAACAGCATTTTGGCCGCGAGAAGAACATCTTCATCGTCATCGATCATCAGTATTTTGCCACCTTCATTCACAGTGTTATTAGTTTAAGTCAGCCATAGATAGGAAAAATTGTGCCAGCACCGTATCTGTCCGGAAATGCTGTTTTTTATAATTTCTTTGTGCTAATGCGTACAAATATGTTCAAAAATGAACACAGTTAAAAGAAGAATCTCCCTCATTCAGGAACATAATTGTATAGGGAAATTTTGTTTTTGGATACAGTCAGGATGCGTTCGTCAGTGACCACTGCAAATTGTACGTCACCTTCCAACGCTATTTCATAACGAGCTTCAGTAAGTAAATTGAAGAAATGAATTTTATTTTTTTCGAGGTAATAGAGTTCCTGGCCAAAGAAACCAAAATTGCCTAATTGATTACTTTCAATTTTATTAATGACTTTCCCCATTGTGTTGATGATCCAGATGGCATTTTTCTCTTTAAGAAAAATCAGGTTCTGATATTCGCACAGGTAAGTAAACAGGGGTGCAGCTGATCCGGTGTTGAGTGTAAACTCGTTAATGACCCCTTGAGTAAGTGGATTTACCTTTTTTAAAGAATAGTCAACCTTATCCAGGATCCATAAATGATTATCATGTGTAGGACAGACGAGGTAAGGTTCGATCGCAAATTCAGGAGCCAGTTTATGCTCCTTCACATTTTCAAAGAAACGACCGTACAAAAAATACTTTTGAGTTTGCCGGTCATAAATGAAAATGCTGGGATGGTACCAGGGTTCAAGCAATGTCGGTTTACCTTTAGAAAGGGTTGCCATTACCTTTCCGTTGGGGTCATATTTTCTGATTCCTCCCTTTTTGTAGATGAGAAAGAAATTTCCGAGTCGGTCCACCGAAACATTTTCAATTTCTTTCGTCTTCCGTTCTTTTATTTTGGTGAGCGGAGATTGTGACTTTCCTTCAATTTGGGTAAGAAGGAAAAGAAATAAAATTACAATGAGGCGCAGTTGAATAACTCTACTCATCATAATGAAAATATCTTCAGGGAAACTCCTTTGCCATCGTATTCTGCATAGGTATTGAAATGCACCCACTCTCCTAAGTTGATATAGCGACTGTTTTCACCAACCTCTAAATCTAATGGCAAATGGCGATGTCCAAAAATATAGAAGTCATGATGGCTTGTTTTTTCCAGGCTACGACAATAGGTGAGGAGATACTCATTTTCTTCACCTTGAAATTTCTCTTCCATCTTCGTATTGCTGATTCGGCTTTGCCGGCTCCAGTAATTGGCAAGCCGTATGCCGAGATTCGGATGAATGCGTGCAAACAACCATTGACAAATGGAGCTATTGAAAAACTTCTTCAGAAATTTATACGTGGTGTCTCCCGGACCAAGTCCATCGCCATGACCAACTAATAATTTATGATTTCCGATCACTAATACCTGGGGCTCACGATAGATTATAATTCCCATTTCTTTTTCAAAATAATCGAACATCCACATATCGTGATTGCCCGTGAAGAAATAGATGGACAAACCGGCATCGCGTAATTCTGCGAGTTTTCCCTGCAGCCTGATAAAGCCTCTGGGAATAGCCTGACTGTACTCAAACCAGAAATCGAAAATATCCCCAAGCAAATAAATGGCATGTGCATCAGGAGCAACCGTGTCTAACCATTTAACAATTCTCTTTTCACGCGCCAGGCTAGATTCATAATCAGGAACACCCAGATGAAAATCGGAGGCGAAGTAGATTTTCTTTCCTTCAGTTAAATGAATAGGGTGAACCATGGCCTGCAAATAACGCGAAAACTAAATCAATGAAAAAAGCCTTCCGGTTTTTACATCGAAAGGCTTTCAGTTTTTTACATCTTTAAATCTATACTTTATCAGGAACGATCTCAGCCGTTTCCTTTTTTGGGTCTTCATTCTTCGGTTCGACCGGTGCGCCATTTGAAGCTTCTTCTGTTTTCACCTCTGGTAATTTTGCATTGGTAAACTTCTCATAAGTAGTCTGGTGAGCAAACGGTCTCTTGCCAATGAGTCGTTCCAAATCACTCTGAAAGAGAATCTCCTTTTCCAGCAATTCTTTCGCGATGATTTCAAGGTGTTCGCGATGATCCGTCAGCATTTTCTTCGTGCGCTCGTAGGCGAGGTCAATAATTTTCTTTGCCTCCTGATCAATTCTTTCAGCAGTTGCTTCTGAATAGGGTTTATTAAACGCATAGTCTGCTTGCTTTGAATCGTAAAATGAAAGATTTCCAATGGCTGGATTCATTCCATAAACAGTTACCATGCTATAGGCCATCTTCGTAGTGCGCTCAAGGTCGCTCAATGCACCGGTAGAGATTTTACCAAACACGATCTCTTCTGCTGCACGTCCACCGAAGGTCATCGACATTTCATCCAGCAATTGTTCTGTCTGATACAGGAACTGCTCTTTAGGCAGATATTGTGCATAACCCAATGCAGCAACACCCCGAGGCACGATGCTCACTTTCACGAGTGGATCGGCATGCTCCAGAAACCAGCCTGCAACAGCATGACCTGCTTCATGGTACGCAACGATACGTTTTTCTTCCGGTGATATAATTTTTGTTTTCTTCTCAAGTCCACCAATCACACGATCAACCGCATCCTGAAAGTCTTGCATATCCACTTCACTTTTGTCTCTTCGTGCCGCGATCAGTGCTGCTTCATTACATACGTTGGCAATTTCTGCACCGGCAAAACCGGGTGTTTGTGCGGCCAGTTTTTTCGGATCAACGTCTTTCGACAATTTGATAGGCTTTAAGTGCACTTTAAATATCTGTTCACGACCAGAAATATCTGGTTTATCGATACTGATTTGTCTGTCAAAACGACCCGGACGCATCAACGCAGAATCCAATACATCAGGTCGGTTAGTGGCTGCAAGAATGATAACACCACTGTCTGTTGCAAAACCATCCATTTCTACCAACAACGAGTTCAATGTATTTTCTCTTTCATCATTGGCACCTGGCATTTGGCCTCTTCCGCGAGAGCGGCCGATGGCATCGATCTCATCAATGAAAACAATACAGGGAGCTTTCTCTTTTGCTTGCTTGAATAAGTCACGAACACGAGCGGCACCCACACCGACAAACATCTCAACAAAGTCGGAACCAGATAATGAAAAGAAAGGAACCGCTGCTTCGCCTGCCACCGCTTTCGCTAATAAAGTCTTGCCAGTTCCAGGAGGGCCGATAAGCAATGCACCTTTAGGAATTTTTCCACCAAGTTTGGTAAACTTCTGTGGCGTCTTCAAGAAGTCGACAATCTCTTTCACTTCTTCTTTCGCCTCTTCCAATCCGGCTACATCAGCAAACGTAATACGTACTTTGTTTTCAGCATCAAAGAGCGCTGCCTTTGATTTTCCGATGTTAAATATCTGTCCACCAGGGCCTCCGCCTCCCGTCATTCTGCGCATCAACATCCAGAAACCAAATACGAGCAATACCAGAAAGCCAATGTTAAAGAACATGTTAGTGTAATCCTGACGATCTTCTACCTGAAGATCTATTCGCTGGTCGCGTGAAATATTCTTGACGATCGATTCGTATTGTTCATAGAATTTATCAATCGAGCCAATTTTATATTTGTAATGCGGGCCATTTGGCTTTACACCCAACGGACTGTTTCTCTCAATTTCCTGTTTGTATTTAGCGTTTTGGAGCGCTTCGGGCTTGAGGGTGATTTCTACTAGTTCTTCATTTTTAATGAGCACTAGTCGTTTTATATCTCGCGCCTGCACCATGTCTTCAAAGCGACTGCTTTGAATTTCCACCAGTTCACCGCTGCGGTTTAAGTAACTGATACCCAAAATAACCGCTACTAAAACCAGAATAACCCACATCTGGTAATTAGGTCTGGGTATCTTGGGAGCTATTATCTTCTTTTCTTTTTCCTTGTCTGCCATTACTTTAAAAATTACAATTCAATAACGTCTTTAACATATTTAAGTTCTTAATCCTCAATTTCAGTGATTTCAGCATCACCCCACAGCTTTTCTAATGAGTAGAATTGTCTGCGGTCTTTCCTGAAAACATGGGCCACTACACTGATATAGTCGAGAATCATCCACTCTTTATTGTTTTTACCTTCCATGTGCCAGGGTTTTTCTTTTAACGCTTTGTAGACTTCTTCATCTATTGAATCACTGATGGCTTCCAGCTGTTTATCGGAATTACCAGAACAAATCACGAAGAAATCTGCAACTGCATTTTTAACTTCCCTTAAATCCATCACTACAATATCCGAAGCTTTTTTTTCCTGCATGCCTTTAACAACGGCTTTGCTGAGTTTTTCTGAATCAGACCCCTTCTTTTTTTTCGGCATTAACTATTTTCGGTTTTTTAATTTGAACAATTTGCAAAGCTAACCAAAATACCTTGTATAAAATCCCTACCAACACGCTTTTCATGGGTAAGAATCTGGTTTATGTGCCAGAATGTCACTCCACCAATACTATTGCATACGAACTTTGCCAACGAACTTCCGCGGTGGAGGGCACCATGATTGTAACTGATAATCAGACGAGAGGACGTGGACAACGGGGAAATGAATGGTTTTCTGAGCCGCATAAGAACCTCACTTTCTCTCTTATTTTGAAGCCAGTCTTCTTGAAGCCAGTCGATCAATTCAATCTTACCATGACTATTTCTCTGGCGCTTCGCGATTTCCTTACCCAGCGCGTTAAGAGGCCTGTAAAGATCAAATGGCCAAACGACATCTTAATCGATGATAAAAAATTGAGCGGTATTTTGATTGAAAACTCCCTGGCCGGGGATGTCATCCAATATAGCGTGGTCGGAATTGGACTCAATGTAAATCAGGATTCCCTTACAATGAAAACCGCCACCTCAATGAAAGAGATCCTGGGCCGTGATTTTATATTGACTGAAGAGCTTTCTTTATTAATGGAATTTCTGGAGCAACGATATCTCCAGCTTCGATCAGGTAAAATTGATGACCTGAGAAATGATTATTTGAATTCATTATATGGGAAAGGTGAGTCCAGAAAGTTTGTTGATGAAACAGGAGAGTGGCAAGGAATTATTGATGGAGTAAATCAATGGGGAAAACTACTTATTTACAAACAGGGAGCTTTAAGATCATTTGACCTAAAGGAAATTGTATTTATAGATTAAATTAAATTATCCATTTACCACTTAAATAACTCTCTCACTTTCTATCATTTAAAGAAGAATTGATATGACCATCCGTTGCGTTTGGATTGAGTCAACCAGTATCTTACAGCCTATTAAATTTAATTTATGAGAATATCCTTTCGATTTATAATTCTGTTCACAGTTGTTGCTGTTTTTGCAAAGGCCCAAAAGCTCGATATGGAAAAGCTGAAAGGCATGAAGCCTCGCAGCATTGGCCCAGCAGGCATGAGCGGTCGCATTACCGCCATTGATGCAGTGGTTACTAATCCCGATATTATTTATGCAGGGGCTGCCTCAGGTGGTGTCTGGAAAACAACCAGTGCCGGAATTAGCTGGGAACCCATTTTTGATAAAGAGGCAACTCTCGCCATTGGTTCCATTGCCATTCAACAAGATAATCCCTCTGTGGTTTGGGTAGGCACCGGAGAAGGAAATCCACGCAATAGTTTGAATGGTGGTTATGGAATTTACAAAAGCCTTGATGCAGGAAAGACCTGGAAACTGATGGGGCTTGAAAAAACAAGACACATTCATCGCATTGTGATCGATCCAAAAAATCCCAATACTGTCTATGTGGGAGCAATTGGTTCTCCCTGGGGTGAACATCCCGAGCGTGGTGTTTATAAAACTACAGATGGTGGAACCACCTGGAAGCATATTCTTTTTGTAGACAATAAAACCGGATGTGCTGATCTGATCATTGATCCATCCAATCCCAACAAATTATTTGCTTCGATGTGGCAACACCGCAGGGAGCCGTGGACTTTTAACTCCGGTGGGCCGGGATCAGGTTTACATATGACTGTTGATGGCGGTGAAAGCTGGAAGAAGGTAACAACAAAAGAAGGGTTGCCTGAAGGTGAATTAGGAAGAATTGGTTTGGCGATTGCATCGAGCAAACCTGAAATAGTATATGCCTGGATAGAAAGTAAAAAGAATGCGCTCTATCGCTCTGACGATGGTGGCCAAAAATGGCAGATGATCAATGATAAGATGAGTGAAATTGGCGATCGTCCTTTCTACTATTGCGAGATTCATGTGGATAGCAAAAACGAAAATCGTCTCTATACTATTTTCTCTGAAGTAAACATCAGCGAAGACGGAGGGAAATCATTCAAAATATTGTTACCCTACGCGGGCGTTCATCCGGATCACCATGCATGGTGGATTCATCCCGAGGATCCATCGCTCATCATCGAAGGAAATGATGGTGGATTAAACATCTCGCGCGACATGGGTAAGACCTGGCATTTTATCGACAATATTCCGGTCGGGCAATTCTATCACATTAATGTTGATATGGAGCATCCATACAATGTTTATGGTGGCTTGCAAGACAATGGATCATGGGCCGGTCCTGGTTACATGTGGCGCGATGATGGCATCAGAAATAGTTACTGGCAGCCGGTGATGTTTGGCGATGGCTTTGATGTAGCACCTGATCCGGATAACAGCCGCTTCGGTTATGCGATGTCGCAACAAGGAAGTTTAGGCCGATATGACCGACAGACAGGTTATATAAAAACAATTAGACCAACTCATCCCGATGCCAATGTAAAAGTGCGCTGGAACTGGAACTCTGCATTAGCACAGGATCCGTTTGATAACTCCACGATTTATTATGGAAGTCAGTTTGTGCATAAGTCAAGCAACAAAGGAGATACCTGGGAAATCATTTCTCCTGATCTGACCACCAACGATCCATCAAAACAAAAGCAGCATGAAAGTGGAGGGCTCACCATGGATGCAACTGGAGCAGAAAATCATTGTACTATTCTTGCAATCGCGCCAAGCCCGATAGAAAGAGGATTACTTTGGGTAGGCACCGATGATGGCAAAGTTCAACTAACCCGTGATGGCGGCAAAACATGGAGTGATGTAACCGCTAAAATTACAGGACTTCCTAAGGGGGCATGGATTCCACAAATCAAAGCTTCCACTTTTAAGGCGGGCGAAGTGTATGTAGTTGTCAATAATTACCGACTGTTTGATTACAAGCCGTATTTATTCCGCTCACGAGATTATGGTCAAACCTGGGAAAGTGTTGCTTCACCCGCACTGTTGGGAGAAAACAATTATACATTATCTGTAGCGCAGGATCCTATCGAGCCCAAACTACTTTTTGTTGGTGCTGAGAATGGATTGTTTGTCAGTATTGATGAAGGAAAGACGTATACCAAATGGACCAATGAATTTCCTGCCGGTGTGCCTGTGATGGATTTGGTCATACACCCTCGCGAACATGACCTGGTGATTGGAACATTCGGTCGTGCTATTTATGTGTTGGATGATATTCGTCCTCTGCGTGAGTTGGCTAAACAAAATACACAGCTCCTCGCCAAAACGATTCATGTGTTCACACCACCCGATGCTTATCAAGTTACCTATCAGGATCCAGCCGGTATTCTCTTTCCGGGTAATGCCATGTTTAAAGGAGAAAACAAACCGAGTGGCGCTATGATTTCTTATGTCATAAATAAGCCAGAGGAGAAAAAGGAACCAGCAGCCGATGCAAAAACTGAGACGAAAAAATCTGCAGGGAAAAAAGCCGACCCTAAGCCGGAAATAAAGCCCGTAGAAGAGAAAAAGACAGAATCAAAAATTAAATATGATTCAATGAAACTGGAAGTGTTTGACGCGGCAGGACAAATAGTGAATACAATTACCCAAAAAGCTCCAGAGGAAAATGGCATTCATAGAATGAGTTGGGCATTAGATGAAAAAGGAGAACGCAACCCCGCTCGTGAGCGAGCTCGTGAAGGACAAGGAAGAGGCTTTGGCCGCTTTGGTGGAGCCTCAGTGCTCCCGGGCACCTATAAACTTCGATTGACTTATGGCAACATGAAAGATTCTACTACCATTAATGTGAAGTCAGATCCTCGTCTGAATGTTCCTCAGGCAATTATAGAGCAACGTTATGCGATGTTGAAAGATCTTCAGAAGATGACAGCTGCGGCTACTCAAGCTACGGATCGACTTCGTGAATCATTGGATATTGTGGAGGAATTTGAAAAGAAGATAAAAGATTTAAAACGAACTGATTTGAAAGAAGCTACAGACAAGACGATGGCGATGAAAGATTCTATCAATGCCCTATTTGACTTTATCCTTGGAAAAGTAGATAAACGACAAGGAATTGTTCGGTCGCCAGATCCAACACCGGTGTCTTATGTTCAAACTGCGAGAGGATATATTTCCAGATCAAATGATCCTATTAGTGAAACGGACAAGAGAGTCTACCAACAAGCTGAGGATAAAATGAATGCATTGATAAGGAAGGTTAACAACTTTTATTCAACCCCATGGCCGGTCTATCGATCAATGATGGAAAAAGTAACCCTTTCGCCATTTAAAGATTACGAGCCAATCAAGAAATAAGAATCCGAATTAAAATTAACTTTGAACGGTCAGGTGATTAAAGCCTGACCGTTTACCCTTTCAAGGTGTAAGTAATCCAATGATAGCCAGTTTGAATTTATCTTATCGTTATAAAGGCGCTGCCTCGATATCGTTTCCGGATTTGACGATGAAGTCGGGAGAACAATTTCTTTTGCTTGGCGAATCAGGGAGTGGAAAAACGACACTTCTTCATTTGCTGGGTGGAATATTGAAGTCGCAACAAGGAAGTATTGATATTAACGGAACAGATATCACACAGCTTTCTGAGGCAGCGTTGGATCGCTTTCGCGGACAACATTATGGATTCATTTTTCAACGCAACCATTTGATCAGTTCGCTTTCTGTTGAAAAGAATTTATTGATGGCGCCCTTTCTGGCCGGATTAAAACAAGACAAAGAACGAGTAGAGCAGGTGCTGAATCAGTTAGGCATTGGCGAAAAAAAACAGGCAGCCATTCGCGAGTTAAGCCTTGGACAGGCCCAACGCGTAGCCATTGCACGGGCGATATTGAACAAGCCTTCGGTAATTCTGGCGGATGAACCCACTTCCTCATTGGATGATAAAAATTGTGATCGTGTGAGTGATCTGCTCTTGTCGGTAGCTGATCAAAATAAAGCTACACTCATCATTGCCACCCATGACCAACGCTTGAAGAATAAAATTAGAAACCTGATCCAACTCTGATGAATCTTCTATCACTCGTTGTCAGTTACCTGAAGGCTAAGCCGCTTAATACGTTGCTCAATATTGTATTGTTGGCCTTAGGTATTGCGGTTATTACTATTCTCCTTTTATTCACCAATCAGCTAAAAGAGAAAATCTCAGATAATACAAAGGGCATTGATTTGGTGGTTGGTGCGAAAGGAAGTCCGCTACAATTAATTCTCTGTAATGTTTTTCATATCGATTTTCCTACGGGCAATATCAAATTATATGAAGCTGATCGATTGGCTAAACATCGATTGGTGAAAAGTGCTGTTCCACTTGCCTTGGGTGATAGTTATCAGAATTTCAGAATTGTTGGTACCAACCGGCTATACACTGATTTATATAAAGCGGAATTGGCTACTGGTGTTTGGTGGAAAGATGATATGGAAGTGGTTGCAGGCGCCACTGCAGCAGAACTTCTCAAACTCCATGCTGGCGATACGTTTGAAAGTTCGCACGGTTTAACAAAAGAAGGGAGCACCCATGATGCTCATCCATTTGTGGTGAAGGGTATTTTAAAAAAGACAAATAGCGTAATCGATAATCTGATTCTCACCAATGTTTCCAGTATCTGGAGCGTACACAATGAACATAGTGAAGAAAAGGAAGCAAGCGATACTGTCCGGAATCCTTCACTATTGGTTCCGTCTGCGGAGGCAAATGATTCAACAAAGGAGATTACTTCACTTTTAATCAAATACAGAAATCCTATTGCCGCGTTGCAGTTACCGCGATATATTAATGGCCAGAGTAGCATGCAGGCAGCATCACCTTCTTTCGAAGCCGCTCGATTGTTTTCTATTCTGGGTGTTGGTGTGGAGGCAATGACGGGATTTGCCTATGTGCTTATCTTTATTTCGGCTTTGAGTATTTTCATTGCCCTGTATAATTCTTTGAAAGAGCGTCAGTATGATCTTGCTATTATGCGCTCGATGGGAGCGAGCAAATCAAAATTATTTGTTGCTACGCTAATGGAAGGCACCACGTTGACGTTCTTCGGAAGCATCATCGGCCTGGCATTAGGTCATGGTGTGCTTTATTTGTTTACGGTGCTGGTGGAGGAAAGTCAGACGACCGGTATTTCGGCAATGATCTTTTATCAAGAGGAAGTTTATTTGCTTACAGGCAGTATTGTATTGGGCATTATTTGTTCACTCATTCCGGCATTTCAGGCTTATCGCACCGATATACATAAAGTGTTAGCAGGATAGGAACTAATTTGAAAATCTATACGTATTTGAGTAAAATTGCACGTATGAAAACTAAGTTGACGTTAAGTATCGACACGAAGGTTTTAGCGAAGGCAAAAAAAGCAGCTAAGAAAGATAAAGTCGCTCTTTCCGCATTGGTTGAATCTTTCTTGCGAAAGAAGTATAAGGTTAATGAAATGGAGACTCCAATTTCAGATTCGTTGAGGGGCATTCTTAAGGGTAAGCTTCCTGATCTTCCCTATAAAGAACTCCGTGATTTGATGTATACTGATAAATATGGCAAGTAGTATCGAAATCGCTCTTTTTCTTGATACCAATATTTTCATGGATCATTTTATGACAGAAATAAACATTCCTCCAAATTAATTCAGTTGTGTGAGAAGAATGCTTTTGAGGCCTATGCCTCCACGGCCTCTTTTTATACGCTGGCTTATTTCTTGCAAAAGAGTGGTAATAGAAATTATCGAAAAATGAAAGAAAACTATTCAATGCTGGTGTCTTTAATCAGCACTACCTCAGAAAATCTATATGCAGCTTATGCTTCACGGTTTACTGACCTCGAAGATGCCTTTCAATATTTTACGGCACGTAACCAACCCGACCTGAATTATTTTGTTACCAATAATATAAAAGATTTCAGGTCAGTGGACAGAGCATTGCCGGTAATAACACCCGAAAATTTATTTAAAAAGTTGGAGCATGAAATTTAGATTTACTTTTTCTGTACTCATATTATTTGCGATTGCAGCTTCTGCCCAAACCGATGGCTGGCTGTCTTTTGCTAAAACCAAGTTTGATGCGAAATACAACGACAAAGCCGGTGAGTATTTTTTATATCCTACATTCCCTCCAGAACTGAAAAGCATGGTAGGGAAAGAATTTAGTCTCGAAGGTTATTATTTGCCGATTGATGTAGAAGGTAATACTTATATCATCTTATCTAAATTTCCTTACAGTCAGTGTTTCTTTTGCGGAGGTGCCGGACCGGAATCCATAGCCGAAGTATTTTTTAAGGTGAATCCCGGCAAGTTTGAACCGGATCAATACATACGCGTGAAAGGAAAGTTAAAACTTAATGATGCTGATTTAGAACATGGAAATTTTATTTTGGAGGAAGCGGTGCTGGTTCAGAAATAGGATTTGCAGTAAGCGTTTTTGATTGATATAAGGAGCCACAGATTCACTGAACTGATTAGAATCAGAAATAATCTGTGAATCAGTGGCAAAAGTTTGAACCTGTCAGAATAATCTTCATCGCTTCCTTATGTTTGCCTTCGTTGCTTCCCAGGAGTTGAATTTTATCTCGCCCTTTTCATATTTTTCAAGCCTTTCATTCAACTCAATCCTGACCGGTAGATAATCTGTAACTCTCCGCTTCAACGGTTAGTATTTTCTTCAGACTCGTTTTACCCTTCAATTCAATCCGGTTCTGTCATGTTCAGACTATCTGTCACGTCTTATTGACTGAAAAAACAAGTCAATTTGTTTTTTCGACAGTGGCCTGTGTTATGCTAGGTTAGCTGTAAATAATAGAATATATGAAGAACAAAATTGAGCAATTAAGACCTAGGTTTGGTGTTAACCTAACCCAAGGAAGGAATCTAGTATACGTTTCATGATTGTACCCCTATTCAGTAACGATGTTTCATTTTTATGCGGTACCTTTTAGTGGTCAAGATAATTATTGCCTGATGGCACTTAGTTCAGAACAAAATGTGCCAGTTTTTTGCTTTCATAAAGATGGGATAAAAACTTTTGAAGAATGGCTTGAGTTAATTATTCTATTTATGCGAAAGGATATTATGAGTAAGCTTTTTAATGACTCAAATACTGAATTCGATTTATTAAAACTTGATTCTGAATTCTATTCACTCGGGGATGTATGGATCAAAAAAATGTATAATGATTCAGAGAATCGGATAATGCAGTGGTTTACCAACGACCCGGAGTATCAAATTAAAAATGCATTTTATGTATTTAGTTCATTAAAAGCAAATTTTTCGGAGGAGGACTATAGGGATTTTGAAAGTTTAAAAGCTAGTGTACAATCTGATAAACAGGTGATGATTGAATTCTATGCTCCATATCAAGAGTATTTATTTACTACGAATAAAAGAGGTATTTCTAATTTCAACTAATAAGAGCATATGATTTATAAATTATCGGATTTAAGCATTGGGGCGGAATATTATGTAAGCTCTTCTCCGCAATTAAGATTTACTAAATTATATCGACTTATTAAGATTGACTTTAAGCAGAGCACTATAGAGATTGAGCATTTGAAAAGCGGTGAGGTAGGTAGCATTAGCGTTTATGACGTAGATGGAATAGGAATAGGTACAACAAAAGAAGAAGCAATAAGTAATTATGAACAAATCAAAGTAATTTGATTTTTACTTGCAGGTTCTATCGCTGACTTCGCCTACATGGTTTACCAAGAACATTTTTATTTAGGCCCTTGATGATATCATCCATTGATTTAGCTGAATCAATCCAATGTGGAATGTAATTTTCGTATTCATATGACATTTTAGTTAATTCATCTAAGTCCAATAGTTGTATCGGCTTATCTTTGCAGAATTCTTTTGTTGCTGCAGAAAAACCACCCGGGGCAGCTAAGAATGCTTCTTTAGCTGCTTGGGAAACCATTGTCCCATAAAGGTCACGTGCGGCATTTGGCCCAAGTACTTTTTTGTAAGTTTTACATTGAACAATAGATGTATTTCCATCCTTCTTAAGAAATAGGTCAACCCCATGGTCTCCTGTAGTTGGTGTAGTATAGACTTCAAATCCTCTGTCTAAAAAGAGATCTGCCACGGCTTCTTCAAATTCTGTTGGATTAAGAGCTAGCCAATAATTCCATGTTGATCGTCTCAATACTCTTTCAAAGAAATGGTTTTTATTTTTGTACTCGGCCATTGCTGATGAAAATCTCAAATTCTTTTCCTGATAATCTCTAATGATAAGCGTTTTTGTTTTTTCAAAAATAAAATCTTTAAGTTTGAGTTTTGTCAAAACAGAGGGAATAATGCCCCAACTAACAATAGCCGAACCAATGATTGCAGGAGCTATTAATCCCTTATGCAATTGGTTAGCAATTACTAATAGGGTGCCAGGAATAACAAGGAGACCGAATGCAATTCTTAAGATATTCTTGGCTTTTTTTTCACAGTTATCTTTAAATTTTTGTAGTACAGAGACTTGTTCTTCCGTTAAATTAAACTCTGCAAGTATGGGTTTAGTGGGTTTTTCGAGATTTGCCATTCCTTTGCCTTTAAAGTGCTAGAATCGTTATCAATTGTTATGAAGCAGTGTTAAATATTCCCATCCAAAGAATAAATAGGAAGAAAAGTATGAATGCTAATGACAGCATAGTATATAATAGTCGCTTAGCCCACCATAGACTTTTAGTCTCGTTCCAAAATATTTGAACAGCTTGAAAAATGAAAAATGGGACTAGAACTATCATTAAAGCTCCAGGCAAAAGGAATATCATAAGAATTACTTCACCTAATACTGAAAGAACCTTGGTGAAAAAATCTTTATTAGCTAACTCCTGAGTATAATATTCAATTGGATTCTGTCCTTTATTGAAATAACTCCATATTGGATAGAGTGCAATTATCGTCAGAGCATAAATGAGTCTCTTGTAACGGTTGAATATTGTGAAACTGAATCGGTTACTTTCTTTGAATTCTAAGTCATTCGTTTCAATAACTTCATTTGTTGGGTTCCTTTTTGGTGCCTTTAACGTAATCCCCATTTTTTCAAAGACCCTTTGCTGCATGGGGCCATGCACGTTTGGTTGTTGAATTCGCTTTTGCTCTTCTGGCTTCTCGTTTCCTGCTTGTTCTATTCCTTTTTGTTCTTTCTCATCAGAGTCATCACTGGTTTTCATAATGATCGGAGTTATAGTTGATTTACTGCTTCATTTTATTTTCAAAGCATCTAGTGACTTGTCGACAATGAGTTTAAAGCTATAATAGAAAGGATTGATCTTACTTTATACTTAGCAATCCGCATACGGGCTTTCTATTTTGTTTCATTCTCTTTAATCAAGCCTTGGAGTAATACCAGGTAATTAATAAGGTCTTTTATCCTTTCACTTATCGGCTCACTTTCATTTTGTCCTTTCGTTCTTACGTAGTTTGTAATGGCCTGGTAGTGTTTATTCATGAATATCCAGCACACGTCCATAGGATGAGCCTCAATACCTTTTCCGGCTTCCTTAAAGTTTGCGAGTACATCTTGTGAACCATTGGTATAATGGCACCTTTTGCTAAACTGATTTTAGAACAGTCCTTAAATGTTTGTTCCCTTAATTCTGAAAATTCTTTGTTCGTCATAATTATTAAATGGTTAATCCATGTTCTTTAGTTTTGATTTCCGGATTCAGAATTAGGTTTCGACACTCTCAACCTAATCCCATTTTCTCAAACACCCTTTGTTGCATGGGGCCATGAACTCTCGGTTGTTGAATTGGCTTTTGTTCTTTTGGCTCCTCGTGTCCGGTTTGTTGTGGTTCTTGTTTTTTTTCATCAGAGTCATCGCTGGTTTTCATAATGATCGGGTTTAGGATTGTTTTACTGTTATTTTCTATCCAAAAATGCTTTTGTGACTTGTCCAAAATGTTAGATTTTCAGATTTTTCAATCTCAACCAATTTGAAGTATAGGGGTTTTAAGGAGATAATGGAAAGGATTAGTCTAATTTTATTTTAGCAATCCGCGTTGATTAGAGTTTTCGCAGCAGAAATGAAGAGCCACAGATTCACTGATTAAAGTCAGAAATAATCTGTAACAAAAAATTTACCACCGATTTTTGTTAAACCTTATTCTATAACTCGTGCAGTAATAAAATTTTATTCTGGAAGAAGCGGTGCTGGTTAAATAAAATTCAATCAGTGATGATTTGATTTGGTATTGGCTAGTTATCTCGCTTGAGATGGCAAGCATTACACAAGCAAATGATGAGGTACGTGTCAATTACTTCTCTTCTATTTTAACCCAGATTGTCTGAAAATGCTGGCAAGTGTTCCTCTGGGTACTTCATCCGAAAGCCGATGATAGGCAATTGTAACAATGCCAGACTTTTTTTCATGTTTATGGCCCGATGACTTCCACGTTGACGCACCTGAACCCATCCATCGCCTTCAATTAGCTTGACCACATCCTTATACTTCATTCAGTGCTCAGGTCAAAACTAACATCTCCGATTCTGAGTTTGCTTCGGGGATTTCGTATCCCGATTCTTTCATCACTTCAATATGAAGCTGGATGGCCTCAACAATATTTTCCGAAACCTCCTTTTTAGTGGCCCCTGCCGAGGTGCAACCGGGTAAGTCAGGCACATAAGCACTGTAGCCATTTGTTCCTTTTTCATAAATGATCAGGTATTTTCTCATTTGCATTGGATTCAATGATGTGAAGTTATTAAATTTTCCTGAGCCGTTGGTAAGCCAGCATGAAGATATTCAGATTCTCCATGTGCATTTCCAAGACCAAAATGAAGAGCCACAGATTCACTGATTAAAATCAGATATAATCTGTGAATCAGTGGCAGAAAAATTTACCCACCCGATTTTAGTTAAACCTTACTCTATAACTCGTGCCGTAATGAAATTTTATTCTGGAGGAAGCGGGTGTTGGTTCAGAAATAGATTTGACAGTTAGCCTTTGAATAAGAAAAAGGAGCCACAGATTCACTGATTAAAATCAGAAACAATCTGTGAATCAGTGGCAACAAAATTTACCCACCCAATTTTAGTTAAACCTTATTCTAGAACTCGTGCCGTAATGAAATTTTTATTTTGGAGGAAGCGGAGTTGGTTCAGAAATTGATTTGACTGTTAGCCATTGAATAATAAAAAGGAGCCACAGATTCAATGATTAAATTCAGAAACAATCTGGGAATCAGTGGCAAAAAAAATTACTCACCGATTTCAGTTAACCTTTTTTATTCTATAACTGGTACTACGCCCACCACCATCTTCCTTTTCTAAAATATTTTGTTCCATCAGAAATTGAATATCGCGCAGGGCAGTGTCGGGCGAGCACCTGGTGATCTTACTCCATTTGCCGGTGGTTAGTTTTCCATCGAAACCATCCAACAGTTTATTGAGCATGGTTTGTTGCCTATCGTTAAGCAGTTTGGTGTTGTGTTGTTCCCAAAACTTTGCTTTACTTAAAACCCCAGTAAGTTGTTCTTCTGTTGCCATGATGGATCGATCAAGACAGGCAATGAACCACTGTATCCAGTTAGTGATGTCTAACGTAGCGCTTTGTGATTTTTCCAGAATATCATAATACTCATTGCGCTCTTTTCTTATTTGTGCCGACATGCTATAGAATCGTTGAACGCTGCCATCGGAGCGCGCTAACTGCATATCGGTTATCGCTCGCGCTATTCTTCCGTTGCCATCATCGAACGGGTGTATGGTTACAAACCAGAAGTGGGCAACCGCTGCTTTCAGCACAGGATCAATTTGATGCACCGTATTAAACCACGTAAGAAATAAATTCATCTCAGTATTCAATCGGGCAGCTCCGGGCGCTTCATAATGTATTCGTTCGCGGCCCATGGCTCCAGAGACTACCTGCATGGGACCTTGTTCATCCGTGCGCCAGTTTCCAACGGTGATTTTATACATCCCACTTTTACCTGTGGGAAAAAGTAATGAATGCCATTCAAACAATCGCTCTGCGGAAAGGGGTTGATCATAATGCAGCGTTGCATTCAGCATTAATTCAACGATGCCATCTACATGTCTATCGGAAGGTATAAGACCAACCGCATCGATTCCAAGTTTTCGCGCAAGAGAAGAGCGCACCTGATCTTGTGGCAATACTTCGCCTTCAATTTCGCTCGACTTTACGATCTCCATGGTGAGGGTTTGTAATGAAGCATTTTCGCGCAAGCGAAAACCCATAGACTCCATGCGACCGATTAATTTCCCCTGGTTATGGCGAACCATGGCCAATGGCTCCAAAACTAGTTTATCGTTCCAGTGAAAGGCTGGCCACTTCGGAATCTGATGGATATATTGAGTTATTCTCCGCATAATATGCGGTAAATAAAGGCATTATTCTCCGCATTCACAACCTATTCACCGCGCATAATGCGGAGAATAGGTTGTTTAATCACCGCATTATTGCCAAAAAAGCATATTTACTGAATCGTCCACCTCAATCCCAGCAATCCCTTGGCCCCCTGCATCGGTGCAAAATTGTAAGAGGTATCGAAGGTATAACCGTTCGGATTATTTTCTGAAATGTATTTATCAAACGGATCAAACGGCCTGAGAAAGGGATCGTCTGGAATGAAGTTTAATAGATTTTTTACTGCTGCATATATTTCGAGTTGTGAGTTGATGGTTTTGGTGACCTGGAGATTGATAATTCCAAACCAGGGCGACATCGATGGTCGGTAATCATTGGCAACAACGGGAAGATGCATTGGACCCATAATCTTTCCGGTTAAATCAATCTCGATTTTTGCGGAGGTGATAGTTTGACTGATCGTAAACGTTCCTGAAAAACGAGGGGCATGAAGTTGTGGTATCTTTTTCTCCTGATCATTTTGTTTCTGAATCTGATATACATCCATGAGGGTTACACCGGAAATCACTTTTAGTCCATTTGAAAATGATGCATCCGCATTTAGCGTTAGCCCTTTTGAAATGGCGTGACCGTCCAGGTTATCATAAATAATTTTGTTGGGATCAGTGAGAAAGTCGCCCACAATTTTATTGGTGAAATACGTGTAGAACATACTTGCATCCAGGTTAATAAAGCCATCCTTCAATAAAATATTGTGGGCATAGTTAAGATTCAGGTTCCAGGATTTTTCTGGTTTCAGATCATTCAATATTTCCACCTGCCGGGAACCGGTGAGGGCCGCATGATCTTCGGTAAACAAATTGACAACGCGATAACCACTGCCGCTGGTTAAACGAAGCGTGTTGTTTTTATCGGGCGAAAATTTGAAACTCAGTCGTGGAGTCCAGATGCTGCCGTGCACGTTGTGTTGATCAAAACGCAGCCCTGCCAGTGTTGAGAATTTTTCTGAGAGTTGTATGTCATCTTGTATAAAGATGCCAGGAAGAAATGTAATGGTGGGTGCATTGCCACCCTGTAAGGTGGAAGTTCCAACTGTATTATCATCATATTTTACATAGCGAAGCGGGATTCCACCAAGCAGATCATGCTTTCCAAATTTTTTATTCCATCGCACCTGAGTGAAAGCAATTTGTTGATTAGCCAGAAATTTAACTGTGCCGTAGTAGGAATCCTGCCGGTGATAGTTATACGAATAGTCTACATGAAGCGGAGATGATGTATTAAACTGGTAGCTACCGATGAACTCCACGCGATCCGTGTAAATGGATTCACCATAGATCTGATTACTTCCACGCAGAGATGAATTCCATTGCAATTCACCACCCCATCGGTTTTCATGGATGTATCTTCCGGCCAGAGAAAAATTCTTACCTGATTTTCTGTGCAGGCTCCATTTATTAAAAAGGGAAATTCTTTTTTGAAGTGTGACATCCGTAAAGTTATCTTCATTGATGTCGCGTATCTGATCATAATTAAAATAATTTACTCCGAGCAGGCTTGAGGTTTTGCCTACTTTGAAACCAGTGGCGACATCGGCATTGTATTCGCCTACCGATGTGGCAAAGACATCGGCTTTAAATGCCGGAACTGAAAAAGGCTCTTTCGTGATAATGTTGATTACGCCACCAACTGCCTCTGATCCATAAAGTGTTGATGCGGGTCCCTTCACAATTTCCATGCGCTTGACTAAACTGTTTGGAATACCGGCAAGTCCATATACCGTAGATAAACTGCTGACGATGGGCATGCCATCTATCAGAATCATGGTATAAGGTCCTTCCAGGCCATTGATGTGAATGTCACCGGTATTGCACACGTTACAATTAATTTGCGGCTGCACGCCATTTACCATAGAGAGGGATTCAAAAATATTCGGGGTCTGATTTTTCATGAAGAAGGATGGAGCATATACTTCAATGGGAATGGGCGAGTCCATTTTAGTAACTTCCTTCATTGTGCCCGTAATCACCACCTCCCGGAGTTGAGAAACATCTTCCTTTAAATCTATCTCCAGTTTTAGTGTTTCATTTGACTTGACAACAGTGGTAAGTGATTTAGCCTGGTAGCCTATGCCAGAGATTTTTATCTCATAGATTCCTGCTGGTACGGAACTGATTATAAATTTTCCACTTTCCATTGTAGTGGCGCCAAGGTGTGTGCCAGTCAACAGGACATTCATGAATTCAACCGGCTTTCCCTGATGGCTCACCGTTCCTGAAACGATACCCGTTTGGGCCCATATCGCATGGACTGAAAGCAAAAGAAGTAACAGGAATGGTAATTTCATTTTTTTAGATAAGCAAACTTATATAATTAGAATTAACTAAACAAATATTTAGATGAGACTAAAAAATAATCTACTTTTGAAACGACTAAAACATTCTTGCCATGTGGGATACTGATTCATTATGGGTAGAAGTGGCTGCCACCAGCTTGTTTTTATTATTAGGACATATTTTTTTCGGTCATTTTGAAGAACGATCACCCAAGCTGAGAAAGTTATTAAAAGCAATCAGCGGCATTATTTTGATGGTTTTGCTTTCGATCTACTTTGGAAGAAGTGTTGCTTTCGCAGTGATGGGATTGTGGTTAATTCCCCTCATCTATGTTCACGGAATCTTGCTTCCTAAAAAAGGAATAAACGGATGGACTGGCGAACCGAAATCTAGGTACTACGAGTTCCGTGGCTGGAGTAAGGATATTTTTGGTGACAATAAGTAACTGATATCAATAGGGTAATCCTAATGAAGATTATTCCCAGAAGATTGGTCTCTCGATGTAAGAGTAAGGAAAGGCTGTACGACAATCGTTTATATAAGGTACGTTTTGGGGAGGAATCAAGTTTTGAGGATATACATCGAACGGGGTTATAAAGATAGCCTTACTACTAATGGACGTAGCATAGAATAGCCCTTCAATCGGGCCAGCTTTTCCACTGGTTTGGAAAAAATTTCCAGGCACCTTTCCTGCGATTGGTTGAAATAAACTAGTGAGTGCTTCTTTTTGATCCTTTATCGCTTTCCAAAAGGCAAACGCTCGTGATGATAAACTATATTGCTGAACTTCGGCATGCACTTTATGCATGAATGTCCATTGATTGATAGGCACTAATGCCGCTTTGATCCCAGTGAATTGATCAGCTTCGATAAATTCATTGTCGCTGATAATGATTTTATCATTAAAAAAATTGACCCAACACGTGCAGCATTCACACGGACCTATTTGTAATAATTCACCTGTTCCATCAGTCCGATATCCACTACAGGGTTTGGGTTTTGGGCACCTGGCCTCAACACATAAAGTATCATATAACTCGGGGTTAGTCTCAATTTGATAGGTGCCTTTGAATTTCCATAGATAGTGGAAATTATCGTTGCTGCCCAGGGAGGAGTTAAAGTAAATATCGAATCCAGGTTTGGTTATACCTTCTCCATTTTTGTAGGTTATTTGTTGGTAATAAACACTATCCACTGTGCCTGAGGAAGTGAGTGTATCGGGTATCGATTCATACACACGCCCATCGAGAAGTTCAACGTTCAGTTTGTAAGCCCTGCCCACAATTCCCTGTATTCCGTTAGTAGAAGTTCGATATACACCCTGTGCAACGCTCGATAGTTTTTCTCGTGTGCCGGTATTATCTGAGATGACAAGGCTTTTTACAGAGATAGGCGTTTTAACGGTCAACTTTGATTGGATATCAAATGACTTCGTGATGTTGACTTCATAAGGCCCTGGTTGATCAGAAATAAAACCATTCACTACTATTGAATAATCTCCCTCTTCACCCGTATTGAATTCGATGCGATCAACACACGCTGCTGTGGCTAAAATTATAAGAATGGATAGTCTCCAATATCGCCTCATTTTATTATGTTGTCTTAAGAAATAATTTCAAAGATATTGAACTATATCATCCAAATAAACAACCTGCAAAATAGAGATGAGATAACTTCATTCTACCCAGAAGGTTGGCTTTTCGGTCGATCCAAAAGGAAACAATGATAAACAGGAATCATTCCAATCGGCTACATCAGGTATCATCTCCACGTTGGGTACATCTTGCCTCGTGATGTACAATGTTTTTGTAGATTCAGAGGTACTATAAAAAAACCCGTATACTTCACCAGGAAGCCCTTCTGCCTGGATAAAATTACTTTGAACCTTGCCGGAAACAGGTTGGAACAAACTATTGATGGCTTCTTTTTGGGCTTTTATTGATTTCCAAAAAAGGAAAGCCTGCCTGGAAAGACTGCGCTGACTTACTTGCACATGAAGTTTATGCAAAAAGATCCACCCGTTTAGTGGTACGGTATGCAATTTTATTCCAGTGAAGCGGCCCGACTCTAAAAAATGATTATCACTTAATTGTAAATGATCATTATAAATATTGTACCAGCAGGTGCAACAACTACATGGTTCTCTTTGCTCGAATATTGGTGGAAAATCTGGACTTGCGATATTTACAAGTCCGCTACAAATGGGTTTCCAATTACACTTGCCGTTGTATTGTTGACAACCACCTTTATCAATCGCTTGCAATTCAGGATGCGTATCCGCCCTGAACGTACCGGTAAACTTCCAGAGAAAATAAAAATTATTGAGTGTGCCAGAAGAGGAATTGAAAATGATATCAAAACCGTACCTGGAGGTTCCATTTACATCTTTGCTTTCAATAAAGTTGTAGTAGATACTATCTACACTACCAGCCTGATACAAGGTATCAGGAATCGATTCATAGATTCTTCCGTCTCTAAATTCGACTTTAAGTGAATAGGCATGGCCTACTTCACCTCTAATTCCATTGGGAGCAGTTTGATACTCTCCGTCTGTGACCATCGAAAGTTGCTCTTGATTACCTTGACCATCGGAGATTACTACCCGGGCAACGTTAACAGGCGTCTTAATGGAATATTTGGACTCAATATCAAATGCTTTAGAAATCAGAATCTTGTAAGGCCCCGGTTGATCAGAGATATTCCCTTCAATCACAACTGGAAATGTTGAAGGTTGACCAATGTCAAAACTAACTCGATCAACACAGGCTGAGGTCAGAAGAATCAGAAACAAGGAGACTATCGAAAATCTTCTTTCTTTACTGTAGCACTTAAAATAATTTTTAATTATTTCCATTTTGGTTACTCAGATCATCTGGTCTCTTCTTGCATCTCTTGTTAATTATTATCGATCGTGAATTTACGGAAGAAAAGGCTACCAGCAAGCGTGTCCCCAACACCTGGTAAATGGAAGGGAGGTCTAATTGAAATCCAGCGGGAAACTCAGAATAATGAATAAGAAATTTCTTATTTAATGGAAACCAACAGTAAACCAATTAATGCAGCGGCTGCGATAATAAGTGGCTCTTTGATCGATTTAAATTTATATAGCAGAAGAATAGTAGCTAGGGCTATTAAGATGGTTGGAATATCCGTTAAAGACCTTTTTCCCATCACGAGTACAGCACCTGCTATTGCGCCAATGGCTGCGGCTGTCACTCCATCAACAAATGCTTTAATAGCAGGATGTTTTCCATATTTTTTAAAATAGGGTGCCGGCAGAATGGTGAAGAGATAACAAGGTAGGAACGTACCAAGAGCTGCAACCACAGCACCCCAAAATCCATCAACAAGGTACCCGATGAATCCTACTGTTATTACTACAGGACCTGGAGTAATCATCGCTACCGCTACCGCATCTACAAACTGTTTTTCAGTAAGCCATTGAAATTCTTTCACCACACCTCCGTATAAAAATGGAACGATGGCAAGCCCGCTGCCAAATACAAATGCTCCGGCTTTAGTAAAAAACCAACCTAGTTGAAATAGTTTTGAATCGAAGTAGGCGGATTGCATCTGCAGAATCACCGGAGCGAACAAGTTGAAATTTCCGGAAAGATTTTTTGGAGGAGCTTTGATCAACCAGGTAACAATCCCACCGGCCAGTATCAGCCAGATTATTTCTTGTTCAGTAATAAATGTCGTTACTGCTAAGACAATACATATCAGCCAGAGCAGAACATCCTTTCCAATACTTTTGGTAGTTAGCTTATAGCTACCCATGGCGATGATTCCAATCACTGATGCACCCACACCATAAAAAACTCCTTGCATCCATGGAAGTCCGCCAAACTCAATATAGGCAAAGCCGATTCCCAGCACCATTATAAAGGAGGGAATAACAAAGGCAACTCCAGCGAGCGTGGCACCCAGAATTTTATAATGAACATAACCGATATAAATAGCCAATTGGGCCGCCAACGGACCAGGCGCAAGCTGAGCGAGGGCGAGTCCTTCTTTATAGTCTTCTTCCGTAATCCATTTTCTATCCTCTACCAGATCGCGATGCATATAGCCTACCAACGCTACGGGCCCACCAAATCCAATAGTGCCAAGTTTCAGGAAGTAGTATATCAGGTCTTTTAATGTATACATGGCGAAAACATTAAATTACTCATTGTTTCTTGGGTCCACGGTTTGAACTAAAAAAAACTGAGTTCAATTAGTTTTAGAAATGAAGGATTGCAGCTTTTCAACTGCAATCCTTACCCACCCTCTAAACAATTTCTTATTTTGTTAGCAGACCATCCAATGTTATCGCTGCGTAGTACAGCGCCCCGATGGTTGGGCCTGCGGCATATTGAATATATCGTTTATTAATCAAATTAGTGCCTCCTAATTTTATACTGCTTTTCAGCGAAGGCACCTTCAATGTTACCTGCGCATCCAGCGTTGCATAGGCGGGAATAGAACCATTGGCTAATGGACTCTGCCACTGGAATTTATCCTGCCAGCGAACCACTACATTAAAGCCAAGATTTCGTGTCAGCTCTCTATTGCTAAATGAAACGTTGGTAGCCCAGCGAGGTGTGTTAAAGGCAGTGACAAATACATCCGCTTCCTTGTTTTTTGATATGTTATTATAATTCACATTACCGGCAATAGCGAATTTTTTATAAAAGTTGTACGTAACTCCCAATGATGATCCATAATTGTTGTAGGTATGTTTTGCATTGGTAAACACACGATATCGCGTTTGTCGTGCAGTGCGATTAGCAGCAATCATTGAAATCACGGCATCATCCGAACCAACTGGGACTTGCTGTCCTGGGAATCGATTTCCTGTTGCGGGATCCGGAAGGTAAGGCACAGAAACTTCCACCTGGCCTAAAAAGCCATCATAAATATTCGTGTAGGCATCAACATCAATAATCAACGTGTTGTGGAACAATATACTTTTGTATCCTACTTCAAAGGAGGTAATCTGTTCGGGCCGGGTTGCAGACAGGCTTGTCACATCAAGTAATGCTCTGTTTTTTAGTGCGGCATTGTTGGTCGTCATCCCTCCCTTCACGTCTGCATTAACGGCCGCGTTGAATGTGTTAATAGAAGCGAGCGTATAAGAGTTGTCGAGGTAATTTAATCCTTCATTGATGTAGGGAAGGCCACCAACCCTACGAATGTTTCCATTGTTTACGAAAGAAAGCGCTTCGAACAAGGAGGGAAATCTAAATCCATTTTGTACTGAAGCACGGAAATTATGTTTTTCTTTTACAGTATAGACAGCTGCAAAGCGTGGATTAAACTTAGGTGAGAATTCCAGGTTTTGATCCAGGCGCAGCGAAAGGAAGAGTTTCAGTTTTTCTTTGAGCAACTTCTTACTGACTTGGCCAAATGCACCATACTTTGTATAAAATACATGTTTACCAAAACTTCCATCGGCCAATGCCAGGCTGCGCTCATTGATAGGTCTGGAAAAATCCACAAAATTATTTCCATCGGGTATTACCTCATAGATGCGTACATCTGCACCCAGCAAAAGATCAAGTACTTTTACCTTGCTGGATAGATCCCATTGCAAATCGGTATGATACATTCTGCTTCGTTGCACCAGTGCGGCTCCGCCTGTTTTAGTTCCGGTCGGCACTGCGCTGATGTGATCCCAGTTGTTAATATTTATAATAGAATCTTTCAATTCATTGAATCGATCAGTTCTGGGTTCGGCTCGACCTTCATCAGCCACGGCACGGGCCTGCCTCATGGCTTCTGCTAAATCAGTGCCCTTGTTTATTTCAGATTGTAAAGCAAGTTTATATTTTGCCGTCCAGTCGCGATTGGAAAGATGGGATAAGTCGAGATTATCAGCCAATGGTTTTAGATTATAGGAGTTACCTGTATTTTCGATGGAAACATAAGAACGAACCAGGTAATGCGCACCTTTTAATTCTACTTTGTGATTTTGTACCGTGGCATCATTTAATTGAATTTTATTTCCACGTTGAAATAATCCATCCAACTTACCAAAACGATAGGTGTAGGACAGTTCTGCTTTACTTCCAAGGCGATAATGCAGCGAAGCATCAAACTTCAGGTTATCCACTTTTCCGGGCACCAGATCTTTTTCCCAGTATCCCGTTCTTCGCACTACAAATGATTGATTCGGAGAGCCGTTGTAGTTGATTCCGGTAACCGTGACTGAATTACTGCCATTATCATCACCGTATTTATTCCACGCATCATAAGCCGGATGATCGGATACATTCAATTCCGGATATAACGGATTACCAGTGCCTGGAGTGGAGTTTGGATTTTGGTCGGTTGCCGTACTTCCTCTCCAATCGGTAGCGGTTAAATAACTGGCGTTGATCTTAAAGGCAAACCGATCATTATAAGAGTTAGCAAATCGAATTGCTGATTCACTCAATAAGCTTGGACTATAATCTTTTCCATCCACATGATTCACACCTGTTTTCTGATAGACACTGAGACCTTTATATAAGAAAGGACTTTTTGTGGTGAGGTTGGCCATTCCATTGATGGCATTCATTCCATAAAGTGCAGAAGCAGCACCCGGGGTGATTTCTACACTTTCAATATCCAGTTCGGTTGGTCCGATGGCATTACCCAGTGGAACGCCCAAGGTGGCAGATTGCATGTCTACACCATCGGTTAATTGCACAAAGCGGAAGTTATTGGGAATATTAAACCCACGGGTGTTTGGAACTTTAAAGGTGATACTCGAAGTAGTCATTTGCACGCCCTTCACATTTTCCAACGCATCGTAGAAGGAAGGAGCCGGAGTATTTTTAATACTGATGATATCCAGTTTTTCAATGGCCACCGGTGACTTAAGATTTGACTCTTCAATGCGCGAAGCACTCACGACAACTTCTTCAGTAAGCAATGTGGTAGGTTCAAGTGAAATGTCCAGGTTATCGCGTTGAGCAGTTAATAGTACTTCCTGCGTTTTGTACCCGATGAACGAGAAAGAAATGGTTATAGGAAATGATGATTTTAATTTCACTTGAAACTTTCCGTTCCCATCAGAGATGGTGCCCAATACTGTTCCTTTAACAGCAATGTTTACGCCCGGTAACGGGGTGTCTAAGTCACTGTCTTTTATGGAGCCACTTATTATTAATGACTCTTGTGCGTAGGCAATGGAGATTGAAAAAAGTAGTGAGGCAAATAGTAATGATGTCTTCATCTGTCAAATGTTTTGACAAAAATATATAAAGTCTATCGAATTACTATACTTTGTGATAATAATTAACAAAACCAATGAAATTGACTAAATTTCGCAGATTTTTGATCCAAATAAATTAATTGAAGCTAATGGACTGGTGTCTGATATGCAGTCCTTAAGAAAATAAACATTCGAAAAGAAAAGGTCGTTACCAGGTAAATGTGGCGACTGATCCTCTCGGTATATTGGCCGCTGTATTTAAACTGTTGAATTGAATAGCGAAGGATTTCGGTTCTCGTGTTTCATTCAACACAATCAACACTTTCTTTTCTTCAGGGGTAATGAAAGTAACATTGGGTAATCCATCAACCACATTTGACTCTACTCTAACTGATCCTGTTGGAACAAATTTGGAAGCATGAGCGATGATGTAATAAGAAACATTTCTGGTCACACTTCCCTCGCCAATGGTTAATGCACCCTGGCAACGATCACAACCTCCATCTCCGGTGTGCGGGTTAAAGTTTGGATCAGCAGCAAGATTCCATTCCAACACATTACGACTCCAGTTACGCGTGGCACCAATGATCAGGTTTTTCGTATGCCAGTTCAGATCGCCACCGAATTCCCCTTTGCCTGAAGTCCATTGTTCAGTGAAGTAAATGTTTTTATCAGGATGCGTATCGTGCACGTTGCTGAGCGCATTAATTTCTCCGAGATACATGTGAAAAGCTGATCCATCGATGTATTGTTTCGCTTCTGCATTATTAAGAATGGCAATAGGATATTCAGGATGATCGCAAGTGTGATCGAATACGATAATTTTTGTTTGAATAGAAATTACTGCTCCCGTTACTATGGAGCTGATGAATGACAGTTTCTATTGCTGAGCTAAAAGTGAAGTTTTATCTCCGGTGGTCAGCCACCATTCAATAATTTGCTTCTGTAGTTTGTTGCGTTGAACAAGCTATTAAAAGGGAGGAGAAAAACAGACCTAAAATGAATCTTTGGTGGAGACTTTTCATATCGAATGATTGAGGCGTTGAAAGTACAAACTTTTTCTATTGTAGATATTAGCGAACAGCGTTACCTTGGAATAACCAGACTTTACTACTATGAAACACCTCGCCATCATCATCTTTTTAATCGTTTGTAGTTGTGCCCAGGCTGCACCGTTACGAATCGGAGTAGCCGGACTTACCCACGATCACGTGAATGGGATTTTGAGAAGATCCGATCGTGGAGATATTCAACTGGTTGGAATAGCAGAGCCCAATAAGAGCCTGGCAGAGCGTTTACTTAAGAAATATGGTTTGCCCATGTCGTTATGGTATTCTTCCATTGAAGAGATGATTGAAAAAACAAGGCCGGAGGCGGTTACGGCTTTTGGTTCTATCTATGAACACCTTAGCGTGGTTAAAGTCTGTGCACCTAAAGGAATCCATGTGATGGTGGAGAAACCTCTGGCCGTAAATATGGATCATGCCAGGCAAATGCAGACGCTGGCCAAACAGCATAACATACAGCTAATAACAAACTATGAAACCACTTGGTATGCGACCAATCATAAAGCAAAAGAAATACTTCAACAGGATCAACTGGGCAAGCTGCGTAAAGTAGTGGTGCACGATGGTCATGAAGGCCCAAAGGAAATCGGAGTAAGTTCAGAATTTCTGGCTTGGCTTACTGATCCGAAACTGAATGGAGGGGGAGCTGTGATTGATTTCGGTTGCTATGGTGCTAACCTGATTACGTGGCTGGCAAATGGACAACGGCCACTTTCTGTAATGGCGCTCACCCAACAATTCAAGCCGGATATTTATCCGAAGGTGGATGATGAAGCAACAATTCTGTTGGAATATCCTGGCATGCAGGGAATCGTTCAGGCTTCCTGGAATTGGCCATTCGGTAGAAAAGATATGGAGATGTATGGTGCTACGGGTTATGTAATCAATGACAATCGCTCAATGATGCGCACGCGATTGAAAGGAGATAAGACGGAGCGGATAGAAACCTTACTTGAACGCGAAGCTCCATATGATGATCCCTTCGCGTTATTCGCAGCGGTAGTGCAAAAAAGAATTACGTTGCCTCCATACGACCTCTCCTCCCTGGAAAATAACATGATCGTTGTCGAAATTCTGGAGTCAGCAATTCAAAGCGCGAAGACAGGTAAGAAAGTAATATTGAAATAAGAAATATAAATAAGCATGAATTTCCTGCCGGGGAGGATTATGCGCAACGGCATTTTGTTAAGGAAATCTGGAAAAAATACTTAATTTTCATCTTCAAATAGTAATCGTATGAAAAATCAGATTGAATCCGAGCCCCTCAAGAATTTAGATGAATGGGAAGACGATCTTTTGCGCAGATATCCCGATCCTGAAAATATAGCCACCTCCAAATCAACGGAGGAATATCGCAACTATGACGAACCTCAGCGCGATACGGTGAAGGAATTCTATAGACTGAATCACACCTTTCAGACGTATGATTTCGTGATGCAAAAAGAAAAGGAATTCCTTTCCTTCAACAAAAAGGAAATGCCGGTTTGGAAAGCGTTCGATTTCTTAAATCAATTGGTGGATGACTCAGATCCTGATACCGATCTTGATCAGTTTCAGCACCTGCTTCAAACGTCGGAAGCCATTCGCAGAGACGGTCATCCCGACTGGATGGTGATGGTGGGATTGCTTCATGACATGGGCAAAGTGCTTTGTCTGTTTGGTGAGCATCAGTGGGCTGTGGTAGGAGATACCTTCCCGGTGGGTTGTGCTTATTCTGACAAGATTGTATATCCGGAATTTTTTGTGAACAATCCGGATTACACCAATTCAAACTATAACACCAAGTATGGTGTGTACTCACCGAACATTGGTTTACGTAACGTGCATATGTCGTGGGGCCATGATGAATATGTGTATCAAATGGTGAAGGATCGTTTGCCTGAGCCCGCCTTATACATGCTTCGCTATCACTCTTTCTATGCGCAGCATCGCGAAAACGGCTACGATCATTTAATGGACGATCACGATCGTGAAATGTTCAACTGGGTGAAGTTATTTAATCCCTACGATCTATACTCCAAAAACCCAACCCCTCCAAACTGGACGGAACTTAAACCGTACTATGAAGAGCTGGTGGCGAAATACCTTCCTGCAACGTTAAAGTTTTAATGCTACGTAATCATTGCATTTAATAAATAGTCGGCAAATATGAATACGCTTCACACTGCCGATTATTTTGTTTTCTTCGGATATTTTATTGTCGTCTTTTCTTATGGATACTATGTCTACCATAGAAAGCGATCCGTTTCCATGAGCTCGCGGGAGTTCTTTCTGGCCGAGGGATCATTGACCTGGTGGGCCATTGGTGCCTCACTTATTGCTTCCAATATTTCAGCCGAACATTTCATTGGTATGTCGGGGTCTGGTTTTGCGATCGGCCTTGCTATATCCACCTATGAATGGATGGCTGCAGCAACACTTATTATTGTAGCTATATTTTTTATTCCACTTTATCTGAAGAATAAAATTTATACGATGCCACAATTTCTGGCGGAGCGATACAATGATAGAGTGAGCACGGTGATGGCGATCTTCTGGTTGCTGGTGTACGTATTTGTAAACCTCACTTCCATCATCTACCTCGGAGCGATCGCCATTAATTCGATTTCCAATTTACCGTTTGAACTTTGCATTGCCGGATTATGCGTGTTCGCTATTGTGGTCACGCTCGGTGGCATGAAAGTAATTGGTTATACGGATGTAATCCAGGTGGCCGTGCTGGTGGTAGGCGGGTTGATCACTTCCTATCTGGCGCTCACGTTGATTTCAGAAAAGTTTGGTTTCGGTAGCAATGCATGGAAAGGATTGGTGTTGCTAAAAGATAACGCGGAAAATCATTTTCATATGATCCTTGACAAAGATCACAACTATTATAAAGATCTTCCTGGTCTTTCCGTTTTGATAGGAGGTATGTGGATTAATAATCTCAACTACTTCGCCTGCAATCAATACATCACGCAGCGGGCTTTAGGAGCAGATTTAAAAACGGCTCGTCAGGGTTTGCTGTTTGCAGCTTTTTTAAAACTTATGATTCCCCTGATCGCTGTGTTGCCAGGCATTGCCATGTATGTGTTATATCAGCAGGGAATGTTTCATACGGAGATGGTGGATGAACTTGGTGTTTTAAAGCCCGATCATGCTTACCCCACGCTGATGAATTTATTGCCGGCCGGATTGAAGGGTATTGCGTTTGCTGCACTCACGGCAGCGGTGGTTGCCTCATTAGCCGGCAAGGCAAATAGTATCTCCACCATTTTTGCGTTGGACATTTACCGAAAATATTTTGATAAACAGGCCAGCGAAAGAAAGCTTGTTCGCATGGGTCGGTGGGCGGTGATTGTTTCATTAGCGATAGCTGGGATAGTTGCCCCTGCGTTGAAAACTCTTGATCAGGCTTATCAATTTATTCAGGAATACGTGGGTTTCATTTCTCCTGGTGTACTCGCGATTTTCCTCATGGGTTTTTTCTGGAAGCGAACAACGGCAGCCGCAGCTATGGCGGGAGCATTATTAACCATACCGGTTTCAGCAGTGTTGAAGTTTCTTCCCGTGTGGACAAACGGTTGGTTTCCGGATTATCCTTTTCTTGATCGCATGTCCATCACGTTTGTGCTGATCATTGTCATCATGGTGATCATGAGTATGATAAATCCGGAAGTAAAACCAAAACGCCCTATGGACGTGGATGTAAAAATGTTTAAGGTGTCGCCAGGTTTTATTTTTACATCGCTGATCATCATTGGAATTTTAATTGCACTGTACACAGTCTTTTGGTAGTCATTGAAGTAGCACCGCGTTGTCAGGTATATGTTGAACTATGTAAATACTTAATGCCATGAAGAAGAAGCACATTTATCTACTCTTTCTATTTCTATCCTTTTATTCCTATGGAAACGTCCGCTTGCCGCGATTAATCAGCGACAACATGGTGCTTCAACGCGAGAAGCCTATCACCATCTGGGGCTGGGCCGAAGCGGGAGAAAAGGTGAACGTACAATTCAACAAACAAACCAAATCGACAAAGACTGACAAAAGCGGAAAGTGGATCGTGACGTTGGAAGCAGAAGCCGCGGGCGGTCCGTTTGTGATGACAGTGAAGGGAAAAAATACCATCACTATAAATGATATTCTGGTGGGCGAGGTGTGGGTGTGCTCGGGACAATCCAATATGGAGTGGCCCGTTCGTTCTGTAACAGACGCGGAAAATGAAATCAATAATGCCAAGTATCCGGAGATACGTCATTTTACCGTTCAACGATCGGTATCCGTAAGTCCCGAAGAAGAGGTGAAGGGAGGAGACTGGAAAAAGGCCACGTATGAAAATGTTGGCAACTTCACAGCCGTTGGTTATTTCTTTGCCCGTGAAGTGTACAACACGTTGAAGATTCCCATCGGAATCGTTCACACTTCCTGGGGTGGCACAAACTCCGAAACCTGGACGAGCAAGCAAGCCTTTGAGCAAAGCGAGGAATTCAAAGAGATGATTACGGCAATGCCTTCCATCGATCCGGACGAATATTCAAAGAAAAAAATTGAAGAGGCGAATAAAAAACTTAAAGACTCGAATATCAGTCTTCCTGCCGGAACGGAGATTACGGGCACTGCTGCGCTTGGTCCCAACAGTTATCCTACACTGTTATTTAATGGCATGATCAACCCTATCTTGAATTACAGTATTCGTGGGGTGTTGTGGTACCAAGGCGAATCCAATGCGGGCCGCGCCTATCAATATCGCAAAGCATTTCCGCTGATGATACAGGACTGGCGCAATCATTTTAAGCAAGGTGATTTTCCGTTTTACTTTGTGCAGTTGGCCAGCTTCAATGCCAGCAATGGTAATAGCCGCCTGGGTAGTGCCTGGGCAGAACTACGCGAGGCGCAGACGATGACACTCTCCTTACCAAATACCGGAATGGCGGTGACCACCGATATCGGTGAAGCGAATGACATTCATCCACGGAATAAACAAGATGTAGGTAAACGCCTTGCTGCTATTGCGCTGAATCAATTGTATCAGCAGAAGCAAGTGGATGGGGGACCGGTGTTTCAGTCAATGAATGCGGAGGGAGATAAAATACGGATCACGTTTACCGGCACAGGCAGCGGATTGATGGTGAAAGATAAATACGGTTACCTGAAGGGATTTGAAATTGCAGGCGATGATCAGAAATTCTCTTATGCCAAAGCAATGATTGAAGGCAACGAAGTGGTGGTTTTTTGTGAAGCAGTAGCGAGGCCGGTAGCCGTACGCTTTGCCTGGGCCGATAATCCGGATGATGCCAACTTGTTTAACAAAGAAGGATTTCCCGCTGTGCCCTTCCGCACAGATAGATGGAAAGGAGTGACCGAGGCGGCTAAGTTTAAGATTGATTAAAGGGCATAAGGGATTTATTCTGTCTTATATATAGACGTTGTATCCAATGCTAAAAGGCAACGACAGTAGAAATATTCGGACAATAATAATATGACTGAAGTTTTAATTACAGGGGCGACAGGAAATGTTGGAATTGAAGTATTATCTGCTTTAAAAAAACTTGACCATCAATTAGCAATATATGCGGGTGTCAGGGACACAGAATTTGGCAATGATAAACTATCAAATTTCAACATCAAGGCAATCAAATTTGACTTTGAAAATAGTGAGACATTTTTGTCGGCTTTAAAAAAACTAGACGTACTTTTTTTGCTTCGACCACCACAAATTTCGGATCACATTCATTTTCTGGGGAGTAAAGTATTAGGCGAATAATTTTTCTAGTCTAAAGAGGAAGAACTTGACATCGGTAACGCCCCTTAAGTTGGC
>JAYVTB010000022.1:0-8920 GCA_043774805.1 Cyclobacteriaceae bacterium | reverse complement strand
ATCTACTTTGAATTAAAGGAGTTGGACCGCAAAAAGAACCTGGAAGCTAAACTGGAGATTTGCTCAAAAGCAGAAAGGCTGAGCGAAGTAACACTGATTAAGGATGCTGTTCGTGAACTGAATGAATTGCATCATGAGTTTAAGCATATCGGCCCAGTTCCGAAGGACGATCAAGAGAATGTGTGGCAACGCTTCAAGAAAGCTTCTGACGAGGTGTATGCAAGACGAGATGCGTTTGTAGCCGATTTGCAGCTTGAATTGTCAAGGAACCTTGAATTAAAGTCTCAACTTTTATTAGAAATCGAATCCTTTGCTTCGTTTACCACTGATCGTATTAAAGACTGGAATCAAAAAACGCAACAAATCCTTGAGCTCCAAAAGAAATGGGATGGAGCCGGGGCCGTACCCCGCGCCAAAGCCAAAGAGCTGAATAAAAAATTCTGGGGAGCCTTTAAGACGTTCTTCCACAACAAAGGAATCTTCTTTAAAAAACTAGATGAAGAACGTGGTAACAACCTGAAAGCCAAGCAAGACCTGGTAAACCGCGCTCTTGAACTTAAAGTGAGTGAAGATTGGTCACAGACCTCACAGGAGTTGATTGAACTTCAGAAAAAATGGAAAGACATTGGACCTGTTCCTGAAAAGCAACGAGATAAAATCTATAAGGAGTTTAAAGAGGCGTGTGATTTCTTTTTTGAACAACGTAGAGGCACTCAGGAAAAAGCTGACCTTGAGCAAGAAGAAAATCATAAGAAGAAGGAAGCGATTATTCAGGAACTGTTAACCGCTGCGAAAGAAAAGACTGGCACGCTGGAAGTGTTGCAGCAATTTCAGGCTGACTATAATTCCATTGGCTTTGTGCCGAAAAATGTAATGGCTTCTACCAAGAGCCGTTTCTATGAAGCTACCAATAAATATATTGAGTCGATTGGAGGAGTAAACGCGGATGAAAAGGAAAGAATTACCCTGGAGGCGCAGTTAATTACGTTGCGCAACGATCCACAGGCTGAACGAAAAATTTATCATAAGGAACAGGCATTGCGCAAGCAAATTACAAAGGCGGAAAATGATCTGGCAGTACTTCGAAACAACCTGGAATTTTTTGGACGCTCAAAAAATGCTGAAAAACTAAAGGAAGAGTTTAATGGTAAAATTGAAGAGGCCAATCAACATCTTATTCAGCTAAAAAATCAATTAAAACTGCTGAAAACAGTTTAAAAAGAGCTTGCATTAACAGACGGTTCCATTATTTTTGCACCTCCTTATGCCTCCTTAGCTCAGCTGGTAGAGCAACTGACTTGTAATCAGTAGGTCGCTGGTTCGATTCCGGCAGGGGGCTCTTAAATTTCATTGAAAGCACTTGTGACATAGGATGTTACGAGTGCTTTCTTTTTTTACCGAAACAATACCGAAACTCTTTAAAGATATTTTCCAATCCAAGGTACAATTACCCCCTGAAATCTACTCCATTTATAGTTGACCTTTTTTCACTAAACCAATCTATATGACGAAGAGTATTATTACTATACCCTATTAGGCATGGCCAGTAATTGTAGCACTACTATTACGTTAAGAATGCAGCTAGTAATGCTATTGATACTGAACCCGATGTCTTTTCTTATTCGATGCCTGGTAAGAGTGGTAAAATTTTATTGGGAACAGATCTGGGCACATCTTCGGCACCCTATTATTTAGTTCCATATGAGCCTATCTAATTGGAGCCAGATTATTCTTCTAGCCAGTTTCATAAGTTTAAAATTACTGATGAAAATGGCGCAGTTCATAACTTCGGTAAAACGTTAGCTGGCCTTCCGGATCAGAGACTATTGGTAGCGATAACGAAGGTGTCATCGCTATTAGTAAAACTGCATCGTGTTAATTATTGTCTTTACGCCAACACACATCCCATCCGGGTTGGTGTTGTAAACCGCCTCAATGAATGAAGATAGAGGAATGCCAACAGTTAACTATTAAACTTACTGTATTGATAAGTAGTAATGGAGGAATGAAAATAATCTTAAAATAGAAAAAGAGATCAAAGGATGATAACTGCTATATTTGATTGAACTTAATTGTCTTATGAAGGAGTCCAAAAAATTGTCCGGAATTGTTCCCATCGTTCCTACACCTTTCACTGCAGAGGAAGAAGTGGATGAAGAAGCCTTACGTAACCTGATCAACTTTGCCATTACAGCAAAAGTAGAAGCAGTGTGTCTGCCTGCCTATGCCAGTGAGTTTTATAAATTAACGGATGCAGAGAAACTGCAGGTGGTCAGAATTGCTGTAGACGAAGCAGCAGGGCGGATAAAAATTGTAGCACAATCCAATCATCCCTCATTAAAAATCGCAGCACAACTTGCCCGCGCCAATGTGGCTTCGGGCGCAGATGTTATTTCATTGGCGGTGCCCCGTATTTTTGGTTTGCCGGAATCTTCATTGAAGGAATACTTATCTGGTTTTTTTGATTCCATTCCGGATTCTCCCGTACTGATTCAGGATTTCAATCCTGGTGGTGCATCCTTGAGTGTCCCGTTGGTCAAGGAATTATCGGAACAGCACTCGAATTTCAGCTACTTGAAACTCGAGGAACCGCTCGGGGCGTCAAAGATTGAAGCTATTATACAAGCCACGAATGGAAAGGTAGGCGTACTTGAAGGCTGGGGTGGTTTGTTTATGCTTGAGCTGATTCCTGCCGGTATCGTTGGGGTGATGCCCGGTCTGGCAGTAGCTGATATTTTGCAGCGGGTATTTTTGCTTCGTAAGGAGGGGCAGCATCAGCAAGCCTTTGATTTGTTTGAAAAGGTAATGCCGCAAATCTATTTTTCGTTGCAGAATATGGAGATGTTTCATTATGCAGAAAAGGAATTGCTAATGGCACGAGGAGTATTGAAAAACAGTACTGCACGGAAAGCCTGCTATCATCCGGACCACTCCAGCATTAACTATGTACAGGAATTGAATCAGCGAATTTTAAATGTGATTAAATCTGACTTTAACAAGCAGCGAGATAAACATTAAACGCAAGGAATTTTTATAAATATGGTTGTCTATTGAAAACCTTTTATCCAGGTATTTTTTAGCAACCGTAACCAGTTACCTGAAAATATATTGCTTATGTTTTCATCTGTATATCCCCGCCTCGTCAGTATTTCTTTATAGGTAACAATATCGGCAACGGTATCCATATCGTAAGGCGTTTGTTCCGTTCCAAATAATCCGTCCAGATCTGTGCCAAATCCGATATGCAAACAATTGCCCGCCAGCTGACAGATGTGATCAAAGTGATCTACTAATTTTTCAAGATTGATGTTTAATTCTTTTGGATTACTTTTTCCCATTTTAAATTCAGGGTGCAGCATCCAGGTATCCAGTGCTCCACCAATCACACCACCCCTTTCAATAATTAATTTTAGCTGGTCATCCGAAAACTGTCTTTCTTCAGGCACCAGCGTTCTACAATTTTGATGACTTGCCCAAACAGTGCCTTTAAAAATGTTCATGGCTTCAAAAAAACCTTTATCCGTCAGGTGAGTAGCATCCAGAATAATATTTAGCCGATCCATTTCGTGTAATAACTCTTTACCTATCGCAGTCAGGCCACTTCCATCAGAATGTGTGCCTGCTGCATATCTTCCGGGTCCATAGTGTGCCGGACCAATAGCCCTTAATCCACGCTCATAATATTTTTCGAGGTACTTGAAATTGATAATAGAATCTGCACCCTCTAAACTTAAAATATAGCCAATAGGTTTTTTATCGTTTACCGTACTGCTGTTTGTCCATAGTGCAACATGGTCCTGAAGCTGAGACCAAGTAGTGATTTGCACCATTTCACCCATCTCCTCCATAACATCATACCACGCTAGTTGTGCCTGGCCGTAGGCATAAGCTTGTTCGGGTGAATGCCAGCCTGGTAAATTAAGCGAAGTCATAGGATTGCCAGCAGCAGAATAGCGCGAGATGATCGTGGCAACTACTAGGCCAACATTACCTTTTCGCAATTCAGGAAGCGCCACTGTTCCATTACCCCGATCCTGGGTGTCTTTCCAGTTTAATTTCCTTTCTTTTTCACGGATCGTGTGTACAGGTTTAGTTAAATCCCTGTTTAAAGTAATGGAGTTTGTGGCCAGGTCTAAATGTGCATCAACAGTGAACATACAGTATGTAAATTAAACTCTTATCCTTCTTAAATTCTACTTCGTTTTTAACCGATTTTCAATTGGGTTGATGGGATATTTTTTAGATAGGGCAAGAATATCATAGGAGAATTCTTCAAAAGATTTTTCCCACGCCAGTGCTTCTTCTTTGGTGTACTGATAAAATCCGTGACCATTAGTTATACCATTGCCCCCCTGTTTTGCAATGGCCTCAATCAATGCAGGAGTTTCTGTTTGATTGGAAAGCGTTGGGAACAGATCTTTGATAACGTGATGATATGCCATAAGTCCTGTGAGATCCATAAAACGGAACATGCCACAAAATGTCATCCAATGCCCGCCATCATTTCTGCAGGCTCTGTCTACATCTTCAATGCTGGCATACCCATTCTCCACCAAATTGAATCCTTCCCTGAACATGGCATACATTAACCGGTTAGTAATAAATCCACGAATATCTTTTCGAACAAGGGTGGGTTCTTTGCCCCAGCCTGAAGCAATCTGATACATTTTTTCTGCCAGCACTATGTCGGTTTGAGGTCCACAGATAATTTCAAGAAATGGAGTTGTAAAAGCAGGTTCGGCCCAGTGCATGCCCATAAACCGTTTGGGGTGCGCCACGGTAGTTTGTAAAATGGTTATGGGAATAGCGGAAGTATTGGTAGTAATGATCGCATCTTCAGAGACTGAAGATTCGATCAAGCCGTAAACAGTCTTTTTAACGTCCACATTTTCCACCACGCATTCGGAGATCAAAAAACAATTTCGCAGAGTCGTATAATCTCTGGTGTACAGGACATTTGATTCTAATAATGCAACATCCTGTTTATGAATTCCTTGTTTGAAGGACTCGTGGAGTGCATGGGTGATGCGTCCACGGGCGGAACTGAAATCAGATTCCTGTGGTGCTACGGCAATAACTTTATAACCTCTCATCAATAATGCAGCTACAATGCTGCAGCCCATTAACCCCAGGCCTACTACACCTACTTCATTTGAGTCTTTGTTGATCATAACAGAAAAGTTAAACGTCAATTAATTATATGCAACTCTTTCCAGGCTTTCTTTTTGTGCCCGACAGTGGCATAGTAGAGAATGACGGAATAAAGCGCGAGTAATAAATATGTACCTGCATTGTCACCAACTATCGCATTGAGTTGTGCATACAGGATAGGAAAGATAGCATCGCCTGCAATGGCCATAATTAAAAATGCGGCTGCGGTTTTGGTAAACCTTCCAATTCCCTTTAACGCCAGTGGCCAGATGCAAGGCCAGTTGAGTGCATTGCAAAAGCCCATAGCGATGATGAACAAAACGGAAGTAAAACCCTCTGTAAGAATTGCGCCAAGGGAAAAACAAATACCGAGGAATGCACAAATAGCAAGAGCTTTACGTTGGGTAATATATTTTGGTATCAAAACTGTACCCAGGAAATAACCTGCCAACATCGCGTAGATAATGTAATCAACAAAAATCTGTGAAGCATCAGTAGAAAAGCCCATACTTTGCCCATAAGGAATAATATAATAGCTGGTAATCGATTCGGTGCCTTCTGCGCAAAAAAGTGCTAAGACACCCAGGATCAGGTTTGGGAACTGCCATATGCTGGTGTGTGACGGTCCATTTTCTTCTGCATTAGCATCTTCTTCATTTACCACAGGAAGTGCCACTACCCACATGATGACGGCCATGGCCATTAGCACCATGGTGATGATGATGTATGGATTGATAACGCGCAATGCCATGTTATTCAATTCTGTTATTTTTTCTCCATCACTCATAGTGGATAAACTTGCCAGGATAGAATCGGCATTCAATAAAAGTATTGGACCTAAAATACGTTGACTTAAAATGCCGGCAACTTTGTTGAAGATACCCATGATACTATTCCGTTGACCGGCACTTTCCAGCGGACCCAGAATAGTGATGTAGGGATTGGCAGCAGTCTGCAAAAGTGCCTGCCCTGTGCCCATGAAAAACAGACCCAACAGGAAAACTACGTACGTTCTTGTAAAGGCAGCTGGAATAAACAGCAGTGTTCCCAGGGCCATAATAATAAGGCCTGATGCAATTCCTTTTTTAAACCCAATCTTTTTCAGGAGCCAGGAAGAGGGGAGGGCCATTACCACATAAGCAATGAAGAAAGAAAATGTTACCAACGTGGTTTGAACGCTGTTCAATTCTAAGATGATCTGAAAGTAAGGAATCAGGATACTGTTCATCCAGGCGGCAAACCCGAATACGCCAAACAGCAGGCCAATCATTAACAGCGGAAGTAAGTACCTGTTCCTTTGGCTCATGTGGTGGACAGACTATAATCGCTTAAAAACATCAGCCGATATATTCAACGCGGTGGCAATATCCTCTTCGGTATGGGCACCGGAGATATACCATAATCCCCGGCCGATAATCCGGATTCCATTATTGTGCATGCCGGCAATAAATTTATTCAACTTCACCTTGTCGTAGGTGAGCACATCTCTGAAATCATAAACAGCTGGAAGATCTGTAAAGCCAATATGCAACATTGGCCCCAGGCCCTGAACCAAAAGATTGGAGTTATTTTTTTTACCAATCAAACTCAAACCTTCCATCAGCTGCAGGCCGAGTTTAAAAATTCGCTCCACAACATTCTCAGACTCCAGAACTTCGAGTGTTCCAAGAGCTGCAGCTACTGTGGAATTGCTGCTATTCATGGTACCCGCGTGAATCACTTTCCCTTCAGCGATCAGATTCATCCAATCCTTTTTACCCACGATAGCTGAAATAGGATATCCACTGGCCATGGCTTTAGCGAAAATGGAAAGATCGGGCACAATGTTATAGTAAGCTTGTGCTCCGCCCAAGGACGTTCTGAAACCAGTTATGACTTCATCAAAAATGAGTGTGATATTATACTGATCACACAAGTCCCGCATTCCTTGCAAGTAACCCGCTCTGGGTAAGATGCATCCGTTATTACACATGATGGGCTCGGTGATAACAGCGGCAATTTCATGATGCCTTTCGGTGATAACTTTTTTGAGTAATGCCAGATCATTCCAAGGTAAAATAATAAAATCATTCTCCACATTTTCCGGAAGGCCTGCTGTCCAGGGAAAAACATTCGGATTTTCCCGAGGGCCTAATTGCTCGACCGATGGTGTTGATAACCCCCAGGCTACATTATCGAGCCAGCCATGATAATGACCTTCAAAGCGCAAAAATTTTTGCTTACCGGTTTTTGCCCGGGCCACACGGAAGGCTGTTTGTACGGCTTCGGAACCATCCAAGCAAAAGCGCATTAACTCCGCGGAGGGAATATAGTGTTGCAGTTTTTCTGCGAGTTCAATTTCCAGAAGGTGCTGACCGGCAAACAACTGCCCTTTTGTTGCGTAGTCTTCTACACGTTTAACAACGTGAGGATGATTGTGCCCGACTACCATGGGGCCCTGACTGAGGGTAAAATCGATGTATTCATTTCCGTCTACATCATAAATTCTGCTGCCTTCTGCATGAGAATAAAAAATAGCATGCGGATGATTGTACTTTCTGAATTCTGAGGATACACCGCCAGCCAATGATCCTTTGGCCCGCGCTAATAATTTAAATGATTGTTCGTAGCTGTACATTTCAGATTAGTGCCGTTAAGATTTACAACAATTATTTAAAAAGCGCATCCAATTGATGGATAGCCGACTCGGTCAGTTTTTCACCTGCCCCAATTTCATATTTTGTAGTGCCCGGTGTTGTTTCATAACCCGTGATCATCGGTGTAAATCCTTTTGGTCCCTGGGTGAAAGATTCCTTTGTAGGGAAATACCCCTTCTCATCATTTGTCAACCCCATCACCATCGTATTTTTGCATGGTGATTTTGCTTTGATATCAATTCCAAACTCCGTGAACATTTCTCCTGGCAATCCAACAAATGCTGCATCGCCTATTCGAACAACCATGACTTCGAGGCTATCCACAATATTCTGATGGCTCCGCATTTCAATCCAGTCTTTTGCATATTGTGCATCGGGGATGCCATCGGCTTGCAGGGGAGGCATGCCTTCTTTCTCAATTTTTTTCATGATGGCTTGTGCCCAGGCAAATTGTTCATCCGTTATCGACATGCGCTTTACGGGAACCATTTCCTTAGAGACAGCAACAATATCGCTGGCAATTGGCTTTTCGGAATTGATAGCTTCCAGTGCGGAGACGCCAAGAATATATCCAATGCGCTGACATTCCTGATAGGTATCGGGAAATCCAACCCGGTAGTCAACCTGGGTTACGTTGCCCGAACATCCATTAAAAAAAATGGGCATATACTCTTTGCCTTTAACTCTTCGGATGGATTCTCCCAGGTAGCCAGGGTAATCGGCAGAGTAAAGCCAATTGTTGCCGGTTAATGTGGTGGCATGACAGGCGAAATTTACGATCACCCCAGTTGGTCTTCCTTCCTGTGCAATAGATAAGGTAATGAGTTCAGGATCGATCGGTCCCCAGGGTTCGATAACAAATCCTGGTTCAAATTTCTCCCAGCACATGTGCGTAGTACCATCTTTACATTTTAATCTGCGGTTGTGTGAAACCCGGTCTTCCTTGGAACGCCCCACTGAAAGAACAGTTGGCTTCAAGTCTTTGTCGGCATTGACCACTGCACTGGCGGCTTTGGTCAGGTATTCTTTTGCTTTGGGCGCATTCAGTTCGGCTACCGGGCCGCTATGAGTGTGCGTGGCTGTAATCATAACGTTCTCCCCTTTTATGGAAGTATTGGAGGCAATGTAGGCGC
>JAYVTB010000021.1:0-41483 GCA_043774805.1 Cyclobacteriaceae bacterium | reverse complement strand
GGGTGAGCACAGCCGATGGCCTATGTCGCTTTGACGGCTACAACTTTACCACTTACCGAAACAAACAGAACGACTCACTCTCCATTAGTGGCAATAGTGTGCACCTGATGGCCATTGACAAAGAAGGTGATATCTGGTTGACCAATGAGCAAGGGTTTGACCGATACCATTCGGCAAAAGGAACATTTCAAAATTTATTTCATTATGCCTACCGGGCCACTGTGTATAATAAAACGATTGGTGAAGATGAAGAAGGCAATATCTGGGTTTGGATGGGTGGTGAAGGATTACTCAAATACAGTAAGGCAAGCGGAAAACTTGTAAAAAAATACTCCTTTCAAGGTGATGAAGCGTGGCGCAACAATGAGTTTTCGCGAGGGGCGTTACTCGATGAACAAGGTAAAATATGGCTTACACAAGCTGGTTTTTCAGTAGTGTCATTCGATCCAAAAACTGAAGTGCTTAGTGCCCTTCCATTACCTTTCAAAACATACACCGTGTGTGCCCTCACTGATACGATGATCCTGCTGGGGACCTCGTACGGTGTATTGCGCTATAACACGATTACCAATAAGTTTGATGAAATAAAATTTACCAATAAGGAGGATCAGCAGACTGCATATTCCTCCACGGAGATGCTGAAGGTAAGTGAACGAGAATTTTGGATAGGCACGGCAAAGGGCATTTTCATTTATGACGATCAGGAAAGAAAATTTATTCATCACTATACTTCCTTTTCAGGAGGTAAAAACAATTTCCTGTTTGCACAAACCTTGTATCAGGATCACTCGGGCAATATCTGGATTGGCACCAATGGCGATGGCTTGAAAAAGTATGCACCGAAAGGGCAGCCCTTCAATCATTATAAATCGATCAGCGATAAAGGAGATATTGTGAAATCAATTTATGCAGATGGAAAGGATCAGGTCTTGGTGGGCTACTACGATAATGGATTTGACTTATTCAGCAAATCAAAAGGTTTCTTAAAGAAGGTACGAGTAGGGCAAGGTGGAGTGGTTGTTCCAAGCGATATGGTTTATGCTATGGCCGGGTTAGATGAAACAAAAATAGTAATGAGCTTTGTGGCCAACGGCCCCGCTTTTGGAATTTTTGATCGTAATGAGGAGCGCCTGATCAATATCACCCAGCAGGTTTATGAAAAGATTGGATCGAATCCCACCGATAATGGATACCCTTTCGCTGTAAAGACTCCGCAAAACAAAATACTATTTAACTGCGGTGATGCTCTCCTGGAGATCACATTGGATAACCACCACCAACCTGATATTCGTTTGATCAACCGGTTTAACAATGAGGTGACCAACACGATTTTTGAGGATAACGAAGGAAACCGATGGGTAGGCACATTGAATGGATATTATGTCAACCGGGTGGATGACCCCGGGTGGAAGAAGGGAAACCCAGCACTATCCAAGCAGGTGAAAACTATTGCTGAAGATGCGGAAGGTAACCTATGGTTCGGCACGGTCAATGGCTTGTATGTATTAGATAAAAAAGGAACCCTTCTTCAAACGTATCGCACGGGTGAAGGGCTCATCAACGATTTTATCTACGGCATTCTCCGCGACAACCGGGGAGACATGTGGTTTAGTCACAACCGGGGTCTTACGCGTTATGATCATCTGAAAAAAACCTTTCGTCATTTTTCAGTAGAAGATGGACTACAGTCGAATGAGTTCAACACAGGGGCTTACTTCAAAAGCCCTGATGGCGAATTATTCTTTGGTGGAATCAATGGAACGAATTCATTTTTTCCGGAAGACATTAAGGACAATCAACAACTTCCGTTGGTGCAGCTCACACGCATTGAATTAAATGATAGCTTGTTGAACACTGACACAGTCATCTGGGCAAAAAAAGAATTAGTATTTGACTATACTCAGAATACTGTTGCCTTTGAATTTGCCGGGATGGAGTTCACCGAGCCTGTAAAAAACCAATATGCCTATCGCATGATTGGAATTGATAAAGACTGGATCAAGAGTGGAAATAAACGCTTCGCCCGCTACACCAACATCCTACCAGGTGAATATGTTTTTGAAGTGAAAGCAAGCAACAACGATGGTGTGTGGAATGAAAATCCTGCCCTGATCCGAATCGTAATCGTTCCACCCTATTGGAAAACCAACTGGTTTCGTACACTCCTTTTTTCCCTGTCCGTGTTTGCGGTCAGCTGCCTCGTCTGGTTGATTTCCCGCCAGCGGTACATGCGAAAACTAAGAGTACTCGAGATGAACCAAACGATACAATATGATCGCGACCGCATCTCGCGCGAACTGCATGACAATGTAGGATCGCAGCTCAGCCTGATATCCTCTAATCTCGACTGGATTTCAAACCCGGTTAGCTCATTGGATGAACAAGAAAAAAGTAAACGGCTGGAAGAAGTAAGCCGCATTTCGAAAGACGTGATCACCCAGTTGCGGGAAACGATCTGGGCGCTTAAGAAATCAGAAATTTCATTCTCCGATTTTACTGACAAGCTAAAGTTGATTGCACAACAGCACGTAAGCATCCTGCCTTCCGTCCATTTGAATTTTCGGGATCACGGCACCGATGGATTACTCCTGAAGCCGGAAGAAGCGTTACACCTTCTTCGCATTTGCCAGGAGGTGATTCATAATGCAGTAAAACATTCGGGACTGAAAATACTGGATATCTCCTGGCAGTCCGTAAACGGCACCTATGAAATCTGTATTCAGGATAACGGTTGCGGCTTTGATTCTTCGGTCAAGAGAAGCGATCATTACGGGTTGGAAAACATACACCAACGCGCAACAGAAATTGGAACCACGCTCTCCATAAAAACTGTTCCCGAAAAGGGCACTTCCATCACGATTTCAAAATGGGCCACATGACCTATTGTTTTCATTTCATTTGATATCTTACTTGCCATATGCCTATTTCCATTGCCATCGTTGATGATAAAGTGCAAAACAGGAATTCACTCGCTGAAAAGATCAGGTGTACCAAAGAAATTGAAGTATTGTTTACCGCATCGAATGGCGAGGATTTTCTTGACCAGATGAAACAACGAAAAATATTTCCCCAGGTGGTGCTTATGGATATTGAAATGCCGGTGGTAAATGGCATTGATGCAGTATCGATAGGTGCAGCGTTGTATCCCGGCACTAAGTTCATCATGCTTACTGTCTTTGATGATGAGGATAAGATTTTTGAAGCGATTCGTGCCGGAGCCAGTGGCTATTTATTAAAAGATGATAAAGTAGATACGATTATCCAAAGCATTATCGAATTGATTGAAGAAGGCGGTGCTCCGATGTCGCCCGGCATTGCACGAAAGGCATTGGTACTCTTGTCAAAGGCTAATATACCGGCTGATAAAACGAAAGACGATCACATGGACCTGAGTGATCGTGAGATGGAGGTATTGAAACTGCTGGTGGAAGGTTATGACTTCAGGGACACAGCCGAAAAACTATTTATCAGTCCACACACGGTGCGAAAGCACATCGGAAAAATTTACGAGAAGTTGCACGTCAATTCCAAAGCGCAGGTCATTAACCTCGCCTTGAAGAAAAGGTGGTTTTAAAAACACGTGTGGTGGGCTGCACCAGGTTGCATTCATGTAAACCGTACGATTTTCATTCTGCTTCCTGACCTGTTTTAGTCACTTTTCATAATCCATGATTTGACGATGACGCGAATCATGGATTTTTTATTTCAAAACATGATAGAAATCATTACATTCATCATATCAATTTCACACCTTCCATCATGTTAAACTTAAACACTTAAAGTCATGATATCCGTATTACCAAACATCGGAAAATACATGTTAGAGCCTAGCCTCATGGACATGCACCACAGCAGTTTAGAATGGCTGTCTACCACCGTACTCTGGAAACAAGAGGTTGGTTTCTTTCAGAAGCTACTCGATTCGTGCGTTGCCAAAGGCACCACTACTGACGACAAAAAGAAAGTAAGTCATTTTCAAAATGTGATCACCTACTACGGAGGTGAATTGATTGATTCGCTTCGCAAAAAAATAAAATTGCACGAACACAAACTGGCCGACATGATGCAGGAGTTGAAAGGCAGCGACAAAGAATATTATGAAGAGCATGCTATATTGATGGAAGAACTCAGCGCCTTCATGAAAACATTCAATTCATTTAAAAGTGAATTCTTTTCCTTCATCGACAAAAAACTTTAAGAAGTAAGTACTAAACCCTTACAGTCATTAGGTAACAATTCATAACTTTAGCGCAGTTAACGAATGATGTTATGCGCTATTCCAAAATTGTCGGTTTGGGACACCATGTTCCTGAAACCGTTATTACCAACGCGTATTTGTCCAGCATTATGGATACCAACGATGAGTGGATCATCGAGCGCACGGGTATAAAAGAAAGAAGATATGCCGATCCCACGAAAGACACCGTAGCCAACATGGCCGCCAAAGCTACGCGCATGGCCCTGCAACGTGCACAGCTCACAGAAAAAGATATTGAGTTCATTGTATTTGCCACTATCACGCCCGACTATTTCTTTCCTGGCTCGGGCGTTTTACTTCAGCGTGAGTTAGGACTTGAAGGAATTGGTGCACTGGACATCCGCAACGCCTGCTCTGGATTTATATATGCCCTTTCGGTAGCTGATCAGTTTATCAAATCCGGCATGTATAAAACCATTCTCGTAGTGGGTGCCGAAATTCAATCTACTGCCATTGACATGACCACGCGTGGAAGAAACACTGCGGTGATTTTTGCTGATGGTGCCGGTGCGGCTATTCTTCAACCCTCCGATAAGCCAGGCATTCTTTCTACCCACTTACACTCAGACGGTCGTTTTGCGGAAGAGTTGTATGTGCGTGATCCCGGCAGCAGCCGCCCGCGCGAAGAAAGACAGCCGGAACAAATACTGGATACTACACACTTCAAGGTGGTGATGAATGGAAGCCAGGTGTTCAAGCATGCGGTCGTGCGCTTTGTGGAAGTCATCAACGAAGCCTTAACCGCCAACGGAATGAAAAAGGAGGACATTGATTTATTGATCCCTCACCAGGCTAACCTGCGCATCAGTCAGTTCATACAACAAAAGATGGCATTGCCTGATTCAAAAGTCTATAACAACATCATGCGCTACGGAAACACTACCGCAGCATCCATTCCTATTGCGTGGAGTGAAGCATGGGCCGAAGGAAAAGTAAAGGAAAACGATGTGGTTTGCATCGCTGCGTTTGGTAGTGGTTTCACCTGGGCTTCGGCTTTGATACGCTGGTAGTACTGCTCCTGTGAATAGCAGTTCATGACTTAGGGCAGTTGCCGTTCATTGAATTCACGTCTTTAATTTTGGATTTTGAATCCGAATTATTGAATTTACAGAGTATGAAATGTCCATCTGCTTACAGCAGATCGATGTGATCAACAATCATGGACGTTCCATTTAACTACCAATGTTAAACTGATGAAAACTACAGCTTATAATCCTAGTCCGCTCGAAACTGAATTTGCCCGCGTCCTGATTAGCCTGCAACAGGAAATTGAACTGATCCTTGGTGATAAAACAATCAGTCATTCTTCTACCGACCTCTCGCAAGACAACCCCACGGTGAGATTTCACCTGGTGGATAAAGAAGGAGATCATCATGAGATCATGGTAAAAATCGTACAGACTCCTGATAAAAACTAAACACTAACTCAGAAGCCTATGTCATTTCTGATTGTCCTGTTTAGCATCATCTTCCTGATTTTATTGATCTCCTATTTTAAGGTAAATGCCTTTTTATCATTCCTGATTGTATCGATCGGGGCAGGGCTCTTACTGGGAATCAGCCCGGCACAAATCGGGGCCACCGTGCAGAAAGGTATTGGCGACATGTTGGGATCATTGGTGATCGTCATCATTGCAGGAGCCATGCTGGGTAAGTTGGTAGCCGAGACAGGTGCCGCACAGCGCATCGCTGCCGGCATGATGCAGGTGTTCGGTGAAAAGTATTTGCAAGTTGCGCTGACCATCACGGGCTTCGTGATTGGCATTCCGCTATTCTATAATGTAGGATTCGTTTTGGTTTTTCCGATCATCGCCTCCGTAGTGTATCGCTATAAACTTCCCGCTGTCTATGTGGGCGTTCCGATTGTTGCCGCTCTTTCCGTCACCCACGGATTTCTTCCACCTCACCCATCGCCTGTGGCACTGGTCACTCAGTTTCATGCCGACATGGGTACTACGTTATTATTCGGAACCATCATTGCGATCCCCACCGTGATTGTGGCGGGTCCTCTCTTTTCAAAAAGTCTGAAGGGCATCAATGCCACGCTCCTCCCTACGTTCAAGTCAGAAGGATTACCCGAGGACAAACTACCGGGGTTAGCCAACAGCTTTCTCTCTTCATTGTTACCTGTTCTTTTACTGGCCTTAACCACGGGCCTAAACTTCCTGGTCACTGCCGACTCACCGTATAAGGACGTCATGAAGTTTTTCAGCGACTCATCGATGGTGATGCTGATCTCGCTGGCGGTGGCTACCTACACATTAGGTTTGAGTCGCGGACTCAAGATGAAACACATCATGGACATCTATGGCGAAGCCGTGAAGGACGTGTTGATGATCATTTTGATTATCGGAGGCGCAGGCGCACTAAAAGAAACGTTACTGCAGAGCGGCATCAGCAATGAGATTGCCGGTTTGTTGAACAACTTCAACGTTAGTCCTCTCATTCTAGGATGGTTGATTGCCTGCGTGATTCGCATCTGCGTGGGATCGGCAACGGTGGCTGGCCTTACGGCAGCGGGTATCGTTGCTCCGTTACTGGCTACCCACCCGGAGGTGCATCCCAGCCTGATGGTGTTAGCGGTGGGTGCGGGCAGCCTGATGTTCTCCCACGTGAATGATGCCGGCTTCTGGCTCTTCAAAGAATACTTTAGCCTCAGTATCAAAGACACCATTCGCTCCTGGTCGCTGATGGAGAGCATCGTTTCCATCTGCGGACTGGTTGGGGTAATGATTATTAGCAGCCTGCTGTAGGGGAGTAAAAAGTTGAAAGTGAAAAGTTTAAAGAGCCGGTATGACATTTTCATTGGATGGTTCTTGCGCACCTTATTATAGAGTTGTCACACCGGACGGGTAACGCTTATTAAATCCCGTGCATACGATTAAAACCCGATCCGGTATCCCGAGGGAGCGGCAGTGTCGCTGCTATGAAAAGCATTTCACTTTAGGTTAACGGGATACCGCCCCGCGTCAGACGTTGGTTTACGTGTATTCAATATTTATGAAAACTAGTTTTCTTTTGCCAGTCGTCCTACTTGGCCGGTATGACATTTTCATAGGGAGGGTTTGAGGTGAACAAGGGTCAGTTATTCGCGCCTTACTATAGCGTTGTCATACCGGACGGGTAACTCTTATTAAATCCCGTGCATACGATTAAAACCCGATCCGGTATCCCGAGGGAGCGGCAGTGTCGCTGCTATGAAAAGCGTTTCATAGGTCAGTCATTAGTTCCGAACGGGATACCGCCCCGCGTCATATGACATTTTCAAAGGGAGGGTTTGACGTGAACACGGGTCAGTTATTCGCGCCTTACTACAGCGTTGTCATACCGGACGGGTAACTTATTAAATCCCGTGCATACGATTAAAACCCGATCCGGTATCCAGCGGCTAAGGTGCGATAGTGTGATGATGTGCTGTAAACGCTTACGCTCCACTGCTTTTTGTGTACATCAATACAACAACTAAAACTTCCTAACATTTTACCTCAACAAAATAATTGTATATAAATTTGCGCAACTCTAAAGTTGCGCATATATTTGCAACCTGAAGGTTGCAACATTAAATATTGAAAAATGAAGCAAGACATATTCCAAGCCATAGCGGACCCAACACGCAGGGCTATTTTAACTTTAATTGCTGTTCAAGCATTGACACCAAATACAATGGCGGACAAATTTGATATGAGCCGACAAGCAGTATCAAAACATATTAAAGTACTACAGGAATGCGAATTGATTAAATCTGAGCATTCTGGTAGAGAAATTTATTATCACTTTAATCCAAAGAAAATGCAAGAAATAGATAATTGGCTAGCCCAATTCAGAAAAATTTGGGAAACCCGATATAACCAACTTGACAAAGTATTATCAACAATTAAAAAACAGAAAAAATGAAAAACAATTTGCTATTTGATTTTACCGTTGACAAAACAACAAAAACGGTTTCCATCACCAGAGAATTTGATGCCGACATTTCGCTGGTTTGGGACGCATATACAAAACAGGAAATTCTTGACCAATGGTGGGCACCAAAACCGTGGGAATCAAGAACAAAGTTTATGGACTTTAGAGTAGGTGGACGAAGATTTTATGCCATGGTAAGCCCGGAAGGACATGAACGTTGGGCCATTCAGAAATATACTTCCATTACTCCAAAAACCAATTTCAAGTTTTTCAATGCTTTTGCTGACAAAGATGAAAACCCTGAATTGACAGGTTCTGATTGGGATTTCAATTTCAGCGAACAAAACGGAACGACAAAAGTCAGTATTACTATTTACAATGAATCCCTTGAACGCTTAGAGAAGATGATTGAAATGGGCTTCAAAGAAGGATTTACAATGACGTTGAATAGCCTGGAAAATCTGTTGACTGCTTTATCTCAAAAATGATTTACGTTTTCAAAACATCTGTGAAAACTAAAATGCAGATAAAGAAACTCAAACCGCATATTGACAAAAGACTGCCAACAGCAAAATGGAATTTTGATCTTGAAGACACCGATAACATTTTGCGTATTGACAGCGAAGCAAATATCGTTTTGATAATAATAGATTTGCTAAATATTCATAACTACAGCTGTGAAGAATTATAGTGAAAAACAGCTAAAGAACAACGAAAGAACGTAACCAATTTCGCATGGCAGAAGACATCTGCCGCGAATTAGGTATCACCACAGAGAGGCTATCGATGTTAAGAAGCTGAAAGAGATACCGGAAAAGAATTCAAATTCAATTGACTTGTGACTCGGAGTAACCTTTCATTATTGAAATGGTTACACGTAATTTAAAATCAAATTATATACCTGACATCAAACTTCACCAATCCATTTCATTTCTATTCGCAAGAACGACTATGCGCCCAACAATGTGCTTTTGCAATGCCGGGTAAAAGGTGAAAATTCATTTATTGTTTCTTAACTTGGTTTCAGCCAGAAGTCAGTGAAGTATTATCGAAATGCGGCCCTGTATAAGCAGGGATGTTGTGTGCAAACCGAAGTACGTATCACTATTCTGCTGACAAGGACGACCCCCAACTAAAAAATATGAAAAGAAGAACCTTTGTTAAAATTTCAACATTAACTGGACTTGCCGTACCGGTATTTGGACTACAGGACTCAAACGGCAAAGCGTTCTTTGGCAATTCTCTCAAAGTAAATGGACAGCGCATTGAGACCCGCATTACCGAGTTGGCAAAATTTGGACGGGACGAAAATGGTCACGGCTACCGGGTGGCCTACACCAAAGGTGACATTGAAGGAAGAGAATGGTTTATGCAACTGATGAAAAATGCAGGACTTGATCCAGCCATTGACAGTGGCGGCAACATTATCGGCAAGCGAAAAGGGAAAAATAATTCTCTAAAACCAATTGCCTTTGGTTCGCACATCGACATGGTGCCTGATGGTGGTAACTACGATGGTACGTTGGGTTCTATCAGCGCATTGGAAGTCATCGAAGTACTAAATGAAAATAAGATTGTAACCAATCATCCCCTGGAGGTAATCATTTTTGCCAACGAAGAAGGTGGGCTCATTGGCAGCAGGGCAATGGTGGGTCAATTGACTGATGATGGACTAAAACAGATTAGCCAAAGTGGTTTGGTAATGGCTGAAGGGATCAAAGCGATTGGCGGTAACCCCGATGGCATTCAAAACTCGATACGCAAAAAAGGAGACATACACGCATTTCTTGAATTGCATATTGAGCAAGGTGGTATTCTGGAAGATGAAAATTTACAAATCGGTGTGGTCGAAGGTATTGTTGGTATTTTGGATTGCGAGGTTACGATAGAAGGTTTTGCGAACCACGCAGGCACTACTCCTATGAAGCTTCGGAAAGATGCCTTATTGGCCGCTTCCAAATTAATCATTGCCGTGAACGAAGTAGCTAACAGTGTGCCAGGCAATCAAGTGGGTACGGTAGGAAAAATCAAAGCACTGCCTGGGGCATACAACGTTGTTCCGGGTAAGGTTACGTTGGGTTTGGAGATACGCGATTTGTCGTGGGGAAAAATTGAAATGTTGTTCAGCGAAATTGAAAAGCGCGCTGTCAGCATTGCAACGGATACGAAAACGAAAATTAGTTTTATGCGTGAGGCCAGTTTCTCAAAACCAGCGCTAACGGATAAATCCTTGCAACAAAAAATCAACGATTCCGCCACTTCACTTGGCCTCAAAACTAAATTTATGCAAAGTGGTGCCGGTCATGATTCCCAACAGATGGCGACCATCGCACCCGTGGGGATGATCTTCGTTCCGAGTGTCGGTGGCATCAGTCATTCCCCCAATGAATTTACAAAAACAGTTGACATGACTAATGGAGCGAATGTATTGTTGCGAACAATCATTGCAGTGGACAAAGAATGAGGCCAGCCTGCATAGGGTGAAGCGCTACTTAAAAGTTTTATTTACTAACTTGGTTTAGCAAATAAAATAGCATGAGAAAACTAATTGCAGCAATGAATATGACCCTTGACGGGTTTTGCGACCACACGGCATGACTGCCGATGATGAAATACATGATCACTACACGGAGCTATTGCGTAACGCAGGCGCCATTATATATGGAAGGATCACCTACCAACTTATGGAATACTGGCCAACGGTAGTAAAAAATCCTACGGGTAATAAATCAATGGATGAATTTGCCGTGATCATGGACAACATTCCCAAAATTGTTTTTTCCCGCACTATGAAAAATCTGGAATGGAAAACGGCAACACTGGCAACGAGAGACATTAAAGAAGAAGTTTTAGAACTCAAGCAAAAAGCAGGTAAGGACATTTTAGTGGGCAGCCCGAGTTTTTGTAGCCTCCATGAACCTTAATTTAGTGGACGAATTCCAAATCAATGTTCAGCCCACTATAGTAAGAGAAGGTTTGCCCTTGTTAAAAAACATAAACGATAGAATTGATCTTAAACTCTTAAAAACAAAAACCTTTGGCTGTGGTGCCATAACACTTTACTATGAGCCGACAAAAAGATGAGTGTTAACCTGGCGGCCGTATAATTTCAAAAATTATCTATGACAATATAATCAAAATGAAATATATGTATCTGATATTCTCATTTTTTGCTTTTTTGTTTAGCGGTTGCGGACAGACAAGCAACTCAAATAATTTTACAACACCCAACAAGGACACTCTTGATATTCCATCAAAAATCAAAATGGTAGCTGACATTGAACCTGGCGAGCTAATGATTATTTCAGGAACTATTTATTTATCTAATGGAAAAACTCCTGCAAAAGATGCAATACTTTCTGTCTGGCATACTGACGCAAAAGGATACTATGTTGAAGGAGGTGGAGGCGCGGGTGAACTCCATCCCCGACTGCATGGGAGAATGAAAACAGGCACTAATGGAAAATATGAATTTCATTCCATTCGGCCAGCGCCATATCCCGAGAACACGACACCTGCTCATATTCACGCACATGTGTCTGCACCTGATTTTCCTGAATATGCTCTTATCTATTATTTTGAGGGCGACAATTTAATTACCGACAAAAACCACTCAGAATTAAACAATCATCGTGGGGGGACACCTTCCATCATTGCATTAACACAAAACAGCAACGGAATATGGATTGGACACCGAGACATCATTCTTGAGTATGTAAAACCATCAAGCGAGACAATGAAATTGCAATGGTGAGGAAGTCAGGAAAACGGCACATGACAAATGCGTGTGCAATGACCGGCAAGAAATAAAATTCAGCAAAAGAAAAATTCCGGGTTTGAATTAGAGACTGATCCACACCTTAGAAAAATTGCAAAGAAACATTTGAGTAGGTAAGGATTTTTATGCCTGTTGTTATTCATCTTTTGATTATCCTGAACTGTTTGGAAATTGCAGATCCGACAGCCATTCAATAAATTACACAAGAAATACTTTACCCCTATCACATGCTTGACTCCTATTGCAATTCTCTCTCCGATGATGCACAACTTCAAATCGCCCTGACGTTCGATAAGCTCGCCTTGCCCGTATGGGAAGATTACTTCAGCAAAAATCCAGCAGCCATCGATCAGGTGAACGCGCTGATTGGAGAAGCCAATCGGGTGAAGGGAGGCCTGGAAAAAATCGATATCGAATTTCCAAAGCGGGCCCTGGAAAAAATTGAACGGAGCTATGCAGATGCAAAAGAAAAATCTGCCAACCGTCCCCTACCCATCATGAAAAGTGATCCTGCACTTTCGCCTTTGCTGGCCACCTGCCTGCAGCCGATCACCAATCAGGAGTGGGACAACACGTTGAATCAATCGGTGCGATTGGTTTTTACATCCATCTTTAATATCCTGATGTGGATCCTTCACAGACGCAAAGCCAATGCTGATGAAACTCACATTTATGTGGCCATCAACCAGGGGGCAGACGTATTGATGCGCGAGGACGTTCGCTCTCAGAGAAATATTAACGACATCCTGAATTTGTATGAACACGCTAAAAGGCAGGACACGGAAGAAAGTGACTGGGAAAAGGCCTTGCCGGTAGGAAGAGCGGAGCCGCTTAACCAGGAAGATATTTTCAGTCAAATAATTGGTGAAAAAGTGAATAAAGACCAGGGTGGGTCGGCCGTGGGCCGGGAAGCGCTAAGGCAGATGCGGGAAGAAGGAAAAACCTACTGGAATATGATGGATGAATACACAACCGGAACGAGCACCACGTATGCTTACGATAAAGAAAAACAGAGTTATACACGCCAGGAGTTTGATGTGATCGTGGGTAGTTTCAACAATACCTATCTCATGACGGAAATCGAAATGCTTGAGTTTTTATCGGGCCAGCATCTGGCCGATTTGCGTGAATCCGGGTTTGAGGTGTGAGGTGAAAATGTATGACTTGAGGGATATGCGGAACCGATTGCGGTAATGCACTCCAAAACAACACCCACCTTATGTACGATTAGCCTTCCCGAGCCTGAGACATTACGGGCCCGAATGGAAAACTCAAATAAAGTTATGTATTCAGCTTTGAGATGCCTGAAATTTCGCGGATATTGGTTAAACGCAACTGGATTGGCAACATTGGGGAGGTAAAAAGAATATATACGAATGTCGTTTAGCCAGTTGTTGGCAACAAGCATAAAAAGACCCTAGAAATAAATAGTTTGAAAATGGTAAAGTTATTCATAAGCTATTCACACAAAGACGATGTACTAGTTTCAAAATTCATCAACCATATTTCGCCATTAAAGAGCAATGGTATCTTGAAAGAATGGTATGATAGAAAAATAGAGACGGGAGAAGAGTTTCAAACGGACATAGATAATAATCTCGAAAATGCAGACGTCATCTGTCTGATGATTTCAGATAACTTCTTATCATCAAAAGCTTGCATAAGTGAAAAGGAAACTTCATTGGGTTTAAGAAGTAAAAAGGGTATAAGAGTAATTCCAGTAATTCTTAGCCATTGTCTCTGGACAGAGCATAAGGAATTAAGCGAGCTATTAGCTGTCCCTACGGATGGAAAGGCTATTACTTCATTTACTGATCAAAATGAAGGGTGGTTAGACGCAGTGAAATGGATTAAACAAGTATGCAGTTCTGTAATGCAGATAAAGAATATTAAGCTAAAGGAAGATTTTAACTTATTTCTAAACAGTGCTGACATACTTTCAAAATCACATAAAAACAAGGAAACATTAAATCTCCCTGACATCTTTGTCTATCCAAAACTTAAAACTTATGATGGAGAAGAACGATCTCATAAGTACGACTCAGAAAAATTAAAGAATGATGTGTTAAAGTTCGGTAAGGTAATTATAGCAGGTGAAAATCAATCTGGAAAGACCACTCTTTGCAAAGTCCTGTTTAAGATTTATAGAGACTTAAATTATCTCCCAGTCTACTTAGAAGACGAAGATAGGTACTTAGGGAATCCTTACAACAAATTGGAGAAGGCGTTTCGTGAACAGTATGAAGCAGAATCATTGGAAGGCTACGATATCAAACGTGTCGTTCCAATAGTCGATAATTTTCATTTTGCTAAATACCAAGAAAAATATATTACTGAATTTGACTTATTTAAAAACCAAGTTCTTACTGTTGATGATATCTTTGGATTAAATTTCAAAAACCAAAACCTGATTAAGGAATACAGCAAATTCAAAATTCGCGAGTTTACAGCTCTTGAGAGGAACGAACTAATTAAAAAATGGATTCAGATTAAGGAAGATTCTCAGATACAAATTAACCCTAATTACCTTCAACAGAGTATCGATGAGAAAACAGAACTGATTGAAAATTCGCTAGGAATTATTTTTGGCAAAGGTATTATGCCATCCTTTCCGTTTTTCATACTCTCTTTACTGGCTGCACAAGACACACAAAAACCGTTAGATCAGGAAATTACCTCACAAGGCCATTGCTATCAAGCCTTAATATACTTGTATTTAAGAAGAGAAGGAGTTAAGAATGATCAAATTGATATTTATTCTAATTTCTTAACCGAGCTAGCCTTTTACATTTTTGAGAAGCATCGTAATGGTTTGTCAAATGCAGAGCTTCAGACTTTCTTAGAATATTACCAATCAAATTTCAATTTACCTATTCCAATCGCTGATGTATTCAAAACCCTTTCAAATGTTAACATAGCTAAATTTGATACCTTAAATCATTTTACTTTTTGCTATACCTACATTTATTACTTTTTTGTAGCCAAATTCATTTCTGACCCGTTGCATTTAGAAAGTAAAAAAGAACTGATTAATAATATTATTTCAAATCTTCACAAAGATGAAAATGCTTACATAACAGTATTTATTGCACACCATACAAAATCAAATTATCTACTTGATGAGTTACTCCTCCATGCTGAGATCTTATTTGAAAAGTATAAGCCGGCAACGCTTGATTCTACAGAACTTTCATTTTTTGATAAGCACGAAGATAAAATAATCCAAGCAATTCTTCCTTCCTTTAAGCACAGCTCCGAAGAAGAAAGAAAAAAGGACCTTATAGAGAAGTCTAAAATTGAGGACAGTAAAAGAGATGGTGAAATTAAAAGTCAAGATTTGGAAGAGAATACTTCTGAACTAGTCAGGGACTTGCGACTAAGCTTTAAGACTGTTGAGGTGATGGGTTTAATTATCAAGAACAGGTCAGGCTCTTTGGATTTAAAGAGATTGGAATACATTTATGAACAAGGTCTAAAAGTTCACCTAAGAGTTTTAACATCGTTTATAGAAATCATTAAGAACGAAAACGCTGAAAAAGATATTATTGAGTTATTGAAGGAAAGGCTAGATCAAACCATTGAGGAGAAACAAAATGAAAGTGAGAAAGAACTCAGCATAAATAAAATAGAGAAATTAGCTCGCACAATATTCTGGAATCTAAATTTTGGAGTTATTCATGGTTTTATTACAAAATCGATACATTCCCTTGGTTCAAGTAACTTACTTAAGATTTCGCAGAATGTAAGTAACAATGAAAAAACTCCGTCAGCCTTCATTGTTAATCAAGGAATAAATATGTGGTATGCTAAAAATTTACGCATTGACGAAATTGCCGATCGCATAGCAGACAAGGACTTTTCAAAGACCGCAGTAATGTTGATCAAATTTAAGGTTGTTGAACATTGTCGACTTCATAAAATAGCCTTCAAGGACTTGAAGCGAATCGAAGAAAGGTTGAATCTTCAAACAGCAAAAATATTGCTGGACAAGGCACAAAATAAGTGATGCCAGGTGCTAACAAAATGTTAGGCGTAATTAACCATCTGAAATATTGGTTGATTTAAAAAGACATAAAGAGATCGCGTTGGCTATTCTATCGCCCATAAAACCTGCGGACGAAAAAACTTCGGCTAATGACAAATTTTTATTCACTGCTCACAGAAGTCAAGCAGGAAATGAATTACTAGAATACTATTTAATTTACTTTTTGTTAAACGATTTACTGGGATTCAAAAATTTGGGTCGGTTTGAGAAAATTGCATGGTCCTTTCCGATTGATTACAAAGGGAGAGCATTTCTGATAGAATTTAGAAAATTTGGAGTAGGGGTATTTGTTCAAGATAGCAAGAAAGACGAAAAGGACGCAAAGGAAATTGTTAAGAAAATCAATGGTGCAATCAAGAGCGCCAGACCTTTCTATGATTATCTAGCTGAGGAGGCAGTTAGGCAATCGAAATTCAACATTGAAAACAACAATCAAGAACTTTATAGGAGACTTGAATATTTACTTTCACTATACAAAAAGGAATATAAAAAATACATTAAGAATAATGGATATAAATATTATCAAAATGCAAACTGGATAGCAATATCCTGCATTGAAGCGTTCTTTAGTTGGACAGAACATTTATTTATTCACCTCGCTGTTGTAGCCCAAAATCTGTCAAATGGTGAAGCGATAGCAGATCTAATAGATGATGAATGGAAAATGAAATTTAAAGCTGCAATAAAAGAGGAGTCAAAAGAAGCTGATAGATTTTACGATGAGTTGTTGATCGTCCGGCAGCAGCTACGAAACTTTGTGGCACATGGGGCATTTGGAAAGAATGGCAATGCTTTTAAATTTCATTCAAACACTGGTGCTGTTCCAGTTTTAATGAACCACAAGAAACAAAGGAATAGGTTCTCGCTTCACGGCTACTTTACATTCAAAGAGGCAGAGGTGATTCAATTGATTGAGGATTTTATCAAATTTCTTTGGAACGGTCAACTTAAGCCAGCTATGTACTATACGCAAGAGTGCGTCTTACCAACAATTTTGACATTTGCTTCTGATGGGACCTATCAAGTAGTCACATTAAATATAGAGAATATGAAAGACTTTGCTAGTCAATTAATTAGGGAACTTGATGATGCAGATAATATGGATTGGTAACGTAACTGGCGGGTCATTTTTAACAATCCTGCTCTCGCAACTACTTAAACACAAGACGTTGATGTCAATTTTAAATGAGAATATGTGAGGTTTGGCGATGAGCTGTGAGATTTATGATGTTAACGTATTAAAAAATACTTTAACATATGAAATCATTACTTTAAAATAATGTCATGATTGTTAAGCTTCTTTTAAGGTTGCTTTTTCACAACAATCATTCAGATTTATTTCATTACCTTCTTCTCCTGGATGCTAACCGATACTCGCAAACAAGAAATCCTTTCCACGCTTGGCCTTCAGGGTAGCATGACCGAAAAAGGGAATGATGATGCCTTCAATAAAGAATTATTCCTCATCTACACGCCCCACGATTATCATAATTCTGAAAGGCAAACAAGAGATGAAGTACACCGCATGGGAGAAACCATATTGCTTCACCGGTCATCCGGCCTGCGATTGGAATACCTCACCACCGAGAGTTACTTCGGTGACGAGTATAACTATCGCCTGCGAAGTATGTTCATCATCACGAATGAAAATAGAAAAGTGGAGGTACAGGATGTTGATTTTGCCAAACAACAGTTTATAACACCGGAAGGAGTATTTCTCTTCTCCCAGGTAAAGATGAACACCCAAGGGGATTGACTTGTTTCCGCATCCGGGTAAAACTGTTTCGGAGAAGAAAATCCCTATAGTTTGATCAAATTGTTTTGTTCCCGAGATTGGTGTCTGGTATTTAGGAAGTCTTCAGACTTGCGTACTTTAGGGAAATAGAAACACCATTATTTAAAGAGGATAGACATGGTAACTTTTAACGCACATCAAATCGAAGAAATCAACGAGCTTATCGAGCAGATCGCAAAAGCCGTGAAACCAAAAAGTGAAATTGGCGCACAGGACAAGGCGTTGCTCAGCGCCTTGCTCAAAGGCCAAGCTCCAAAAAAGGAAGCTACTTTTTTTAGATGTAAGCGAGAGTTCTCAGAGGCTATTGTTACCCATTTCGTGAAGGAGAAAGGTGTTGCCAAAAGTCGGTATCATAGAAATGGACAAGCGTATATTTTTGTAGTGAAGTAATCCCGATGGTTATCGGGATAAGCCCCAAGTCTATCCTGAGTTTCTCGCAGGAACCACGGGACAGGTGTAACTCAGGGTAAAGAACGGAGAATGAGAAGGCCAAACCATTAAAAACCAAAAAAAGAGATTGACTGACGATAAATCGAACAGCGATGAGTAACATTAAATTATTTGAATCCAAAAAAGTACGAACTCATTGGGATGAGGAAAAGGAGTTGTGGTTCTTCTCCGTTATTGATGTGATTGAAGCGTTGACAGGAACAGATAGGCCACGAAAATATTGGAGTGATCTAAAAGCGAAACTAGCAAAAGAGGGCAGTCAACTGTCCGAAAATATCGGACAGTTGAAAATGTCAGCAGAAGACGGAAAAATGCGCCTAACTGATGTTGCAGATACAGCGCAAATATTGAGACTAATTCAGTCAATCCCATCACCAAAAGCAGAACCGTTCAAACAATGGCTTGCCCAAGTAGGCTACGAACGCATTGAAGAAACCGAGGACCCAGAACTGAGCTTTGATCGCGCAATGGAAACGTATCTGGCTAAAGGTTACACCAAAGCTTGGATAAACCAACGTTTAAAAAGTATCGAGGTAAGAAAGGAATTAACGGATGAGTGGGAAAAACGCGGGGTGCAGAAAGGAATGGACTTTGCCGTTCTTACAGACATTATCACCAAAGCCTGGAGCGGCAAGTCTGTAAAGCAATACAAGAAACACAAGGACTTGAAGAAGGAAAACCTTCGCGACAATATGACCAACCTTGAATTGGTTTTGAACATGTTGGCAGAGGCGACTACTTCCGAGATTTCAAAAAAGAAGAAGCCAACCACATTGGATGAAAACAAAGTAATTGCCAAGCAAGGGGGAACTGTTGCAGGAAATGCACGAAAAGAAATTGAAGTAAGAACCGGAGCCAAGGTAGTGAGTAAGTTAAACGCCAAGAATATCGTAGATGGAACACCGAAACGGAGAAAATTGAAATAAACTGTAGAGTATCAGATCATGGCTGTTAAAACTTTCACTATTTATAGCTTTAGAAGCAGCCTGTTATTGTTCATGCTTCCTATCCTGATTTGCAGTTGTTCAAACGAAGAACAATTCAGCTTTAGCACCACCTATTTCAAAATACAGATCAACAAGAAGGGTTTTATCACCAGCATGAAAAACACAAACGTGTCGTCAAATCGGGAGTTTAGTCCACCCGACAAACCTTCACCATTGCTGTGTCTTTATGACGGAAAGAAGAAAATGTATTTTGAGCCCATCGAGGCCAGGTTTGATAAAGAAAAAAATTTGGTTACGCTAACCTATCCCAATGGCTCCGTAGCTCAAATCATCGTGACATCACAAACAAAGTATTTCAAATTTACCCTTCAGTCTCTTTCAGCACGCAATGGGCTTGATGGTATTCAGTGGGGATCTTATCATACGAATATCACCAATCTTTTCGGGGAGATCATTGGTGTGGCAAGAGATACCAGCGAAGTGGTCAATTATGCCATTGGCCTGCTTGCCCTTGACGACAACACCCTGGGTGGAACTTCTGAAACGATAGCCGATGCTGCTCCCTTTCAGTACATCATCCATTCGCCCGATTCTTTGCTTTATCCTTTACCTGACTCGCTGCAGGAGGGACAAGTTTTTAATCTGGGTGGCAATGGAATTAGTGATGTGGCTTTTTATGCACACAAAGAACCCTACTTCAGAATCATGTACGGCAATGCTGCCGGGGTGGATGATCAGGGGAGGATATCGATTAACTATCACTCACGCGACCGATCCATTCCTAGAGAAGTGAATTACTCATTAATACCCAATATGGAAGCGAATACTCCAAACCACCTGGAGGTTCAGCCACTACCCGGAATAGATTATATAGGTTCTTCGGTTGCATTATGGGGTAGCCCAGACCACACGGCATTGACGGATGTGATTCGCGATATTGTATTGTCGGAAGGATTACCGTATCCGACCATCAATGGAAAATGGGTGAAAGATCCAACCGCTTATGTGCCTGACGCGATGACCAGCGGAGGATTAAATGATAGCATATTATCCTACTCGTACAAACTGGGATTTAAGGCAATCAGCTTGTATGATCAGGGCTTTATCAGACCCGATCGCAATAATGAAGGTTATATTGATGGTAAACACTTTGAGAAAAAACCAATACAGCTGACATCCGGGAATACATCGCACAAAGAATTTTCAAAAATGGCAGCGCAGTATGGAATTGCCATTGGAGGAACGACCATCACGAATGCGTTGGCCCCAGGAACCAAAGATGCCAGTCCAACCCCAAGTGATAGCGCATGTTATCAGCAAAAACGGGTGTTGGTAAAAAGCATCGGCCCCACCGATACCATTATAATTGTTGACGACCCCTTGCATCTGGATGAGATTGCCAGCTGGGAAGGGCATGCGAAGGATTTGAACATGATTAAAATTGGCAAGGAGCTTATTTATTATCTCGGAGTTTCCGATACCAAACCCTATCGTCTTTTAAATGTAAAACGTGGATACTGGGGAACCACTCGACTCAACCATGAGGCGAATGACACCATTTATAAATTACAGGTTACGTTAAATTATGGCTATGATGGGTTAATACCCAATATGGAACTTCAGGATAAAATTGCGGAATACTATGCTGATGTTTGTTTTATTAACGGCCTGGGTTATTACGACTTCGATGGCCAGGAATTTTTGTTTAACAACGGACATGGCTACTACTCGGCAAAACGTTTTTTTCGAAAGATGTTTGAAAGAGCGGCCATGCACGGTATTCCTTCCATCCGTTTTACGGGAGCCACCTTATCGGAAGGCTCATGGCATTATCAAAGTATCTGGAATGTTGGAGGCGGAAAAAACCTATACGATGTTGACACGAGGGAGTGGGGCAGTACGACCAGTCAGGGTAAAGACCTTCGCGATGTTACGTATGCCAACTATTTCCCGGTAGGTATGGGAGGCAATTTCGCCATCAACGCCAATTCAACCGTTGAGCAATACGAGCACATACAAGCTATTTCGGTTGGTGTTGGCACCACCTACAGCTTGATTCTAAAACAGAAAGATGTTGAAAGTTGCTCTCAGAAAAACGAAATATTTAAAGCCATAAAAACATGGGAAAGTGCCCGGGCGGCCAATGCCTTTCCCCGAAATATTAAGAAACTCTTAGCGGATCCAAAAAGAAGTTGGAAACTACAAGATGGTGAAAACAAAGACACGTGGCTTCTGTATGAAGTAAAAGATGGTAAACGAGATAAGACATTTAATTTGCACAGCAGCGACAACGATTAGTATTGCCAAGCTCTTGCTTATAGTTCTGCTAAAACGTTAGTGGAATCTCAAGACGGCACGGATGAACAATCAAGTGGCATTTATTCATTGTAGAAAACTAACACTTTATCATGCTAAGAAATCATTTCAAAATTGCTTTGCGGAATTTGATGAGGAATCCAATTTATACCTTCATCAACGTGGCAGGTCTTTCGATTGGAATTGCCACCAGCCTGATGATTATCTTGTGGGTAGTTGATGAAGTCACGTACAACCGTTTTCATGCAAATGTAGATCACCTCTATCATGTGAGAACCAATGGAACAGTGGAAGACAATAAAATCTCTACCTGGGCGGGGGCAACATCGATCGTCTATGATGAACTGAAAAACTGGAATCAATTCAAGTACGCTGCGATTAGCAGTGGCGATGAAGTTCCCTATCTTTTAACAGCCGGTGAGAAACAATTCAACCAACAGGGTCGCTTTGTAAGTCCGGAGTTTCTGAAGATGTTTCAATTCCCTCTTCTCAAAGGATCGCGCGAGCAAGTGCTGAACGATCCTCATTCCATCGTGCTCACTGAACCTGCTGCCCGGGCACTTTTTGGTGATGCCGATCCTATCAATAAATCGATTATCGTTAACAATGGTGTGTCTGTAACAGTAACTGGTATCTTAAAAGAGCTCCCCTCCAACTCTTCCTTTCAATTCGATTTTCTGATGCCTTTCACTCTTTACGAAATGATCACACCGTGGGTAAAAGAAGTCATGGACAATGTCGACAGTGATCAATTTGAAATATATGCAGAACTGAAACCAGAGGCCGATGTTGACGTGGTCAACCGGGAGATCAAAGACATCATAAAGAAACACACCACCTGGATGAACAAGGAGTTATTCCTTTACCCCATGAGCCGCTGGCATTTGCATGCTGAATTTGAAAACGGAAAAGAATCAACCAACGACAGGGAGGATTACGTGATCGGCCTCTCGATCATCGCAGCCGGTGTTTTGATTATTGCGTGCATCAACTTTATGAATTTATCCACGGCCCGCTCCCAGCGCAGAGCACGTGAAGTGGGCGTTCGTAAAATTGCTGGCGCGAAGAGGAAAGAATTGATTATCCAGTTTCTTCGCGAATCGATCTTCATCACCGCTGTTTCCTTTTTGATTGCCATTATGCTGGCGCAATTGCTGTTGCCCTTGTATAACAGCATTGTACAAAAGAAGCTATTCATCCACTATTCATCTCCCCTATTTTGGTTGTGTGCCGTAGGCCTTATTTTATTTACGGGTCTGATCGCTGGCAGCTACCCGGCTTTTTTCTTGTCTTCCTTCAAACCTGCCAAAGTATTAAAAGGTACGATGCTGGTGGGCAACGAAAGTAGCTTGCCGCGCAAGATCCTGGTGATCGCACAATTCGGGTTTTCGATTTTCCTCATCATCGGCACGGTGGTTATTTATCAGCAGATGCAATTTGTGAAAGACCGGCAGCTCGGCTATCAGAAGGAGAATTTAATAACCATAAGAAATAACGAAGGCTTGAAGAAAAGTTACCACGCCATTAAAAATGAATTGACACAGAACGGACTTATTTATTCCTGCACCAAATCAAATAGTCCAATCAACCAGATTTACGAAGCGAATTTTCTTGAATTCCCTCCCGGCCACGACATCAATATCAACAACATATTTGCTGAATATGATTACGTAAAGACGATGGGCATAAAGCTGATCGAAGGTCGCGACTTCTCAGAAGGAATTGCCAGCGACACCGCTGCCGTAATTCTGAATAAAGTAACCATCGACCTGATGGGCCTAAAGAACCCTATCGGTGCCAGAACAAAAGTTGCCGGAACGGATCTGGAAATCATTGGCGTCACCGAAAACATCGTGATGGACTCACCTTTCCATCCGGTAGAGCCTATGTATATCGTGCTGGAAACAAAATGGGAATCGCAATACACTCCGCAGAATATTACGGTGCGCCTTCCTCAAACCGATGACTTGAATGCTACTCTTAAAAAAGTAGAAAAAGTATTTAAGAAATACAATTCGCAGTATCCCTTTGAATACTCTTTCGTTGATGATGACTTTAATAAAAGATTCAAATCCATTAACCTGATTGGCCGACTCACCAATATCTTTGCTTTCATCGCCATCTTCATTGCTGGCCTTGGCTTATTTGGTCTCGCTGCTTTTACAGCAGAACGCAGGACAAAAGAATTTGGCGTGAGGAAAATTTTAGGAGCTACGGTGTTCAACCTCGTTGCCCTTATCTCGCGCGACTTTGTTAAAATGGTGCTCGTCTCTTTTTTTATCTCCGCACCGCTCGCGTGGTGGATGCTCACCGGTTTCCTGGAACAATATCCCTATCATATTTCTATTAACTGGCTCATCCTGCCTGTTACCTGCCTGGTGATGCTGGTGACCACATTAGCCATTGTGGCAACACAAGTAATCAAAGTTGCTTTGACTAACCCGGTGGATAGCTTGGGAAGTGAGTGAGACGAAGCTTGTCAACTGTAAATAAGGAATGAAAGAAGAAACACTTCAAAACTATACATGAAAACTCTTTAGACATTATCACTGATTTTGATTTCCATTTCACGTGCATGTACCCATAGCGCAGATTCGGTGTTGCAGTTTCAGTTTCTTATTTTCGTTTCGGTATGTGGGATAACACGCAGCAGGTTAGTTTTTTGCTGTCGGCATTCAGAGGCGTTTATAAATTGATGTTCACAATTAACAGAAACATGACTTCCTAAATACTACCTATTCCAAAAGCGATGCAATGAACCATGAAACAAACAAAGAAGCATCGCTGAGGCGAACGCTGGGTCTTTTTACCAGCACATTACTTGTGGTTGGGCTGTTGATTGGAAGTGGTGTCTTTAAAAAAATAATACCCATGGCCCAAACGGGGCTGAGCGAGAGTGCCATCTTAATGGCTTGGGGTTTTGCAGGCATCATTAGTTTGTTTGGCGCATTTTCATTGGGTGCTTTAGCGTCTTTGACGGAAGAGTCCGGGGGTGTCTATGAGTACTTGCAACTATCATTTGGGAAATTCCCGGCCTTTCTATCCGGGTGGGCCGACTTTATGATTGTAGGTCCTGGAGCTATTGCTGCTCTTGGTTTTCTTTTTGCGCACACCGTAAATACAATAGTCCCCTTACCCAATCCACTTGAGTCATTCAAAGATATTTCTATAGCGTACGGTATTTTCCCGTTTGCTGATTCCGGTGTAAAGATGGTGGGCATCGGAGCTATTGTCATGCTTAGCGGAATAAATTGCCTTGGGGCTCATGAGAGTGGGGTGATCAACAACATCATTACCTCGGCAAAAATTATCGGGATACTTGTATTAATATTTCTGGGTCTGTCCTACACCCCACCTGAAGTAGTCCAGGAAATTGCTGTTGTAGCCGACACTAAATCGCCTGAAGGAATGTTATTTGTGAGTGCATTTTTGACCGCCATGCTAGGGGCATTCTGGGCATATGATGGTTGGGGTACAGCGCCCAACATTACTGGTGAAATAGTTAATCCAAAACGCAATGTCCCGCTCGCCATGGCCTATGGCATTTTGATTGTCATGGTCCTATACCTTTTGCTTAATTATGCCTACATGCGTGTGCTGCCTCTGGAGGTCCTTAAAACAGTTGAGGAGAATGAAATTGGAGCGGTGGCGGTAGCCAATACGTTACTTGGAAATTTTGGAAGAGTATTGTTTTTCATATTAATCATTGTCTGCGTATTTGGTTGCCTCAACAGCAATATTGTCAGTGTTCCGAGGAAATACTTTCGAATGGCACAAGAAGGTTATTTTTTTAAAAATGCAAAGCGCATACATCCCCGATTCAAAACACCGTATGTGGCATTTATTTATACGATGATTTGGAGCTGTGTTTTGTTAGTGTCAGGTTCATTTGACATCCTTACCGACATGGTTATTTTTACCGGCTTCCTGTTTTTCGGTTTGTTATCGATCGCTGTAGTTAAGTTGAAAAGAAATGGAACTATAAAAGCCAAGGTCATTGGCTATCCGGTTATACCTGTTTTTTTTCTTGTGTTTTGCATTGTACTAAGCGCCAATACAATTTGGGTTCAACCGAAACAATCGCTGGTAGGTCTATTGCTCATTCTAATCGGAGTTCCGTTTTATTATTACTTTAAGAAAGCAAATGCTATTCAAATTGAATGATTGGCGGTGAAGAACACCGCCAATGGTAGAGACCGAAAGTATTAAAATATATTAATGAAAATAAGACGAGCTGATAAACAGAACGACTACGACAAGGTTTGGGATATTTTTAGGAATGTGATCTCGACAGGTGATACTTATGTATTTGACCCAAATACACCTAAAGAGAGTTTGGAGAAAAATTGGTTTGCAGAATACATGGACACATTTGTTGCCGTTGACGGTGACGAAATATTGGGGACGTATATTATTAAGCCTAACCAGATTGACTTAGGCGACCATATTGCAAATTGTAGTTACATGGTAAATCCGAAATACTACGGACGTGGAATAGGAAACCAACTTTGTGAACACTCAATAAATTTCGCTAAACAAAAAGGATTCTTAGGAATACAGTTTAACATTGTGGTAAGCACAAATGAAAACGCTGTGAAGTTGTGGCAGAAATTCGGCTTTGAAATAATTGGCATAACACCCAAAGGATTTCGACACAAAACTTTAGGGCTTGTTGATACTTATATCATGTTCAAAACGCTGGAGCCCAATAAATAAACCCATCGTCTAAATTGCTTCTTCCAATGAGAATTGAATAAATTATTCATTTCTATTGATTCTATTTATTCTGTGCCGTCCGCAATTCCTTTGCTGAATTCAGTATAAAACTTTTTATGTTGTTGGCATCCTCCTGACTTAACCGGTCACCAAAATTGGGCATCCCCTTTTTTAGGTACATTCCTTTTAATACAATGTCATTGAAAATGGAAAAGGTCTCCTCTTTCGAGTAAGTTAAATGAGGAAGTACGCTTACGGGACTCGACAGTCCATGACAAACGCCACAATATTTTCCAAACAAGTTCGCTCCTTTTGATAGTTCTTCTTTTGTTGCTGTGAAGTCAAGCGCAATCAATTGCTTTGGCTTGGTGGAATAAAAATCGGGTGGAGTTCCTTTAGCATCCAATGCAAATGTGAAGATGGTGCCTGGATAATTTTCTTTCGTGAATACTCCCTGAAAAATTCCAAGTCCCCCCCATCCTACGGCAACGGAAACATATTGCTTGCCATCCACCATATAGGTTATCGGTGAGGCGATCACACCGGAGCCCACATTGGTCTCCCATACTTTATTCCCATTGGTGGCATCATAGGCCACAAATCTTCCATCGGCAGTGCCTTGAAAAACCAATCCTCCCGCTGAAGTCATCACACCACCATTAAAAAAGTTGGCGGTATGATTTACTTTCCAAACTTCTTTTTGAGTAACAGGATCCCAGGCGATCAATATACCCTGGTTCATCGTGGGCGGTGCCGTCTTATCTTCACGGGTGGGCTTTTTTGAATCCGCATCGGTGGCCGTATTCCATCCACGCTTATTGTATTTCCAATCCGGATCATTTCCATACAAGTATGAATTGTAATGGGCCGGAATATAAACCAGCTTTGTCAATGGGTTATACGCCATCGGTTGCCAGTTATGACCACCCGATGGGCCTGGTGAAATAATAACATTTTCCTTTTCATAGCGACTGAAATCTGTTTCAATAGGTCGACCCGTATTTTTGTCAATGCCTGTTGCCCAATTGATATACGTGTAAGGCTCAGCGGAAATAAGTTTTCCATTAGTTCTATCCAGCACATAAAAGAACCCATTCTTGGGTGCCTGCATAATTACTTTCCTTGTGCTTCCTTCAATGGTTAAATCGGTAAGAATCATGTGTTGGGTTGCCGTATAATCCCAATGATCGCCTGGTGTAGTTTGATAGTGCCAAACCAATTCACCGTTATCAGGATTGATTGCCACGATGGAAGAGAGAAATAAGTTATCGCCAGTTCCATTACTGCGATGAAACCAGTTCCACGGTGAGCCATTGCCTGTGCCTATATAGAGTAACTTAAGCTCAGGGTCATAGGCCATGGCATCCCATGCTGTGCCACCACCGCCATACTTCCAGTAATCACCGGCCCATGTTTTGGCGGCCATTTCCATTGCCTCCGATTCAAAAGGTTTTGATGGATCACCGGGTACGGTATAAAATCTCCACTTTTGTTCACCCGTCATGGCATCATAGGCGGTGATGTAACCCCGCACACCCATGTCGGCTCCTCCGTTGCCGATGATTACTTTTCCATCGATTATTCTTGGAGCACCGGTAATGGTGTAGCTTTTTGTTGTGTCAATGGTAAGCACTTCCCAGTTGGGTTTTCCATTCGAAGCATCCAATGAAACCAATCTTCCATCCAGCGTTCCTACATATACGTTTCCTTTATATAATGCCACGCCACGGTTCACTACATCACAACATGCTTTCTCCCCATAGGCACCCGGCACTTTAGGATCGTATGTCCAGATCAATTTGCCTGTGCGTGTATCGATCGCAAAGGCGTGACTCCATGGCCCGGATAAAAACATGATGCCATCCATAACAAGTGGAGTGGCTTCTATTCCACGCGTAGTTTCGAGATTCAAACTCCACGCGAGACCCAACTGGCCCACATTCTCCTTGGTTATTTGATTCAATGAACTGAACCGGTCTTCTGCATAATTTTTTCCATACGAAGTCCAATTCTCCGGATGATCATCCGCATGAATCAAATATTCATCATCTACTGTAGCAGTAACTGATTTGATATGTTCTTGTGTGCCGGGTTGAGGTTTTGAACATTGGATTGCTAGTACGATAAACAGAAAAAGTAAAACGTGCTGCAGAAACTTTGATATTGTTTTCACATCATCGAGGGGTTAGGATTGTGAGTGTAAGAAAGCTAACCAATAATTTGTGGATTTAAAACTTAACTTCGTCTCTTGATGGGGCGGAGCACAGGCAATAATTCTGTCTATTTAAACTATGGAATATAAAGCAACATTGGATTGGACCGCCAAAATCATCACAGGTTTTGTGACCGCTTTATTTCTGGGTATCATCGGATTTAATTTTTGGATGATCGACCGGGAGTCAGCGCAGTGGGAGGAATACGAGCCGCTCATCTTTTCGATCATTCTGATGGGTTCCATTTATCTTTTTTGCTATAGCTTCCGACCGACAAAATATATTGTAGACAGCGAAAAAATTACCATTAAACGTCCTCTTAAAGACCTGATCATTGACATGAAAAATATTCAGCAAGTGTTCCTGGTAAGCAACGATACAATGAAGTGGACCATAAGAACATTTGGTAACGGAGGGCTTTTCGGTTATTATGGTAAGTTTAGAAACCGGACTTATGGGAACATGACATGGTACGCCACTAAACGGGATAATTATTTACTGATTGAGACTTCCAAGCATAAAAAAATTATTTTGACTCCAGACGACATAACCATGGCAAAGGAGATAAAGAAATTCTTGTCTGGTAATACGGCTGAGGAATAGATGAATTAATGTATTTGCAATCCTCCGGCTATTTTAAAAAGTCTCCATCAATAATCAATAGTTTTACACCTTCTTCTGATACTGAACGATGAGAGCTCAGGTTATCCGAAACGATATAGGTCATTCCTTTTGTCAATCTGAATAAATCACCGTTTTCCATTTCACTAACGAACTCCCCCTCCAGGCAATGAACGATGTGTCCTTTATGGCACCAATGATCCGCCAGGTACCCTTTTGAATATTCTACTATACGAACACGAAGTCCGTCTAGGTTAAGGGACTGCCAGAAGCAAGTGCCTGTTTCTCCTTTATGTTCTGTTTTTGGAATGCTGCTCCAGTCGATAGTTTGAAAGGGTATTGTCATCATGATTGAATATGTCTTGTCATGTTTACGACAAAGATTACAATAAAAATAAAAGAAGTTTTAGTGGTATTCAATCAAAACTGTTTCTCTGAGGCCGCTACAAATTAGTAGTATTCAATCTGATGAAGTATCACAGAGGTAGGGTTATTATTTACAAACACGACTTGCTTCGTCCAATTTCCATGAAGATCATAGTGGTAAAGGCGCTTTTCATGTCTGTCCAGATTTCCTAGAACGCCATAGGTGAGCACCTCCCCTACATTGTTTCGTTCATCATAGCGGGTGATTACTTTTGAAGTTACCAAACCGCTCTTGAGCACTACCGTTTCAATTTTATTGTTTCGGCCGTCATACTTATACCGGGTAATCTGTTGCTCATTCATGAAAGGATCGTACAGAATGGTCTCGATCAGATTGCCCACCAGATCATAATTGTTCCTATCCTTATTTTTTAATGTTCCGTTGAGAAAATAGGAATTCTCCATCACGCGGTCATTTGCATCAAGCACTTGTTCCAACGTGATCATAAAATTCAATTTTTTGCTCACAAGAAAAAATAACTAATCCAATAAAAATAAATCGATACTTCATAATGTTCTCCAATCTTACTAATTCATCCAATACCAGCATTATCACATTAATTCTTTGTGATAGCTGATGCTTTGATAAAAATAAATAAGGTAGTGATTGAAACCATCTGTGATGTGGATACAACCTTAATTAATGGGGAATCAACCTTTCGGGGAATGCGGAAGTTCTCCTGTGTTTCTCGCTCTTCAGAAGAAAGGCTGAAGCGTTGATACTACTTAACGCTTCTCCACCACTTCGAAAATTGCTGGGTGGTGTCTTTCAGATTTACACGCTCACCAATGATTGGTGTAATGATGTTAAAGTTCTTCGTTTCATTATTCCTTGTAATCAACTCCAATGGCTCATCCCACGCGTGATTACCCAATACAAACTTGGAAGAGTGAACAGGGAAAATTCTCTTCGCCTTTAACTCTGCTGCTGCTCTTAAAATCTCATCGGGCATCAGGTGAATATATTTCCACTTGCGGTCATACTGACCATTCTCAAGAATGACTAAATCAAACTCACCAAACTTCTCTCCAATTTCCGCGAAGTGATTGTCGTAGCCGCTGTCACCTCCAATGAAAAGTTTCATGGTAGGCGTTTGCAGAACAAAGGAAATCCAGAGTGCTTTATTGCGCAATAATCCCCGACCAGAAAAATGCCTGGCCGGTACGGTATTCACAACAAAGCAACTATCCAGTATGACTTCTTCATTCCAATCCTTTTCTATAATAATGTTCTTATCATAACCCCAATACTCCAGGTGCTCCCCCGTGCCGAGACCGCAGATCACGTTCTTTACTTTCGATTTTAATTTCAGGATCGTCTCATAATCGAGATGATCCCAATGATCGTGGGAGATAAACAGGTAATCGATTTCAGGGAAATCATCCGTGGTATAGATGTCGGTGCCCTTAAATGAATTGGTACCAAACGGTAAGGGAGATGCTGAACCACTGAAGACCGGATCGACCAGGATTCTTTTTCCATCCAGTTGTATAAAGTATGATGAATGACCAAACCAGACCAATACGTCCTGATTCTTATCAAGCTCCAGCAAATTCGTTTTCACGGAAGGAATTTTATCGATAGGTGACGTACGCGCCTTCTTATCAAATAAGAATTCCTTCATCACTTCATAATAACTTACCCCTTCCGTCAGATCGGGTGTGGGGCTAAGGTTTTGAAATGAGCCATCTTTATAATTCGGTGACTTTTTAAACCGCTCGATACGTTCAGCACCAGGTGTCCTGCCAAATTGAGATTGTTGCAGAAAAACCACCACTACCGCAACCAAAACCACGATAATCACCAATGCTGCTATCATCATCCGCTTAATTATATTAACCATGAATTAACATTACTTCTCCTAAGTCGGTAAAGATGAGAAGTTATTGTGGAAGGATACCCGAATTGGATTATTTATGGTAATTGGACTGCTTACTCAACTCACTTAATAATTTTTCCATTACCCCTTTTTGCAATCCAAAGTCAAATATCCTAATATCATGATGTTGAATGTCAAAAAGGATGTATCCATCGTTTGTGTGACTTTGAAAACAAATTTGTCCCATGTAACCAAACGCTGAACGAAGATAAAAACGTATAGCTGACACATCACCGCACCATTGCAGAAACATTTTGTTGGCAACAGTTGGGTTTCGTACGTTAATCGTCAGCCGTTCTATATTTTTCTCTGTCGATTTGTTTGAAGTCCACGAGTTGTCCACTGTCAACGAAACTCAACTCAATATTTTTTACCAAGTCGTTCGTTAATATCTTTTAAGTCCACCGTTTTGTATTCGAGTCCAAAGTGTCAGCGAACAAAAATTTGAGTCCACGTGTTGTAAACAGTCAACGGAATTCTTTTGATTTTTTGTCGACCGAAATATTTTCAACTTAGAGAGTCGGCCCCCTTTTATTACATCGGGGTAATGTACCATGTTGCTCTTTATAATTTATCAACAATGAAGATTTTAAAGTATTCGGATCATCAGCGATGTCAAAAACATATGCGCATTTGACTTTTTTACCTTTACTTATAATTTCATCCCAAATTTCTGGTACATTATTCATTTGCTCTAGTTTTTTCGGGATCAACTTACTAAGAAGACTTATTATAGGTGGAAACTCGCATTTACCAATGTAGAGAAGCTCTTCATTATAATCACCTATAAGATATACACTCTTGGTAGGGTAACTAATAAGTTTTTTGTACCATTCATCCGGAATTTTTACACCTGTAGGCTTGATTTGATGCTCGATTACATGATTATAGAAATCGTTCCAAAATTTCCAATGTTTCCTTCCGGACGGAAAACCTTGAGATTTATGATTTATCCATTCAATATAATCATTGGAAAAAGGAAAATCGAAAACAATGGAGAATTTTGGCTTAATAGAATGGTTACTTTTAGCCATTTCAAAATAGTCAATTAATTCACTCATATATTTAAAATAAGAAGTCCATCCAAATTTGTCTGCTTACACCTCTCTGTCCATAGAGCCTAGCCCGCCTCGCTATGTGTCAGTTTCGTTTAGGTCTTTTATTTTGTACCACGTTATCTCTTAAATTCTGGATAGTCTGCAAGTAATGCTTCAAGTCTCTCTTGTTCTTTTTGACCAAAATTGCTCACTGAATATAGTTCTTCTCCTTCTGGTCCATCCAATCGATTAACTTCAACGGTCAAGACAGCATCGTTAGGCGCCTTTACTTGCCCCCAATCACTAAACATGTTTGGGGCTAACTTCCATGTAACCTCTTCACTTGATTCAAGTCCTCCTGAAATTTCATAGCTGAAGTCTTCTTTTATCCAAGGAACACTTCGATTTGGACTTGCTAATGTGCCGGTAAAATAGGCACGAGATATTGCTTTATCAGTACCATTTAGAACTGTAAGTTCAATAACAGGCTCTTCATATACAGAATATGATCCCTTTCTCTTATAGAATCGAGAACGTTTCACTTCAAATTTTGCAAGCTTTTTTTTGTCTCTTTCAGCTTGCTCCATTTTCGCATATAATTCTTCAATTTCGCCCTTTGCTTGTTCTTTCTTTTTTGTCTCAATTTCAGCTTTGATTTTCTCGCCTTCTGCGATTATATCGTCTGCTGTTTTACCGTCAAGTTTTGATTTCATGTCTGAGACTGTTTCTTCAGCACCGCCTTTTTGCATTAGTTTGGCGAAATCGAGTCCCTGAAACATTATCAATCTCATTGATTCATCAAACTTTTTCTTCTTTTCATCGTCCAATGATTTCTTAATTTCTTCTATTGACGACTTCATTGCTTCTTCACTTGAGCCATCTATTTTCTTGGTACAAGAAGAAAGAAAAATTGCAATTACACTTATAACGAAAGTTGCCTTTTTCATAATTGTTATTTTTACTGGTTATATCTCATATTCTGTTTCGCCATATTGTCGGTTTACACGTCTCTGTCCACGGAGCTAACCCAATTGTTGCCAACGTTTGTGCATATGACGTGCAGGGTTTTTGAAACGCGTCACTGTCCCACGTTGATATGCTAAATTAGTTGATTACTCTTAAATGGCAACACCAAACCCCTGCATGGCATATGCATTTTGTTGGCAACAGTTGGGCTTCTTACGTAAATAGTCAGCCGTCTACGTAGGTTCTGTCCTTTGATTTTGGAGTCGGGGTTAGATGTCCATAGTCAAACGAAACTCATTTTTATTTGTGGTTCCTTTTTTTTCTTCTCAACGAATTGTAAGCGGGCGTGAAATCTGTCTACGAGATTAAGAATTGTCCGACCTTCAGATTTCTGTCTGTTTACTGTGGAGATATTGCTTCTATCGCACCAAATTCTTTCCAAACATTGGAATATTTATAAACATTTACAGAAGCTTCAGGAACATAAAGCGTTATTTTACTTATATCAAGCCGCTCACCATTACCTAACATATATTCAGTAAAGGCATTAATCCCAATATTAGGTGGTGTTGAATTATAACTTGTAATGGATTTAAGTGAATTACATTTATAGAATGTCCCCCATCCAATATATTTAACTATTTTTGGGAGGTAAACATCTTCAAGTTGTTCGCAGCCATAAAAAAAGCCATCAATATCTAATATTTTTGTCTTGCTCAAATTGGCGGTTTTAAGCGATTTACAATCTACAAAGGCATAGGCATCAATATGCTTTATACTTTGCGAAAGTGAAATGCTTTCAAGCCCACTCTCGGTAAATGCATTGTTACCAATGTTAGTTACACTAATGGGAATATCTATCTTACGAAGATTAATAGACCCTCTAAAAGCTCCTGAGCCAATTTCAATTACACTGTTAGCAATAATAACTGTTTCCAAATTATGGTAAAATCCACCTTCCCAAGCACTACCAAAGGCTTCTTCGGCAATTGTTGTTACACCTTGATTTATTTTTACAATTTTTATGGCTTCTCTTAAATTTCTCCAAGGAGAGCCGTCACCCATTTTACCTTTTCCTGAGATAGTTAGGGTTTGTGTAGCAGCGTCAAAAACTGCCATTACGCTAGCTGTTCCATTTATCCCACAATTCCATTTTGCCTGTGCTCGCGTTTCTATAGTAAAAAAACACAATGCGAAAATAATATAGAGTGAGCATTTCATAATTGAAGTAAGTTAAGTTGTTAGTCCTTATATAGTTAATAAATACTTGTCTCTAAAGTAGTCTAAATGTTGCTTAAACAAAATGTCGGTTATGTATTTGTTGTATAAATCCAAATAAGTGAAATGAGAAAATGAAAAGCCAGTAATCCCTTTAACTCTTTCTGAAAAGTCTTCTAATTCAACCTTGTGTTGCCTATAAATCGGGAAATGGTCTGCATTAAGCGGTTCCCAATAAACATAAATGAGTTTTGCGCTTCGCTTTCCTTTGTTGTTCAGCAAGCCGATACTGTGTTTTATTAATTGCGCAGTGTCCAATAAAGCTGGTATAGAATTTTCGCGAAAATGATTTACAATCTTTGGAAGCCCTTTATCAATTTTCGTTAAAAATTCGGTAGAATAAGAGGCAGAAAATTTTGGTTGCTTTGGATTCAGTAGTTCCAAAAATTTGCTCTCAATACCGATAATTGAATTTTCGGTCTCTAAATAAAAGTCAAGATTTGGTGAAGTTCCCTTTAAACCAGTTGGTAACTTTTTCTCAAACCGGGCTACAGTGAAATTGCTTTCACCTTCAAACGAAAATTCGTCACGGTATCGTTTGAAAAAGCCAAAAAAGTTTACTCCTAATGCTGATGAAGAGTAAAGCGCTCTGAACTTACTTTTAAGCTCGTTTCCATTTCCACTTTCTAGGTCACTGTAAAAGTCGTCAAGCGAAATGGTCGGAACTAAGTTGTCAGAAATTGTCGCAACGTAACCTTTGTTGTTTGGAGTTGATGATTGGTCAATAATTCGTTTGCGAATTATTGTGAGTGTCTGATTTGAAAACAATTTCATTATATCAGGAGATTTATTCACGGTTTTAACTTTCAGCTTTCTCATTTGAATATTTTGTCGACCGAAATTGTCGGCTTACACAGCTCTGTCCACGAGCCCGCCCAATTGTTGCCAACTTGGGCGTATGAGACACCATGTGTCTCATACATCTTTACTCCCAATAAATATAAATACATCCTCCTATCTGAACAAACCTCATAAAAAAACCTCCACAGAATATACGGTGGAGGTTTTAGTTGAGTCACTCTTCGACAGCCTCAGGATGACCACAACAATATTACATCTTCTCACCCAGTTTCACTGCTTTCATTTCTTCCTGCAAACTGAATGGTTGGTTGTATAAACGCTTGCCGGTGGCTTTGAAGATGGCATTGGCAATGGCGCCTCCCGTAGGCGGCAATGCAGGCTCACCCAAACCGGTGGGATCAATTCCATTGTCTACAAAATGCACTTCTACCTGAGGCACTTCCTTGAAACGGATGAGGCGATAGTTATTAAAGTTGCGTTGCTCAACAGCTCCGTTTTTAAATGTAAGGTTTCCGTACATGGCATGGCCCATGCCATCCACAATACCTCCGGTAACTTGTTGTTTGGCACCACTCATATTCACCACGATACCGCAGTCGGCAGCAGCATAAATCTTTTTCAACACCGGCTGACCTTTTTTCATTTCCACTTCGGCCACCTGGGCTACATACGAGCGATGTGAAAAATATACACTGAAACCCTGGGCGAGATTTTTCTTAGTACCCCAACCTGATTTCTCTGCCGCCAGTTTTATCACCGTCTTCATCCGATCGATGTCATACTTAATCGCACCTACCGGTGATTGCTTTGCCCGATCTAATAACTCAAGACGGAACTGTATTGGATCTTTGCCCGTAGCGAGCGCCACTTCATCCAGAAATGCCTGCTCGGCAAATGCAAGGAAGTTGGTGATCGGTGCCCGCCACGCACCGGTAGTGATCGGTGACTGATGCTCATGAGAATCAATCAATAAATTATCTACTGCACCGGATGGGAAGTTATCTTCACGAGTTGGATTGCCCGAGTTGATACCTGCTCCTCGCAATTTATATCCAATCATTTTTCCACTGGCATCGAGTGCTGCTTCAAAGCGATAGCGTACCGCAGGGCGATAGCTTCCACCCATCATATCATCTTCCCGTGTCCACGTTACTTTCACAGGCGCTTTGATAATGCTGGAAAGTTCTGCTGCTTCCAACGCGTAATCGGCTTGCAACCTGCGACCAAAGCCTCCACCAAGACGTGTTAATTCAAGCGTGATTTTTTCCGGAGCAATACTCAACAAGGTTGCTATGGCCATGCGTGCACGATCCGGTGTTTGTGATGGTCCAACCAATTCCACTCCGTCCGCACGCACATGAGCAAAAAAGTTCATGGGCTCCATGGGTGAGTGTGATAAGAACGGACATTGATATTCGCGTGTGATCACTTTGGCCGCTGACTTAAATGCTGTTTCAACATCGCCATCTTTGCGTCTCACATTTGCTCCTGGTTTGTCCAGCAGTTCTTTGAAGATGCGATCATGATCGGCAGTACTTTCGATATTGCCTTCATTCTCGTATTCAATCTTCACTGCCTTGCGCGCCTTCAACACTTCCCAGGTAGTTTTACCTACGATAGCCACATTATTTTTAAACGTCACAACATCGACAATGCCGGGCATTGCCTTCGCAGCTGCGCTGTCAACGGATTTAACTTTCGTGCCAAATGATTCAGGACGAATGATCACTGCATTCAACATGCCTTCACGATAGAAGTCGAGACCAAACATTGGTTTGCCAATGGCAATGTCTTTGCCATCCACAATCTTCACCGATGTACCAATGATTTTAAAATCTTTTCTGTCTTTCAATTTTACTTCCGCAGGCACAGTAACAGTGGCAGCATCGTTGGCCAATTCGCCATAGGTAAATGATTTTCCGTTGGCGGGATTGATCACCTTTCCGTTCTCTGTTTTCAAGGAAGATGAAGATACACCCCATTTCTTTGCTGCAGCTTCCACCAACATGTATTTTGCGGTAGCACCGGCTTTGCGCAGACGTTCCCATGAATGAGGCACGGCACCACTTCCACCCGTGAGCTGTCGATCGTATTTTTTGGTGTCGAGATTTGCCTGCACCACTTTTATTTTTGACCAGTCAGCATCAAGTTCTTCCGCCACGACCATTGGGAAAGATGTCTTTATGTTTTGACCTAACTCAGGGTTAGGTGAATAAATCGTAACGATGTTATCAGGAGAAATCGAAAGGTAGCTGTTGAATGTTACCTGCTCAGAAGCAAGACCATCTGGTGCTTCCAGTGCGAATGATGTACTCCATTTAAAACCTAATACCAGGCCACCACCGGTTACCAATCCAATCTTCAGGAAATCACGCCTGTTTGTTTTTGCTATTGCTTCCATACCCAACTATTTAGAAAGTTTTGATGACGCCAGCACAATTGCTTCTTTCACACGATGATAAGTGCCGCAGCGGCAAATGTTGCCGTTCATGGCGCTCTCAATCTGCTCATCCGTAGGTTTAGGATTCTTGGCCAACAAGGAACTCGCCTGCATAATCTGCCCAGCCTGGCAATAACCACACTGAGGCACATCCACTTCTATCCAGGCTTGTTGCACAGGGTGATCTCCATCTTTGGAAAGTCCCTCAATGGTAGTAATCTTCGCGTTGTTCAGCGATGAAACAGGCAATGAACATGAGCGTACAGCAGTGCCATTAAGGTGAACCGTACACGCTCCACACTGCGCGATACCGCAACCATACTTGGTGCCCACCAGACCGAGACTATCACGAAGCACCCACAACAAAGGGGTGTCGGGTGATACATCCACGGTGCGCGTTTCTCCATTTACAATAAGTGAATAGGATGCCATATTATTGATGTTAGTTTTTAAATAATGATTGTGAAGGGTAAGGTAGGGAATTCTGACTTTATTAGGAAGAGGAAATTTTTGAGCGGTAGGTGCCTCACCCCTGGCCCCTCTCCCGGGGGAGAGGGGAAAATATTCAATTCTTTTTTGGGTTTTATAAATTCATTAAATTGGTTAATGCCTCTTCCCTTTCATGAAAATGCATCCAGAAAAATCTTTGAAAATGCCAGGGCCTTAAAAAAATCGATGACACCTGCGGAAAATCTCCTGTGGCAAAATCTTAGAAACAGGAAAACAAGTAATCATAAATTCAGGCGGCAACATCCTATAGCAAAATTCATTGTTGATTTCTATTGTCATGAAGCAAAACTAGTGATTGAAGTGGATGGAAAAATCCATTTGATGAATGATAATCCCGCCTATGATAAATTTAGAACCGAACAATTAGAGGCGTTGGGTTTGAAAGTAATAAGATTTACTAATGAGGAGGTTTTGGGAAATATTTCAGGTGTTTTGGAGGAGATAAGAAAGCACCTCACCCCCAGCCCCTCTGCTAAAAGGAGAGCCTAGAATGAGGAGAAATAAATTAGGCAATGTTTTCCCTTCTCCTTAAAAGGAGAAGGGTCAGGGTTGAGGTCGTCTTTTTGCTCCACGAACAGCCTCTGCTGTCCATGGATCTTCGGGCCAGTGGTGCCGAGGATAGCGCATCCGTAATTCCTTGCGCACTTCATGATACGTGGTTTGCCAGAAACTTTTTAAGTCCTGCGTTACCTGCACGGGCTTATAACCGGGTGAAAGCAAATGCAATACTATTTTTGTGCGACCATCATTGATGGTAGGCGTTTCTAGTAACCCAAACATTTCCTGCAGGCGGACTTCCATCACCGGTGCACGGCCATCGTTAAAATACGTGAGCTTGATGAACGAACCACTGGGAACCTGCAATCGGGCTGGCGCAAGTTTGTCGAGTCTTGAGCTAAGTTCCCACGAAATCAATCCAGCCAGTATGTTTTGCAAGTCCAGTCGCTGGAGATCAATTCGTTTTGAAATGTGAGTAAGGTAAGGTGCCAGCCATTCTTCCGTGGTCTTCAATAAATTTTCATCACTTACATCGGGCCAGTTTTCTTCAGGTCTCCACGTGTGCAGGCTTAACGCCCGAGCTTGCCATTCGTGTTGAGTGTCTTCCCATCCTAACAACTTTAAACCTTCTTCACGAACTGCTTCACATATAATTTTTATCCGTTGATCATCTGAAATTTTTGATAGTGGCTTACTGGATAACACTACATTACCTATCCGCTTTTCAACGCTGGCGGTGATCATCCCTCTTTCAGTATCCCATTTAACAACCTCACTTTCTATGGCGCGGTGAAGTAGATCTTCTTCCTTCAATGGTGCTGCTAAAAATATTTTTCCTTCACCACTGCCGGCATCCAATTGTGCCACGGCTAACCATGTTTCACGAAGCAGTGGATCGTGATCCGGCAAACGCACTACGCGACCATTGGCCAGTTTGTATCGAACACTTTGCTTTTCCTGCTGCCGCGCGATGCGCTCGGGATATGCTTCGGCAACCAACTTTCCTACTTCAGCATCGACCGGATTTGTATTGTCAGTTTGTAGCTTAAAAATTCTTCGCCAGGAAGAAGCGATTCGTTCAATGCGCTCCAGCACAGTGCGTTCAGCTGAAACGCGATCTCCTCTTCGCCATTTTCTCAACACTTCAACGCGCAAACTTAAATCGGCACCTGCTTCTTTTGGTAAAGGATCACGCTCCTCAAGTATAGACGCGATGTCGGTGGCGAGTGTGGCCTCACCCCCGGCCCTTCTCCCGGGGGAGAGGGAAGAAGGTAATCCTTGGGGGTGAGTTGAAAGTAACATGTGGGCAATGCGCGGATGGGTGGGCAACTTTAACATCTCTTTGCCACGTGCGGTGATCTTATTATTTTCTAAAGCATCAAGGTTGTGTAATAATTCTCTCGCTTGCTTTACAGCTCCCTCGGGAGGTGATGTGATCCACGTGAGTTCATTGAGGTTTTGTATTCCCCAATTCGCTAATTCTAAAATCAATGACGCCAGATCCGCTTCCATGATTTCAGGTTGCCGCGATGGTTGCAACATATGATGAGTCGACTCAGACCAAAGTCGATAGCACACACCGGGACCCAACCTACCGGCTCGCCCCGCACGTTGATCAGCTGCATCCCTCGTGACACGCACCGTTTCTAATCTTGTTAGTCCACTGCGAGGGTCAAATCGCGGCACGCGCGCATAACCACTATCGATTACTGTCGTGATACCTTCAATAGTCAGGGAAGTCTCTGCAATAGAAGTGGCCAATACGATCTTACGCATTCCTTGTGGATGCGGAAGGATTGCTTCCTGCTGTTTCTTAAAAGGCAGATCTCCATATAAAGGAACTACCAACGCAGAAACGTTTTCTTCTTCCAGTGATGACAGTACACGTTGAATTTCACCAGCGCCTGGAAGGAACACCAGGATATCGCCCGACTGTTCGCGAAGTACTTTTCTTATTGCACGACTTGCAGCGGATGGAATAGACACGTCCTTTTCTGAAGGGAGATAATTCAATTGTACTGAATATTGTTTGCCTGTACTCGTGATGACAGGAGCACGATTGAAGAGGGGAGAAATTTTTTCTCCCTCGAGTGTCGCGGACATTATAAGGATTCTCAAATCATCGCGCAGCAGTTGTTGCGCCTGATAACATAAGGCCAGTGCCAGATCCGCCTGTAAACTTCGCTCATGAAATTCATCGAAGATCACCAGCGCAGTGTCAGCGAGTTCGGGGTCGTTCTGAAGACGCCGCGTCAACAGTCCCTCAGTTACAACTTCAATGCGGGTCGCAGCAGAAATTTTGCGCTCCATGCGCACGGCGTAGCCAACCGTTTGTCCGACTGTTTCACCCAGCGTCTCCGCCATGCGCGCTGCGGCGGCACGCGCCGCAAGACGCCGTGGCTCAAGCATCACGATTTTTTTGCCATTCGTCCACGCCTCGCCCAGCAAGGCCAAAGGTACGCGGGTGGTTTTGCCCGCCCCCGGCTCCGCTACCAGAATCGCACAAGGCTTCGCCGTTAGGGCCAATTTTAGAGCAGGAATAATATCGTCGACTGGAAAATGCATTCTCTACGCTTCTCCCTCTTCACCTTGCGGGGAGGGCCGG
>JAYVTB010000020.1:0-10867 GCA_043774805.1 Cyclobacteriaceae bacterium | reverse complement strand
TACCAAAAAGATCAGGATTTTTTTAAGTACATTTTGCATTTGTTGTGTTTTCATTTTTCAAAAGTTTTATGATACAAAGGTGTGGCAAAAGGGAAGGCCATGAATCAGGATACAACTGATTTGAAAAAATCAGGGAATGCCTTATCAAATAAAATGGTTCACTAATTTTTTAAAGAAATTTGTAAAATAGGTATCCTTCGTGAATGCAGAAAGATAATAGGGCAGGGTAAATGAGGTGTAATCAATAAAGCGGCCTAATCTAATTTAGGGGTTCGATTTAAATAGCTCTCATAATACTTTATTCTTGATGAAAGATTTTTTAATTCCTGGTTGCATAATTTTTGAAAGGAGTCGATAAAGACCGGATCCACTTCTGAAAATGATTTTACTTTCAGAATTTCAATCATCTGCTCGGCATTGACAAGCAGTTTTCCATTTCCGATTAAAGTGAGAGTAATTTTTGATTTGCAAAAATACCTTGAGCATTGTATCACTTCATAAGAGCTACACCTTGAAAGACTTTCGTTTAATTCGGTCAAATTTTTAATAATTAGTTCTGTGATTTCCAGGAGAAATGTAAAATCATATTCAATATACTTTTTGGAATAAATCATGTTTGAGGTTCGATTTAACGTTTTAGCTTACACCTATAATAACTGAAAAAATTTAGCAACAATAGCAGAACGTGGTTAGTAATTGATCTTAAGGGATATATGAACATCATGGGGAGCCGCTAACGTGCCCCCAAAATACGGCCAAAGCATATAGTAGATTCCTGTATTGCAGGAAGACCCACGTGTTATTGTGACTGGCAGCTCATTATTGAGTGTAAAAACATATTCATTTTGGAGAACTCGTATTTCAAAATGACTTACTTCATCGATTGCCACCACACCAACAAATTTTTCGACACGTTCACCGTCTACATAGCAGTAGGCATAAATCTCTAATTGATCGTGGAGCCACTGCCAGGCAAAGCGAGCGCTGTTTTCATGGTGCATTGAGTTACAGTCAGCGAAGCCAAGGAGCTTGTTTTTAGAATCCTGGTATCCCTTTTCTTCAAAAATATATTGGCACGAAGGATGAAACATAGCATCAAATGAAAGCCTTTCTGACTTCAGGGTTTCAACCACCCGCGGAGAGGAGTAATGTTCCCCTTCTCGCATCACGAAGTGCCGGTATAAATCTGCTTCCGGCTCACAATTCATCATAAGAAATGATATACAAATCAGTGAAAGAGTTAGTAGTGGTTTCATTTCTTGTGGCTGTTAAATGGTCGGATGTTAGTCTTAAATGAAAAGGCCGGATAGGAGTATCGGAAACTGCTACCAAAGCTCAGGCTGATTATCTTAGTAAGGTTAAGGTTAGTTTCGATGGAAGGAACCACTACAATAAATTTGTTTTCGTTGATTCCAGTTCTTATCTGAAAGAAGACGTTGATTTTTTTTGTGTTCGCAATGGGCGCATTGATATATAAGCCATACCAGTCATCATTAGGTTTAGTATTGCCGCTTTCAAGTGATTTGTTGGCAAGTTTTGATTGATGAAATGCACCCATCCCCCAGTTTTTTTTGGTATTATAACCACTCGATAAATGCAATTCTGTTCCGGCAACAGTTGTTTCTAATCCACTGCTGAATGACAGATTCTGGCTATATAGTTGTGTGCCAAACAGGGTAAGTAATGCGATGAATAGTGATTTCATAATGAATGAGTTAAGGGAATCAAAATCGTAACGGTCGTGCCTTTGTGTTCTTCCGATTGTAAACGGATACTTGCGGTTACTTTGTTCAGCAAATTTTTGAGAAGGAAAAGTCCCATTCCTAAACCCTTTGACTGTATTGTTGCCTTGAAGAAGGGTTTGAATATTTTCTGATGATAGGCTAACGGAATGCCGATGCCGTTGTCTTTGATGACCAGCTTTATAAAATTATTTTCAAATTCAATATGAATATCCACATACTTGTTTTTCTTCGTTGCATCCTGAAAGGAAATTGCATTTTTGAAAAGGTGTTTGAAAATAAGCGTAAAGATTAACCGATCGGTGATTACAGGCTTGGAAATATTGACTTTTCTATTGATCACAATTGATTTATCCTTGATTTCCCTGCTATATTCTTCCATGACAGTGTCTGTAAGGACATCACAATCAATTGCTCTGGGGGTTACCACGTAATGATTGACCAACATGAATTCTTCCAGGGCTCGGATTAATTTATCCATTGTATCTGCGCAGTTTTCTATCATTCTAAAACAGTTATGTACTTCTGTGCTTTGTGAATAATACTCTGCTACCTTCACTAATCCTTTGATCGAAGTAATGGGTGATCTCAGATCATGAGAACAACTGTGAATAAATTGTTCTACTAGTTGTTCTGAGCTTAAATTGGTTTGCAACATGTTTAGTGTCATGATTGAAATTAAGCTATTTACTATTACTTGCTATAGAAACGATTTAAACCAAAGCTCACCCCAACATTAATGCTTATCTGGTTTGAAACACGGGTGTTTTTAAATAACTCCGAGGATTTTTGATGTAATGCACTGTGGTAATTCACTTCGGAGAAGAACTTCACGAAATCATTTTGATTTAGCAGATTGACCTCAAAGCCTGCACCCGCAGAGCCGAAATAACTGATGACATTTCCCAGGTAAGGTTCAATGGAGACGCTGTAATTGGTTTCACCATCAGCGCCAGAGTAAAACCCATATAACTTGTAGTTATTTGCTGAAAGGCCGGTGGTCAGATAGGGTTGCACTTTATGCGTTCTTCCAGTGAGTGCGTATAATGGATAAAACTGGAGGGACGATTCAACATTAACCAGGTCAACCGTGTGCGGCACACGTGATGCGGAATAGTAGTATCCTACCGTAACTTTGGTTTCTACAAGATTGTTGCCCCATAGCAAACCAACGGAAGCTCCTTCTGCCACTAACTTCATCTTATCAATTGCAGCGTGGTCACTGGATATTTTATTCGATCTTGAACCGAATGAAACGCTGAACCCAAGATGGTCTTTTTTAGCATCTCTGATTTGAGCCTGGCTCGTAGAGAAATTAAGCGTGGTGAAGAGAATGATCAGACCAGCGCTTGCATTGAGTATGAATCTTTTTTTCATATTATTTTTTTGTGTTTTGATGATACAAAGGTGGGTGCCTTGCAAGCCCTATCCGACAGGGTATCTCTGATTTGGAAAAAATCAGAGTTTCACGAAAAAAAATGGGTAGAAAAGTAAGCCTAACACAAAAAGCCAGAAACTTTCTGTGTTTTTAAAGCAGAATGATGTGTAAGGAGATCATTAAGGTCAGCGAAACCCCTATAAAGAATCAGGGTTGCAACGAGCAGGAAAGCAGGAGATGACTAAATGAAAATGAATGCCTGTGATTAGTCAATAGAGATGATGTTGTTTTTAATAGCATACCGAATGAGCTCTGAGGTGTTCTTTAAGCCAAGTTTATCCAGGATATGACCCTTGTGGGTTTCCACGGTTTTCACGCTTATAAAAAGACGTTCACCGATTTCCTTGTTTCCTATTCCCTGGGCTACCAGCTCCAATACTTCGCTTTCCCGTTTAGTAAGACCTTCTGTAATTTTGCGTTCCCTCTTTTTGCCAGTCTTTTCTTTCGAGTAAAAATCTTCAAATATCAAGGTGGTGATTGCTTCGGTGAAATACTTTCCGCCTGATTTCACGGTATTAATTGCCAATAGCAATAAATCAGTTGAGGCATCTTTGGGTAGAAATCCATCAATACCGGATCGAATTCCAGCAGCGACAAACTCTTTTTTTACTTCGCCTGAGATGAGAATAATCTTTACGCTTGCATCTTGTTCTTTTATCCACCGGGTGGCTTCAATGCCGGTCATCCCTTTTAATACTACATCCATAATAATGATATGAGGATTGATGGTGCGGGCGAGGCTAATGGCCTCTTCTCCAGAACTGCAGGAGCCTACCACCCGAATATCATTCAATTGATTTAATATGGATGTTAGGCCATCCCTAACCATCGTGTGATCGTCAACAACCAGGATATCAATTGTACCAGTATTCATAGCTGGATTACTTTTTTAACAGGCCTTCAATGGATTCTAATAATAATTGACTGCTACAAGGCTTGTTTAAATATAGTGAAGCGCTCGCTCTAAAACCAGCTTCCTTATCTTCGGGCGTTGCCTTGGCCGATAGTATTATGATGGGCACTCGGCTTTCCTTATCCATTTCATGAATTTTGGCGATAAACTCCAACCCGTTCATGATGGGCATCACCAGGTCGGTAATAACCAAGTCAGGCTTTGTCGAAAAATAGTGGGTAACACCTTCACTTCCGTTCTTTGCCCAGGTAACCTGATAGCCCGAAAACGTAAGAATATCGCAGATCATTTCGCCCAAGTCGTCAGTATCTTCAATCAACAAAATTGTTTTCTTCATACTATAGGAACCTTAATTTTTACCTGAGTTCCTTTATTTACTTCACTCTGTAGTTCCATTTCTCCTCTCAATAATTCCACGGCTTTTTTAACAATGGATAGGCCCAGGCCCGATCCGGCAATGGAGGTGGCATTCGCACCGCGATAAAAAGCTTCGTATAAATGCTTCTTATCGATTTCTGAAATGCCGATGCCATAGTCAATTACTTCAAAGGTGAGACGGAGATCTTGTTGGCGGATTATAAATCTGATTTCTTTCCTGTTTGGCGAAAACTTGATGGCATTGGTGAGCAGGTTGATAAAGATATTGCGCAGCAACTTTTCATCAGCTTCTAATTGATCAGTTTCTACTTCATAGGTAAGTTGAATGACATGGGTATTTTTGGTGGTGTGGAGCACCTCTTCAATAATTTTATCGATGAAATTGTGCAAATGAATGGAAGCGTTGATTACCTGTATTTTAGTTAATTCATTGCGCCCCACCAGGATGACATCTTCCAGCAAGGAAGTCATATGGGTCACTTGCTTCTCAATTCGTTTTAGCTTCGAGGCTATTTCCTCCTCGCTTAATTGTCTAAAATGATCCTGCAGGAAATTCGTGGCAAAGTTGATAGTGGACAAGGGGGTTCGGAACTCATGTGAGGCGATGGCCACAAACCGGCTTTTCATCTCTACCAGCTCTTTTTCTTTGGCCAGAGCTTCATGCAATTCAAGGGTACGTTCTTCAATTAATTTTTCCAGTTTCTTTCTGGTGATTTCCTCATGCTGCCTCCTGGGAGTTACATCGCGCTGAATGGATACCCAATGGGTGTAGGCTCCGCTTTTATCCGCTACGGGCACAACGGTAAAATTGTTCCAGAATTGCTCACCATTCTTTTTTCGATTGAGTATTTCAAATTCCGCACTTTCCCTGCGGATCAATGCTTCTTTTATTTTTTCTATCTCATCGGAGTCATAGGGTAATCCTTGAAGCAACAATGAACTTTTACCAATGACTTCTTCGGGTAGATAACCGGTCATTTTTGTATAGGCATCATTGACATAAATCACGGTCGAGTTTTCGATATTATTTTGGTCAATTTTACAGATCAACACCGAATCATTGGCGTTGGTGATTACAGACTCCAGCAGACGCAGGTGATCTTCTGCTTTCTTACGATCGGTAATATCATAGGTGGCCACTAACCGGACGAAGGAATTATCCCAGGGGATAATGTGCGAAACGATTTCCACATCAATGAATGTTCCGTCTTTTTTCACATGTTTCCATTCACCAGCCGTATGAACCTGATTTGAATTATCGCGCAGAAATGGTATTAACAAGTCTTTTTCACTGGGGTGGTGAATATCAAAAATATTCATATTAGAAAATTCTTCCATGCTATAGCCATAATGGTTAATGGCTGCATTGTTTACCATCACAATCCGATAGGTTTCCATATCAAATGCCCACATGGGTATGGGATTGCCCTCAAATAAAATTTTATATCGCTCTCTTGACTGTTGGAGTATCTCTTCATTGCTTTTTCTTTCCAATGAATAGCGAACGGATTTTTCTAATAGTTTTTCATCATATTCTCCTTTTACCAGGTAATCCTGCACGCCATACTTGAGCGCTTCCATGGCTATGTTTTCATCCTGCAGGCCGGTGAGCACGATCACTGCGGCACCGGAATTTCTGGGATCTATCTGTTGAAAGCCGCTCATGCCGGATACATCGGGTAAAAAGAGATCAAGAAAAATCACATCAAAGGCAATGTCTCTCAGCATCTCTTTTGCTTCGCGCATGGTTCGGGCGCTCTGCTGCCGATCAATCTTTAAGTTGGTGCGAAGCAAGGCGTCTTCGATTAAATACAAATCGCCCGAGTTGTCTTCGATTATTAGAATGTTCATGAGTTGTGAGGCTTTTATCTTTTTAGTTGTCCGGTTGGTTTAATTTATTGTAGTTGGTGCAATTCGAATGCAATATTAACTACTCTTACCCTCATAGTGCCTTTGATCAGGACGATTTTAAATAATTCAGGAAAACACGTAAGTTTACAATAAATAACAGGGGTTTCCCCTAGTTGATTTCCTGATTTTTATAAATCGGGTAGTTTCTTAGCTCCCTTTCTGTCTAACTTTGTTATTGATATGAGGTTGCCCTGTGGCAACCTTCATTTGTAACCTATGCTATCATTCACTTTTATTTATGGCCAAATCATCCAACAAAAAAAATAAAGAACATGTGCCCGATGCCCTGGCATTAGAATCAATCCTGAATAGCACGGATGAATTGCTTATGCTGTTGAATGATAAATTAGACATTGTTTATTACAATAAACAAATTAAAAGTTTTTATGAGGTCTTCTTTAAAAAAACGCTCATCGCAGGAAACAATATACTTTCATATTCTATTCCAGGCTTAGAAGGCAAATCGCAAGCAGTGTGCAATCATGTTTTGGCAGGTGCCATTGAAAAAGATGAATTTACAGTCCATCATCCTGCCAACGATGGAATCTTGTACTATCGCGCCCGGTTTAAGCCAGTCAGGGACTCCAGCCATCAGGTGGTTGGTGTATTGGTGAGTTTTAAGGAAAAGTCTCTTTCGGTCATGATCAATAATTGTTTCAGCCTGCAGGTTGATTTAAAAGAAAGCTTACGGCAGTTGTTGGCTGCCTGGTGCCGTCATTTTGAGCTGCGGGCTGCGGAAGTCTGGATCATGAATGAAAGTGAAATGAATATGAAGTTGCTGGCCGTGCATGCCGAAGGTAATCCTCTGGAGGAAGATGAGGGTGAAATACTTTTCCCTCAGGTCGTAGGCTTGACTGAAAAATCCTGGCAAAGTGGCACGCCCGTTTTCATGAACGATATTCATACGGATGCTTTATATAAGCGGAAACGATTTGCCGAGGTTAATCAGTTAACATCGGCTACGGCCATACCTGTGTCGCATAAAAACAAACCTGTTGCCGTGCTTTTGTTCTATAATAAACCGGGGTTAGCCGCCAGGCCGGTAGTAATTAAGGAGCGTATTATATCCCGGCTGGCCACTGAAATTGAAGGTAAAAAATCAGAAGATAACCTGACTCTCTTATTTAAGTACACGCCCGAGTTCCTGTGTATTGCCGGACCAGATGGCTATCTCAAAAAGGTGAATCCTGCCTTTTCTAAGTTGTTGGGTTATACTGAACAGGAATTAATTTCGCAACCTTTTATCAGGTTTGTGCATCCGGACGATGTAAACAACACGATTAGTAAAACGAGCGATATGGTGTCCGGCCTTGTCATTCATTCTTTTGAAAACCGTTACCGCACCAAGTCTAACGAATGGAAATGGATATCATGGAGTACCTCCGAAGTGATGAATGATGAAGTACTGGTGTTCGCTTATGGCAAGGATATCACCGAAGAGAAGAAACTCCGCGAGTTACTTTATTCAACCAGCAAGCTGGCCAAAATCGGAAGCTGGGAAATAGATTTGATCAACGACAAAACCTATTGGTCGCCCAGCACGAGGCTTATTTTTGAAGTGGACGATACGGTGATGGCCGATTTGGATTTGCAGCTTTCCTTTTTTAAAGAAGGGGAAAACAGGGAAACCATAAAGCGGTTGATTCAGCATGCAATCGATGATGCGAAGGGGTGGAATGATGAACTTTTAATTGTGACTGTCCGTGGAAACGAACGATGGGTGAGAATAATCGGGCAGTCGGAATTTATGGATGGCAAGTGTAATCGGTTGTTTGGAAGTATCCAGGACATTCATGAAGAAAAAACGGCAAAGCTGGAAACAGAAAAGGTGTTACAGGAAAAGAAGGATATCCTTGAAAGTATTGGTGCTGGTTTTTTCACCATGGACAATAACTGGATTGTTACCTATTGGAACAAGCATGCTGAACGGATGACCAATATTCCGAATGACCAAGTGATTGGTAAAAATTTCTGGGATGTGCTTCCCGAAAGGATCAATACGCCATTTCATACCTATTGCATAAAGGCGTTGACTTCTCAGGAAGCACAATATTTTGAAACCTATTACGAGACAGAAAAGGCCGGGTATGAAATGAATGTTTACCCCAAGCAGAGCGGTCTATCTGTATATTTTAAGGATGCCACCGCGCGCATCCAGGCAGATGAAAAAATAAGACAATCAAATGAACGGTTTGAATTGATTGCCAAAGCCACTAAAGATGCTATTTGGGAGTATGATCTGCAAACACACATCTTCACAAACATAGGCGATGGTTTTACAAGATTATCAGGATACTCGCAGGATGGGCAGAGTGAAGATATTGGATTTCTTAAAAGTCTTATGCACCCTGATGATTTGCAATGGGTAATTGATTCTAAGGCCACGGTAATTGAAGATATCAATCAAAATTATTGGGAAGGAGAATATCGTATCCAAACAAAAGAAGGCAGGATTGTACATGTGCTGGAATGTTGTTATATCATGCGCGATCAACAAGGCAGAGCTATCAAATTGATGGGAGCTAATAAAGACATTACTTACAGGAAAGAAAATGCTCAATCGCTTCAAAAACTAAATGAAGAACTTGATAAATATGCGCACACCCTCGCTGCTTCGAATGCTGAATTAGAACAATTTGCTTACGTTGCTTCTCACGATTTGCAAGAACCCTTGCGGATGGTGAGTAGTTTCATGACGATGTTAGAAAAAAATTATCATGATAAGCTTGATGATCGCGGTAAACAATATATTCATTTTGCCGTGGATGGAGCAACAAGGATGAAGCAAATCATTCAGGATTTGTTAGAATACTCTCGTGTGGGACGGTTCAGTAAATCGAAGGAAGAGGTTAATCTGAAAGAAATTGTAGCGGAGGTAATGGTGCTCAATGGTAGTCTGATAAGTGAAAAGCAGGCTAAAGTTGAGATCGGGCCGCTTCCAGTCATTCGTTCTCATCGCACACCCCTGCGCCAGGTTTTTCAAAATCTTATTGGCAATTCGTTAAAGTACACACGACAAAACATAGAGCCAAAAATAAAAGTGGCGTGCCTGGAGCTGGAAACCGAATATCAATTTGAGGTTTCAGATAATGGTGTTGGCATCGCACCGGAGCATTTTCAAAAGATATTTGTCATCTTCCAGCGCCTTCATACCAGAAATGAATACGAAGGCACCGGGCTGGGATTATCCGTGTGCAAGCGGATTGTTGTATCACTGGGCGGGAAAATCTGGGTGGAGGCGGAAGAAGGAAAAGGAAGTTCATTCTACTTTACTATTCCAAAACATTCCTGAGAATTGTGAGTTGTGGAAATTTCAAATCTAAAATTTCAAATCACCATCCTAAAATCTGTTCTTGAATTGTGATTGTTGAGTTGTGATTGTTGAGTTGTGAATTGTGATTGTTGAATTGTGGAAATTTCAAATCTAAAATTTCAAATCACCATTCTAAAATCTGTTCTTGATTATTGATTTGTGATTGTTGATGGTCATAGTCAGCAGAATATCAATCAATTTAATTATCTTTACGATTGACAGTTAACGAGAAAATGGAAGCGATTAAAATAAATGTAAATAGACAAATAGACGGCTACACTTTTAGTATAACACCGTCAATCAGACAGATGATAAAGAACTGGTTCCCTAACTCACATCCAGCAAATAACATTTTTGTTGCCTACGACACAAAAAGTGACTTTGAGATTTACTACGGGAAACTGGAGACCTACATTTATCCTGCTTTGCTTGGAGTTGATAATCAAAACGAGCTGCGAAAAAAGGTTAATGAAATCCAGTTCATTGACACCCAAACGGGTAAGGTATTGCACACTCATAAAGTAGCTGCTTGAAGAAAAATTTTCACCTTTACCTTGGTAAGGCAGGACACCTTACCGTAATGTCAGAATTTTTAACACGTGGATGGAATGTGGCTATTCCCGAAGTTGATATTGGAGACGACATATTTGTAGTACAAGATGACAATGGTACTTTGAGAAGGGTTCAAGTAAAGACCTCAATATCAACCATTAGAAAGAATGGCTTTAGTGGACAGTTTAATGTGCCACTAATTCAACTTAAAAGTATTGCAAACATCCAGGTTCATTATGCATTTATTGTGCGCCATAATGACCAGTGGACAGTGCCCGTTATAATTAGACAGGATTACCTCCTTGACCATTGGCAGAACGATAAAATTGGTTCAAGACACAATGGGAATTTAAACTTGTATTTTTCGTATTCAAAGAGAAACAGAGTAGAATGTTCTGGATTAAATTTGAGTAAGTACGTTTCCGACTTCTCAGACTTCCCACGTATTGAAAATTAAGACAAGTACAATAAATTCAAACAAGAAATCGCAAAATTACCACTCACCATTCTAAAATCTCAAGTCTAAAATCTGTTCTTGATTTGTGATTCTTGATTAATTATTGATTTGTGATTTTTTGAATTGGGTAATGTTGATTTGTGATCGGCAGGAATTGAAATCT
>JAYVTB010000019.1:0-8066 GCA_043774805.1 Cyclobacteriaceae bacterium | reverse complement strand
GCCAACTTAAGGGGCGTTACCGATGTCAAGTTCTTCCTCTTTAGACTAGAAAAATTATTCGCCTAATACTTTACTCCCCAGAAAATGAATGTGATCCGACAATTGCCACGATCATAACAATGGATAGGGCAAACTGAAAGGTCATATTGACGAACGAGGTGACCTTGTTTCGCCAAAGGATGCGGACGGTGATTTTGAGGAAGTTGAGGAGCATGGGTTAAGGTGTTCGTTATTGGTTGTTAGTTGTTCGTGCTTCGAATAACGATGAACGAACCATCAATAAAGATTCAAGCACCATCATCAGGCCAAACCTAATTTGGCCCCTTTCAGCAACAATTTCACGCATACTCAGAAATGAATGTTCTGAAGTAAAACAACGCAGCGTATCATTTTGAATCAATCTTTACGCAAAGGTCTGCTAATACTTGGCAAGAGGCACTTTTTTGTAATTTTGTCAAATGCAATCCATTAAAGGCTTCAGGATATCAGCAGACCAGGCACGTGGCAGTCATTTACAGAAGCAACGACATTTGTTTTGGGAAATTGATTCCAGCATGATCGAAAAGGCGCTGATTGAATCGGATGATTGGGTTATTGTTCGTGTGTTTCAGTATGGAAACTTTCAGGACATTTATGATGTGATTGATCTGTACGGTGATGAAAAAGTAAAACAGGTGCTACGCACGGAAAGATTAAAGCCGATGGCGACCGTGATGGCTTATTTATATCTTGGCGTTGATCGCTATAATACGTATGCTCTTCCTCAACACCATATCAGTTGAATTATTGGCCGTAGCCAAAGCAGTAATTGCTATGGAAGAAATCAATCCTTACCGGATGGTAGGCGGCACCGCGTTAGCACTTCAGATCGGCCACCGGAACTCCGTTGACATCGATCTTTTTTCAAACCATAAGGTTAATAAATCTGTAGTGGTGTCTGCCCTTAAGGACGCCTTCCCGAAAAACGAATTTAACGTTACGCAGTACAATGTGAATGCGATCATCAACGGTGTTAAAGTAGAATTGTTTGATGACTGGCACACTCCATTCCTTCACGAACCAATAGTGGAAGATGGACTTCGGATGGCTTCGTTGCTCGATATCGCTTCACTAAAATTAGATGCTATTGTGGAGCGCAGGGAAAAGAAAGATTACATAGATCTTTCTTTTTTATTTGATAAGCTTGGCGCAGAAAATATTCTTGAGCACTACAAGAAATCCAATTCGTTTATATCGCTACAGTCAATTGTTTTTGCTTTAGGGGAAGTGAACGCTCCCGGCAAAATAAATCGGTGGTGCCCAAAATGATGGTTGATATATCATGGAATGAAGTGGAGAAATCCATTCTTGCCGTAGCAAAACAATCTCTTCCTAAAAATCAAAACCGGCCACAACGGTAGATGGCCCTTTATTAACACTTTTCCATCGAATCATGGTTAACATGCAAAACTCAGTGTAAACACACTGCCTTTGCCCGGTTGCGACTCTACGGTAATATCTCCCTTCTGTTTCTGCATGATCTGCCTGGAGATGCTCAGGCCAATACCACTTCCTCCTTTTTTTGTTGAATGAGAGCAAAAAAGGCAGTCAGCGCTCATAATGAAGATGAGTCTCTTCCTTCGTTGTACTGAAATGAAACACTTGTACCGAAATATCATTGTCACGCTGAGGTTCTCGAAGCGTGACTGTGCGCGAGTTTAAACTTCATCAAGTCAGTCTTCGAGTTCCTCAGACTGACAAATCACACCGCTCATGGTTGGCTTTTGACTCGCTGGCAATTATTCCTTAGACCGCGTCCTTGATTTTCTCCAGTTCGCGCAAACAGATATCCACTTCTTCTTCTGTGTTAATGATTGACGGTGTCAGTCGCACATAGCTCTTCTTGTATGGTGACTCGCTGGCAATTATTTTCTTCGTCAGGAGTTTAGTTACCACATCAGCATGCTTCATGCCTTCCACTTCAAAACAATTGATGCCGGCAGAAACTTCTTCACTGATGGGTGTTATTATTTTTATATGCTTGATGGCGGCCAGTCCTTGCTTTAACCGGTTGGTTAACTGGTGCGACCGCTCCTCCACTCTTGCTTTTCCAATATTCAATTGAAACTGAAATGCTTCGCCCAACGACCAGCGATGTTCAAAAGAATGAAATCCACCCGGTGAACAAAGATCCGCATAGCTTAATTTGTCTGCCGGGAATAAATCCATCCATGCCACATAAGCGTTCCATTCAAAAGACGGAATGATCGGACCAATCATATTCCATGCGTCTTTTTTTGCATACAACACTCCTGTACCTCGCGGACCAAAAATCCATTTATGCGTTCCTGCGGCAAGGAAGTCGCAGCCTAAATCACGTATAGAAACATTTTCAATTCCAAAGCCATGCACACCATCCACACACAAATAAATTCGATCGGCTTCCGCGCGTTTGTTGTTTTGTTCCTTGATCATAGCCGCGATTTGCTTCACTGGTGTTTTCACTCCCGTGCTTGAATGAACAAAAGTGATGGCTACAATTTTGGTTTTGGGCGTGATTCCTTTTTTCAAGGCCTCCACCATTTCATTTACAGATGCTTTGGATGGATCATCATATAAGGAAACTCTTTTAATGCTGGCTCCGGACCGTCTCACCGCATTTTCCAATGCTTTTTCGGTGGCATAGTGATCGTGTGTGGTCGTGAGAATTTCATTTGCAGAAGTTAGTTTCAATCCGCTGTAAAGCATAGCAAGACCCATGGTGGTGCTATCGGTAAGGGCAATCTCATCGGGCGCAACATCCATGTATTCTGATGCCTTTGCTCTGACTTCATTTTCAATGGTCTTAAAATTACTCTCCCAGTATTCCACCGGGCTTTGATCAAAGCCATCCCGATGCTTTTGAATGGCATCCCTCACCATTTTTGAATGGGCCGCCAACAACATCTGCGACATGTGGATACGATCCGGGTTGAATAAAAACTGTTTTCGGATATCTTCCCATGTATTGAAAGCTAATTCTGGAACGAGTGCGGCCGCTGGCTGAGATGGTGCCGTGTTACAAGCAGAAAATAATGCGCTTGTGCTGAGCGCCACTCCTGATTTGAATAGAAATTTTCTTCTGTCCATAAGTTTGAAGGTTAAGTTGAGAAGTTGTAATGGGGACGAACGACTAATTTACTAAATATTTAATCAGATACATCAGGTTGAATTGATCATAACTGGCATACGCCAAGTCAATGGGCATAGTTCACCTTGCCACAATAACTTTATAAGGTACCCCAGGCACTCCAGCCATATTCATTGACCTGAAAAGAATTTCATTCCTGCTGTTTTTTAACGAGACCATTACAGGATTTGAAATATCCATCCACTCGCCATCCGGAGAATCCTGCATCTGATAAGTCATCAGGTTTGGTGTATTTGAACTCAAGTAGACTGAAGCCTCTTCGTCTTTTATTTTGACCTCGGCTTTAATTGTATTGGGTGTCCACTGCAACGCGTTTCGGTCAGAAATCAAAATCATGTTTGGAGTATTATAAGCCCAATGGGGTTTTCCATCCCAGATCCACGTGTTGCTTTCGAAATAGTCATCGGCAAAAATGTTCAGTTTCGCGAGTTCTCTGCTGTTATCCGGCCATGAGGTGAATCGGTTGTTCACTGATTCCCATTCAATCCAGGTGTAGGTTTGTGCAAATCGTTTCTTGGTTATAGATACCATTTCCCCCTTTGAATTCAGCACACCATCGCTCAGTATTTCCTTGCGATCTGGTCCTTTAACGAGCACTACATCAGAAGCCTTGTTTTTCAGATATTCATCGCGAATCTCAATAGCCGACAAAGGAATTCCGTTCTTTTCAAAATGGTGATTGTACTTGGCATCAGATAAAAACCACTTTTGAAATTTGTTGCTCCATATCTCATTGATACCATGATGACCATCGGGGCCACCTTTCACCCCGGGTCCCGCGCCAAGGCATCGCGTGACATAACCATAGGAATTCATAACCGCATTTTGAACGATCATATAATGACCGCAATGAAAACCATGTCCGGTCAAGGCAGCATCGAGAATACCTTCGGCAAAATCATCACCCGGATAAGATTCTTCAAAATCACTGATCTGAACCACGCTCCGAATCCAATTGCGGAGCAGTAACATTCTTTTGAACTCATCCTTTTCATCGTGGAAAACAGTATCCAGTTTATACTTCTCCCGGAGTGCCTTAAATTTTGGTGATGATAAATCTTCAAAGGAAGAAAACGCAGTATTGTCTGTAAACGGAGGATTATCAACTGGCACGAGAGACATTGGCTGTTTACTGTTGCAACCCACGACCAGCAAGATGACTATAAGTAAGCATTTTGGTTCTAACATGGATTGCTTGAGTTTATTGGTCTGAACTATTTATTATGAAGCCTACCAATTTATCTATAACAGGTTTGAAAATTCCCGTCATACAATCACTTCACCAACCTGAATAACGGGAGTGATGTTGGTGTAATTGGTCATGTCCTTCAGAATTTCCTCTTCATTGGGTCGATAGGATTCTTCAAAAGCATGCATTGAATTAAAATAGAGATGTGCCATAACCACAAAGGGCGCTACGGTGCCAGACTTACTTCCTCTTAGGCCTCGTTCGATGGCGCCTAGTTTTACTTTGTCGCCAAGGAGTGACAACACCATTGGAATATGCTTATTGATATAATAGTCCATATCAAACGTTTTATCTTGTCCATTGGGATATAAGACACTTACTTTAATCACGCCGGTTTGCATATCATTTCGAAGTTCGTTAATGAAATTTATCCTATTTTCATTAAAAGAAAAATCAGTAAGTAGCTTTGTTTATCGATTTTCCGGAAGACTCTATTCTGCTAAGAATTCAATTGAATAAGAGTAACTCCACTCCCCTTGGATTGGTGAGGTAGGAATTCACAATATTTTGTACTACGCGATTATCTTTCGAGGGTTTGATAAAATTTCTGGCTGCTTCAAGATTGGATATACTCTCTGTTTCATCAAAAAATCCAAAGCCGATGTAATTTCCATTCTCCACCAGCACAACTGATTTCTCAGCGTGTTTTCGTCCGGTGCCGACTATAGCTACGGTTTGCCCATCCTCAAAGAATGAATCGATTGACTTCTGAGCGCGCTTATTATATTTTTTTGATTTCTCCACCCCCTGACAGGCACCCTTACAAGACCCGGTCTGATGACTAAAGCACAATCCCTTTGCTACCTGCAATCCACTCAGCTTAGGGCACAAATCATACTCCTTCACTTTCTCCCACATGAAATTCCATGCATCGCCCTTGGATGAAAACGTAATCAATGGTTTGGTTCCTCGACTGACAACACTCACCCCAAAGCGAAGGTATCCGTTTCTGTCCTCGTAATCATACACGCCCCACTCTTCTACTTTATATTTCTGGGCGAGATTATACTTCGGCCACAATCTGCGTATCTCCTGCGACTCTAAAATCAAAGCAATCAATTCGCTTCCGGTAAGTTCATAGGTGATGTTGTGAATTTCATTGCGAATGTTGGAACGATTCCATTCGCGGGCTTCACCCGTAAAGTGCCCTGCAATTCTTTTCTTGATGTTGATCGCTTTTCCTACATAGATCACGGTGCCACGCGCATCGAGAAAATAATATACCCCAGCTTTCGCGGGAAGTTTATCAAATTCTTGTTTGGGCAGGTTGGGAGGAAGTATCGTTTCGCCTGAATTTCGTTTCAATGCTTTTGCGATCACCCCATGTTGATCGCGCTTCATCAGCACATCAAAGATTTTTGCTGTAGCATGAGCGTCTCCTCCAGCCCTATGGCGATCCAATATTCTTATTCCAAGACTTTCAGCCAGTCTTCCTAAACTATAAGAGCTTAGTCCAGGAATAATTTTTCTGCTTAATCGTACGGTACACAATTTCTTTGTGTTCCATGGAATGCCAGCTTGCTCAAACTCTTTTTTCAAAAAGCTATAATCGAAATGCGCATTGTGAGCAACAAACACACGATCTTTTAGCCAATCGTGAACTTCGTTGGCGATGTCTTCAAAGGCAGGGGCTTCGCTCACCATTTCAGAAGTTATCCCCGTAAGGCCGGTAATGAATTGAGGGATTTTTCGACCCGGATTAATCAGCGTATGAAATTGATCCGTGATCTGCATTCCATCATAATGATAAATCGCTATCTCCGTTACGCGATGATTTTCGGCATAACCTCCGGTTGTTTCAATATCAACAATGGCATACATGATGCGAATTTAAGAACGGTTTGCCTCCATCGATGTCTTTCTAGATAAAAAAGAAGAACTTTGTTTTCCTATATAATTATCAGGTATTTAGAATATAGAATTCATTCCCATATTACTTTTTGATCTCTTTTTGATTTACTAAATGAAAATCATCTCCCGTACTGTCTGGATACTTTCATTCGTAAGCCTTTTCACGGATGTGGCCAGTGAAATGCTTTATCCTGTTATGCCGGTCTATCTGAAAGAGATTGGATTTTCTATTTTGTTGATTGGTATTCTTGAAGGTGTAGCTGAAGCCACTGCCGGGCTCAGCAAAAGTTACTTTGGCAAATTATCTGATGTGAGCGGAAAGCGGCTTCCTTTTATTCAGTTTGGATACCTGCTAAGTGCCATTTCGAAACCTATGATGGTCATTTTTACTTTCCCGCTTTGGATATTTTTTTCAAGAACAGCAGATCGAATAGGGAAAGGATTGCGAACGGGAGCCCGCGATGCAATGCTTTCGGATGAAGCGACACCTCAAACAAAAGGTCGCGTGTTCGGGCTTCATCGCGCTATGGATACCCTGGGTGCTGTGATCGGGCCAACGATCGCGTTGCTTTATCTCTATTTTTTTCCTGGAGATTATACGCCTTTATTCTACATCGCTTTCATTCCGGGTATCCTCGCGATCGGTTTTACATTTTTAATTCGTGAACGAAAAAAGAATGTTGAAAGAGTCAACATAAAATCTGTTTCTGTCTTTTCCTTCGTCCATTACTGGAAAGAAAGTCCGTCATCATATAAAAAGCTGGTTGTTGGCCTCATGGTATTTGCCTGTATCAATAGTTCAGATGTATTTCTTTTGTTAAAAGTAAAAGAAGCCGGATTGGATGACACCTCGGTGATTGGTGTCTATATCTTTTATAACCTGATCTATGCAATGGCAGCTTATCCTTTAGGAAGATTGAGTGATCGTATTGGATTTAAGAACATGTTTATCATCGGACTATTTCTCTTCGCCTTGGTTTATACCGGAATGGCCTTCTCCAATCAATTATATCTCTTCTTCATTTTGTTTTTCTTGTATGGATTATATGCTGCTGCCACCGAAAGTATTGCAAAAGCCTGGATCAGCAACGTCAGCGACAAAAAGGATACGGCCACGGCTATAGGAACCTACACCGGCTTTCAAAGTGTTTGCACCATGATAGCAAGTGCAATGGCTGGCTGGATCTGGTTTACTTTTGGCGCTGAAGCCACCTTTTTGTTTTCTGGCATTGCCACACTGGCGGTTATTATTTACATGGTGTTATTTATCCCCAAGCCAACTAAACAGTAATACAGAAAGGAATTTTATTATTTTTGACCACTCGCTAACAAATAACTTCAATAAAAAATCATGAACGGACTGGTACGTTTTCTTTTATCCGGATTGGCAGTATTGCTTACCGGATACCTACTTCAGGGCGGAGTGCATGTGGAACATTATGGTTATGCGCTGCTGGTTGCTCTCGTATTGTCCATCGCCAATGCGATCGTAAAACCGATACTGGTCATCTTTACCATTCCCATCACCGTCATCACCTTGGGTCTGTTCCTTTTAGTAATCAATGCTGGAATTATTTTATTAGTGGATTACCTGGTTCCCGGTTTTGAAGTGGATGGGTTTTGGTGGGCACTTGGATTTAGTTTGATACTATCCATCTTCAATAGTATGATTTCGGATATGACTAAGGAGAAAAAAGGTTAACTCTACTTTGTCACAACTAAGTTGCTGATTTTTGGCTACTTCCATAGTATTGGTGTTTAAGTATTTTCAGTTTTTTAAATTCACTTAGCACATCG
>JAYVTB010000018.1:0-3327 GCA_043774805.1 Cyclobacteriaceae bacterium | reverse complement strand
AATGACAATGTTTAGAAGTTCAATATCACCATCTGCCATGGCTATCGAAAAAGATAGTTCTGAAGCACCTATAGATTCAGTAGTTATTTTCCTTTTTTCCTTCTTGACTTTGGTAAGTAAAGTGTTAACACTAACCCTATAAATCCAGGTGCTTATTTCGGATTCTCCCCGGAATGTCTCAAATGACTTCCAAAGCTGTAGAATAATGTCTTGAAAAGCATCTTTTTGATCTTCAGGACGCATATAATAGGCTTTACAAAGGCTTTTAATAATACCTTGATTAGCGTCTATAATCCGAATAAAGTTTCGTTTTTGCAGTTCCAATTTAGCTACGGGCTATATTGTTAGTAGCCCAAATTAAAGAATTGTCACAGGTGAATAGATTTTTTTGACCAGATATATTCTCCCCAATGTTCGCTAACGTGGGTGCGTGAGGCATGGCGGATTTTCGAAGCGCTTCATTCGATGTGACCAACGTTACTAAGAAACTAAACTACAAATTTCTACTGAACCAGCCATGCTTTATGCACAGTGTTGTGCGAAGTTGATATTTTACCATTTCTGGATAATTATACCTATTTGCCCGTCCATTAGCGCAAATTCTTTAGCGCCCCAAGGTCTTAATGTAATTACGCTAAGATTCGGATGTAGTAATTCCGGGTAGTTGGATTTTATCCTTTCATATACTTCTTCAATATCATCGGTCACAAGCCTGAACTCAGGATTGTGCTCCTCTGCATATTTCTTGTCTTGAAATAAATTTATGCGCAAGTCACCTTTTTCAACTACACAAAAAGGACGTTCGGAACTCAACTCATCGTGACCTACCGTGAACTCAAGGCAGTCAACAAATGTTTTCAGACCAACTCTTATATCTTTGTAAAATATGTTTGGCACAAGTTTAGTAAATTTCATAGTTATATTTTTTGGTTTCTATGTGTCAATTGCACTCAACGTTGTGTTTGCGCAGTGGTGGCTTATCGAAGCCGCGTCCTGTCCACGTGGGCAAAGGTTGTAAAATAAATGTACTTAACACCTTGATGTCACGCCACCATTGCGCAGTAAGCCTACGATGAACTACATCTTGTTAGGGATCAATAATTCAATTTTGTTTACCGGGTGTTGCGGGATTTTGATGAGTACGTCCTTTAGCCAATCAAAAGGATTGATGTGATTCATTTTGCATGTACCCAGAAAAGAATAGAGCATAGCTGCTCTTCGTGCGCCATTGTGTGAGCCTGCAAACAGGTAGTTCTTTCTTCCAATGGCTACCGGGCGGATGGCGTTTTCTACTAAGTTGTTATCAATTCTCAGACGGGCATCCGTAGTGTAGAGGCTAAGCTTGTCCCACCGTTGCAAACTATAGTGCATCGCCTGGCCAATAACACTCTGTGGCAATACCGCTTTATAATTTTCCAACATCCATGTCTTAAGATTGTCCAATACGGGAATGGCCTGTTGTTGACGTAGTCCACAAAGTTCATCAGCAGATAAATCACTTTCTTTTGCCTGACGCTCCAGGGCATAAAGTTTTTGCATTTCGGTTAACACATACGATGCCCTGACCAGATCATTATCTTTAGCTTCATCAAATTTTCTACGGGCATGCGCCATACAACTCAATAGGGTTATGCCCGGCTTGTTGGCAAAATCTTCGTACACCACATAGCCATCGGTCTGCAGATAACCTTTAAAATCTTTCAAGCATTCCTGTGGTCCTTCACGGCCACGGCCTTCGCGGTAGTCGAACAATACCAATCGTTCTTGTGGCGCATGATATACCCAGTGATAGCCGCGATGGGTTGTGCCCTTTTTGTCTTTATCTAATACTTTGATCGGGGTCTCGTCTGCTTGAAGATAGGTGCAGCTTAAAATTTCTTTACGGAGCACTTCATACAAGGGCTCTAATAAAGCACAGGTGGCACTGATCCAGTCCGTGAGTGTGGAGGCAGGAAGTTTTATGCCTTCGCGTTCGAAGCGCTGTACCTGGCGATGGATAGGTAAATGATCGGTATACTTATCGATGATGATCTGGGCTAACAACCCGGGACCCGCTATGCCTTTGTCGATGGGGCGAGACGGAAGCTCTCCGATTACAACACCTTCTCCATCAGGCCTTGCATATTTAGGGCGGATATATTGCTTGACGAATAACTTTCCCGGAATGCGTTCTAACTCTTCGGTAACTTCTTCTCCAATCTTGATCCATCCACTCACATTTTCCGTGGGCTCGATGATCACCTGTTCACGCGGAAGGCTGGCGGGAAGCTTCATCCTGCCTGTGTGTACTTTGTTTGATGATACTTCTTTTTTCTTGCGGGTATATTCTATGGTCTGTACGGATGATGCCACTGGCCCGGCCTGTGGAATATCTAATCCTAACGCCAGTTGTTCTTCTGGTGCGGATGGGACGAAGCGTTCATGGCGTGAGCCAAACACTAACCGTTTGAGTTGATCTAACTCATGTTGAAGTTGAGTATATCTAATGAAGATATCTTCATATTTTTCCTTGTAGCCAATAGTCTCAACAATCACGATGCAAAAATAAAAACATCATCCGTTTATCATGCATGCATTGTTGTGGGATTGAAAATATTTTTTGAGGGATCAAATCGCTTTCGTCTCTGTACACTCTTCAGCGATATACCTTGCAGAATGAGCATCAACTCATCACTGCGCAGTTCAACTGATGTGGATGAGTCTGTCCGTGAAGGAAACTCATACGTACCTCTCTCCAATCGTTTATGATAAAGCGAAAATCCATCGCCTTCCCAAAGTAACAGCTTCACCTGACTACGTCTTTTGTTGAAGAATATAAAAACATCCCCACTTAATGGATCTTGTGTCATGCTATCACGGACAAGACCGCTCAATCCATCAAAACCCTTGCGCATATCGCTCTGATGCCGGTAAAGAAAATAGCGGCACGAAGAAGAAAGTGACAGCATCGGTCAGGATAGCAACGTGCGCAGGAAGGAAGCCTCAACGGCCTGATAGAAATTTAGCCTCCGGCCATCCGGAAAGATAAGTTCAGCAACCACTGAGCCAGTCGGAATGCCTTTAATTTGTACCGGAACGAAAGAAGGTGATCCATCATTCTGCTGCTGCCGGTACTTTTTATACCAATAATGAAAACCGCTATAGGCAAGGGCCTGTGCTTCACAAAATGCCTGCTGGCTTTGGCCACTGTTCTTCCAGGATTCAATTATTGAAAACATCGCCTGTCGCTTTTCTGATTTTGTTGCCATCGTTGTATAGATTATCTTTTGACAACAAAATTATTGCCCGCAAGCAGATTGGTAAAGATGTACTTCACCGAAGGCTTAC
>JAYVTB010000017.1:0-62556 GCA_043774805.1 Cyclobacteriaceae bacterium | reverse complement strand
GACCTTTACCCAAAACGATCTGATCAGGTTTCTATACCACGAGACCTCGGAGAAGGAGACGAAGGAGATTAACAAAGCGCTCCTTTGTGATAGTGAACTGCAAGCTCAGTACAAAGAGCTTAATGCGCTTCATCACCAGTTGGATTCTGCTCGCCTAGAGCCTTCCGCTGCCGCTATACAGAATATTCTTCATTATGCACGTAGCATGCAGGAGAAGTAGCTCATTTGATTCCGTCAAGTAAAAAGGTCTTCCATAACGGAAGACCTTTTTTTAAGCCAATCAGATTTACAGTGATTTGATCCGAATATTTTTCCACCGAACTTTTACTCCTCCGCCATCATGTATTTGCAGCGCAATTCTCCCAGACTTGGAACCGATCTTGTCGTCCGTAAAGGTGATCATTTCAGTTCCATTGAGCCAGGTAGTCACAGTATTACCCTTCACCAGAACTTTCATTTCATTCCAGTCATTTTCCTTTAATACTTTTTCTTTTTCTGCTGTGGGCTGAATTAGCCAGCCTCTTCCATATGATTCATAGATTCCTCCTGAATGCTTACCCATGGGGGCTACCTCTGCCTGCCATCCGTTTACTACAATGCCCTCAATCTGCGAATGAAAAAATACACCGCTGTTTCCGTTCGACTCTTGCTTGAACATAAGGGTCAATTCAAAATCTTTGAATTCTTTGTCAGAGGCCAGGTACCCATACTGCTTATCCGGTCCGCTTTCACAGATTAACTCTCCTTTGCTCGCATACCACTTTTCAGTACCATGAATTTTCCAGCCCTTCAGGTTTTTTCCGTTAAATAATTTTTCAGGCTTTTGACTATAGCCCAGTTGCGAGGTGATCATTAAAAGAAGTAACGGAATATATTTCATACGATATAGGTTTGATGTTTTCAAAAGTAATAAATATTAAAGTAAGCAGAGTAAAAAGCCCGTTGGGATTGAGGTGATACTCACTTGGTTTTCTTTCTTTGCACCGTGAAAGTGTTAATCCTTCATCAGCATTTTAAAACACCTCTGGAGGGTGGAGCCATTCGTTCTTACTATCTGGCAAAATGCCTTGTAGACAACGGTGTGAATGTGCAGGTAATCACTGCGCATAATCGCAAAAAGTTTAAAAAGGAAAATATAGAGGGCATATCAGTTCACTATTTGCCAGTGGCATATGATAATCGATTTGGGTTTGTAGCCCGGAGCTGGGCATTCCTTAACTATGTATGGGGAGCGGTAAGATTAAGTCATCAATTTAAAGACGCTAATTACTGCTATGCGATTTCGGTGCCACTCACCGTAGGCGTGGCAGCCCAGTGGATAAAAAGGAAGCATAAAATTCCTTACATTTTTGAAGTAGGAGATTTATGGCCAGATGCTCCGGTGCAGCTGGGGTTTGTAAGGAATTATTTTTTTTGTGCCTTCCTATATCAACTTGAAAAATCTATTTATACGTCCGCGCATTCAGTAGTAGCATTATCACCCAGTATAAAATCAGCTATTGAAGAGAAAGTGCCAGGAAAGAATGTTCACCTTCTCCCCAACATGGCAGACTGTGATTACTATCAACCAGAACCAAAACATGAAGTCCTGAAAGAAAAGTACGGAGTGAATGGAAAATTTGTAATCTCCTATATTGGAGCCATCGGGCTGGCCAATGGACTTGATTATCTGCTGGAATGTGCTAATGCATCTCGCAAATCGGAGTTACCCATTCATTTTTTTATTTGTGGTGATGGAGCTTTAGCTGAACGATTGAAGGGAAATGTAAAACAGATGGGATTGGTCAATCTTACCTTTATCGATTTCACCAATCGCGAGGGGGTAAAAGAATTATTAAATGTGACCGATGCCACATTTATTTGTTATAAACCTATTTCAATCTTAGAGACAGGTTCACCGAATAAGTTTTTTGATGGACTGGCAGCTGGCAAACTTATTCTCATCAATTTTGGTGGATGGATTCGAAAAGAAATTGAAGAGAATAATTGCGGTGTTTATTGCGACCCGCACCAGCCCACCGATTTCGTAAAAAAGATTAGGCCGTTTCTTTCGGATAAAAATCTTCTGTTAGTGTACCAGCAAGCATCAAGAAGATTGGCAGAGAATAAATATTCAAGAGAGCTGCTCTCTAAGAAGTTTGTAAGTCTATTCAAGTAGGATTTTTCAAAAAATCAAAAAACATGGCTACAGATTCATAGATTTTCTTTTCTATCTGTGAATCTGTGGCTTAAATTCTTGAGTAGCATCAGATCTTCTTTCAAATAAATTTGATAAAAACAAAAAATTTACTTATTTGCTTAACAAAATATAAGCAAATGGCGAAAGATTATTTGGGTGAGTTTGAAGAGTTGATATTAACCATGGTAGCAGCATTACAAGAAGATGCTTATGGAGCGGCCATAGCCGAGGAGATTGAAACGCGCCTGAAGCGTAACGTAAACCTCAGCGCAGTGCATGTTACACTTTATCGACTTGAAGACAAAGGTCTCATCAAATCCAAACTGGGTGGAGCTACCAATGAAAGAGGTGGCAGACGCAAGCGCATTTTCACCATAACCAGTGCAGGCCTTGCCATGTTGCGCACAATTAAAGAAGCAAGGATTGGTATCTGGAAAATGATTCCTCAGTTGAAAATGTCGGGGTTATGAGTGAAAAAACCCCTCCATGGCCTCTCCGCCTGCTTCATTGGTTTTGCCCAGCACAGTTGCTGGAAGAAATTGAAGGAGACTTGATTCAGAAATATAATCATGATGCCAAGAATTTTGGAGAGAAGCGAGCGAAAAGAAGATTGATCTGGAATGTGATTCGGTTTTTAAGGCCAGGGATTGTGTTAAGAAATAAATGGTCTTTGGAATTGACTACTATGAAAATGCTATCGAACTACATGAAGATCACCCTGCGGAACTTGAACAAACGCAGGGCATACTCGATTGTCAATCTCCTGGGACTCTCCATCGGGCTGGCCGCGTGCCTCGTGATCGGCAAGTATGTTGAGTACGAAACGAGCTATGAGAGTTTTAATACCAACGCGAGAAGCGTTTATCGCGTAGTTAGCTCCTTCTACACCGATGGTGCCAAAGAATCTTTTTCGGGTTATGACCTCGGGCCTGCGCTGCAAGCGGAAATGCCGGAGGTAAAACGCATCGCACGGTTTCACGGCCACAGCAGTGTTATCAGCTTCAAGGATGCACAGGGAAAACAATTGCGTTTTTACGAGGGGGATATCAACGCAGTCGACAGTACATTTTTCAAAATGTTCACGTTTCGTTTTGTCTATGGCAACGAGGACGCGTTGACTGGCGCCAACAGTATTGTTCTTACTGAAACCGTTGCCAGGAAATACTTCGGCAACGAAAATCCCATTGGAAAAGAACTTACGATACACGACAACTGGCCAGGAATTTATTCGGTATCAGCAGTCATCGAAGATCTACCCTCCAACACACATTTCAATTTCAAGGTATTGATGCCATTGCACAACATTCTTCAGTCAGAATATTATAGGAATCAGAATGCCCGATGGGACAATTTTCATACCTATCTCGAACTATACGAGCATGCAGACAAATCGCAACTCGATAGCAAAATTCCAGCATTTATAAAAAACTATCGTGGAGAGGACCAGACAATCAACGCTAAGTCCGAACTTCAATTTCAGTCTTTGCTCGACATTCACTACTCGCCTGATCTCAACCGGCAAGACAGTCATCGCACACAAATTTATTTCTTCGTTCTAATTGCCATTTTCATTCTCGTTATGGCATGGATAAACTATATAAATCTCTCCACGGCCCGAGCCATCGAACGAGCACGCGAAGTAGGTGTTAAAAAAGCACTGGGCGTGTTGCGTACGCAGCTAATATCTCAGTTTGTTTTCGAGGCGGTTCTCATAAATTTAATAAGTGTAATGATCAGCATTGTATTCGCGTGGCTGATGCTACCTGTTCTAAATGCGGTGACGGGCCAGTCTTTTGAGTTCGATCTGCTTCAACCAAAATTTTGGGGACTCCTAATGGTATTGTTTGCCATCGGTTCACTGGCATCTGGATTTTACCCGGCCTTTGTTTTATCTTCCTATAAGACAACTGAGGTCATCAAAGGCAAGGTAGCGACTGGTACGTCTGGTTGGTCGATAAGAAGTGGACTGGTGGTCTTTCAGTTTGCTTGCTCCCTACTGCTGATTGTTGGCACCATTGTCATCCACAGGCAATTAGGTTACCTGCATGCACAGAACAAAAATCTTAAGATCGACCAAACTATCATTGTGAAAGGTCCGCAAACAGCTGAACCAAACGGCCTCAATGATCGGGTGATTTCTCTAAAGAATGAACTCAGTCAACTGGCGAACGTATCTCAAGTAGCAACGTCCTTTTCGGTGCCTGCCAAAGATGCAAGCTTTGCGGGTGGCATCCGTAGGCTGGGACAGACGCTGGAAGAAAAACGGATCGGTAATATTTATTGGGTAGATCCTGATTTTATGTCTCTTTATGAAATATCATTGCTGGCCGGAAAACAGTGGGACGATCGCCTGCCATCAGAGATGAAACAAGCCATTATTAATGAAGAAGCAGTAAAAGTCTTTCAACTGGGTACCAATGAAAACGCGTTGAAAGAAAAATTGATCACTCCGTTTGATACGTTAACCATCCTGGGCGTGGTTAAAAATCACCACTGGTATTCACTAAAGGTACCTCATCAGCCTATGATATTCCGGGTGGAGAAAATCTCTGCATCCAATATATCCATTCGTCTCAACGGAGACGTTAGCCAAGCCATTGAACAAATTAAGAAAACGTATCAAGACGTCTTTCCAGGAGAAGCGTTCTCCTATTATTTCCTTGACGACTACTATGCTTCCACCTACAATACTGAACAGCAATCTGGGAAATTATTCAGCGCTTTTTCCGCTTTGGCGATTTTGATCGGATGTCTGGGGCTTTGGGCGTTGGCTTCATTTACTACGCTGCATCGTATGAAGGAAATCAGCATCCGCAAGGTATTGGGCGCATCTGTCCATTCTATCCTGATGTTGCTAAGTCGACAGTTTCTAAAGCCGTTATTGATTGGATGCATATTGGCGCTACCGCTTGCGTGGATAGGAATCAATCAATGGCTGGAGCAATTCCCCTATCGCATCAATATCGCTATTGAGCTATTCTTAATTCCTGTTACTCTGCTAGTAGCATTGGCGGTTGCCACCATCAGCACACAAACCGTTGGCGCTGCTGCCAGTAACCCTGTAAAATTCCTGAAGAGTGAATAAACACAAAACGATATTCGCTCTCCGACTGCTGCGCTGGTTTTGCCCTCCGCAATTGGTCGAAGAAATTGAAGGCGACTTGATTCAAAAATTTGAAAAAGAGGTAAAACTTTTTGGAGAAGAAAGAGCAAAGCGAAGATTACTATGGAATGTCATCCGGTTTATCCGGCCAGGGATCATTATGAGAAATAAAATATTACAGTCCATGCCCTCTATTATGATTTCGGATTATTTAAAATTCAGCTGGCGCAATCTTGGAAGACATCGCCTTTTTTCGCTAATCAATATTGCGGGTTTGGGATTGGGCATGGCAGTTTGCCTGTTGATTTTTAATTATGTCACATTTGAAAGAAGTTATGATACCTTTTTCGATCGACATCAGGATATTGTTCGTGTTGGCTATTCGCGTTTTATTGATGGGGAACTTCAGTATAACAAAGCGCAGGTGTTTCCAGCCGTTGGTGAAGCGTTAAAGGAGTCCATTCCTTCAGTTGAAAATGCGGTGAGATTATTCCCCATCACTACTCACATTGAAGCCGTTTTGTGGGCAGAAGAAAATGGGAAGAGAACGGATTATATTGAGCCCTCAATGTATGCTGTTGATTCTTCGTTTCTTGCCATCTTCTCCATACGGTTATTGAATGGTAACCCCACAACTGCTTTGACTGGTGAGAAGAAACTAATTCTATCCGAAAGGGCAGCACTGAAATTTTTTGGTAACACGGATGCTGTGAATAAGGTCATCCATTGGGACGGGATGGGCGACTGGATAGTTACGGGTGTCTTTGAAAACTTGCCAGAAAATTCCCACATGCAATTCGATTTTCTGACTTCATGGATAAATGTTTATGGTGAACGTAGTGCATGGAACTGGGATGGCTTCTACACCTATCTGCTTTTGAAGCCAGATTCAAAGCAAGATGAAGTTGCTCAACTGGCACAAAAGATATTGAATGATAAAATGAAGTCAAATGAAAACGCCAGCCAGGTAACGTCCACGTTCTTTTTTCAGCCCCTGGATGAGATTCATTTGTTCTCGAACTTAAGTAACGAAATGAAGACCAATGGAAACGAAAAGATTATCCAGACATTAAGCGTAGTCGCACTTATTATTTTAGCATTAGCCCTGATCAATTATATAAACTTGTCGATGGCGCGTGCCATAAAGAGATCAAAAGAAGTGGGCGTGCGTAAGATTGTAGGCTCTTCTCATCGGCAGTTACTAACCTTGTTCTTTACAGAGTCATTTTTGCTGAACCTAATTGCATTTGCACTGGCGATAACACTGGTCGTTTCACTTTCAGAATCCTTCAACTTGCTAACTGGTAAAGTTGTGGATTTTGTGATATGGGCAAATATGAAAGTGTTTATGGCCTTCTCATTGATCACATTGGTTTTGTTCTCGTTACTGGCGGGTTTTTATCCCGCACGTATACTCGCTTCATTTAGCCCAGCCATCGTTTTGAAAAGTGGGGTCACTTCCCGAAAAGGAAAAGGATTGCGCGGCACATTAGTGGTAACACAGTTTCTTGTTACGATAGTCCTGACAACATTAACGCTGGTGATCAGGAATCAGGTTTCCTTTATGCAAAATCAAGATCTCGGCTTTGGTCTTCAGCAGAAAGTAGTGATCAAATCATTGGCGACTGCTGGCGCTGAAATGGACAGCGTATTTATTAACCAAATGGAACTCTTTAAAAAGAAAATAAAAGAGGACAGCCATGTTAACAATGCCACCATTACTTCCAACATTCCGGGAAGAGAAAATGAATGGACAGGCAGGCTGAGACGATCACAGCAAGATCAGGAACTTATTTCGACCTCGCGAACACGAGTAGATAAAGATTTTATTCAAACCTATGGATTATCGTTGGTGGCCGGACGAAATTTTTCTGAAGAAGTTCCTAATCAAGTTGTTCTCAATCAGGCTACGGCAAAATTGTTAGGATACAAATCGGAACAGGAAGCGATTGGTAATAAGATCATGGGTGATTATGAAATAATTGGGGTGATTAAGAATTTTCATGAACGGTCGATTCATGAGCCGGTTCATTCATCCATGTTCACCCAGGGGCAGGGTTATATGAAATTCATCACCGTAAATGTGACGACTCAAGACATCAATGAAACTTTGAGAAACATTCAACGTCAATGGAAGGACGTTTTTCCAGACAAACCATTCGATTATTTTATGCTGGATGAATACTTTAATCGACAGTATAACCATGAGCATCGGTTGGGAGAGGTATTTCAATATTTTTCACTCATCGGTTTGTTCATCGCTTGCCTCGGTCTATTTGGGTTCACTTATTTTATGACTCATCAGCGCACCAAAGAGATTAGTATACGAAAATCATTGGGGGCCTCCATCAAAAATATCATTCAACTGCTTTCTTCAGAGCTGACAATGCATTTGTTGATTGCAGGATTGCTGGCTGCTCCGGTCAGTTACTATTTTGCCGAACAATGGTTGAAAGCCTATCCGATAAAGACAACGCTGGGGGTCGAGAATTTTATTTTCCCCTTATTGATGGTAGGCGTTTTGGCATTTTTTTCTATCACCTTCCTTCTCCTGAGGTCCGCTCAAGCAAATCCAACGGAAGCGTTAAAGAGCGAGTGACTATAAAACAGTATTGGTAGAAAATCAAAAAATTCAATGAATTGTATTCGACTGATTTTATTTTTGAAGTGTCTAAAGCCTGTTAAAAAGCAATTGCTTTGATAACACATTATATGCGATAACTTTATTTCTATGCATGCTGGTAAAGTTAAAGTACGGGTTATAAAAACCTCTTTCGAGGAGGAGCAAGCGTCAAAAGATCTTGCGTTTCTAAAATTAAAACCGGCTCAACGTCTTAAGCTTCATGAAGAAATGCTCAAACGCATTTGGGGCAAGAAGTATAGTGCTCAGTCGCTGAAAGGCCTTAAGGTGCTGAAAAGAAAATTGGAATGAGTTTTTTCAGCAAAACGCATGAGCGACTATTAAGAAAATTTTTGGCTTATGATGTGGACTTTGTATTGATGGGTGGCCATGCGGCAGTGTATTATGGAGTGAGACGCCCCACGGCAGACATTGATATATTGGTTCGCCCAACGATTGAAAATGGCAGAAGAGTCATAAGGGCGTTTAAGACCTTAAGATTAGATACGAACGGAATTTCAGCTGAGGACTTTGCTGTTAACAACGTATTCACTTTTGGACTTGAGCCATAAGCGGTAGACATTCTTACGTATACTAAAGGGGTTGAGATTGCAAGCGTTTTTAACAACGCTAATCTTGGCAAGATTGATGATCTGGAGTAATGATCATTGATATCCGCGATCTCATTAAGAATAAGGTGAGTCTAGATCGGAAGGATGAAAAGGGTTTAGTTGATCAGCAGGATATTCTTGCACTAAGTCGGATATTAAAGCGAAAGGAAAAAGGCGCCTGACATTTCAAATCGCAAAACGCCTTTTAGTCGATCGAAAAAAATCAATACTTCGCTGGCTGTCCTTGTGCCGGCAATGACTTCTTAATGAAATCTCTGATGTGCTCATTGGAAGTAGCAAGGTCTTCGGAACGTAAATACATCATGTGACCGCTCCGATATCCTTCAAAGCGTAAGCGATCTTTTAATTTGCCACTGGGATCAAGTTGCCACATGGAATATTTTGCATCGAAGTAGGTGGTGGCACCATCGAAATAACCTGATTGAATCATCACATGCAGGTATGGATTTTCGGCCATTGCCAGTCTAAGATTTTCTCCGGTTTGATCGTTTGAATTGTCCCACGGGTGTACTGGACCAAACATGTTATACTGTAGGTCAGTTTTATATTTTAACACATCTCTTAGATAATAATTAATTGCTGGTGTGAACGAATGCAGCCAGGAGGTAAGTTCCGAGTTGTAATCAGGGCGAACACCTGCCTGTTGGCGATCCATACCCAGGTAACGTGAATCCAAACGTCCAATGGTGAATCCTTTTTCGCGCAATAATTCTTTCCAGAAGAATTGGGTAGGCACGGATAAATTATGTTGTAGAATAACTTTTTCAGATAGACCAGAGTAACGCGACATTTTTGCAGCGATTTGTTTTCGCTTCTGTTCATCGATGAAGCCTCCTTTTGCAAGTGCGGGAATTAATTCATCAATAGTGAACGCTTCTACTTCAGGAAGCACGTCACTCAAATCCTTTTGTTGAAGATCTGCCGGCAGTGCTTTTTGATACCAAGCGGCAGCTGCATAATAAGGCAAAGCTAACGCGTCATTCACTGGACCATCACGCTTAATGCCCAATTCAGTTGGTGAAACTAAGATCACTCCATTCAAATACATCCAGTGTGCATTCTGAAGCTCAAGCGCTAAACCGGAAACACGTGTAGTGCCATAACTTTCACCAATCAGATATTTTGGAGATGTCCATCGTCCAGCACGACTTACAAATACATCCAACCAGTCGGCCAGGTATTTAATGTCGGCATTCACCCCAAAGAAAGTTGACTTCTCAACTTTGGGATCTAGGATGCGAGAGAAGCCGGTATTCACTGGATCGATGTAAACAATGTCTGCGACATCTAAAATAGAATGAGGATTATCACGCACCCCATAAGGCTGTACCGGAAATCCTTCTGAGTCAATATTCAATTGTTTGGGCCCGGTGTAAGCAATGTGCATCCACACCGAAGCTGAGCCAGGTCCTCCATTGAATGACATTACGAATGGCCTTTTGCTTTTGTCGGCAGCGGCTACATCCGTGCGTTCATAGTAAGTGTAAAAAAGAGAAGCGCTGGGCTTACCTTCGGCATTCCAAACGGGCATGGTGCCTGCTGTTACTTTGTAGGGCACCAACTTGCCTTTGATGGTTACCTGACCGGTTGTTGAGTTTACCGCTGATTCAGCGGGTAGCACCCGATCAGTTTGTGCAAAAGTCAGCATGTTTATAAGGCAAACGGCCGCTATTGTAGAAAGAGTTCTTGAATAAAATTGAAAACGCATATCGTTGGGTTAATTGGAGAGCAAAATATTAAAATGAGGCCGGGATTCCACGAACCTTATCTGAACAGAATTGGAAGAGGGTGAACGGTATTTTATTATTTCAACAACTGAATTAACCGTTCGGGTTCATTGGTGGTGATATAATCCACCTTTCGTTCTATAAACCAACGCATGGCTTCTGCATCGTTTACGGTCCAAACATTCGTGATGAGTTTTTTCGCTTTGGACTCTTTCAACCACTCTTCATGGTTTTTATATACGCTGAAATGATAATCCAATCCATCCAGTCCTGCAGCAATCAATTCATCGGGCGATTTATCACCGTTTAGGTAGGTCACTGTGGCTGAGGGATCGAGGGCTTTCACTTTCTTGCATACGTCAAAATCAAAGGCGATGTATTCGGTAATTGAAGCCACCTTCATTTTTTGAACCATCTGAAGACATTTAGTCGTCAACGCAAGAGAGCGTTCTTTACTAAGGTCGGATGTTTTGATTTCGAGAATAAGCCGGGTTGATTTTTGAGTCTTTCCTGCTGCGAGGTAAGCTTCCAATGTTGGAAGAGGCTCTCCGTTCGAAAGTTTTATTTGGGCAAGCTGAGCCGCGGTCGATTTTTCAATGTGAACCCCTTGAATAGAATGATCGTGAAGAATAAACAGAACGGAGTCGGAAGACATGTGCACATCAAACTCACTGCCCCAACACCCTAACCGTATGGCGTGCTGAAGAGCGGCAATGGAGTTTTCAGGAACACCCGTATTTTTCCACGCGCCTCGGTGGGCGATTACTTGTGTCAAGTTTTCCTGACTTGTAACCTGAAAGGAGATGATAAGCATCAGACAGCTAAATGAAAATATTTTCATTTATATTATAAACAACTATTATTTCAAAATCAACTTTGAAAAATATGTATTCACACCGATACTCGGATTATACGATTTAACCCTTAAAACAAAAAGCCCTGCACTGAGTTGATTAAAGTCCGCGTTCCATTGCAACAATTGCCTGCCTCCATTATATTTTCCGACAGCTGATAATTCGATTTTGCCACCCATCATATTTTGTATCGCAAGTTCAATTTCATTTTCGCCTTCTGGCAAACTGATTGGGATAGACATTACAGATTCTTTTCTATCGAAAGGATTAGGATATACAGTTCCTATTCGCACGTTTTTTTCAATAACCTGCTCATTTACATATTCCTCAGCACCGTAATGAAATTTTAGAGTGTGCTTCCCGGCAGGTAAAGTCACTTGAGTTGCCACTCGCATATCAATGAGTTCAACCCTGTCTGAAATTTCAAGAATAAGTTGTTTATCGTTGATGCCGAAGTATGAATTATCCCATTTCATCATCACCCCCTGCTCGTTTGATAAGTTTCCAGTCCAGGAATAATTTTCTTTGTACGGCACAACTTCTTTGATAAGGTTGTGATTGAAAGACAATTCAAAGGAACTCAGTCCATCTAACATAGGTAGCGCAGTTTCATCCCACAAATCCTCTTCAAGAGAAGCATTGGGATTCATGCCAAATCCAAAAAGTGAATTGGTGAAGTCACCTTCTTGTAGTGTTAATGAAACCTCCCATTGCCGTTGGTCAATAGCATGAAATTGTTTTGAAGAAATTCTTCCACCGGTTGTACTCTTATTGATCACGGGGATTTCGATTTCCCTGGCAACATCACTATTCACAAAGCCACCCCGGTAAGGTTTTAGGAGAGGCTCGTTGGCAAACCCGCCATTAATGAATTGTCTGAATTTGATTTTCTCTTCACCCAATCCATTGCGGGTGATTACATCGTTCCATGAAATAGTGAAATTGTATGGATTACCTATTAAGTTCCACCCTTGTTTTAAACTCATTTTATAAGGAGTATCCGGAGTGGCTTTAACCACCACCCCTTCACCAGGATTAATTTCTATTTGATCACGCATGATGAACCAGTAGCCGGTTCCGGGCTTTATGTCAGAAGGGCTTTCCTGAATAGTTTGATTGCCGGTCAAAAAAAACAATCGCCAGCTTTTGTTATCATATTCACCTAAGTTTTTGAATACTTCCTTTATTGTATTCTTTGATAATACTAACGGAACAGAAATGAGTTGATAGGCCGCTGCACTTTTCCCATTCTTTAGTTCAGGAATCACTTGCTTGCTGGAGGTGGCGGGATATTTCAAGTACGTGTATCCTTTATCACTTTGTATTTCATTACCCGCCTTATCAACAGCAGAAAACCAATAGTGTAGCCCAAGAGGATCTGTAAAATAAGAGGCAGGAACAATGACCTGAACGGAGTTGCCATCTGAAGTAAAGGAAATAGGATTCACTTTCAGTTTAACAATATCCTCAGAAATTCCATAGCTATTTATTTTTAGGGATTGAATTTCCCTCACATCGTTTACCTGAAGAGTGGCTGTGGCAGATTCATTTTCCACCCCAAAGTATTCAGGAAATGAGCTGAGTGTAACGGCTAACTTAGTAACAATGAAGTCTGTGCCGGAAGCAGTGCTTACTCCTGAAACCGTTATCATAATTTTTCCTGTGGTTGCGCCTGGTGGCACCGTTGTGGTGAGAGAAGTTGAAGTGCTATTGATTACTGTTGTAGAAATACCATTAAAGGTTACCATGTTATTGGCAGCTACGCTACTAAAGCCCGTGCCGTTTAAAGTTATTGTTGAGCCGACTACCGCAACAGCTGGAGAGAAAAAGGTGATGGCAAGTGGAAGCACCAGGAATTCTGAAGCGCTTTGCACGGTTACGCCATCGCGCAGTACGCTGATTTTACCAGTGGTTGCCCCTGTAGGCACACTCACCGTTAAGCTTGTTGATGTGCTGGCCGTTACCGTAGCGTCAATGCCATTGAACTTTACAGCTTGATTATTGGGTGTTGAGCTAAACCCTGTCCCGGTGATGGTAATGGTTGATCCGGTCAACCCATTGACTGGAGTAAATGAATTGATAGACAAAATGCCTTCGAAGTTATTAGTGCTGCTGGCCGCAACACCATTAACGCTTACCGTAATTTTTCCGACTGTATTGCCCGCAGGAAGTGTGGCGGTAATAGTAGTAGATGTACTTGTCGTTACCGTGGCTGCAATGCCATTGAACTTTACAATGTTATTTGAAGGGATGCTGCTGAAACCGCTCCCTGAAATAGTAATGGAAGAGCCTGCTACACCAACACTGGGAGTAAATGATGAAATGGCAAGCGGTAAGATTAAAAATTCATTGGCACTGGCAACAGTAAATCCTTGCCGTGTAATACTAACCAAACCGGTGGTTGCTCCCGAGGGCACAGTAACCGTTAAGCTATTGGGGCTTGTGGAAGTAACCGTTGCTGCAACGCCATTGAACTTTACAATATTTTCTGAAGGTACATTGCTAAAACCGCTCCCAGTGATGGTAATGCTGCTGCTGGGCGCACCGTTATTTGTTGACAACGAAAGTATATCCAGAACAGAAAATTTCTGAACACGGTTGTTAGAATCGGAGATGTAAACATTTCCTGAAGCATCAACCGTTATTCCCTGTGGTGCCCGTAAAGTTCCATTGTCCCATCCATAAACTCCATAACTTGATTTTAAATCACCGGAGCTGGTAAATTTTTGAAGATGATTATTCCCACCTACGACATAAACAAAACCATTGGCGGAAACAGTAATAGCAGTTGGCAACTGACCATCATTTGCCGCACTAAAATTCCACTTTGTAACGAAATCACCGTTACTTGTAAATTTTTGAATACGATCGTTATAGGTATCGGCCACATATACGTATCCCAATGCATCCACTGCTATGCCAAAAGGGCTATTAAAATCCCCGTTACCAAACCCTAATGCTCCCCATTTGGTAATGAAGACTCCTGAGCTGGAGAACTTTTGAACACGGTGATTTCCAGTTTCCGTTATATAAATATTACCACTGGCATCAATAGCTATTGAATGAGGGCTGATAAACTGACCGTCTGCAGTGCCAAAGGTGCCCCAGGTATTTTGAAAAACACCGGAGCTACTAAATTTATGAATAGGAGCAGGGTTGCCATCTACAACGTAAATATTGCCGGCAGCATCAACTGCAACACCCGTTGGCCGGTCGAGTTGACCATCTGCCCATCCATATGTTCCTGTTCCAATTTTTGATAGAAATGTTCCATCACTTTTGAATTTTTGAATGCGGTGGTTACGCATATCAGCCACGAATACATTTCCATTGGCATCCAAGGCCAGGTCGTCCGGATCATTTAATTGTCCGTCACTTATAGTTCCTTCTAATTTCCAAACAAAACCACCAGATGAAGTGAATTTTTGAATCCGCTTATTGAACATGTCTGTCGCATAAACAAATCCATTGGCATCAATGTCTATACCTCTTGGTTGATTGAACTGGCCATCCGCAGAGCCACTGCTTCCCCACTTAGTAATAAAACTGCCAAGTATATTGAATTTCTGAATTCGATTATTATATCGGTCCGCAACAAAAACATTGCCACTGGCATCGACTGCAATTCCATCAGGAAAATTAAACTGCCCATCTCCACCACCCGTTGATCCAAATTGTGATTTATAGCCACCCGAGCTACTGAATTTTTGTATCCTATTATTGCCTTCCCCAACGTACACATCTCCATTGAGGTCAACTGCAACACAAGATGGATATAGAAACTGACCATTTCCGCTACCTTGGCTGCCCCATTGGGTTACATACTGACCTGAACTATTAAACTTTTGAATACGGTGATTGTAGGTATCGGCTATATAGATACTCCCATCAGGACTGATATCTAACCCTCCGGGCCAATTAACTTGTCCTTCTCCTGATCCATAGGTAGCAATTTTTTGAGGCGACCCTCCCGAACTAGTAAATTTTTGAATATTGCTGTTAAAGTAATCCGCAACATAAACATCTCCATTGGCAGCTATCGCTATCCTGGCCGGCATATTGAATTGACCATTACCACTGCCCCCGGCTCCCCATTGCAAAATTGGGTTACCGTTAGCATCAAATTTTTTAATCTGGTTGGATTCATCGGACACGTAAATATTCCCTTGCGCATCCACAGCCACATCATTTGGGGTATCAAACTGTTTTATCTGATAGGGCACACCAATTGCCCTTTCAAAGAAAAACTGCGCCTGAAGCGGCAACACAAAACAACATACAAACAGGAGCAGGAGTATTCTGAATTTCATAAAGGCAACCAATAGAAGTTTCTTTCTAGAGTAAGATGTTAAAATAAATGTAGAAAAGAAATACATTTGATCAGATGGATAAGAAATTTTTCCCCCTATACCTCAGACAATTTTTTCTAACTGCGATTCTTTGGCAGCTTTCGGTAGCTGGATTTGCGCAGTCTATACAAAATGAAAAATATGTAATGCACTCCGAAGGAGACAACAAAAAATATGTAATCAATTTCGATTTGGTTTCACCTTTTGACAATGTAGCCTGTCAGATAAAAGTTAAACTTTCTGTCAAGGAAGGATCTCAAACTTTCTATTTAAAAAACGTAACAGGTGATGTTGGCAGTCTTATCTATCCTGGTCTTAATAAGCAGATCATTTGGGATTATGTGGCTGAGTTGGTGCATTTTAGCGGGGAAATTAATCTTACCATAGAAGTTGAACCTGTCATTGCAGTGTCTTCCAATGTAAAAGTAGGTAAGCAACTTTCCGTAAATCTTGGCCCTGAATTCTCTGCCGGCAAAACCTATGGTCTTAAGCTATTTCGGAAGGGCAAAGAAGTTGCCACATTAAAAGAGGGATCGTTGAATGAAACCTCTTTGTCGGTTGGTATACCTAAGAAATCAAAAATTGGAAAAGAATATCAGTTGGCTGTGGTAGATGGCGACAAAACATTTTTTAGCAACAGTTTTAAAGTCAAGAGAAAGGTTTCATTAGGTTGGATAATTGTGCCCGCAATTGCCGTGACCGGCTATTTCATTTTTGATAAAATACAGGAAAGCAATGCTCCGTTACCTGGCCCTCCTGGTTCAGGGTTACCGGATGGAAATTAACTTGTTTCATATTCTATGAAAATAAAGCTATTGGTTCTGATATTCATTCTTGTTGCTTCTTCAAGCTATGGACAAAAAAGGAAGACGACCGCACAACTTGTGATTCCAATGGTGAATGTGGTGGATAAACCAACGGTTGATTGGATAAGCTATCCCACCGATACCACCACGGTTGGACTGAACATACAAACACTAACGTGTAGGGTAAGATCGAAATTGCCTCTTCAGCGAATAGAGATTATGGTTAATGGTTTATCTACGGATGTTTACACGAATGCTGATCTTATTCCTGCTGAGGGGCAAAATAATTATGCCCAGCTTATTGAACGCACGGTCACATTAAGAACCGGTAGCAATACCATTGAGGTTATCGCAGAAAATACTAAGGGCATCAGAAATGAAAGTATTAGAAGAGTGATGGTTGACCCCAACAGCATTGCCATGGTTAGAAACAAAAATGACCAAACTCCACCCATGGTTTATCTTTCCAATCCGGCTAACATCCGTAACGATCACATCATACTTTATGAAGATGGTATTAAAATTACTGGTACCTTAATGGATGAGTCGGGCATTCAACAATTATTGGTCAATAAAACGATTACTCCAGTTAAACCCAATGGTGAGTTCTCTATATTCCTTCCCCTCAATGTTGGAGAAACGGGAATTACCATTGAAGCAAAAGATGTAAACCAGAATATTGCGCTCAAAAAATTCACGATTGAACGAAGAAACGCCAATGGCACTGCCTATGATCCTGCTGCTGCCAGAAATTATCTATTAGTGATAGGGATAAACAGTTATACCTCCTGGCCTCAGTTGAATAACGCAGTCTCAGATGCTAAAGCAGTGAGTGAAGTATTAACAAATCAATATAAATTTGATGCTCAGGATGTAACTATTTTGATGAACGAGCAAGCAACCCGCTCTAACATCTATTCAGCGCTAAGAAGCTATATTGAAAAAGTGACATCTCGAGATAATCTATTGATTTATTTTTCTGGCCATGGCTATTTCGATAAACTAATGAGTGAAGGCTATTGGGTGCCGGTAGATGCGCAAGGAAAGGATGTTTCAGGGTTCTTGCCGAATTCTCAGATACTTAAGGTAATTGAAAACATAAATTCTCAGCATACTTTGCTAGTTGCCGATGCGTGTTTTTCTGGTTCATTGTTTGCGTCAGGTACCAGAGGCTATACCGATCAAGTGGAGAAGTATAAATCACGGTGGGGTTTAGCTTCCGGAAGGCTGGAGGTTGTTTCTGATGGTTCTGCCGGAACGAACAGCCCGTTTGCTCAAAGTTTTATTGGTTTTTTGCAAACCAATTCAGAGCCTAAGGTGGCCGTCTCTGATCTCGTTCAATATGTTAAAAAGAAAGTTACAGAGGCAAATAATCAAACACCAGTTGGCAATCCACTAAAAGGAGTAGGCGATGAAGGAGGTGAGTTTGTATTTTATAAAAGAATGAAGTAAGGAAGAGCAAGGAGTTTAAGAAATTACCTTCGGTTCTCTCCGGCTACCTCCATACATTTCATATTCCAAAAGCCGGCAATCAATCGTACTCGTATAAAATTCAATTCTGCGGCTTGCTTTTAATCCGATCTTTTTGGCGAGATCCAGATTGCCGGTGAAAATATATCCCAAATAGCCCTGGCATTTCTTTTTCAGAAAGTCACCGATGCGCGCATAGGTTGCTTCTAATTCAGTCACTTCTCCTAGTCGTTCTCCGTACTCAGGATTGAAATAAATTACACCCGGAGATTCAGGCATTTTTGTTTCTGCGAAATCGCACACCTCAAATTCCATCCGGTGCGCTACTCCAGCTAACCCCGCGTTTATTTTTGATATGTTGATGGCGTCTTCACTGATATCGGAAACGATTATTTTAAGATCTGGGATCTCAACAATTTGATCGTGAAGTTTTTGCGCTTGTTCATTATAGTAGGTTGGATCGTATCCGGTCACGTGCATGAACGAATAGTTCTTACGATACAACCCTGGCCTGCGATTGGTGGCGATCATCACCGCTTCAATAGCGACTGTAGCAGAACCACACATTGGATTCACAAAAGCAGATTGATGATTCCATTTTGTTGCCATCACTGTGGCGGCTGCCAATGACTCCATCATCGGTGCTTTGCCGGGAATTTTACGATAGCCATGTTTAGCCAAAGTCTGGCCAGAGGTATCCAGAAAAATTTCGGCTTGTTCATCTTTCCAGTAAAGATGGAACACAGCACGATCCAGCTCAGATCCTGAATCAGGCCTGCGCATAGTTTCCCTGCGCATGCGATCGGCAATACCATCTTTCACTTTTACATTGACAAACATGTCGTTGTTTACTGTAAAATGTGTTGCATTACTAGTAACAGAAAAGTATCCATCATTCGAAAGTAAATTCTCCCAGGGATAGCGAATCAATGCTTCATAAAGATCATCGGGACCATTGCACCTGAAACTCTTGAGTGAATACAACACCTGGCTGGCGCAACGTAAATTCAGATTTAATAAAATGCAATCATTCACGGTGCCCTGTAGTTCTACTCCAGTAACGAATGTGCGGCCAGGTGTTAATCCCAATTCAATAATTTCTTGTTCCAGATAAGGAGCAAGTCTTTTACTACAAGTAACGATGATACGGCTGGTGGAGGTGAAAAATTCAGACATGGTGCGAAGATAACCTTGCTTGTTTAGGAAAGAATCTTATTGTAAGATGCTCCAATGCCTCGAATCAATGATGAACTGAATCCACGATGTTCCATTTCATTAAGTCCAACAATGGTGCACCCTTTTGGTGTGGTTACTTTGTCAATTTCTTCTTCGGGGTGGCGATTTCCTGTCAGCAATAATTCGGCTGCTCCTTTTACGGTTTGTGAAGCAATCAGGCTTGCTGTCTTGGCATCGAAGCCTATTTCAATACCCCCTTGTGTGGCAGCACGAATAAAACGTAAGGCATAGGCAATACCACAGGCACCTAATACTGTTGCCGCATCCATCAATTTTTCATCTATTGAAATACTGATACCGAGTTGATTGAACAAATCCGTGACATACTCAATCTGTGCGTCTGTTGCATTGGCCTGGCAAAGGCAGGTAACCGATTCCTGAATGGCAATAGCCGTGTTTGGCATAGCGCGAAACACAGGAATTCCATGATCGACAATGGCGGTTAGTTCTTTAAGAAAAACTCCGGTTACGACACTGATTACTATGTGCCTCTTAGTGTCGAATGAATCTTTCAACCCCTCCAGTACTTCCTTTACATTGTATGGCTTCAGCGCGACAATAATTACATCACTGCTTTCGATAGCTGCGCGATTGTTATCCGTAATGGTGATGCCTTGTTCTTTGAGGGACTGAAGTCGTGAAAGATTCCGCCTGGTCACCGTTATCTGTTGTGCCGATGCAAATCCACTTTTTAATAATCCCTCTGCGATAGCAGCGCCCAAATTACCTCCACCTATGATGGCGATTTTCTTTGTGTTCATGATCAATCGTTAATGTTTATAAATGTCAAGTTATCAGCTTTTTTGGTAATGATAGAGAATACTTATTTAGTTTTATTTTTAACCATGTTAAATCGGTTGCGTTAAAGATACTTTTGAACAAATCTTTTCGACTACTTTTACAGTTACGCTTCCATGGAATTACGTCTCAATACCGGCTACCGACAAATCTTATTCATGGCGTTGCCAATTTCTTTGGCCATGCTGGTGCCTCAGATCAATTTTATCACCAACAATATCTTCTTAGGCATGTTGGGCGAGCAGGAGTTAGCGAGCGCAGGCATTACCGGAGTGTATTACTTAATTTTTGCAGTTATTGGCAATGGACTCAACAATGGGTTACAGGCATTGATCGCCAGAAGGGCCGGACAAAATTTGCCGAAGGAGATAGGGCGATTATTTTATAATGGTGTGTGGGTGGCGTTAGGTATTGCTGCGTTAGGTATTGGTGCCACCTATCTCTTCGCTTCCAGAGTGATGCACGCTTTTATCCATGATTCTGTCATTGCCGATCAAGTTGCTAACTTTTTGTTGATACGCATCTGGGGCCTTCCATTTCTCTATTTGTATGTGATGCGCAATGCCTTGCTTGTTGGTACAAATCAAACCCGCTATCTGGTGTGGGGCACACTGGCGGAGGCGTTGGTAAATATTGCATTGGATTACTCCATGATCTTCGGGCATTTTGGATTTCCACAGATAGGATTTAATGGTGCGGCTTATGCCTCCATCATTGCCGAAGCTTCAGGATTTTTTGTGATTTATGCTGTCATTCATTTTAAAGGCATTCATAAATCGTTTGCATTTTTCGAACAAACGAAAATTGATCTATCTGTCATTAAATTAATCCTCACCATGTCGGCACCGCTAATTGTGCAATTTGCCATCAGCATTGCCAGCTGGGAATTCTTTTACATTCTGGTAGAGCATCATGGTGCGCGTGCGTTGGCCATCAGCAACACGATGCGAAATATTTTTGGGTTGTTTGGGATTTTCTGTTGGGCGTTTGCCTCTACCACCAACACCATGGTAAGCAATATCATTGGTCAGGGAAAAACAGAAGAAGTGATGCCTTTGATCAGGCGTGTGGTGAAGATGAGTTTAGGTATTTCATTTTTCATTTTCATTGTGTTGAACATTTTTCCAGAATTCTTTTTGTCCTTCTATAGCCAGGGAGATGAATTTATTGCCGAAGCCATTCCAATCGTTAGAATTGTTTCTGTAGCATTGCTCATGATGTCGTTTGGTACGATCTGGCTGAATGCTGTAACGGGAACCGGCAACGCGCGAGTTAACCTCTTGATTGAGTTAATCACCATCGTGGTCTATGTAGCCTACGTTTATTTGGTACTTGAATATTGGGGTCTTTCCATCGGCTGGGGCTGGGGCAGTGAATGGGTGTATTGGATCAGCATGTTCTCGATGGCTTTCTTCTACATGAAATCCGGCAAGTGGAAAGGTAAAGCGATTTAAGTAAGAGTATGTGGGCAGCTCCTCCCGAGGGAAAACAATGGTTACATCGTGGAAAGATCATTGAAATCATAGAAGGAAAAAAGTTATCCAATACCAGGGAAAAGCATTGGTGACCTGGCTATTAACAGAACTTGATGAGAAAAGCACTAAGCTTGATTTTAAATTTGAGATTGTGATTCCATTTGATTCAAAAGAAGAAGCATTGAAGCGAGGGAATTTTTTGGAAGGATGGAATTATGTCATTCATACAGGATGGAAGAATTCCTTGAAAAGCAATGGTCAGGTTTATCCTGAAGATTTATTCTGTTTATAAAGAAAACGTTTTCATGCATACACTTTACAAGCAATTACATTCTGCTTATTAGAATCACTTTAACTATTTCATGCATTCTGATTTAGAAGGCTGTTCGTGAATGAACATTTATCCTCCCGCAAGTTATATCGACCGATCACCAAAAAAGGAAACCCCCTCTATTCAAATAGGTTTGAACTCTAATCGCAAACCTCTAAATTTATTAGAATGATAAAACCGCGAAACATATTCATGAGAAGTGGCTTCCTGTTGCTACTCATTATTGTTTCAGGAAAACTATTTTCCCAGGACTCCATCAATTATGAATTGGACATTCGTCCACTCATGTCTATAAAATGTTTTGAGTGCCATAACACGGGGAATACGAAAGGAGGCGTTAACCTCGACAACTATAAAGAACGCGATCGGGTAATTGAAGATGGACAGTTCTGGTTGAAGGTGCTCGACCAGATTAAGACAAAGTCCATGCCTCCCAAAGGCGAAAAAGCGCTTTCCGAAAATGACTATCATAAACTAGTAGAGGGAATTAATAGTGTATTGCAAGGCTCGCTTCAGCAAAAGCGACCAGGCCAGGTGGTGATCAGAAGATTGAGTCATTCAGAATACCGCTATACGATTCAAGATTTGATGCAGGTAGATTTTGACGCAAAAAATTATTTCCCGTCAGACGGATCAGGTGGTGGTGGGTTTGATAACCAGGGAGGCGCTTTGTTTTTTACCCCTTTGAAATTAGAGCGTTACTATGATGCGGCAGAGGTGATTGTTGAAGAAGCTTACCTTGATAAAAGTAAATGGGCCACACTGGTACCCATTTCATATAGTCAGAACTGGTGGCAACGCTTTCGCAATTGGATGAAGTCCATTTTATTTGATCACTATGATGAAGTCAATCCTCCTGCTCTTGCTGCCGGAAAAGTAATTTTCCCGTTTGCCACAAAAGCATACCGCAGGTTTTTGAAAGAAGTAGAGAAAGAAAAAATGATTGACCTTTTTCAAACTGTATACAATCAAAAAGATTCGATTGAAAATCCACAGCGCTTTAATGAAAGTGTAGCACAGACGTTCAAATCTATATTGATCTCTCCCAACTTTTTGTATCGCGTAGAAGAAGAACCTGAGAAGGAAGGTGTGTACCCGTTGAGTAACTTTGAAGTGGCCACGCGGCTTTCTTATTTTCTCTGGTCGAGTATGCCTGATGACGAGTTATTCAACCTCGCCTACCTTGGCAAGTTGGAGGACACGTTGGTTCTGGAATCGCAAGTGAAGCGTATGCTGGCCGATCCAAAGGCAAAACGTTTTGCTGAAAATTTTTCAACTCAATGGCTTGGGATTACCAAACTGGTCGATAACCAACCCATGCTTGACCATGAGAAATATCCAGGGTTTGACATGCCCATGCGGCAGGCATTGTATCGTGAAACGGTCGAATATTTTTATTACGTTCTTACCAAGAGCAAAAAAATGCTGGAGTTGATTAACAGCAACTATACGTTTCTTAATAAAGAACTGGCCGACTATTATGGTATCGATGGAGTTACCAGTGAAGACTTTCAAAAAATTGTTCTTAACGACTCGAGCCGAGGCGGTGTGTTAGGTATGGGTAGTGTACTATCCACCACTTCTTTTCCATTGAGAACAAGCCCGGTCATTCGTGGCAAATGGGTGATGGAGCAATTGCTTGGAATTTCTCCGCCTCCGCCTCCTGCCGTTGTAGCTGAACTGACAGAAGATGAAAATGCACATGAAGAAATAGGCCTAAGAAGAATATTGGAGAAGCATCGGGCCAGTGTAGAATGCAATTCATGTCACGTGAAGATGGATCCTTTAGGGTTAGGATTGGAAAACTTTGATCCCATGGGACGCTGGCGCACGAGCTATGGTAAAGCACTGGTCGATCCATCCGGTGTGATGGCTGACGGCAGAAGTTTTCAAGGGCCCGCCCAATTAAAAATGCTATTACTCACCGAGAAAGCAAAAATTGCCCGCAACCTTTCATCCAGAATGCTCTCTTATGCCTTGGGAAGATCCGTGCTGTTTACCGATGAGCCGGCATTGCAACGATTGGATGAAACGTTACTAAAAACTAACTTCAATCCCGAAAGCTTCATCATTGAAATTGTTAAAAGTTATCCGTTCAGAAAGAAAGTGAGTGATTTCCAAATAAAAGTATAATAGAAGCATGAGTAAAAAGTGGCAGATATCGCGAAGAAGAATGCTCAAAGGGATGGGTGCCTGTATTGCACTTCCCTTTTTGGAAGCCATGTCGATACCTGGTGTGGCCTCACCTTTGGTTGGAAAATCGCCCGTTCGTACAGCCTTTTTATTTATGCCTAATGGCGTGCATCCAGATCGCTGGACGCCTGAAAAAATCGGAACTGATTTTAGTCTAACTCCACAGTTGCTTCCTTTGGAGAGTTTGAAGAATGATATCGTAGTGATAGGAGAGCTTATGAATAAGAACTCCATCTTTAAAGGAGCCGATGGACATTATGCAAAATCGGCCAGCCTTCTCACCTGCATGCCTATCAAGCAAACCATTGGAGATAATATCAGCAGCGGTGGTGTTTCCATTGATCAGATAATTGCCTCACACGTTGGGAATGAAACTCCATTTCCTTCGCTGGAATATGGACTGGATCGCATTACTACCGGAGTAGATATCAATGTTGGCTTCACGCGCCTATACGGCTCCAGCATTTCATGGAAAAATGCCAACCAACCGCTGTCAAAAGAAATTGATCCACGCCTTGCTTTCGATCGGCTGTTTCGATCTTTCATACCAGGTGTAAAAATTATAAATGATCCCTGGAAGCAAAGTGTGCTGGACCTGGTGCTGGATGATGCTCAAAGCCTGAAGAGAAATCTGGGCAGGGCAGATCAGGATAAACTTTCCGAATACATGGAGTCGATCCGCAGTGTAGAGAAGAGAATATCCAACGATGCCAACCGAGAAAAATTTGCGGCCAACATCACCGCAGACATCAAAAAAGAATTGATTCGCGTCAATGCAAACATTGATGATTATGTAGAGATGTATAGTGGAGTGGATGTTACAGAAAAGACACGTTTAATGATGGATATCATGGCGCTTGCTTTCTGGAGTGATGCCAGCCGCGTGACGTCTTTTATGTTTGGTAACTCTGTCAGCAATCGAGACTTCTCTTTCATTGAAGGTGTAAAGGGCAACCATCACTCCATCTCTCACCACATGGACAAGCCTGAGTTCCTCGAAGAATACGCACGCATAACTCATTGGCACATTGAGCAATATGCATACTTCCTCAATAAACTTAAAAATATTAAAGAAGGAGATAAGTCCTTGCTCGAAAATTCAATGGTATTATTCACTTCTGATTTACGGGATGGCAATCGGCATGCGCCACGAAATCTTCCTATCATTTTAGCCGGGCAAGGTGGCGGAAGAATAAAGACAGGACAGAATCTGACCTATCAAAAAGAGACACCGCTGGCTAATCTCTATATGTCCATGTTATCCGCTATGAACATTGAACAAAAGCAGTTCGGTGACAGCACCGGTATCTTGCCTAATATTTTAGCTTAATGTTTCGATGCTCGAATTAAGTCTGAACCTCACTACGGGTAACTGCTAAGAACATTATGCGAAATTACAAGCACCCCGCTCTCATCATTTCACTTTTATTAATCGGTCTTTTGTTGCTGGCGTTGCCGCTCTTCAGACCGGATGATGTTCCACTCTTTCTGTTATTCATCGGAAGGTTTCATCCGTTGATTTTACATTTCCCTATTGTGCTCATTATCCTGGTGGTCTTGTTGGAGGCGGTTAAGCGATTTACTCCATTAAAAATTAGTGAGGTTGTTATTAAGATTTTATTGATAGCTGCTGCGTTATCAACGGTAGCCTCTATTGGAGCAGGATTTTTTCTCCATGCCTCCGGAGAATATTCCGGCAATTTGATTGATCAACATTTTTGGGCTGCTGCCATTACCGGGTTCTTATTCCTCTCCACTACCGCCATTTACTTTAGCGACAGTACTCGTTTCTATCCGATTTATATTTTTGGTTTGATCGCCAGCATGGGCGCGGTTGGTTTTACAAGTCACGTGGGTGGCTCGATCACGCATGGGCAGGACTATCTCACTGAACACCTCATGCTGATTAAAAATGATTTCAAAGGCAACAGCACGAAACCGGAAACAGAAATGCTCGTGTACGAAGATATGATTGTTCCCATCCTTGATGCCAAATGTCTCAGTTGTCATAATGAACAAAAAACCAAAGGAGGGTTACTCATGACTTCCTATGAAAATCTCTTCAAGGAAGGCGAGAGCGAACATCCTTCCATCACCAAAGGTGCACCTGAAAAAAGTGAATTATATAACCGTGTGGTCTTACCCGCAGAACACAAAGACCATATGCCGCCCGAAGGCAAAACACCCCTCACCGAAAATGAAATTGCCTTGTTAAAATTCTGGATCGAATCAGGTGCCGCTAATGAACTGCTCATTGCAGAAGCAAAGAAAAAAGCAACTGTCGCACCGCTGATTGAGCAACTGCTGCCTGAGCTCAATCGATATCGTATGAAAATTGAAATTGCGAATCTGAAAACGGAAGCAGCGCAGCAAGAACTAAGCAAAGTGGCGGAGAGACTTTCCGTCTCCATCAGGCGAGACAGTCTGAGCGATGAAAACTATTTTACGCTGGCCATGAAATTTCCGCCTGCGCCTTTTACCAATGATCAGTTCCGTGAGTTAAAGCCCTACAATGAAATCTTCTCCAAAGTATCACTTACTTCAAGCGGCATTGATGATGAAGGTCTTTATTACATCGGGCAGATGACGAACCTGAAAGAACTCTATCTTCAAAAAACAAAATTGAATGGATCCGGACTGGTGTATTTACAAAAACTGAAGAACCTGGAAATTCTGAATTTATCCTTCACGCTAGTAGATGATAAGGCCGCACTCGACTTATTAAAGTTTCCTAACCTGAAAAAAGTTTATTTGTACCGCACCAATACTTCTAAAGAAGTAGTTACTGCACTTGCCAAATACAAGCCTGAAATACAAATATTGCTGGAAGAAGGACCTTACTTTTAAGAAGGAGTAAAAACTGATTACTTGCTTTTACTCACCTTATTGATTGCTTTGAGCAACGACTTCGATCCTTTGGCATCACCACGAATTTGCCAGATCATAATGCCCGATGCTTTTTCTTTTGCCAGGATGGTTTTCTGTTTGATCGTTGGAATGCCATTGTAATAAAGAATTTTTCCGTCAGGCATTTTCCATTCATCCGCTTTCTCAGCGCCTGGAAATGTCTCCACAATCTTTTGATAGTTCATACTGATGGCCGCAGAAGATAATTCAGGTCCATAACCATATCCATAGAAAGGAACTCCAAGCGTCATCTTTTCGGCAGGAACATTTCTTACTGATCGAAAATAATCCAGGTCTTCTACCGCATGGGAGTATAATGAATGAGGCCCCGGCTTCTCAGGGCGCCATGGCCCGGTGCGATCATAGCTCATCACATTCACAAAATCATATTCCGCTATAGCGCGATCGCTGATTTGATCTTTATAATAAACAGCAATCGCGGCTGTAATTAACTTGTTGTGCCCATGCAATGCCTTGGCGAGATCAATCACAAAGTTTTCATAATTCGTATCAATGTCGCCCCCTTCCAGATCAACATCAATGCCATCCACATTATGTTGCAAGGTCAACGCCACTAATTTTTCAATTAATGCTCCCCTATATTCCTCCTTCAGTAAGGTATGATATTGTTTTTGCTTTGATCCTCCACCAATGGAAAGTAACACCTTGACATTTTTCTTATGCGCTGCTTTAATGAATGGTGCCAGACCCGAAAGATCTTTTGTAAAATTTCCAACAGAGTCAGGATTCAAAAACCAAAGGTTGACATGTGTCAATCTCTTGAGCGGAACATCTTTTGTTTCCTCTCCATTCAATGCAGCGTTCAGTGAATAGTATCCTACAATCTTGAAATCGGGTGACTGTGATCCGACTGCAAAAGAGGCCACAGAAAAAAGAATTGCGTATACGCTGATGATTTTATATTTCATGAACATCTGTTTATAATTTCAGTTTTACACCTAGTCGATTCAATCCTCCCGTGATGACAACACAGAGCAAGGCAAATGACAATGACTTAACTAGACCTATTCCCCCCACCAACATCACCTCGGGCAAGTGAACTCCCAATGAACGTGTAGTGGCATAAGCAAAATATGGCATGAGGTAGCAAAGCAGTGTGTCCGTGCCGGCAGGTTTGACGAATGAAAACCAATTCGCCTTTCCCAAGACATCGGCCAACCAATAAATCACAATGAATCCTAAAATGGTGAATGCACTGCATAGAAACAACCAGGCTGGGGTAGCCCCTAATTTTGCCAATCCCCAATACGGCCTGGTGACTACCGACAATACGATTAACAATATTGAAAAAGTGATGAACACGATGGTGATTGTTTTATGATCCTCGCGCTGCCTGTAATATTGAAAGATCATTGCCGTTAATACGCCACCCAATGTGAGGCCAGTGAGTGTGCCTCCAAGAATAGCATTGGGAATAAATGATAAAAAACCGGGAACTAGCCTGGCGTGAAAAAGCATACTTAATCCTGCAAAAAACACCCAGGCAATAGCAATGATGAGAATACTTCTCCTTGCAAAGATGGTAATCAGGCCGCTGGCTAAATAAGCCCAACCAATGAGTCCTAATATTCCCCACCAATGTGGCGCAAAGCGTTCAATATTTTCTGGAGAGCCCCCGCGATAGATATAAGCAAAAACAATCAGCACGACAATGGCGACACCCTTCAATGCATAGATCAGATTTTGATTCATGGTTTTGGGATAGCTGTTCCAGATCAGAATAAAACTTAAACAACAAACCGTATTCCACACATCGCGAGCCATGCCCGTTGCTTCTGTGTTGATCGTTTCACCATTGACAAGGAATACACCCATCACCAGCAACGCAATGGAACGCATGAGCACATGTTTTACCAGTTGGCTGTCACTATCTCCTTTGGAGATACGACCATCAATGGCAAAAGGAAGTGAGAGCCCAACGATGAACAAAAATGCAGGGAACACAATGTCTGCCAGGCCAATGCCATCAACTCCAGAAGCTACATGCCCAAGCCATTCCGGTATATCTTTCAACGACCACAGGTCATTAACAAAAATCATCAGGATCATGGTGAGTGCGCGAAGTATATCAATAGATGATACGCGCATGGGGGTTACTTCTTTCATGAGGATTTTGTTTGATTCAACTTTTCTTTCTAGCTAAGCTTATTACTCCACCACAATTTCATCTACTAGCATTACTGCAGGTCGTCCTGCACCCGGATGCCAGCCAGGAGTATTTCCAATGGTGTGCGCGATTACTTTCACATACCGTGCATCGCGTGGAGCGAAGGTGCCAATGAAGTCACGTTGCTGCCCGCCATACTGATCAATGGGCAACGTGTTTTCCACCATGGCTGCCAGCTCAAACTTTACACCATCCATGGAAGTGAAGTACTCTACTTTCTTAGGAAACAAGCGCAGCCAAAAGCCATACTGATAATAAGCTGATTCAACAAGTTTCACTTTCTTCACTTCTTCGAGGTCAATCACTACTTCGAGATTTTGTCCGGAGAATCCCAGCCAGTTGTAGTCATAATCATGACTTCCACGAATGCCATCGGTGAGCACATTATCTCCGCCAGTCTTAAGTTTGGATGGATCCGGACTGATGAACGTTACCTTCTTCCCATAAGCAAGATGTTCATTCATGCCCTGCGAAAACATTCGATACATAGCAGCGCGATATTCATCTGGCGTGGTGCTCCATTCTTTCACCTGCGTTACACCTTCACGTACCAACAGATCAACAAAGGGATCAATAGCTGCACGGATTTTTGGTTGCGCCTGCCATTGGCCATCTACTTTGGTGAATACGCCTCGTTCTCCATAATAGGTTTTCTTGGCTTGTTCCAGGATGGCAAACTGAAGTGGTTGTCGGGCAATTCTTACGCGCTCCAATAATTCACTTGAATCTGCAACCAGTTTTTCTGCCTCGTTAAACAATTGTTCATATCGTGCGATGTAAGCAGGAGTGAGATAACTATCAGCCGCTTCATTTGGTGTGCCGAAAATGCGTAGCGGTTTTCCAGACTTAAGAAGAGCTTCACGCATTTCATCAATGTATTGTCGAATGGGTTTTGATGCCGCCCCATAAACTCCCTGCAGGAAATCATTCATCAGTATATCCACATTCTCATTTGGGTTCCACATCAGCTTTGATAAAAGATAACCCCGCAGTGCAGCAAACTCACCTCCCACTTCGCGATTACCTTGTTCAAACATGGCGTTCACATTATGCTTTGCAAAAAACTGAAGGTTGGGTTGCAACACGTGCAAGTTTGGAAACGGACTAATCAGGTTGTTGAACTGGATCACATAATCCCACACGATAATGTCTTTGGCGATCTTTCCCCAATCTTCCACATCCTTCACAAAATCAGCACTCGCTGGATCTTCGGTGATCGGCAGATGACGATATGCTTCAATGCTGCACAACATGATGTTCACATTATCGCGTGTCTTCAATGTTTTAGGTGCATGACGACCATATTCATACGCCAGTGTAGAAATCATCTTATCAGGAAATTGATCAGCAACCTGGTTTACAAAGTTGATAATAGACCCTGATGGTGATCCTTCACGATCATCAATGGCCATGCAATTATCACACGTGCAATAGTCGCGGTTGTCGTTCTGACTTACTGACCAATATTTTGCCGTTGGATTTTGTGCGATCTTCTGACGAAGACTTTGAATGGTAAGCTCCAGTACTATCGGATTAGTCAGGCACAGTTGGGTAGGAATTCTTTTTCCTTTCACCATGGCAAAATATTCCGGATGTTCTTCATAATAGATTTCCGGTGGCACGAGTTCATTGAAAGTATGTACCCACATACCCCAGTCGGGCCGACCACCCTTATCATCGTGATCAAGTTTATGCCAGTCAATATATTCAGCATCCCAGGTAGAACGGTAGTGCGTATCCCTGAAACCGATCACCGGCACTTGCATGTCGTTGATTTTATCAATCACAATTTTCCTCTGCTTTGGGATAACTTTCATCTTTGGACTATACATTCTGCAGCCCAGGTATTGCTCCAGAAAAGAGTACACACCATAAAGAGTTCCCTTCTCATTTCCACCAACAATGAAAAGTCGCATGCTATCTGTGCGGATCACAAAGCCATCTTCTTTTAATTCGTTTAGATTAATATTCACTCCGGCCTGCGCGATGCGCTCATTCTGGCCGAGCACAATTTCATAAGAGCCACGATGCTTATCGGCTTCAATAATGGGTAGGACGGTGCCGGAAATCTGCAGGAGATAACGCTGTAATACTTCAGCTGCTTTCTTTTCACTTTCAGTTGCTGCCGCTGGCACCACAAGGAGATAACGACTCACCTCATTATCCACCAGCACCATGCCCGGAGGCGGAGACAATGGTTGTTGTTTCTTTTTTTTCTTCTGTGCCGAAAGCGGTGAAACAAAAAGCAACAGGCACAGCAGCAGCATGAAGCCGGATCGTGATGCAAGAGTCGATGGGTGAAGAAAGCTTTCTTTCATAGACATTATGGTAATAATGGAAGGTAATGATAAATGCAAAAAACCAGCATGAAATTATATCGAGTGGTAGTTATGATATTCATATAGCGATTTAGAAAGGATGTGATGTCTGGACCATTCGCAGACCTATGCTGCTGAAGATTATTTTTTACATGAGCGGGTAAACGATCAGGCACTATTGCTGAATTGAATTGATATATTTGTTAAGGTCCGGGTTGTAAAAAAAAATTGAACTGATCATGATGAGTGGATCAATGCTGACTTTGCTTCTTTTCCTTCTGAGTGGAAATCTGTTTTTCAATTTACCGGAAGAGCAGGATGCCACATTACTAGTTAGAAAAACAGAAGATTTCACCATCACCGGAGATGGTTCATCCGCGCAGTGGAATAAGACAGAATGGTTGCCGATTACGGTTCAGAAATCTTCCAGTGGCACCACCTTTACAACGCGTGTAAAAACACTTTACTCCGATCGCGGAATCTATTTTTTATTCTTCTGTGAGGATCAGAAGATTACTGTAACGATCAAAGAAGACTACGGTGCTTTGTACAATGAAGACGTGGTTGAAGTATTCCTGTGGCCTGATGAATCGGTTCCAGTCTACTTCGAATATGAAGTTTCTCCTCTAAACTATGAGTTGCCGATTCTCGTCCCTAACATGAATGACCGGTTTTATGGATGGAAGCCATGGAATTATGAAGGAGATCGCAAGATTCAACATGGCACTAGTGCGCAGGGCGGTAAGAAGAATAGTAACGCGCAAGTGAAAAGCTGGATGGCAGAATTTTTTATTCCCTATAAATTACTACAGCCAATCGCTAATGGAGCTCCAAAATCCGGTGATCGCTGGCGCGGAAATCTCTACCGGATTGATTACGATAAAGGTCCAACTTACTGGTCGTGGCAAAAAACCAGCGGCAGCTTTCATGAGTTCAAGAAATATGGAACACTGCTTTTTGAGTAACTTTCCTGTTCATAAAATTCTAAACCCAATTACTAATACGATTATGAAAGAACAAAGAAGATCCACCCTGAAAAAATTGTTTGCCTCTATTGCTGGTATTGCCGGATTCGGTATTGCAGCACAGGCCAAGACCGATGTAGCTCCTGAAAAAGAGGTATTCAATGTGGTGAAAGATGAACAGGACGTACCCCTCTTCTCAGGCTCTACACGATATGGCAATCTTGTTTTCATTGCCGGTAAGGGAGCACATTTTGAAGGTGATATTACTGCACACACAAAACATGTACTGGACGAATTGGAGAAGGAACTGATCAAGGCAGGGTCATCCATGGAAAAGGTATTGAAGTGCGGTGTCTTCCTTCATGACCTGAATGATTACAAAGCTATGAATGAAGCATATAAAGGTCGCTTTGGCAGCAAGCCTCCTGTGCGCACTACGGTTGCAGTTTATGGCGGAGTTCCGGGCGATTCATTGGTAGAAATTGATTGCATCGCCTATATCTAAGCGCGATTGCTCTAGATCTGAATACCTTTATTTGAATCATTAAAGTATAACCACTATTCACCTAGTTGAGTAATTTTTCTTGAAATCGTTTCCTTATCGGTCTGGTTTTTAGCCAATGCAATAGCTTTGTGAAAATGTTGCTTTGCTTTTTCAGGGTCATCTTCTTTGTAAAGCTCTCCCAACAAAGTGTAGTAATAATGATTATTGGTTAACTGAAGTTTTTCGGCTTCTTCTAAAGCTTGAGCTTTTCCTCTCACTTTCGAAAGTGCAAATGTTCGGTTGAGGGCTGCTATGGGTGAATACTCCAGTTGCAGCAGCTTATTATAAAGCTGCAGAATATTTTCCCACTTCTCCGAGGTGTCGCTTTTGATTGTGTGCCAATAGGCAATGCTTGCTTCAAGATGATACTTTGAAAGTGCCTGGCCTTGTGCCGCCTGTTGAAGATAAAATGCGCCTCTGGCAATCAACTCCTGATTCCAGAGTGCGTCATTTTGGTCCTGATATAAAATGATCTCACCATGCTCATTTTTCCTGGCGCCAAATCGTGATGCATGAAAGCACATAAGAGAAAATAATGCGTTAACAACTGGTTGATTGGTCGTTTTGTTTTCTATGAGTAAGTGCGTAAGTCGCATGGCATCCAGACAAAGCGCTTCACGCAAAATACTATCATGACTCTCAGAATAATATCCCTCATTAAAAAGTAAGTACAGCGTGGTGAGCACAGTTTCCAGTCTGTTAGTGATATCTTCTGCAGATGGAAGTTCGATCAGTACTTTTTCAACGCGCAGCTTTTCCTTCGCCCGGAATAATCTTTTATTGATGGTTTCCTTGTTGGTTAATAGTGCATTGGCAATTTCATCAATGCCAAATCCACAAAGAATACGCAGCGCCAAACCAATCTGGGCTTCAGCAGAAACTGACGGATGACAAATAGCAAACAGCATTCGCAGTTGACTGTCTGTAATGTTTCCCTCCGACAAGTCAATATCAGCAGTGGCATTTTCAAGTGTGGATTGTTTAACCTGTTCAACTACTTTCTGAGAGAAAATCTTTTGTCGCTGTAAATAGTTTTTCGCTTTGTTTTTGGCTACTGCATAAAGCCATGCCGTAGGATTTTCAGGAAGGCCTTTATATGTCCAGGTTTCCAGTGCGTTTAAAAATACTTCGCTCGTAATGTCTTCCGCTACTTCTACTTGATCAATACCAAGGTGCCGGGTAAGCACAGCACATATCCTGCTGAACTCTGACCGGAATAAATGGGGAAGAAGATTTTGTTGTTTCATAAATCTTAAAACTCTCCCGACTGAGCAGGAGAGTTTCCGGAGATAAAATAATTAATGAACTCCGTCACCTTTAGCCATTTTTCTCACCTCCACGCTGTTACCATCACCCTGCAACACAGGACAGCCTTTGGCAAACGCTACTGCTTCGTCAACCGAATCTGCCTTCACGATAATGTAACCGCCAATCGTTTCCTTGATATCGCCAAACGGACCGTTCGTGACTACTTTTTGTGAGTCTTTGCTCGTTACCACTCTGGCATCTGCAAAGGGCAATCCATTACCTCCGCTGAATCTGTTTTGTGCGGCAATGCTGCCGATCCAGTCCATAGTTTGCTTCATCCAAGCCTGAATTTGTTCTGGTGAGGCCAATTTCTGGCCATCCTCGTGTCTGAAAATTAAAATGAATTCGTCCATCTGATTGATTTTTTAAATGGTGTACTAATTATCTTTTACATGTCAATGACAAGTGAGCGTGATGATTTTGGACAGCGACACAAAACAATTTTAGTACCCCTAGTAAATATACTTGATTCAGCGGTTAACGTGAGCCCATTATCCACTACATTTAAATAATGACGTTGCCCACACTGCTTATTTTAATTCTCTTTCTTTTCTTCCACTACACGGATGCGCAAACCCGCATGATCGTGCTGGGCACAGCACAGGATGGAGGCTATCCACAGATCGGTTGTAATAAAAGCTGCTGCGCACTAACATATGAACGCGATACCTTGAAACAATTTGTCGTTTCGCTCGCTCTGGCGGATTTCGAAAATAAAAAATGGTGGTTGTTTGAGGCAACTCCAGACATCAGGGAACAACTTCGTCTCTTTGCTGAGGCAACAAATCATCAATTCAATTTTCTGCCGGATGGTATTTTCATCACGCATTCACACATGGGGCATTATAGTGGCTTGTTGCAATTCGGCAGGGAAGTGATGAACACTGCTTCAATTTCCGTTTATACTCTACCTCAACTTAAAAAATTTCTTGAAATGAATGGGCCCTGGAGCCAGCTGGTAAGTCTGAAAAATATTTCATTGGTTGAACTTCATGAAGAAGTGCCTCTTGGATTACCGGGTAATATTTCTATCACCGCTTTTCGAGTACCCCATCGTGATGAGTTTTCAGAGACAGCAGGATTTAAAATAATCACCCGAGAAAAACGCTATCTCTTTATCCCCGACATTGACAAGTGGAGCAAATGGAATAAAGACATCGTGAAAGAAGTAAAATCCGTAGATGAAGCTTATCTTGATGCTACTTTTTTTTCAGCCGATGAACTTCCCAACCGAAAGATGAGTGAGGTACCGCATCCCCTGGTTTCAGAAACTATGGACTTATTCAAATCTGAAAGCGTTGAATCAAAACGTAAAATCCATTTTATCCATTTCAATCACACCAATACTTTGTTGTTTGATGTGGAAAAACAAAACAGAGTCAAACAACTTGGATTTTCGGTGTCGCGACAAGTAAGAATTGAGTAATCCGGCTCCAGTCCTGGGGCCGGATGATATCATAGCATTGATAATACGTGCCTATTTCTTCGGCTTGGAAAATGTTCCTTTTTGTTTTTTCTGATCTTTCAAGAGGGTGAGTTGTTCAACCTGCTGTCTCTTGTCCCTCCTTTGGTACCTTTTTTCCTGTTCAATTTTCAGGTTTTCTTCGGCTCTAATGTACTCCCGGGTTTTCATGTGTTAATAATTTAATGGTTAACGTCACATTGAATAGCCAATCTGTTTTATATACCCTCCGATAAATTGGGCACATAGCCCATTTCATAAAACTCCCTTTTTTATATACTTAATGTAGATTCCTTCATTCAGAAAAACCATGACATTCATCATCACAAAAGGTATTATTTACCAGTTCGTGATGGAAGGTAGCGGCAAAAGAATAGCTACTTTTGAGTAAACCTGATTTAACCATTATGAAACTTCATCCTTCCTATTTGTTATTTATTTTACTGGCCCTTGGATTTTCCTGTAATCCTGAAAAACAAGAAGAAAAAGAATGGATTCAACTCTGGAATGGAAAAGACCTTAACGACTGGGACATTAAAATCGCCAAACACGAACTCAATGATAATTTCGGAGACACGTTTCGCATCGACAGCGGGAAGATGGTGGTAAGCTATGATCAATACGATTCTTTCCGTTATCAATACGGCCATATATTCTACAAGAAGAAATTTTCATATTATCTCCTAAAGGTTGAATATCGTTTCGTGGGCAATCAGGCTACTGGTGGAGAAGGCTGGGCCACACGCAACAGTGGTGCCATGCTGCATTCACAATCTGCACAGAGCATGACGAAAGATCAGGATTTCCCCATCAGTATCGAAGCGCAGTTTCTGGGCGGACTGGGAACAGGAGAAAGATCAACAGCCAACCTTTGTACGCCCGGCACTGATGTGCATATGGGTGATACGTTGTTTACTCCAAATTGTATTAACTCACGATCAAAAACCTACAACGGTGATCAATGGGTGCATGTTGAATTTTTAGTGTTGGGTGATTCACTGATTCGTCACATGGTGGAGGGAGATACCGTATTGGAATACACCAAACCACAAATTGGTGGTGGCGTAGTACACAATTTTGATCCTGCCGTAAAATTGGATGGAACTCCATTGACAGAAGGGTATATCTCTTTACAAAGTGAAAGCCACCCGATTGAGTTCAGAAAGGTAGAGTTGCTGGAGTTGAAAGGATGCAAAGATCCTAAAGCAAAAAACTATAAGTCTTATTACATGAAGGCGGACAATGCCGGTTGTGTTTATTGAAGTCAACGGATTTTTGAACCACCAAGGCTCTAAGGACACCAAGAAGTGCAAAGCTCTTCGTGCCACTCCGTGCTCTTTGTGTCTTAGTGGTTCTGAATTTTCTTTAACTTCCAATTAGAAATTACTGGCATTGAAGGATGGTTAGCAATACCGTTGTGTTTATTAAACTCAATGCATTTTGAACCACGAAGGCTCTAAGGACACCAGGAAGCACAAAGCGCTTCGTGCCACTTCGTGCTCTTCGTGTCTTAGTGGTTCAGAATTTTCTTTAACTTCCAAGAATTACTGCCATTGAAAGGATGCAAAGATCCTATAAGTCCTATTACATAAAGGCGGATGATGCGGGTTGTGTTTATTGAACTCACCGGACCTTGAACCACGAAGACACTAAGGCACCAGGAAGCACGAAGTTCTTCGTGTAACTTCGTGCTCTTTGTGTCTTAGTGGTTCAGAATTTTCTTTAACTTTCCCAACCACAGCACGGAAAACATCATTCAGTAAATGTACGCAGAAGAATGAAGTCAATTCATTTTTGATAATTGAACTCTCGGTTAAAAACTATTTCATATCCATTATCGTTAGATCAAGTAGGTCATCTCGTACACAACAGGCTATGCATCCGGGACCTACTTACTTCAGGTCTTTTTTAGAAACAATAATTCAAACATACATAAATGAACCACAACAAAACGCTGCGGTTGCTAAAGGCCTTATCCTTTGCCGCAGACAAACACCGCTTTCAGCGGAGAAAAGACACAGAAGAAACTCCGTACATTAATCATCCTATTAATGTTGCACTCACATTAATAGAAAAGGGTGAAGAACAGGACAATGATTTGCTGGTCGCTGCAGTCCTCCACGATACGATTGAAGACACCCAAACCACACCGGAAGAAATTGAACAGATTTTTGGAGAAACGGTATTGGGCCTCGTGCTTGAGGTAACGGACGACAAAAATCTTTCGAAGGAAGAACGAAAAAGACTCCAGGTAATTCACGCACCCCACAAATCATCGCTGGCCCGGAAACTAAAACTGGGTGATAAGATTTGCAATGTTTATGACATCCTCAATCATCCACCAAGTAACTGGACGACTGAACGAAAACTGAATTACCTGACGTGGGCTGAAGAAATACTTATTGGATTGAAGGGAACCAATGCATTGCTCGAAGAACATCTTTCCATGTTAATCAAACAAGGCCGTAAGAAGTTCGCGGTCAAGTAAGCGCTATTTCTTTATGCTTTGAATCAAGGTCAGCACCTCCCGGGTAGCTGACTCGATCGTTGCATAATCCTTCTGCTCCATCAGTTTTTTGCTGATCAGTTTACTGCCCATTCCTACCGCACACACACCTGCCTTGTACCAGCCTTCGATACTTTCCTTAGTAGTATCCACACCACCGGTCGGCATGAAAAGAAGCTTAGGAAAAATTTCCTTGATGCTGCTGAGGAATTCCGGGCCAAGCATATTGCCAGGAAAGAGTTTAATAAATTTCACTCCGGCATTTTCTGCTGCAATGATCTCTGATGGTGTCATACAGCCAGGTGCATAGAAGATATCATTACCAATCGCATAAGCAGCAACTTCTGCAACAAACCCTGGGCTCACCATAAAATCAGCACCTGCGCTGACATAATCTTTTGCCTGTTGCAAATTCTTAATGGTGCCAATGCCCAACATCATATCCGGCATCTCCTGGTTTTTTACCGCCACCATTTTTTTAAAATTATTAAAGGCAGCTTCTCCGCGATTGGTATATTCCACTGCTTTGATGCCTGCGCGATGAATGGCTCGTAAGATTTCAATACTCACCGTTTCATCCGGATTGAAATACAATGGAAGAATACCTTGTGCTACTACGGCATCAATTGCCTTCTGACTTTTGCTCATACTTATATTTTTACTTTGATTACCATTTTCTTTATTTCATCATCACCAATCAGGGGGGCGTGCACATCGTTGGGGAAAAAGATCGTGAACTGCCCGCCATGCAATTCAAAAAACATATCGGGAGCATCGGTATAAAACAATACATCCTTCTCTTCGTTGTATGGTCCTTTTTCTGTTTTGCAGGCTTCCCTTGGTTTCCATCCCATCTTTTCCACTCCACGAATGCAAAGTTGTATATCGATAAACTTGTTGTGACATTCAAACTTGGACGTAGACTCCTCCACGGTCATTCCTTTTTTATCAAACACGGTGGCTTTCAACTGCTCTCCATCAATCTCATACTTACCCGGTTCGATGGCAGTAAGATCCGTCTTTGAAATGTATTCAAACGCTTTCGCGAAAGCGGGATGTAGACTAAAATATTTCGAAGCGTTTTGCAATGAATCAAGGATCATAATAATTGTTTGTTAACGTTGCACTCTTCCGCTGCCATCCCCTTTCATCAGTTCTTTCACTTCCGTGAGTGTGGCATGGTTAAGATCGCCAGGAATAGTGTGCTTCAACGCACTTGCTGCCACACCAAACTCTGCTGCTTCGGGCATCGGCATACCGGTAACCAATCCATAAATTAAACCACTGGCAAAGCTGTCTCCGCTTCCTACGCGGTCAACGATCCTTACACTGTATTGTTTGGTGTGATAAAATTCTTTTCCGTCATAGACCAGCGCGCTCCAACCATTATCACTGGCACTGTGGCTTTCGCGCAACGAGGATGCAATGAATTTGAATCCAAACTTTTCTTTCATCTGCTTAAATACATCTTTGAATCCATCCAGGTTAAGTTCGCCTTTGGTTACATCGGTATCTTTTGCTTTGAAGCCAAGTGTAGTATCCGCATCTTCTTCATTGCCGATACACACATCTACATACTTACACAATCTGGTCATCACTTCTCTTGCCTTCTCTTTGGCCCACAATTTTTTGCGGTAATTCAAATCAATGCTGGTGGTGATGCCTTTTGCTTTAGCTGCTTTTAATGCGGCTTCCGCAAGCGCAGCTGCCTTATCACTTAATGCAGGAGTAATCCCGGTGGTATGAAACCAATCTGCTCCATCCAATATTTTGTCAAAGTCAAACTCCGAGGCATTTACCTCAGAGATCGATGCGCCTGCCCGGTCATACACTACCTGCGAGGCTCGCATGGAAGCACCCGTTTCAAGAAAGTAAATTCCAAGTCTGTCGCCACCCCGGGCTATGAATTGTGTATCAACACCATAACGCCTTAAATGATTGATGGCCGACTGGCCGATGGGGTTATTGGGAACTTTGGTCACAAAGGTTCCATTGAGTCCGTAGTTACAGAGGGCTGCGGCAACGTTGGCTTCCCCTCCACCATAGGTAACATCAAAAGTATCAGACTGTACAAAACGCTTAAAATCAGGCGTTGATAATCGCAACATGATTTCACCGAGGGTAACAACTTTCTTAGACATTGTATTTTATAGTTATGATTTGTATTGACGTGCCTGTTGATTTTCCGCTTAAAGAAACTAAATCGGCTTCGATATTCCCATGATTATTATTCGGAAAATGAAGGTTAGAACGGAAACTCATTTTATGCTATTTCGGGATGCGTCCCGTTACTTGTGAGACGATAAATAAAGTTAACACCACTAATGGAGAGGCTGAATATTAAACATTTACTGAAATTTACTTCAGTCATTCACGATGTGTGCAACAATACCTTTATCATTCTGCAGTCAAGCAAGGGAAGGATCTAAAATGAAAAATCATTTGTAATAAATTTGCATTTTTAAATATGGTTACAAAAGTTGGAAAGAAAGAGTCAGCCAAATCAGTAGCAAAAAAGCTTAAAAAAGTTTCCGCTAAGACCAAAAAGATCAATTGGGACAAATATTTTGGAAAAATCAAATTCCCTGAGGATGCATTAGCCTACCAGAAAAAAATGCGGGATGAATGGGGCAAATAACATTCTGGTAGACACTAATCTTATTATTCTGGGTATTGGCGGAAATGAGCAGGTCCGGTCTCTTTGCTTGACGGACGAACACTATTTATCTCGGTTGTAACCGAAATTGAACTTTTAAGCATCCCTTTTGAAAATGCCTCCGATGAGCGTCTCATTCGCGATTTCATATCAAACTGTTTTATAATTGACTTAGATGCTGATGTGAAAAGAATGACGATTCAATTAAGAAAAAACAAAAAGTAAAATTACCTGATGCCATTATTGCTGCATCCGCCATTACTAAAAAACTACCTCCTGACATGCCGAGTAGTTCCTTGCACGGCTGAAAGTGGGTGGTTGTATTCGTTTTATTGTTTCGTCAGTTTCAGCAAATATGTGGTGTAGCCTGCTATGTTATCCGTTGGGTTGTAATTGCTAAAACTACCACCACCCGAAACCGTAAGCGATGCAAGCGTTTCTCTTGTCAGTAAATTTTCAACTGTATAGGTTCCTGCGGATAACGAGCTTGACGTGATTGACAAGCCAGCTTGTTGCTGTGTGGATGTCAAATTATGAATGGCCATTATCCCATCTGTGTCTTTTATTCTAAGAAAAGAATAAATTGAATTGTTGGATGAAGTTACTTCCGTGTAACTACCTTGTCTCAACGCTTTGTTTTCGAGGCGCGCCTTAATCAGTTTTCGATAGTGATTCCATATTGAAGTGGACTCGCTTTGAAGCACCGACACATTAAACTGCGGATAATTAAAATTAACCACTTGCCACGGATTGCCCGTGGTGAACCCAGCGTTAAGTTGATCACTCCACTGCATGGGCAGCCGTATCTTTTCATCCGGCTTCATTCCCCGCATGGCAATTTCCTCTCCATAATACAAGTACGGCACTCCGGGCAGTGAAAGGTAAATACCGGCCGCCACCTTGGCTCGCTCCGTATTTAACCCAAATTCTTCAATGACGCGATTTTGATCATGATTGGTTAAAAAAGTACCGTATTGAAGAGGTGGATAAGCCACTACGACTTCTTTCATCTTTTGCTTAAGTCCCAAAGAATTTTCTGTTTTTACTGCGTCAACAATCGCGTAGGAAAGATCAAACTCAAAACAATAATCGAGTCGTTGATCCGAGAAGGGGGCAACAATTGACGTGGAGGTCCAGACTTCTCCAACTGTCATCAGGCCGGGATCAAGATTTTTTTGAAAGGCATAAAATTTTCTCCACCAATCCAGTGTGCTTTTCGTGTTGGCCTGGTTGGAGCCTTCTTCAATGAGTGCCCCGGCAGCATCGACACGAAATCCATCTACTCCAATGGTGCTATACCAATACTTTGCAATACTCTTCATTTGATTGGTCACCTCGGAATTATGATAATTAAGATCGGGCATGCCACTCCAAAACAGGCCGTAATAAAATCCTCCGTTTTTTGCATGCCATACTTTTTGTCCCCACGGACCAAGGTAACCCGGGTCTGAAGAAACCCAATTATACCAACCCCCTTTTCCGTCCTGTCCGGCAACAGAATTGACAAACCATAGGTGCTGATCGGAAGTATGATTAATGACGAAATCAATAATCACTTTTATTCCCCGCTTATGAGCTTCTGTTATTAATTGTTTAAAGTCATCCAATGTGCCATACTGTGGATTTACATCTAAATAGTTGGTTACATCATAGCCATGGTAACTGGGTGAAGGGAAAATGGGCATCAGCCAGATAGCGGTTACTCCAAGGTCTGTTTCGGTAGCCGGGTTTCCGTCATTCAGGTAGTCCAGTTTTTTTATGATTCCCTGAAAGTCTCCTATTCCATCCCCATTGCTATCATAAAAACTTCGCACGAAAATTTCGTAAAAAACCTGGTCATTCCACCAAGTGTTGGCTACAGGAATATTGGTAGGATCATCATTTTGAACAGTGACCTCATCATCTTTACAGTTGAAAACTAATGCAACAAGCAGGAAGAGTATCGAGAACTGATATCGTGCGTTTCGTTGAATTATAAATAAGAATCCTGGTTTCATTCCCTCTATGAAACTTTGAAGTTAGTCGAGCGCTGAACCAAATCCCAATGTGCCGGATACTTTTGGGTTCTTCTGATTGCCGTAAGAAATCGAAAGGCTTATCCTATTGCTTGCCAAATTGCTCTTTGAATTAATTCCCATTTTTGCTACTTTTAAATAATTATGAAACTGAGGGCCGCCATTATTCTTTGTATTTTCCTGCTTAGTCAGCTGGCTCCTGTTTACGGCTTTTCAGCAACGGATAAAGAAGGCACCTGTTCACTGCAGCCTAATGACACCATCACTCTTTCTCTTTCCTATGTGCAGGAGGGAGATTCTGAAAACATTTTCTCAAGGGCTTTATCGAGCCACTTTTTAATTGGATATGATTTACCCCTGCTGGTAAATTTTCCAGCCTTTGCCATTCCAACGCCTCCACGCAGTCATGTTACTGTGATCCCGAGGCATCTTCAATTGAGGGTTTTAAGGAATTAGCATTTTCTGTTGTCCCCACAGAAAAATATAATTCACTTAAAATCAAAATAACAATGCATAATCTTAGAATCATTGATCTCTCGGAGATCAAATCACATTTTTTTATTGAGCGCGATACGCTTTTTCATTCAGAGGATAAAAAATCGCGATTAGAAAAACTACACATAGCGGCACTCCTTAGTCATTTCGAACATCAAACGATTGGCATTATCACCACTCTTTTTAGTGGCGAGGTGGTTGAGGTGTATTCTGACTTTTTAGAGTGTGCCGAGGATTTTGTGCAACTCAAAGGAGGAGTCATTATACCCTTAAGGGCTATTGTGGATGTAGAGTATTAGCTAGTTGTAACTGCTAATTTTAAAGAGGCTGTCACAAAAGGGCAGCCTCTTTTATTTGTGAAGGAATGAGCCACTAACATTAAATTGTTCTGTCGAAGCTTTATACAAAATCTTACGCCTTCCTATACTTCATCTTCAACAATTTCATATTACAGCTAACTGAAATGGAAGTAGAATACATGGTATCGCAAAATGCGATGCCATCCAAACGGCACGTTGGTAACAACAGGAGGAACCCGATTTAAAAGTCAGGAAATGTTTCGGAAATAGCCCACCAGACTGGCTTTACTAACCCGTCTTACTTTGCCAGGATTTTTAAGGAAAAGTTTAGTGCACCCCTAATGGGTCTCTTAAAAAACCCCAAACGACCCGGGTTGTATAAAATCAGTCAGACTTTGAATGATTCGTGTTAACCTCAATGGCTCTGAATCTCACATCTTTGGATGTTGGTTTGACCAAAGGCATTGCTGTGTTTTTTGGTCAGGCATAACCAATGAATTTGGAAGACTCGTAGGGTTCTCTTTATTCCACCAGGCTAAGCAACGTCTAATTCTAAACTATACAAATATGAAATCTACAACGAATTTTACCAGGCTATTTGTTATTATCCTGGCATTCAATTTTTCCTCTTGTTCAGATAATGGATTAGAGCCGGCAAATGGATCCTTGCAAAGTGTTGCCACGCTAAATGGATCCCTGCAAGGTGGTAGCACCTTAAATGGAGCTTACACTATTACCCCTAGCGGGGATTTAAGTGGAGTAGCTGATGCGAATAATATTCAATTTGCATTGGGTAATGTTAATCCAGGCGGTACAATTTTATTAAAGAATGGAGTATTTTATGTCAATCGAACCATAGTAGCACCAAGTGGTTTTGCCGGAACGTTAAAAGGAGCCGGTAAAGAAAATACTAAAATAGTTTGTGTTGGAAATAACAACGTGCCGTTCTTAAATGACCAGATACACACCTCTGGAAATCCGTACCTGATCAGAGGTAGTTCGTTGTTTTTCTTCCCGGATCTTACCGGGAGTATTTCAGTTTCAGACTTCTCCGTAACCTTACCTGTGGGATTCGCCACCGAGGATAATGATTTTGGAGATAACAATTTGATCGCTTTCATCACTGTAAATTTAGCGGGTGATGGGGCATCCACTCGCTTTGATAACTTAAGACTTACTGGAACCGCTGCCGATCCGGATGGTGCCAGCTGGTATTTTAGTCAACCTGCCTGGGGCATTCAGGTGTTGGGTGATAGAAATCCTACCGATTTTCCAATTCCGTCATACCATGGTGGGCGTCACGCTCTAACAAACACCGACATATCGAAAGTGGGAATCCAAGCCACCGTATATGAAGTATTGAAAAATGCAACCATTGAGATTTCAGGCAATTCTTATTCAGAGATCAAACAAACCATCTATATGTATTTGGATGCTTGTAATCTTTCCATTACCAAAAATAAAATGAAGACCATTTCATGGGGGGCCATCGTTGTTACTCAGCAATCTTTTCCAATGCCAGGAGCGTCTAATTCGGTGGTGATCAGTGATAATACTATCAACACTTCGGGATACTTGCCAATTGAAATTGGGACCACCACCAATGGAGCGAATTATAAGCTGTTGATTGAGAAAAACACATTAACTAATAATGGAGCCGACCCCTTAGGCTGGTTTCCTAATTTAGCCGGCATCGGTATATTCAATGGAAATGATGGGGCGGTAGTACGCAATAATATCATTCGTGGTAATACTTTATTTGGTATTCTTCAAGAAAGCAATGGTGCGACCTTTATTGGCAATAATCTCGAAGGGATCAATGCCTTGTATGCGAGTTATGCTTTGTTCGGTAATAACAATACAGTAGTGGGTAACAGCCCCGCCACTGTCTATAATTTTGGTCAAGGTAACATTCTCACAGGACTCACAAAAGTAGAGGGCATATCGATAGGTGACCTTATCAAGCAATCCCAGGCCAAACGCAAAGAAATACTTGACGCCTTATACAACGAGTAACTAAAATAAAAAATAGAGAAGAGGGTAGGTTGACTTACCCTCTTTTTTAATTTGATTTAAATCACATTTTTTTCTTCGCCTTTTTTGGAGTTCTTCTCCAGCAAACTCACACCAAATCCAACGCCTTCCAATGCTTAATCTTTTACTTCTGAGTCACGAATCAGACTTCTGAATTGAGCCAATAACTGATGGGCTAATTGTTTCCCGCAGATTTCGCAGACTAACGCTGAAGGTGCAAGGCTGTGAAAATCCCTATAGTCTGCAGGAATGTATTCTAGGTTGCGTAAGGATAGTTAATGATTTATCCGATGTTCACAACTGAGAAAGTGAATTGCAATTAAGGCGCAAAACGAGTAGTTTTATATAAGATCACATTCATTATGAAGAACGAGGACAAAATTGTTGAGTTATTGGCTGAAAGTCTTAAAAACCAGGATATTCAGAATGAAAAATTAAGTACTGTAACTGAAAAGCTTGGCACAGTAACAGAAAAACTTGATTCATTGGTCGATGTTGTTAAAGATGTTGCTCATGCCCTTCAGCATCAGAGCGGAATGCTCGAAAAATTAATCAAGTAGTACGACAAGTTAGGTGACCTTGAACACAGACTCTTTTTGCTGGAGAGAAAACTTGGCAAAACTGAATGAGTTTGCTTTGAGCCATTCAGATTTTATCACAGCGACAATGCCTGACACGGCTTAGATTTCTTTTTCTCTTATACGATTGAAGTTGGACAACTTTGTTTGTTGGAGAAGAAATCAAACATGGACGAGTATGAAAACTTACTCTCCAAGTCCCGTAACTTTATAAATGGCTTCATCAATAGATAAACCTTGCGCCATTAATGCCTTAATTCTTTCACCGTCAACTTCAAAGCCGCATTTATTTTCTGTCTTTAAGAAAACAAAGCAAAATTTAATTTCTGTTATTTTGGTGTCCTTAATGTTAAGCATAAGTCCTGTTTTTGAACGAGTCGAGGAATCCTTTTCCTCTCTGGGGAACTTTCCCAGATTAAACAGTACCACTGGATTTCCAATTGAACAATGAATGCATTGGTCATGATCTATTTCAGTAATTTCAGTACTCTCCAGTTTGGTTTCATACCATTCAAGAAATATCTGCTTAGCAACAATGAGTCTAACTGAAAAATCTATTTCATTTTCAATTTCAAATTCTCCGTCCTGGTCTAATAGGTTTTCTAAACTCTTTATGTCTTTATTTTGAGTGGCTACCGCAAACTCATTTACAATGTCTGCTGTTTTGGTTAGAGTGTTTGTCATTTGAAGCGCTATAAGTGTCGGTGCTTGAAATATGATGCTGAGCAATAACTATCAATCACTAAACTATGCAATTAAAAGTAATACAAAAACAATTAATGACGATACATGCATTTTCTTGTCTGCGGAATCAAACTTTGTCGGCTTGATTGTCATTTTCCGAGGTGCTGTGGCCGCTAGCATCTTGTTGAAAAGTAGCGTGAATAGCAGTGCAGAATTATTACGTTCGATAATAATTAGAAATTGAGATCCCCTCTTCCAAGACATTTAAAACACATGCCATTTTTTACGTATTTAAATTCGGGCAAAACACCTCTCCCTCCACATCTATCACATTTTTGCGTATAAAATAGAATATCCTCCATATCATTAAGGACTGGTGTCCTTTCATTATCGTGCTCCATTTTATGACAATCTACGCACAATGTTATCAGCGCATTATCTTCATACTCCCAAGCCTTACGACCTTGTTTATAGTATTTATGATGAATATTTAGATCTAAATAATCATCATCGATAGGTTTAAGGTCAAAACATAGGAATCCATAACTTCCGAACACAAATTTGTGCTTTGGCTCATTCCATTTTCTTGCAAAGAATAATTTCTCACTAATGATCTCTTCACTTGCACTGAGTAGAAGTTGGCAAGGAAACTCATAATTATTCTTGAGTACTTTAACCTTCTTTAGATTTTTGTCTATCACCACACTAAATCCTGTGTTTATTAAATTAACCGAAGTTTTTAGTCCAAAAGCACTTGAAATTCCAATAAACTCTGATCGCTTCTTACCACACGCTTGACATTTATTACTGTCCCTGGCAAGAATTTGAATTCGCTTTTGTCTCCATTCAAAGGTAGTAAGCTCTTCAATATAGGTCATAACATAACAAATTTAACAGTGTTGATCTCTGAAGGTCTGTGCAAAGTGATGACACGGTAGAAAATGAAAACGCTATAAGAATCGGTAAGTAAAACTGTGCTGATTGATAGTAAAATGAAATTCATTATTAATTAGGATGGCTTTATCTCTCGGAGATTAGCGAGGAGTCTGCGAGACTGGAGACTTCGCTAAAAATGAAAAAGATATCTAAAGCATAGTTTTATTATAAATACCTCTAAAAAATTAATTTATCGACTTGCCAGAATAAATCAAAAAAAGTTAACTTCGAAAAGTATAAAGTAAATTACGATATGATAGATTAAGTTCAAGATTGAAGATAGGATATTATTATAGAATCTTTCTTTCAGATGGGACATCCGTCTATTTTCGCTTTAAAGGTTTAGTTCCACAAATCTCAAATTATTTCCATGGAGATAAAGGACAAGTCGAAATAGATAAAATTTGCCAATGTTCCGCAATTCTATAGTGGTGACTCTATAGGAATTGGCTACACCTTACTTTTATTCAGTCAGAATAAAAAACCGTTAATTACTCATCGACAATTACGCCACCTTGCCTTACCTATTACTCTAAGCTATGGACTAATCTAAACTGACACAATTTAATTCCCCATTGAAGATACCTTCTATTCTATCCTTTATTTCAGAAGATAAATCATTTAAAATGTCCAATGAAGGGGTTTCTGTAATATTACCATTGAAGATCCCATAAGTGATCTCAATTCCTTCTAAATACTTCAAGATGTCTAATTCAACTTCAAATTTTTTAATGGCCTCATTATATTCCGATTTCATAGTAGATATTTTTTAGTAATAATAATCACTATAATTAAAAACCCAATAAATAAGTTGGAAACAAAATCTTTGCTTAGCTATCTTTTTATATTTTTAATCATTTCCCCTGGAGATTCTAGCATCTCGGGAACTCTTCTTTTGAAAGTCAAAATCTCACGTCAATCCCAAACTTTCACATACTTCCTGAGTCATTAAGTTATTAATCATAGATTGTTTTCTGCTTTCTTTACTTTGCCTATAGAACTTAGATTGAATCAATCGTTATCTTGTCAATAAAAATTAATTAACTCAAATGCACGCCAACATAATTAAATTTGAACTGGGATGTAGAACTTGTAAGTCTAAACAAGACGGTATGTCAATGCTGACAAGTGAAAATTCCTTCATAGATATGGATAGACTCACTCTCATTAGAGAATGCAATAACTTTTCAAAAGTCCAGTGTCAAAATTGTGGAATGATCGGAAATTGGCTCGTTTTCAAAGTTCATTTAGATGGAAATGATGGCATTCAAAGTCAATTGAAAGTAAATATTATAAAGAATGGTGGCCAAATAAAGATAAATCGAGAGGGTGGTAATTATTCCCCATTACAACTTGATTTTGCTTATATGAAAGTTCTTGAGGAATTAGATACTTATAAAGGTAGTTGGTTCACCCCAAGGAAAAATGGTACTGCGATTATTATGGTTGATTTTCTAAAGACGCCCTCTACTAGAGTTACCATAATAGATATCGATGGGATGTCCTTAGAGAGCGTAATTGAAGTTATCCATGAATTAAAAACTAATGATTTGGGCTAACGTCTTAAATGTTCTATCTATTTATTTTCCGAAGTCTTTTGGTTTATTTCTATAATTTAATTCCTGATGTATTATGATTAAGGTTAAAATAAATGAGGGTATTAATCTTGCCATGTTAGCTAAGGCATATACAAGTAATATTTTGCCTAAAGCAAATTCTGGCGAAGTTTTTTTTAGCAATGATGCTGAGGGAAAAATTGAGAATTTATATTTTAAAGACCACAATTATTTTTTTGACACGCTATTGAATTCTGTTGAAGCTAACATGCAGAAATTCCTGAACAGCAATGGATCCGATGAATGGGTAGCCCTAATACATGCAATCAATAGTTACTCTATTATTGATGAACTTGATAAAATAGACCTTTATCATTATGGAATCTCTGTCCCTAAGTTTTCAAATATCGAAATTGATAGAGCTATCCTTGAAAATGGTGCAGCCGGTCAATATGAATTTTATGATGCTTTAAAACTGATTTATAAGGGGTATAAAGTAGATTGGTGGGCTCATGAAAAAAATGTTGCAATTTATATTCCATTCGATCCAACTGTTGAAATTAGCTTCGAGTCAAAGCCAATTGTTGATTTAATAATTCTTACTAATAGAAAATTAGTTGATATGGCATTTTATAGGGATCCGGTTAGGCAATTGACTGTTTTTAGAGTAGAAGTTGAATAACTTAACAATTACTCTTTGTCTGTATTATTCTGGTCCATAAAGCCTCACACCAAATCCCACCCCTTCCTATACTTCCTGTTCAACAATGCATTCGCTTCCTTATCATCGATAAATTTTTCTTTCGCGTCATTCCATCAGGCGGTTGAGGCGCCAGGAGATTAACGCAAGGTGCATCGGCATTGTCATCTCCCTCGCATACGCCAGATTGCTTTGTGATTGCTTGCTATCTTCCAATTTATTTAGGCTTCTTCTTGGGATTTCGTCTTACATCAAAGTATGTCAATATGATAATGGTATCACCTTTGATCCGGTAAAATACTTTTGTTTGCTTCGTCAATTGAAATCCGTGGATTCTTTTTTCCGCTACTTCAATGGTTCCTATCTGAGGAAACTCCTCCATTAAATCTAAGAAATCCAAGGCTTCTGTTCAAATGCCTCAGCGACACGATCTCCCTATTCTGCTGTTATGTACTTTTTCTTACTTCCCTTTGTGCCATTTGTCAATCATGGAATAGGCCATCCTCTTTCCCTCCGCAAGGGAAAGCTTTCTCGCACTTGGCGTGTTGATGGCCGCCTTTTTCATTAGCTTTTTATAATCATCTTGCGGAATGACAACGTATTTCTTTTTATCTATGATCAGCGTATTCATAATAAATCTTTAAATCATCATTCAAAGATATAAAAATTCCATTTGCTGTGTTTCCTCTGCCTTTGTTAGAGTTCCGTTCTTTTGCTGTGTTCGGTGTTATCAAAAACATCACTAAACCAAATCTCACCCCTTCCTATACCTCCTCTTCAACAACGCATTCGCTTCCTTATCATCAATGAATTTTTCTTTCGTGGCATTCCATTTCAATCCGCGGTTGAGTCGCCAGGAAATTAACGCCAGGTGCATGGGCAATGTCATTTCCCTCGCATACGCAAGATTGCTTTCAGGTTGCTTGCGTGCTTTTACTGCGTCAACAAAATTCTGCTGATGGCCCGGTGAGCGCGGAAGCGTTTGCGGCACTTCAGGAATATCAGTAACCGTTTGTCCATTGATGGTGATCAGTCGCGTTTCATAATCACACAACAGTGTGCCTTTGTCGCCTTCAAAGTAAGCGCCAATGTTGTGCCCTACAGCACCTGGCACATCGGGTGGCACCGATGTCCAATAAAGTTTCAATCCATCAAACTCCATATCTGCTTCTATCCACTTGGGTGCATCAGCAATGCCATCGGTTTTTTCTCCGCGTGCCACTACGCTCTTCAGTCCTTTCGGTTGTATCGCCCACCACACCACATCGGCAATGTGACACCAGAAATCGGCAAAGTATCCACCAGAGTAATCCAGAAAATAGCGATAGGTGAAATGACAACGTTCAGGAAAATAATCCGCATACGGTGCAGGCCCCAGCCACATATCCCAGTTCAATGATGGAGGTGGCGTCTGGATTTTCGGATGACCCAGCCCTGGCGACATGCCCGTTTGCCACAGGCGCACGGTATGTACTTTTCCTATCGTACCAGCCTGAATGAGTTCTACCACGCGATGATAATTATCTCCGGCATGTATTTGTGTGCCTAACTGAAAAATGCGTTTGTGTTTGTTGAGGTTCTTCAACATCATCTGTCCTTCCTTCACACAATAGGAGAGTGGCTTTTCGCCATACACATCTTTGCCTGCCTGAAATGCCAGCGTAGCAATCTGTGCATGCCAGTGATCAGGTGTGGCAATGGTGATGGCATCAATATCTTTTCGGTCAAGAATATGGCGGAAGTCTTCGTAGCCCTGCACCTGTGCATCCGGCTTCAACTCTTTCAACTTTTGCATCGTGCTGTTGAGATGATCTTTGTCTACATCGCATAGCGCTACAATATCCACTTCGGGCAGGTTGGCAAACCAATTCATGTGATTATTGCCCATGCCATTTACACCAATGTGAGCTATGCGTAATTTATCACTGGGTGCCGCTTTTGAAATCAGGTGAGGAAGAAATGTTAACCCGAGCGCTCCAAGTGCACTCTTCTTTATAAAATCGCGTCTGTTGATAGATTGGTTCATACCGATGAAAATTGTTTTCCGAATCTAATTAAAATTGGTCGATTATTTCTCAACGGTCATCTGCCTCTCGGGCACAACTGAAATGAATCGCCACTGATTCACAGATTGATTCTGGAGTGGTCTGAATTGCTTGACGATTACTTCCTGCATAAGCGTGACCCTGTTTTACCAGCTATTTCATGCTATGGGTGTGAGAACCAGAAGGCAATATATTTTTTGAATGGTGTTTTCTTCTCATTTGATTTTCCTTTAATTACTGCGTACTTGAAACCTATTCGTCTTAACCAGTATATTATGAGAATTACAATGGTATTATGGATGTTGCTCCTTTCAGTCAACATTATCGCACAAAAAAAACCACAAACACCTGTACTTAGTGCCAGCAAAAAAACGGTGATCCAATCAGTGGATAATCATGCTGCACAAATGATCAACATCAGCGATCGGATCTGGGCAGCAGAAGAAACTGCTTTCAACGAAGTTCAATCAGCAAAACTTCTTGCCGACTTTGCCGAAGCCAATGGTTTTAAAGTAGAACGCGGAGTAGCCGAAATACCAACCGCCTTTGTGGCCACGTATGGAAGCGGGAGTCCGGTGATTGGAATTCTCGGTGAGTTTGATGCCTTGCCCGGCTTATCACAAAAAACCGAACCCACCAAAAATCCATTGCATGCGGGTCAACCTGGTCATGGTTGCGGACATAACCTTTTTGGCACAGCCAGTTTAGGAGCAGCCATTTCAATTAAAGAAATGATCGAGCAGGGAAAACTAAAAGGCACGATCAAATTCTATGGAACACCAGCTGAAGAAAAATTCTTTGGCAAACTGTGGATGATCCGCGCTGGATTATTTAATGGTGTGGATGTAGTCATGGACTGGCATCCGGGTGCAGAAACGAAAGCTGCTGTGCAAACTGGTTTAGCATTGGTTGATTTTACTGTAGAGTTTTATGGCCAGGCCGCACATGCATCAGCGGATCCCTGGAATGGGAGAAGTGCTTCCGATGCACTCGAACTTTATGCCAATGGAATTAACTACTTACGCGAACACATTAAACCGTCCGTGCGTATCCATTACCACATACAAGATGGTGGGCAAGTGGTGAATGTTGTTCCGGATTATTCAAGAATTTGGGTGCGTGTGCGCGATACCAAACGTGATGGCATGACCGAAGTCTATGAGCGTGTTAAGAAAATGGCCGAAGGTGCAGCGATCATGGCGAACGTGGATTATAAGATCTCATTGGTCTCAGGGATTTATGAAGTGCTGGTGAACCGCACCGGTGGAGATTTGCTCACCAAAAATCTTGGCTTACTTGGGCCTATGTCATACACTGACGATGAAGTTGCTTTCGCGAAAAAAATTCAGGAGAGCACGGGAAAGCCTCAGGTTGGATTACACACTAAAGTTGAACCACTGGAAGCAACGGATCCCAACGCAGGTGGTGGCTCTACTGATGTTGGTGATGTGAGTTGGGTGGTTCCTACTATTCGTTTAAGCGTAGCCACGGCTCCCATCGGCACTCCCTGGCATTCATGGGCAGTTGTTGCCTGCGGTGGAATGTCCATCGGGCATAAAGGAATGCTTCATGCATCCAAAACTTTAGCGATGACCATGGTGGATCTTTATGAAGATCCAAAAAAATTAGAAGCGGTAAAGACAGAATTTAAGGAAGGCAAAGGCAATACGGTTTACAAAGGTTTATTGCCAGATGGGCCTCCACCACTAGATAAGAAATGATTTAGTATCAGACGCCTTCGCGCTTAATACCTTACTGATTTCAAGGCGATGTCAGCTTTGGCAAAAGCCTTATCAAATTCTTTCTTCGCTTCCAGGGCTTCCTTATTTTTTCCCTGCGCTTGTAAACTTTGATACAAGCCGAAGAGCGACCATCCATTTTTTCTATACTGATTTAAGTCTTCGCGAAACCGTTGCTCTGCCAGAACAGGCTTCTTTGCATCCAATAAAATCGCCCCTAACACCTGACGTGCAGGATGATACCAATCCGGTGGCTCCTGATACAAGAGATTATCTTCTATCTCAACAGCCCTTGTTAGTAGCGCAATAGATTTATCATAATTCTTTTGTTTTGCTTCGATTTCTCCTTCCAGAATATGTTGGCCTATGCTTAATACATTCCTGAAGCTGTTAAATCCTCCTATGGTATTCTCCATAAACGGATCAGCCACCAGTTTTTTAAACTTCGCTAATTCAGTTTTTGCTTCCCTGGGCTTATTGGTTCTGTTGTATGCCATGCCACGGGCATAATGCCATACACTCTTTACATACTTCAAAGAATCGACAGGTTCATTGATTGCGAGGATTTCGTTCCACTTACCAAAACGCACCATGTTATACCATGGCATGGCATACCAGTGTTGCAGCGTTACAAAATCAGGAGTATTTAACAGCTCCACGGGAATATTTTTCTTCAATGCTTCAGCCGTTTGTGTCGACTTATCACTCATGCCCGCCATTTGACTACAGGCCACTAAGAAATGATAATTGTGCGGATAATAGAAGAGCGGATAAACGCCTTGCACTTTACATTGCGCAATGTATTCCTCATCGGTTTTAACAGCACGCTCATTTGATTCAACACCATCCAGGTATCTGCCCAACCGAATGTAAATATGAGATGGCATATGAACTAAATGACCAGAACCAGGAACAAGGTCAAGCAGCAGGTCAGCACTGGCAGCTGCTTTTTCTGGCTCGGGCGATGCTTCAAGAATGTGAATATTTAGGTGATTAGAGCCCGGATGATTAGGATTTTTTGCAATCACTTTTGCAATCACTTCCACCGGTTTCGCAGTCCATGTTTGCGGCTTTCCGTTTTTCCAAAAATCCCACGGATGTAAATCCATCAACGCTTCTGCGTATAACGTGTTTACATCCGGATGATCCGGAAATTGTTTTGCCACGTCTTCCATGGCAGTGGCATATGCTTCATCCAGCGACTTTCTGTCCTTTAATGCTTCGGCAGTATATCTTTTGGCGAGCGCATCAATCAATGCCTGTTCCATCAAAGAAGATTTATCCTTCAGTGCAATTGCTTGTTGAAGCGCCTTATAAACGGTTTCTGTATCTGCTGGGTCCATGGGCAAATTAATATTCGGACCAAGAGAAAGGGCTTGTCCCCAATAGGCCATGGCACAATCAGGATCAAGCCGCGCCACCTCCTTGAAGGAACGATACGCTTCCAGGTGATTGAATCCGTAGTAGAGGTTTACTCCCTGGTTAAAGAATAGTTGTGCGCGCTCATTCACAGTGGATACTTTCATTCCGTGTTTGCCGAGGTTCTCCATTAAAGGAGCCATCTGGCGGGTCGTATCCATAATTTTCAGAATCGTTCTGGCCCCCGGTGTTCCACAAATGGATAATGGCGGTGCGAGATCAGCCTTCACCTGGCTTTGCAACGTAAGTAATGGTGGAGCAAAATGAGTAGCCACAGAAATGAAAAAGAGGAAGGCCACTCCGATAACAAGAAGTGTTTTTTTCATAATGAAGTTTAATAATATTTAAAATCAGAAAATGAAAAAGCCCTGATTGCCAGGAACCAAAAGCAGCTGAATAAAAATCTACCTAGGAAAGTCTGATCGGCAAATCGCGATAGCGTTTTCCTGTTGCGGCAAAAATGGCATTTGCTAATGCAGGAGCTACCGGAGGAACTGGTGGTTCACCCACACCTGTGGGCTTCTCATCACTCTCTACAATGTGAACATGTGTTACTGCCGGTGCATCTTCCATTCTCGCTACCAAATATTTGTCGAAGTTCGTTTGCTCGCTGCGACCCTCTTTAAAAGAAGTATATCCTTTCAACGCACCGCCTAACGCAAACACGAAGCCACCTTCAAATTGCTGATTCACGGAATTTCGGTTTACTGCTTGTCCGCAATCCACCGCGTAATGTGCTTCCGGAATGCTCATCTTTCCATTCTCATCAAAAGCCACGTGCACTACACACGCCACATAGGTGAGAAAACTTTTGTGTGCACAAATGCCCATGCCATGTCCTTTGGGTAATTCTTTTCCCCAGCCCGATTTTTCTGCTACCAACTCTATCACTTTTCTCATGCGCGAAGTATCGGCAGGAAATTTATCGAGTGGCTCACCGTAGTTTTCAAATCCTTTGATGTATTCGTTAAGTGGAATCATTCGATCGGGGCCAAGTAGCTCCAACAGATTCTTAACCGGATCAATTTTTCGGTGTGAAGCAATTTCATCAATCATACTGCCGATGGCAAACGCATGCTGAATGTTACTCACAGAACGCAACCAACCAATGCGTGTGTGCACTGGCGACTCAATTGCCTCTATTGAAATATTTGGAATATTCAATGGCAAGTCGATGGCGCCTAATCCTAACTCTCCATCACTGGGTTGAATTTCCATAGTATTGGAGGTGCCTCCAATAGGGGGAAATGCGCTACGATGACTCCAGCCAGTGACGCTTTTATTCTTATCCATGGCCACCTTAATGTTTTGCACACTGCACGCATGAAAGAAATCGAGGGTGAGATCATCTTCACGCGTCCACATTACTTTAACCGGTGTGCCCATCATCTCTTTCGCAACCAATGCTGCTTCTACTGCAAAATCTGGTTTAGATTTTCTGCCAAAAGCTCCTCCCAGCAAGGTGACGTTTACCATAACATTAGCTGCATCCATCTCCAGCGCTTTGGCAACACTATCACGTACCCACTGCGGATGTTGAACCGGTGCCCATGCTTCGCACTTTCCATCTTTTACCAATGCCGTAGCATTCGGTGCTTCCATGGGAGCGTGCGATAAATGTTGTGTTACATAAGTGGCTTCGAGCACAGCCGAAGCGCTGCTGAATGCCTTATCCGGATCACCGTTGGTTCTCCGTGGATTGCCTTTCTTCTTAACTTTTTCTTTTAACTCGTTGAGATATATTTCTGAATCATATGATCCATTAACACCATAATCCCACTCTACCTGCAAAGCCTTGCGTGCGCTGATGGCCGCCCAGGTTGAATTGGCAACAACAACAACACCACCTTGTGGCGTGTCTAAGCCAGCCGGAAAACCCGAAGGCTTCATTTCAAAAATCTTTATAACCCCTTCAGTCTTTTTTGCCTCTGCATCCGAAAAGCTTTTCACCTTTCCTCCTGCCACAGGGCACCGAAGGATCACGGCATATTTCATTTCAGGCTTCACCACATCAATACCATACACTGCAGTGCCTTTCACAATATCTGGCACATCATATAAATTCATGTGCTTGCCGATGTATTTCCACTCTGACTTTTTCTTTAATACAATTTCTTCCTCCTTGGGCGGGGTCAACTTTGCAGCTGCTTCTGTTAATTCACCGTATCCGATTTTTTTTCCACTGCTATGCACCACTTCATGATTGGTAGCTTTGCATTCACTCACATCAACACCCCACTCGTTGGCGGCAGCCTGTTCCAGCATCCTCCGTGCTGTGGCTCCGGCTTTCCGCATCGGCTCAAAAAACATACGGACAGAAAAAGATCCATCGGTATTTTGATTACCATATTTCTTTTCATCGCCCACCGCCTGAATCAATTTCACCTTCTTCCAATCAGCTTCCAGTTCATCGGCAATAATCATAGGCAACCCTGTGCGAATACCCGTCCCCATTTCCTGACGATGGGAGACAATGTCGATCGATCCGTCCGGATTAATCGTCAGATAAACATTGGGTGAAAAAGGAGTTCCGGATTTTGATGATGAACATCCTACCATCTGAAGACCAAGCACAATACCCGTAGCGGTAATGCCAGTGGCTTTCAAAAATGTGCGTCTGTCTATTTTTCTGATGATCGGGCTGTCTTCGGATGGGGTGGGGTTCATAAGTGTGGCGGATTACTTTAGCTCAAGATATGAAAAGTTTAAGTGAGGTAGAAAATGGTTTCCCATAAATGGATGGATGTGGATTGGCTTTTGTGCCAATAGAATGGAATTATTAAAATATTATGGAAATCATAGATAACTATCATAAGGGACTTTTGTTCATCACCTACCTTTTAATCAACTCTGATAAGGAAATCAGCGATAATGAATTGTACTATGTACATAAAATGAGGGTGGAAGAGGGTATGTCGGATAGGGTGTTTGTGGAACACTTCAAGTCCATCATCGGGAAATCGGAGCCAGAAATTTATCAGATTGGGATAGAGGCCTTAAATCGCTGCAATGATGAGTATAAGATTAAAGCGTTTACCCGACTTTATCAGATGGCATTGTCCGACAAAGTTTTGCGCACACGTGAAGTCCGGTTTATCCTCTATGCCATTAAACTCGCACACGTTAAAGTCGACACGATAATCAACATCATTCATCAGAAACAGGCCGCGTGACTAATTCCAGGTGGTGACTAAAACAAAGATAGCTGCGAATTGGAACTCTGGGTGTTAGTTATTGTCTTACGCATGGTTTGCCGGATATGATAAACCGGTGTTTCCTTACTGCGCGATGCAACAATAATTTTTGTGTCGCCTGATTTCTCCCGAAACAACTCCCTCACAATTTTCTGCGTGTTGTTCTCTGCCGAAAGATGTGATAACAACAGGTGGCTCATAAATGAAGGCCGGTGTTGCAGAAATAATTCCAGCGCCTGGCGATTTGACAAATGTCCTTTCCCATCGCGGATACGATTCTTCAGTTGAATAGGATACCTGCCATGCTCAAGCATCGACTCATCATAGTTGGATTCCAGGAATACGGCATGGCATTGTTTAAAATTCCTGATCACATGTTCACAGGGAGATCCGATATCAGTAAACACACCCACTTTCACAGTGCTACTGGCCACCACGAAACTATGTGGGTCACTGGCATCATGAAGCTTGGGAAAAGGAATCACCGAGAGGTCACCGATTGAAATGTTATCGTATGCCGTGAAGGAATAACTAAGGTGTTCTTTGATGTTTAATCTGCCTTCGCGCCTGGTGCTTGGTGTAGCGTATACCGGAAGCTGATATTTTTTTGAAAGGGTGGTCACCCCATTGATGTGATCGGAATGCTCATGCGTTATAAATATTGCCTTTACTTTTCTTAAGGATAAGCCTAATCGCTTCATGCGGATTTCCGTCTCACGACAAGAGATACCGGCATCAATCAACACCGCCTCGTGATCATTGCCCACGTAGTAACAGTTTCCATTACTTCCCGAATTCAAAGAGGCTACAAACAAAGACATGGCTAAAAATGATAAGCTGAAATATCAATAAAATTAATCAACTTTATTAAGGATTTTCTGAAACATCCTTCTGTCCAATTATGGGTCGTATTCATGCCTTTGAGTTTGAGGACTTACCATGGTTTCCAAGCAACCTTCGCAACTATGCCACTGACTTTTTACAGTTTGTTGCGAATACATTTGATATGTATAAACCCGTGATCCCAGTTCTTCAAAAAGGAATTGAGCATGCAGGAAACAATACGATCGTAGATATCGCGTCCGGTGGTGGCGGAGGGCTGACAAAAATTGCCAGTCATTTAAAAAAAGAAAATCCTTCGCTGAAAGTTATTCTCTCTGATTTCTATCCAAACCTTGAGGCATTTAATCGAACGAAATCCCAGGCACCAGTAACATTTGATTTCATTACAGAGTCCGTAGATGCTATGGCGGTGCCTGCCTCGCTAAAAGGTCTTCGCACGCAATTTCTTTCGTTTCATCATTTCAAACCGGAGCAGGCAAAAGCCATCCTTCAAAACGCAGTGAATAACCGCCAACCTATTGCCATTTTTGAGGGGCAGCAGCGAAACATAAAAAGTATGATTCCAATGTTGCTTTCTCCGTTGTCAGTGCTCTTCACCACACCATTCATTAAGCCATTTAAGATTGACAGAATAATTTTCACTTACCTGATTCCGATTCTTCCCTTGTTCATTATGTGGGATGGCGTCATCTCGGTGTTGAGAACTTACACCGTTGAAGAACTTAATTCAATGATCCTGGAACTCAACCATCATGATCAATTTAATTGGGAAGTAGGGATTGCTAAAGGAAAGCCGATGGAAGTTGGATATCTACTGGGCACTCCGCGAACATAAATAATGATTTTACACTAAACCCAATTAACTATGAATGCTGCTTCCAGGTCCGTTTACTACTTTGGTTTTTATCTCGTGTTTCTCAGCGTTGCGCTCACTGCTTTCCCGAATGTTTTGTTGTCTACTTTTCAAATGCCTGAAACCAACGAAGTGTGGATTCGCGTAGTTGGTGTGCTCGTGTTTAGTATTGGCATCTATTATATCTTCATGGCGCAAGCCAACCATACCTTATTCCTCACACTTACCATTTTTATCCGAGCCTCCATTCTACTGTGGTTTATTGTTTTCGTGCTGATCAGTTGGGCACCACCTACATTGATCTTGTTTGGTGTAGTGGATGCGATAGGTGCCGTCTGGACTTATTTTGAGTTGAAAAAAGTCAACTAACTACTTTTTAAACCGAACCATAGGCGGTTGCCAGGTTTTTGGATCGATATACCACGATTGTAATTGATCAGTTCCAGGTAGTCGGGGTTCACTTTGATTTCAAGTAAGAGACCGAGACTCAAATTAGTAACTTTATTTCATCTTTATCCAAATGACAAACAAGCACCTCACCGCTTTACAACTTCTCCCTGAACTTGAATTCAGCACCGCCCGCAGTAGCGGCCCCGGTGGTCAGAACGTAAATAAAGTTAACAGCAAGGTTATCCTGCGTTGGAATATCCGGAACTCTGCCATCATTACCGATGAACAAAAGGAATTGTTGTTGAAAAAACTCGCGCCTTATATTACTTCTGATGAAGACCTTCTGCTTACTTCGCAAGAGAGTCGATCCCAACTCGACAATAAAGAAAATGTTATCTCAAAACTGGATGCGTTATTGAAAAAAGCCTTCACCAAGCCAAAAGCGCGCAAAGCCACCCGGCCAACAAAATCCTCAAAAGTGAAAAGGGTGGAAAGTAAAAAGCGCCATGCCGACAAAAAGCAATGGCGCAAGAAATTTGACTGATTGCTTTGTGACTTCTTGGTTCAAAATTCTTATAAAGTACTCTTAGCCCCAAAGACACAATGTCACTAAGTTACACTAAGCGCTTTGTGACTTCTTCGTGCCTTGGTGTCTCCGTGGTTCAAATTCCCCTGTCGCACATTAAACCACTAACACGAAATTTCACCAAGATTTTTTGATTGATTTTAACTTAATACTTCACAAGGTCACTAAGTTACACTAAGCGCTTTGTGACTTCTTCGTGCCTTGGTGTCTTCGTGGTTTAAATTCTGGTTTAAGTTCTTTAAACTAACTCAACACCTTTTCTAAAATTTTCCCTGTCTCTTTGTTCTTGAGTATTACTTTCTTCGCTCCATAGTGTGTAATCTCTTCTTTCACCAGGTAATGATCGGCATCATACTCTTGTAAATGAGAATCTTTCGATACGCCTACCCGACCTCTCCAGATATCCAACTTTATTGCCTCCCATTGTTTTGTTTTCACGGATCGGAAAGCTGCATCGAGCACTGAGTTTACTACATAGCCATCATAGAAAGTCTCTCTGGGTGCTATACCCTTTTCCATGGAGTCAAACATATCGGCAAACATGTGGTTGTAGCCCAGCTCATTCAATTCATCTCCAACTGGAAACAACCAACCTGAGTTACTCTCTGCTTTCTCGGCTATATAATCCCCCCCTTTTCCTGTGGTGAACATTTCAAAACCAGTGCGCAGGAAACTGTTCACCCAAATGGTGCCTTCTGTTCCCATCACTTCATCGCGCAAGTCTAGTCCTCCACGGAAGGTCCAACTTACTTCAAACTGAGCAATCGCACCGTTTTCATATTTAATCAATGCAATAGCGTGGTCTTCCGCATCAATGGGTTTCACTTGTGTATCCGCCCAGCACATCACCTCAATGGGTTTAATGTCTTTGCCGATATAACTTCTTGTGATTTCTACGCAATGACAGCCAAGATCAAGAATGCACCCACCGCCTGCCTGTTCCAAATCCCAGAACCAATCGCTGTGCGGACCCGGGTGAGCCTCGCGCGACTTTGCCCAGAGTATTCTTCCCAAAGCACCACTTTGCACACTCGCATGTGCCTTTATAAATTTTGGAGTGTACACAAGATCTTCGAGGTATCCATTAAATATTCCTGTCTTCTCTACTGCCTCCAACATGCGTCTTGCTTCATCCGCATTTCTACCAAGCGGCTTGGTGGTGATCACCGCCTTCTTGTGTTTGCAGCACAACATGACTGCTTCTTCGTGCAAGTTGTTGGGTAAGGCAATACATACCACCTCCACTTCAGGGCGATCAATAGCCTCTTCCATAGTTGTAGTATGAAAAGGTACTTTGTAATCTGTTGCAAATTTCTTTGCGCTTTCTTCTCTGCGAGAATAAACAGCAACGATTTTGTCTTTACTCCTTAGCCCTTGAAGGGAGTCGGCATAAAAGCGGCCGATGAATCCCGAGCCGAGCATAGCGATTTTCATAGATCCTTGTTATTAGTTGTTTTGTTAAGGTTAGCTCTACTTTGTCACAACAATTATACTGAAAATCAGTACGATAGCTTAACTTTGAGTGTTGAAAAAAAAAGCGGGAACCGCTCTGATTCAGAAAGA
>JAYVTB010000016.1:0-32433 GCA_043774805.1 Cyclobacteriaceae bacterium | reverse complement strand
TGACTACCTCCCAAAGTCCAACTCCTTCCCTTTTGGATAAAAGACTAACTTCCTTGATGCGATTTGCATGAGTGACAGTCGCCTGAAGATGAATGGTCTTTTCATCCAGCAAGTCTACGGTGATGTAGTCAAGATTAATTGAAGCCGGATCTTTAAAAACTGTTACGCTCAGCGTGTCTGAAGTACCAAAACAAACTGCTTGATCAGTTACGCTTTTCTCCTTCACCCAAATCTTTCCATCCTGTCCAGTTCCCCAATTTACAACAACCTTATTAACTGCTGGGGTGCTTTCTATCTCACCACCTAAAATTCCCCAGGTGTAATTTGATCCCGATGTTTTGGTGATTTGATATTTATTATGGTTCGACAAATTAACACAAACAGAATCTAATCCTTGAGGCGTTTCCGTTTGGAGTTCAACATTGATTAACACGTTAATGAATGCAAAGTCGCTCTTACATCCATACGGATCCACCGACAGTAACCCAACCTGAGCATTCGGGTTTGTTGAACCCCAATCTATACGCAAGGAATCTGAATTTGATTCGCCTACAATCGTACCTCCAAAAACATTCCACTGATAGGCAAAACCGTCTTTCTTGTCGGTATAATACTGCACATCATCCACACCCGGGCAAACCGATTTACTTCCATGAATAACTGGTGGCATTGGTTTGGAACTCAAATGAACCACCACCAAATCTGAATTAGAGCAACCCTCAAAATAGGTGGTAAGCTTATATGTAAATGAATTGATTCCGATATCCGAGCCGGTGTAGTGAAAAGTGGGTTGAAGTTTATTTGGGTCGTCAAGATAGGTCGCTGGTGCCCACGAGAAAGTAGTCGCTTGATTATCAGAACTTCCTATCACTACACTTCCGTCAGCGCAAATCGTTTTATCAGAACCGGCATTGGCAGGAAATGGTCCTTCATAAAAAAGGTTAGAAGCAAATGCTGGAAGAACGAATGAAGATACTGGTGTTGAAAATCCGATGGAGCTGAAATCACATAGCAGCCCTTCCAGATCAGGCTTATTGATGACCATCATTCTTTTTTCATCACCTACCGGGATATATATTTTATGATTGGCAGCCATCTGTGGTGCGCCCAGAAATGCGGGGCCCGAAAAAAGCACGATAGATTTTCCTGTTTGAATATCGTATTGGACGATGCGACTATTATTAGGAACATAATTTTCCGCTACGTACACAAACTGACTGTTGGCCGAAAATTCGCCTGCGCCATAAGCAGGTATAAATTTCATATTTACTATTGGATCGTCCGGAAGATTTTCTGGCTTGAAGTCAGAAATAAAAGTGCCCGTAGGGCCTGGTAGACCATTTACAGTTAACAGCAATTTACGTGCATCTGGAGACAGTTTGTAATCAGCGCTATTACCAAATGAAACGGGCCGTGATGTAAACGGTTCGCTAATTCCGTTTTTATCAATCTTAAAAACAAATATTTTATCACTTCCTTCAATGACATTTGCATCAACATCACCAACCAGCCAAAACTTAGTCCTATCGCAATTGCCTGAAATAGTAAAAGTTCCATGCAGGCTATTATAGAGAAGTTTATTTTTTTCTATCACCTCACCCTTTTTATTATTTGCCTTCAGGTCAACTAATGCATAAACAATAGAGCTGTAATAATTAGTGTTATTCCCAGGAATATTAAATGCGCTATAGCTGAAGATATAATAGAGGCTATCCGACTCAGGCTTGGGTATGATCATGGAATTAGTGCGGTAGGGAGTAATATTTTCTCCGTTCTTCAAAACTTCTCCTTTTCCATTCCATACGGTGCTTCCATCTGTTGATATTGTGATCACTCCAGAATCAGATGACCACGATGCAAAGGCACCTTTAAAATTGGAAATCACTGGATTTGTTGCAACTGGATTTTCGCTGACAAAACTCAGCGTGTACTCGCTGAATATCCAATTGGCGGTTTCATATTGAGCAAACGCATTAATTTCAATAAGACAGAGGAATACAATATAAAGGTAATAGCTGAAAGGATGGCTTAAGTTTACTTTAACCACTGTCGCGAAGTTGATCTAAAAATAAAAAATTCTAATCACTCGGCCATCACAGGTCGACTTACAATAGAATTTACCGATGCCTCCAGAATTTCAAAGGCACTTTCGGCCATCCGATTCTCGGTGTCAAGCGTGGGATTCACTTCAACAATTTCCCAGGCGCAAACTTTTGAATCTTTGCAGAGTTCAGCATTTAAAACTTTTGCTTCTTCCACGGTAAGTCCATTGGGTACAGGAGTGCCGGTGCCCGTGGAGAACCGACTGTCAATACTATCCACATCAAACGAAACATAGATCACATCGCAATGATCCAGCATCTGCAAGGCCTTGATAGCAATAGTGGCGGCTCCCAATTTTTTCACTTCTTCAACTTCGATGAAGTTGATATTGTATTTATTAAGCAGGTAGTTTTCAGGTTTTTCCAGATCTCGGACAGCAATATAGACCAGGTCTTCAGGTTGAATTTTAGGCCCCTGCATACCCACATTTTTAATTTGCTCCCAATAGTCTACTGTTTCGCCTCTTGGATCATTCACCTTACATTCATAGTTGTCGAATCCAAAAGCCATCGCCAAAGGCATACCGTGCATATTACCCGATGGGGTGGTATAGGGAGTATGAATATCGGCATGAGCATCAATCCAGATTACGCCAATTCTTTTCTTAGGATATGCCTTCTTAATACCTGCAATAGTGCCATAGGCGGTAGAGTGGTCACCTGCCATAATCAATGGAAAGTAGTCATCAAAAATCTGTTCATACACCTCAAGGCAAACCCGCTCCTCCATGATCAGTACACCATCAATAAATTTGGCATGTGAGTGTTCGGCACCATCAAAAAGTAACTCGTTCACGTTTTCAACTTCGATGGAGTCATATCTTCTGAACAAATCTGACTTCAAGTCAAGGCTGGCGATTTTCATTGCCTCCACGCCCAGGCTGGCACCTCGTGTGCCTGCCCCGATCTCAGATTTTACCTCGATGATTTTAATCTCTTTCACAGGAACTACTAATTAAAGTCTTTTAAGAATGATTGGGTGGATCGCAAAAATGCCTGAAAAGGCGGGTTTTTCCGTTGCCGTCAGAAGTCGGGCAGTGCATGAAGCCCTGCGGGGACAGGGACAAAAAGCAAGCGTGGAAAGCGATTTACCATGACTGTTTTAGTGTATTGCAAAGATGGCAAAATTATCACAATATTGCACCCTATTTTTAGGTTGTTGGTTGATCGTTGTTCGTTGCTCGGCAGACCTCCAATCAACCACAAACGAACAACTATCAATAAAAAATGAAGAGCTACCGTGAGCTGATTGAACAAACCTTTGAATTTCCCCAAAAAGAATTCAAGGTGAGAGACCATGAATTGTTGTTCAATGATGTTCCCCTAATGGACATCATCAAACAATATGGCACCCCACTCAAGATCACGTACCTGCCGCGTATCAGCGAAAATATTCGTTTCGCCCAGGCCACGTTTAACAATGCCATGGAGCGTTTCAAATACAACGGCAAGTACACCTATTGCTATTGCACCAAGTCATCGCACTATGACTTTATTTTGGAAGAAGCGTTGAATAACGATGTGCATATCGAAACCTCTTCGGCTTACGATATTCCGATCGTGCGAACACTCTATGAGCGCGGAAAGATTTCAAAAGAAACCCACATTCTTTGCAATGGCTTTAAAATGCCACAGTATAAGCAATACATCACGGAACTTCTTAATGATGGATTCAACTGTGTGCCTATTCTAGATAACCTCAGCGAGATTGATACCTACGAAAAAAATGTGAATCTCCCCTATCAGGTAGGCATTCGCGTGGCGGCTGACGAAGAACCAAAGTTCGAATTTTACACTTCGCGCCTCGGTATCCGCTACAGCGATATCATTCCATTGTACAAAGAAAAAATTCAGCCGAGCAGTAAAGCTTCGTTGAAGATGCTACACTTCTTTATTAACACCGGCATCAAAGACACCGCTTACTACTGGAGTGAACTCAGCCGTTTTATTTTCAAGTATTGCGAGATGAAAAAAATCTGCGATACATTGGATTCAATTGATATCGGAGGAGGCTTTCCCATCAAGACTTCTCTTACCTTCCAATACGATTACAAATACATGATCGAACAGATCGTGGAAAACATCAAGTGGATTTGCGAAAAAAATAATGTGCCGGTGCCAAATATCTTCACGGAGTTTGGAAGCTTTACCGTTGGCGAAAGTGGAGCCGTTCTATATTCGATGGTGGATCAGAAATTGCAAAATGACAAGGAGCTCTGGTACATGATTGACGGTTCTTTTATCACGCACCTGCCGGACGTATGGGGACTCAATCAAAAATATATTCTTCTCTCAGTGAATAAGTGGGATGACCCCTATCACAAAGTAAATATCGGAGGCCTCACCTGCGATAGCCACGACTATTATAATTCCGAGGCCCACACGGGGGAAGTGTTCTTGCCAATGATCACGGATGAAGAACCCTTATATATTGGGTTCTTCCACACCGGGGCGTACCAAGAATCTTTAGGAGGATATGGTGGCATCCAGCATTGTCTCATTCCGGCACCAAAGCATGTGCTCATCAACCGAAATGAAGACGGGGAAATTACCACTGAGCTATTCGCCTCTGAGCAAACCAGCAAGAGCATGATGACATTGCTGGGCTACGAAAGCGAGCGCAAGGAGCCGGTAAAACTTTAAAACCACTCACACATAGTAAATTTCCACTCATGGCTATGAGTGAGGTTAATCAATTTCAAAGTTGATTTATATCATATTATATCAGTATATTCATTTACTAATTCGCTTGACGTAAATCGTAACCAGTTTGGCTACGAAACGAATTGAACGCACGCGAAATGCCCCGCTCTATTTTTCTGACTGTCTCTCTGGCGCATTCTGCGGCATTATTAACTTTAAAACTATACAGCCATGAAAGTCTATGATGAAAAACACATTAAAAACATTGTACTGTTGGGGGCGCCAAAGGCCGGCAAGACCTTGCTGGCCGAAGACATGTTATTTGAAGCCGGAATTATTCACCGCAGAGGTACCATTGAAGGAAAGAACACCATAAGCGACTATCACGAAATTGAACAGGAACGGGGCAACTCCGTGTTTGCCACCACCATGCACACGGAATGGAAAGATTATAAAATCAACATTATCGACACTCCGGGTTTTGATGACTTTGTTGGCGAAATGATTTCATCTCTGCGCGTTGCCGATACCTGTGTAATGGTCATCAACTCACAAAATGGTTTAGAGGTGGGTGCCGAGTTAATCTGGAATTACGTAGATCAGTTTAAGAAGCCAATCATATTTGCCATCAACCAGGTAGACCATCCCAAATCAGATTTCGATTCAACATTGGTAGCCCTCAAAAATAGTTATGGCAGCGCAGTCACCCAGATGCAATATCCGCTAAACCAGGGTGAGGGATTTAATGCCATCATTGACTTGCTGAACATGGTGATGTATAAATTCCCTGCAGAAGGAGGAAAACCCCAGAAGCTTCCAATACCTGAATCAGAAAAAGAAAAAGCTAATCAGCTTCACAATGAATTGGTGGAGAAGGCGGCCGAGAATGATGAAAATCTGATGGAAAAATATTTTGAAAAGGGAACGCTGGATGAAGATGAAATGCGGCAGGGGATAAAACTTGGAATGATTCATCATGGTGTATTCCCTGTTTTTGTGATGTCGGCCAAGAAAAATATGGGCAGTGGCCGAATGATGAGCTTCATCGACAATGTGGCCCCTACTCCACGCGAAGCAAAACCAGAATTGACCGCGGATGGAAAAGAAATTCCTTTCGATCCAACCAAGCCAACGGTGTTATTTGTTTTCAAATCTCAATTGGAACTTAACCTTGGAAAACTCTCCTTCTTTAAAGTGATTTCAGGAGAAATAAACAGCAACTCTGAACTTATCAATAGTCAAACCGGTGCGATAGAACGTTTTCATTCGCTCTTCATCATGGATGGAAAAAATAGAAACCCGGTAGATAAATTAGTAGCCGGTGATATCGGTGCTACGCTTAAGTTAAAAGACACCTACACCAACCAAACACTACATGCCAAAGGATTTGATGTTACCATTGATCCAATTGTATTTCCGGAGCCTCGCATTCGCACTGCTGTGATTGCCAAAACAAAGACGGACGATGAAAAAATAGGAGAAGTGCTGACGAAAATCCACCAGGAAGATCCTACTATTGAAGTGGAATTTTCTAAAGAACTGAAACAGCTGATACTCTCCGCACAAGGCGAAATGCATCTTATGGTGTGCAAATGGAACCTGGAGAATACCTACAAACTCAATGTAGATTTTATAGCTCCGCGAATATCATACCGTGAAACCATTCGCAAACCAGCGCTTGCCAATTATCGGCATAAAAAACAATCTGGTGGTGCAGGTCAGTTTGGTGAAGTGTACCTGAAAATAGAACCTTACTTTGAGGGGATGCCCGAGCCTACCGAACATTCCGTTCGAGGAAAAGAAATAATTGAGCTAGAATGGGGTGGCAGACTTGTATTCTATAACTGCATCGTGGGTGGAGTGATTGATGTCCGTTTTATCCCTTCTATACTGAAAGGCGTGATGGAAAAAATGGAAGAAGGACCTATAACCGGATCGTATGTGCGCGATGTGCGCGTAATGGTATATGACGGAAAGATGCACCCGGTAGATTCGAATGATATTTCATTCAAGATTGCCGGCATGATGGCCTTCAAAGACGCTTTCATGCAGGCGGAACCGCAGTTACTTGAACCCATCTGTGACCTAGAGGTAGTGGTACCGGAAGAAATCATGGGTGATGTGATGGGAGATCTGCAAACACGCAGGTCCTTGATCATGGGTATTGATACAAAGGGAAATTACCAGGTTATCAAGGCCAGAACTCCACTCGCTGAATTGAATAAATACTCTACGTCTTTGCGTTCATTGTCGCAAGGCAGGGCCAGTTTCAATCAGAAGTTTGCTGACTACGTGCCCGTGCCTTATGAGATACAACAGAAACTTGCCAGGCAACTACAGGTAGAAGAAGTTGTGTAGCCAATTGGCTTTATTCCTAAACCTTAAAGGTGTCAGACTAATCCGGCACCTTTTTTTTCACTACGCTTTTGAAAGAATGAGTTGAGCTGCCCTCAGTAAATCATCAACAATAAAGTCGGCTTTATTGATGGGCTCAATCTCATGACCAATTTGTATTGTGGCTATACCGAGGTCGCGGGCCGGAATTATGTCTCTTCCACGATCGCCCACCATCCACGAAGTTGTTGTGTCGATATTGAATTTAGCAATCGCCTTTTCAAACATGAGTGTACCGGGTTTTCGGGCCAGCGAAGCGGTTACCGATGGATGATGTGGACAAAAATAAAAATGATCAATGCGGTGCGCACAGGCTGACTGCAAATAGCTATGGCACTCCTTCATCTGAGCTTCCGTATAAATTTTCTGAGCAATGCCCGATTGATTAGTAACTACGACCAATAAATAGCCGGCATCTTTTAACAATGTTATGGCGTCCACTACACCTGGCAAAATCTCAAAATTCTCTATCTGATAAGTATAGTTTGGGTTGTCCTTATTGAGCACTCCGTCACGGTCTAAAAACACACATCGAATCATTTCTTCTGAATTTGAGCTCAATAATACACATTCCTTACTTTCTGCGCAGGGTATTCATATTTGTAAGGCAGTTTACCGGTACGAGGATTGTTTAGCAGTCCCTTTTTTTTAGTTTTGTTACAGGTGGTGACTTGTGTGGTTTAGTAAAGCGATTTCCCCCTTTTGTTCGCTGATCATATCTGTTTACCTTCCCCTAAAACCAAAAGGATTTGAATAACGCTATCGTCATTATACCTACCTATAATGAAAAGGAGAATATCACCCTGATCATTGATGCTGTTGTGTCACTCACTAAGGATTTTGACATTCTGATTGTGGATGACAACTCACCAGATGGCACTGCTGATATCGTAAAAGATCTACAAAATAATTACAACACCACAGAAACGACCAGGCTTCATTTAATTCAACGTACTGGCAAACTTGGACTGGGCACTGCCTACATTGAGGGATTTCGTTATGCCATTCAGCACCACTTTGATTTCATCCTGCAAATGGATGCAGATTTCTCTCACAACCCAAAAGACTTGATCAATCTTTATCTTGCCTGCACAGAGGGGGGCAATGACCTAAGTATCGGATCGCGTTATGCGAGCGGAGTGAATGTGGTGAACTGGCCTATGGCCCGGGTGCTGCTATCTTTCTTTGCCAGCAAGTATGTACAGCTTATTACCGGCATACCCGTGCACGATACCACGGCAGGTTTCGTGTGTTACCGCAGAAAGGTACTTGAAACCATTCCCCTTGATGAAATAAAATTTATTGGTTATGCCTTTCAAATCGAGATGAAGTTCCTTACGTGGAAGTATGGCTTCCAACTTAACGAAGTGCCCATCATTTTCACTGATCGCACCCGTGGTCAGAGTAAAATGTCAGTGGGCATTTTTAAAGAGGCCTTTCTTGGCGTAATTCAAATGACGATGCAAAGTTGGTTTAAGAAGTACGTTGTGGCATAACCAGCGGATATGAAAATGCCCTTTACTCTGGATAAGACCATTACTGTCGGTGAGTTAATGACAGTATTATCCATCATGGTCTCAGCCATCTCGGTGGTAGTCACCTGGAACAGTGAACAAAATATTCAAGTGCGTGAAAATGCCACTCGCACCCGGGTTGAAATTGCAAAGACATGGAATAAGGTAAATCAAGTCATTCAAATCCAATTATCATTTTATGAACTGTTGGACGAAGATATTGTTGAAGCCAGCCGAATTGCCGTTGTGGAAAAAGAACCGATAAAAGCCAGGGATTACATGTGGGAAAAATGCTTTAAACATAGGGCGGAAATCATGAATATCATCTCTCAGAATGATTGGGAGGTTGCGTATACAAATTTGCTTACCTACGGTATACCTGCTGATTCACTATACATTAAAACCGTAAAAAAACTCAAAGCAGTTCAGGAACACCAATATACATTTATGGCTAAAGCGTTTCGCTTCGAATTTGAATCTCAGGCTGACAAATCAAAAGCGTACTCCGCCACTACTTTACTGATTGATCAATTAAGAGAACTAAAAAAAGAGTATCAGGAGGATCACCAGGAATATTCAAAATCGGCATCGCAGGATTTATATAACTTTTGCTTAGAACAAATTAAGGAGACGGATAAAACACTGCTATTTAACGACACTAAATAAAGTCGCTGCGATCATGAAATCAAACTATATTTTACTCCGGTTTCTATTACCCTTTTATGTTGGGGCACAAGATCTGGTTAAATATGGAGTTTATAGATGGCCCTCAAAGCCTTAAACAACCTTTTGGCCAATGCCCCAGTAGAACAGAGGAACGGATTGTACCCTTTCCTCGTTTGTGAAGAAATTGACGCTGATAAATTTGAAGAGCAAGCATAGGAATTTACATTCATGAAAGAAAAATCGTTTTTATTACGAATGCGCGGAAAAGTGATTGCTGCTTTTCTACTTACCTGCTCAGCCATTGGTCTTGCATTGTTTACTACGTATGTAAGTTTTGACAGCTTACTGATTAAGGTAGATGAACTCTCAACACCCAATCAAAAATTAAGAACGCTTAACACACTCTTTGAGCAAATAACGCAGTTAGATCAGAAACAAAGAGCCGATGCCATACGAAATCCAGGCAAACCGTATCATGCATTTCTGCTGGAATCTCAAAAACTGACCGCCACGCTGGATTCCCTTAGCCTTATGAATTGGGAAAGCAGCCAGCAGCCAGAGCGACTTCAAGCCATGACGAGAATCCTGGCAAAACGCGATTATCTGTTGATCGAATACTTAAAACTGAAATCTGATTTTATATCCGATAAGTCTTTCTCTCTTCAACTCGATTCACTCTCCGATATTCTTGTAAATATCAAACCAACGGCCGATAGCAGTGTAACGACACATCAAACCAAAACCACCACCACTACTTACCTGCCGGAAGAAAAAAAAAGGAATTTCTTCAATCGTCTCTTTAGCAAAAAAAAGCAAGAGGCAGAGACGGTATCAGACAATCGTATGGCCGTAACAGAAGAAGTGAGTATAAAAATAGACACTCTGGCTGTAGCCCGTCAGGATAGCGCCCTTCTTGAAATAGGCAACATTATGAAAAAACTTGACGACAACAAGGATGTGCGAACCAGGGAAATACTGGAGCGTGAGCTAAACCTAATCAACACAAACATTGCCTTGATCAACCAGTTGCTTTCCATTTTGCAAGAAGTCGAAAACGAGGAAATGAAACTCATTGAAACCAAAAATGCAGAGGCTGCATCGATGGTGGCATACAGTATCAATCGCATTAGCGTTATCATTATTGTTTTCTTCTTACTGGCCACCATCTTGGTATTTTTAATTCTGCTAGATATTTCAAAAAGTAATTTCTACCGTCTTCAACTTATCAAAGCCAAAGATGAGGCGGAGCAATTGAGCCAGGTGAAGCAGCGCTTCCTGGCGAACATGAGTCATGAAATCCGCACACCGCTTCAATCGATCATTGGATTCACAGAACAGTTAAAGAACGAGCCGCATCTGGAAATGCTGAATGCGATTCAACGATCTTCAGAACATCTCCTCCATATTGTTGATGAGGTACTTGATTTTAGTAGAATTGAATCGGGCAAGATCATCCTATCAAAAGAACCATTTCAACTGGACGAACTTGTCACCGAAATAGCTTCGGTGGTTCGTATTCAAGCAACACAGAAGAATTTGTCATTCATGGTGAATATTCCCGAAACTATTTCCCTGGTGTTGGGTGACCCATTTCGGTTGCGTCAAATCTTATATAATTTACTGAGTAATGCCATCAAGTTCACAGCGGAAGGCAATGTTCGGTTTAGTTGCGTGATCAGGAGCGAAACTGAAACTCACCTTACCTGTCAATTTGAAATCTGCGATACGGGAAAGGGGATTCCCGAACAAGATCAGGAACGCATCTTTAAACAATTTGAACAAGGTGAAGGAAATATTAACAGGCAATATGGCGGCTCGGGCCTTGGTTTATCTATTGTAAAAAGGCTTGTTGAATTACAGCAAGGCACCATCGAGGTAAAAAGTGAAATGGGAGTTGGGTCTGTATTCACTATAGTTATAGACTTTGAAAAAAATCTCACACCGGTTAAAACAGAGCAACCACTCACAATACCAGTATCTTATTCAGGTATGGTATGGGTAGTTGACGATGATCCACTGATTTTAAAACTATGTAGTATCATTTTAAAAAATAATCAGATACCCCATCGCACCATTCAAGACCCAGCACTTGTATTGAATGAAGATTTATCGGGTGTGAAGATCATCTTTATGGATATTCGCATGCCCAATATCAGTGGAGTTGAATTATGCAGGCAGTTAAAAGCAAAAGCACCGAACCTTCAGGTTATTGCTTTAACAGCGCATGTCCTTCCACAAGAACACGCATCGATCATGCATAGTGGATTTGATCGTATTCTGACCAAACCTTTCCGTGAGCAGGATTTATTAGAAACACTCGGGCTGGCCAACACTGACAAAAATGAAATTGATCTATCCTACCTGGAGAAAATGACCATGGGTGACCAGGGTCTTATGAATTCCATTATTGAAGAATTTGAAAGCGAAACTTCTAAAAACATGATTGATTTGGAGAAGCGGCTTCTGGATCAGGACTTACAGGGAGCCAGGGAAATCATTCATCAATTAGCGGGCCGTATTGGTCAGTTTGGTGCGAGGACCCTATCCAATAAGTTGAAACTCATCGAGCAGCAACTGAACACAGGGGTGGAATTAATTGAGCTCACTGAATTAAATCTGGTCATTGAACAAATCCGGAGTTTTAAAAAAGAATTGGTTAACTCCTCAGCAGACATTAAATCTGTTTAACCTTCGATCTTGTACTTTTCCATTTTAAGATACAAGGTCTTGCGATCGATATTAAGCAAGCGAGCTGCTTTTGATTTATTATACTTCACTTGCAGCAATGTTTTAATAATAGCATCACGCTCATTAATCTCTTGTTGCGCTTTTAAATCATACGGATTTATGGTTGATCCAATCTTTGCTTGAGCTATGGCTAGTACCATTTCCTGTGGCAAGGTGTCTGCGTCAATGATGGAATTTTTTGAAAGAAGTACGGCCCGTTTAATTGCGTTTTTCATTTCACGCAAGTTGCCAGGCCAATCATACTTTTTAAATATCTCTGTAAACTCATCTGAAAATCCCGAGGTAGATCGTGACAATTCCTGGTTTGCTTTGATTCTGAAAAATTTCATAAACTCAGTCAAATCTTCCATGCGTCTGCGCAAAGGGGGCACATACAATTTGAATTCATTCAATCGGTGATATAGATCTTCTCGAAACGTACCCTGCTTCGAACTTTCAAACAAATCATCGTTGGTCGCGGTAATAATGCGAACATCTACCTTCACTTCTTTGTTACTTCCAATAGGTTGGATCACGCGTTCCTGGATAGCACGCAATAATTTGATCTGTACCTCATAGGAAAGATTGCCAACCTCATCCAAAAACAAAGTACCGCCCTGCGCAACTTCAACCTGACCCATTTTGTCTTGCATCGCACCCGTAAATGATCCTTTTCGATGACCAAACAATTCACTTGCTGCCAACTCCTTTGATAATGCACCACAATCTACTGCCACAAAGGGTTTGTTTGATCGCTTGCTCAATTGGTGAATAGAGCGGGCAACCAGTTCTTTTCCGGTACCGCTTTCTCCCTCTATGATCACGGTTAAATCAGTTGGTGCAACCAGGCGAATGTGTTCAAAGAGCTGGCGCGAGGCCTCGCACTTTCCTTCAACAAAATCCGCAAGTTTGTCTGGAGTTGATGCTGTATCCTCCCCTTTCACCATGGCTTCCTTCATCAACATGAGCAACTCATCAGGATTTACCGGTTTGGTGATGTATTCCAGTGCACCGGCCCTCATGGCTTTAACAGCAGTGCGAATGTCCGTAAAGCTGGTCATAATGATGACTGCCACCTCGGGCTTTGCTCTTTTCAATTCCTCTAATATTTCGAGGCCGGTAGAATCTGGAAGGCGATAATCTAACAATACAACCTGGAATTCCTGTTCATAGAATGCTTTTAGTCCATCCGTACCAGTGTAGCAGGCCTTCACATGAAAGTGATGCTTTGTCAAAAACCCTTCGATGATCTTTGAAAAGGTGCGGTCATCTTCGATCAACAATACAGGGGCCATGGGTTAAAAATAAAAAAGAAAGCCGGGAAATCCCTGCCTTCTTTTCATTAATGGATAGCAATTGACATTTATTCAATCGATTTTTCATCCTTATCAAACTTTAGTGCCTTGGCTTCCGCGCCTTTCTTCAGGCTTACTTCCTGGATGCTTTTTGTTTTGTTTGATACACAGCTTCAATGTTCACGGTTCAATCAAGTCAACCGCAAAAGGTTGATCTTTCAGATTCTCTATAAAATGAAAAAGACCTACCCGGTTTCCCAGATAGGCCTTCTTTTTTAAAACCCCTCTCTTATTAGCTAACCTCTTTTTCTAATGCTTCAATTTTCGCTTTCGCTTCTTGCTTACCTAAAGAGTAAGATTGTTTGTAAAGTTCCAATGCCTCACGTTGAGTTTCTTTCTTCTTGCGTGGAGCAAGTTTTGTCCTATCTGCTGCAGTTTCAAGCGCCTGGCCTTGTGCATACAATAGATCAGCCTTTGTCATGGTGGCATTGGTTGAAATATCTGTCACTTTTGCTTCCAGCGCTGCGATATCCTGCTCTTTCACTTTGATCACTTCAGTATTACTACTTATCAAAGAATCTTTCTGAACCACTGTACTTGCGAGCATCTGATTTTCAGCGCGGTATTTTTCAACCTCAATCTGAAGAGCGGCTACTTGTTGCGTACTGGTTTCCAATTCGGCCTTAAGTTTCTTCACCATAGTTGCAAAAGTATTTGAAGATGCTTTCGACTTCTTCAGAGAAGTTTCCATTTCTTCAAGTTTACCCTGTGTTTCCTTGATGTAGTTGTTCAGGTTTTTCATGCGGGTCGCATAGTCGTTATAGTTTGTGCTTTCAACTACACCCTCTCTTAAAATCACACGGCTTGACTCGATTGAATCCAGCATGACACTTACATCATGAAGCTGGGCCGCAACTTGTTGGCTGGCGTTCAGTTCCATGCTAAGTGAGTCTACCTTAGCTTTTAAATCTTTGTTTTCTTTGACATTGCAACTGCCTAAGAAGGCCACTGCAACTACTCCAAGCATTAATTTCTGTACCATAGCAATTTGTGTTTAGTTGAAACCACTCCTGCAAAAAGCCAGACATATCTCCGCGGGTGCTTAGTAAAAATGATAATACCCTGATAATGAGAGGCTGTCAAGAATTTACAAGATTCGTAGATTAAAAAAATTGTAGAGAAATTCCACACATTGGGGGGATCAAACACACTTTTCTTTAGGCAATGATATTGTTAGTCAAATCGAATGGCCTGAATGGGATTAATGCGTGTGATGAATCGCGTAGGCAGTAGCAATACCAACGTCACCGTGGCAAATACTATTAAGTTCAATAGAACGACTGTGCCCCAACCCCACTCTATCGGCACATACTCCATGTAATAATCATGAGGATCGAGTGGAATAAATTTGAAGTAATCCTGCAAGAAGCAAAGACCTAAGCCAATGACATTGCCCAGCAAAAGCCCTTTGCCAATTAAACTCATCCCATTATATACAAACACAGAACGCACGAGGCCGTCCTGAGCGCCCATGGCCTTTAAGATTCCAACCATCTGGGTGCGCTCCATCACCAGAATCAAAATCACTGAAATCATATTCACGCATACCACAACAAGAATAATCACCAATAAAATTCTCACTTGCCGCTTAATCAGATCAAGCCACTCAAACACCTGGATGTATTTGTCGCGTACCGTTTCAATATAAAGGTCATAATCCATAGAAGCTCCTATTTTTTGTGCTGTGGCTTCGAGAGCCGCTTTATCGTGATCATATTTAAACTCCCATAATGCAGAGAGGCTTCCCAAAAACCGATTACCTGTATAGTCAGGATTGCTGAGGACCACTTCGTCAATACGTTGCAGATGGTGCATAAATGCATTTTTCCATAACTCAAAACCGGAGAAATAATTCAAGTCTACCCTCACCTCCAACCCACCGGCTTCATCGCCAGGCCAATCATTTAATCGTTGCACCAACCGGATATCTCCTATGATTACTTTTCCATCAAAATAATCTGAGAGATTGGTTTCATAAATTCCCGTAACCTTTAGCTTACGGAAGCGTGGAGGGTTTTGAAAAAAATGAACAACAATGTCATCTCCTGTTTTTGCATTGATCTTATCTGCGATTATCCGACTTAATACAATCTCGCGGGCATAGCCTGAATCCGGAAGGTGAATGAATCGGCCTTCAACCAGATTTTCAGAAAACTGATCCTTATCAAAACTCTTTCCAATACCTTTAAAGACAATACCCATCACCTCATCCTCCGATTTAATCAACCCGGCTTTGTGGCTGTACTCCTGCATCCAGGTTACGAATCCAAATTGCTCCGGATGCTGCTGAAGATCCGTTACATATTTAAAGGGTTGCTCCTCCACCGCATTATTCATCGTGTACTTAGTAATGAGCAGATGATTACTGAATGAATAAATCCTGTTCTTCACCTCCGATTGAAATCCCTGCATGATCAGAAATGAAACAATAGCCGCTGATAAGCCGATGGCAATACTGGCCACCGCTATTTTGTGAATGATGGAAGAAAAGCTATCACCATTCCCCTGGCGGATTCTTTTTGATATGAAATACGAAAGGTTCAAAGAATGGCTTAATTTTGGATTTACAGTTCGCCAAAATAAAAAGAAATGATCAGGATTTGGGTGTTATCAGTTTTTTTGTTGTCGGCCATCATCGGTGAGGCACAAAAACCAAAAGTCAGTGTAGGGGCAGAACAGTTAAATCAGTTGTTGCCCTTGCTAAAAGGGAAACGCATAGGTTTGGTCGTTAACAACACTTCTCAGTTGGGTAAAACACATTTGGCGGATACATTGGTCACCCTCAAAGTTGAGGTAAAAAGAATCTTCGGCCCCGAGCATGGCTTTCGTGGTGATGCTGCCGATGGTGAGCATGTAACCGATGCCGTAGATTCAAAAACCGGTGTGCCGGTGGTTTCGCTGTACGGAAAAAATTTCAAGGCCACACCTGAACAGGTAAAAGACCTGGATATTCTGATCTTCGATATTCAGGATGTAGGTGCCCGCTTTTATACCTACATCAGCACCATGCATTACCTGATGGAAACCTGTGCTGAAAATAATAAACAGCTGATTATTCTCGATCGACCCAATCCAAACGGAAGTTATGTGGATGGTCCTATCATGCAACCGGAATTAAAATCGTTTGTGGGCATACATCCTATACCGATCACGCACGGCATGACGGTAGGTGAATATGCCCAGATGGTGAATGGTGAAGGCTGGTTGAACGGAGGAAAAAAATGTAATCTCAAAGTGATCAAGATGAAGAACTGGAAACACGATGATGACTATTCTCTTCCAGTGAGACCATCTCCTAATCTACCCAATAATCAGGCAGTGCGATTGTATCCTTCCATTTGCCTTTTTGAAGGTACCGCTGTTTCATTGGGAAGAGGCACACCCACTCCTTTCCAGATTTTGGGAAGCCCAGAACTGAAAGACCAGAAAGACATGACGTTTACATTTACGCCCGTGCCGATTAAAGGCGTTTCAATCGAACCGCCATTGAAAAATCAGCTGTGTTATGGAATGGATTTACGCACGGTTACTCCGGCTCGAAAAGTTGATTTGCAATACGTGTTACTTTTCTACCAAAAGTATCCCGACAAGGAAAAATTCTTTATACCCTACTTTGATAAACTGGCCGGAACTACGCAATTGAAGCAACAGATCAAAGACGGATTAACAGAAGAACAAATTCGCGCCAGTTGGAAGCCAGGGTTGGATGCATTTAAGGCAAAGAGAAAGAAGTATTTGTTGTATCCGTAATAAGCTGCAAGCTTCTGGCTTCAAGCAAGAGGGAATTGATTTTGTGATTCTAAACCCAACAAAATCACTATTTTTATAATATGATTGTGAGAATCAAATCCAGGCAAAAACCAGAAGAAACCAAAAAGGCTTTGGAGAAACTTTCACTTGCCAGAAAAAAAAAGAAAAAGAAGCTTTCTGATTTCTACGGAAAGTTACAGGGGGCTTACGGAGATCCTCTTGCTTATCAAAAAAAGGTAAGGGATGAATGGCGATAAATATCTTGCCGATACAAATGCATTCATTTTTCTATTGGATAAACATCCATCGCTAAAGCCATTATTAGAGGCTGAATGGCATTATTCATTTATTAGTGAGATTGAACTTAAAGGGAAATTCGGAATCTCTAATCAGGAATTGCGAAGCATTAATGGGATGTTGTCCGCTTGTATTAAGGAATCCTACTCTGAAGAAATAAACAAATTAACCATTGCTTTAAAGCAAGAGTTTAAAATTAAAGTCCCTGACGCGATAATTGCGGCAACTTCAATTTATAAAAATATTCCACTCATTACTTTTGATAAAGGCTTCACGTCCATCAAATCCCTTGATTTAATCTTACTGGAGTTATAGCCATCATGACCAAACAGGAAAAAGTAAACGACATCTTAAAAATACTGGACAAGTATTATCCTAAGCCGGAAGTTCCCCTTGGTCATAAAGATGCCTATACACTTTTGATTTCGGTGTTGCTCTCCGCACAATGCACTGACGAACGCGTAAACAAAACAACGCCATCGTTATTCAAGTTAGCCGACAACCCCTATGACATGGTGAAATTATCTATAGAAGAGATTCGCGAGATCATTAAACCATGCGGGCTTTCACCAATGAAGTCGAAAGGGATTCATGGTTTGTCAAAAATTTTAATTGATAAACACGGTGGCCAAGTGCCCAACACCTTTGAATATCTGGAAGAACTCCCTGCTGTAGGACACAAGACCGCCTCGGTGGTTATGACGCAATGGTTTGGAATTCCTGCCTTTCCGGTAGATACACATATTCATCGACTTGCTTATCGTTGGGGATTAACGAATGGAAAAAACGTGGAGCAGACGGAAAAGGATCTGAAGCGATTGATTCCTGAAGACAAGTGGAACAAAGCACATTTACAGATCATTTATTTCGGGAGAGAATTTTGTCCGGCACGTGGTCATGTGTGGACGGAATGCCCGATCTGCAAAAAGTATATGCGTAAAAATATGAGAGATTAAATCCGGCAAATCAATGCCGGATTTAATGCTGAAATCAGGAAAGTGATTTCTTGTACATGTTAAAAAACAAGAAGGGAAGAAATCCAAAACTTAAAACACACATACCGCTTAACAATAATAAATTAGCCCCGTCCAGATGAAATAGTTTAAAGGCTATTGAAAACACGATCAAAAATGCACTTAAATACCCTAATCCAATTCTTAGCTTTTCAGACAACGACTTACTAAGGTTGTGCTTGTAGCGATCGATGGCAAGCATCGGTAAGAACAACAAAAGAAATCCGACAAACCCATAAGTAAAAAGTTCTTCAGAACCAGGCCAGTGCAATAATTTAGCTAAGATTCCCATCGTCATCGCGATGGAAGTTATCAAGCCAATGGAATACATGATCTTTTTCATAAGCATTATTTTAATTGAGTTTAAGAGAAATATTGTTTCGCGTTGAATCGTATTAAGCCCATCAGGAGCCAGTTCATCCAATGCCTCCTTCAAAGAAATTTCAAATCCGCTACCGTTAGTCATCTTGACCTCGACCACACAACAAAGGTGATCCAGTAAGTCATCCTTAAGCGTTTCAATGGTGATCGAACTTTGGTCGATCACTTCATGAATGTGCGCTATTTGTTCGGAGGATACCTTCATAAGGTTTTAAATTCCGGAAACACAATTCGATTGAGTGTAGCTATAAAATCCTGAAGCTCCTTTACATAGGCAACTGTTTCCTTACGTCCCTCCTGCGTGATGTAGTAGTACTTACGCACACGACCACCCACCATTTCTTCCTTGAAGGAAAGCAATCCATCGCTGGTCATTTTTTGAAGAGCCGGATAGAGCGACCCATCCTTTAGGACAATCTTCCCTTGTGATAATTCTTTCACCTTCATCGAGATCTCATATCCGTACATTTTCTCCTGTTCGGATAATAACTTAAGGATAATGGCTGAAATCGTGCCTTTTAGCAGTTCTTTTGAATACATAGAACGAATATACATCATGATACGATATATCAAAACATGAGGGTTAAAATATTTTCATTTTCACCCATATTTGCAGTCCTGAATGAATACACTCCGAATTATCTTCATGGGTACGCCTGAATTTGCTGTACCCAGCCTCGAAATACTGTTGAAGTATAAATTTAATGTGGTGGCTGTTATTACAGCTGCTGATAAGCCTCAAGGTCGCGGACAGAAATTAACCCCATCACCTGTTAAAGAATGTGCATTGAAATACAATGTTCCAGTCTTTCAGCCAACCAATCTTAAGTCACCGGAGTTTCTGGAGGAATTAAAAAGCTTCAACGCCAACCTTCAGATTGTGGTGGCCTTTCGCATGTTGCCAGAAGTGGTTTGGGCAATGCCGAAGTTAGGCACTTTTAACCTACACGGCTCATTGCTGCCTCAGTATCGTGGAGCGGCACCGATCAACTGGGCCATTATAAATGGAGAAAAAGAAACGGGTGTCACCACGTTCTTTCTCAAACACGAGATCGACACTGGCAGTATCATCTTCCAGGAAAAAGAAATCATCAAGGCAGATGACGATGTTGGCACGGTGTACGAACGACTCATGCATACAGGTGCATCTTTAGTTTTAAAAACAGTACAAGCTATCGAACAAGGTGATTATCCTTCGTTGCCACAAACCACCTCAGCAGAAATTAAACATGCCCCAAAAATATTTAAGGAGACGTGCCAGATCAATTGGAATCAAGCAAGCGAACAAGTTAGAAATTTTGTGAGAGGGCTGAGTCCCTATCCAGCTGCCTGGACGTTGTTGAATGGTAAGGTCTTTAAAGTGTTTAAAGTTCACAGCGAGCTGTCCACAGTCAACAGTGAACTATCTTCTGTGGAATGCGGACAGCTTTCCACTGACAACAAAACATATCTTCACATTAAAACTGCCGAAGGTTGGATTGCCATTGATGAATTTCAGCCAGAGGGTAAAAAGAGAATGAATGTTCAGGAATTTTTCAGAGGTAATAAACTTTAGTATTTGGTCAACATGACGATATCCCTTATAGCCGCACTTACAAAAAACCGCATCATCGGTAAAAACAATGACCTGCCCTGGCACTTGCCTGATGACATGAAGTACTTCATGCAAACTACGAAAGCGCATCACGTCATTATGGGGAGAAAAAATTATGAATCCATTCCCGATAAGTTCAGGCCTCTACCTAACAGAACCAATATTGTTGTTACCCGGCAAAAAGATTTTCATGCTCCCGGCTGCACGGTCGTACACTCGATAGACGATGCCCTCGCTATCGCGAAAGCAGCAGGAGAAAAAGAGTTGTTCATCATTGGCGGATCCGAGATCTATGCATTGGGCATGCCGCATGCCGATCAACTCTATCTCACCGAAATTGATACTACGCTGGACGGTGATACGCAGTTCCCTTTTTTCGCTACAGCAGAATGGCAGGAAGTTTCGCGCACACATCATGCTGCAGACGCCCGCCACGCATATGCATTTGATTTTGTAGTCTATAAAAAGAATTAACTTTCAGAAAATTAAGTCCATGGAAGTTCACAAAAGAATTCTCGCCATCCTCTACATCATTTCCGGATCACTTCAGATTTTGGGCATGCTGCTGGTATCCGCCTTCATTTCGATCATCATTCCTTTCATCATGGATGAAGCTGGCCCTGATGTTCAATGGGTGTTCGTTTGGCTGGTGCCCTTCATTCGCACCATGGCTGTCATTATTATTATTTTCTTTTCTATACCTTCCATTATCGGAGGTGTTGGACTTCTTAATAACAAAAGCTGGTCACTCACCCTATTGCTGGTATTAGGTTGCTTCAAACTTTTTTCCTTCCCTATTGGCACAGCCATTGGCATATATACCATATATGTCTATTCTGAAAATCATAAATTAAGTTCGCCAGTTAAGTAATGGGAAAACTGACCAACCAGGTAATCTGGATAACGGGAGCATCATCAGGAATTGGAGAAGCACTTGTCTACGAACTCGTAAAAAAAGGGGCCCGTCTTATTATCTCTGCACGCAGAAAAGAAGAACTCGAACGAGTAAAAGGAAACTGTCTTCCGGCAGCACAACCTTTTATTCGGATATTCCCGCTAGACCTTAGCGAACCCTCTACCTTACAATTACACACCGAAGCGGCCATTCAACTTTTTGGCCATATTGATATACTTATCAACAATGGAGGCATCAGTCAGCGGAGTCTTGCCAAAGATACTTTACTTGACGTGGATCGTAGAATTATGGAGGTCGATTACTTTGGCACCGTGGCATTAACAAAATATTTGTTGCCCCATTTCCTCAAACGAAGATCAGGACATTTTGTAACCGTAAGCAGCGTGATGGGAAAAATCGGAACGCCTTATCGCACCGGATATGCAGCAGCTAAACACGCCTTGCATGGCTTCTTCGATTCGTTGCGCGCTGAGCTTTGGAAAGACAGCAGGAATATTTATGTCACGCTGGTTTGCCCGGGATGGATCAATACCAACCTGAGCATGGTGGCCTTGCTTGGCGATGGTTCGCCTCAGAACAAAAAAGATGACACGCATAAAAAAGGAATGCATCCGTATAAGTTTGCACGTAAGATGATTCGTGCGATAGAAGATAAAAAACGTGAAGTATATATCGGTGGCACAAAAGAAGTACTGGCCATCTACGTGGATCGCTACTTCCCAGGTTTGTTTTCCAAAGTTGTTCGTAATGCCAAAGTAAAGTGAGCTGGTACGAATATCCTTTGATCATTCTGGTGGGCTTTCTCGCTGCCTTCCTTAACACGGTAGGCGGTGGTGGATCATTATTCTCCGTTCCCATTCTCACCTTCATTGGTTTGCCCATCACCATTGCAAATGCTACCAGTCGTGTCGCCATTCTCTTTCAGAATATTTTTGCCGTAGGTGGATTCAGAAGCAAAGGCGTTGAACTGCCTTGGCCTTACGCCATTTATTTGGGCATCGCGTCCCTCGGTGGCGGACTGCTCGGCTCTTTTCTCGCTTCTCAAATTCCAGATGCCGTTTTCAAAAAAATATTTGTGGTGGTGATGATCCTGGCCGTAGGGTTGATTCTCTACGACCCCTTCAAATCTAAAGGAGAAGAGAAACTCACACCGAAAGCACAATGGACCGGTGCGTTTTTCTTTTTGTTCATTGGGGTGTATGGAGGATTTGTTCAGGCCGGCATCGGGTTCCTGGTGATTGCTGTACTGAGCTTAGTAAACAACTTAAGTCTCGTGAAAAGCAATTATGTGAAAGTATTTGCCGCCATTGTGTACACAGGAGTATCTGTAATTGTCTTTGCCTATCAGGGGAAAATAAATTGGTCGATTGGATTGATCCTGGCAATAGGTCACGCGCTGGGTGGTTGGTACGCAAGCCGTTGGTCTGTGAAAGCCGGTGAAGTCTGGATCAAACGCATCATGATCGTTTCTGTGGTTGCTATGGCAATAGCGCTGTGGTTCTCCTAATCACGAAGATTAAGGACTACTCCTGAACTGATTTCTTCTTACCAAACCGTGTGTTGAATATGGGCAATACGCGAAGTCCCTTTGGATTTTCTTTCACAATATTGATAATACCTATCTGTATTCCTTTAATGGTATGGGTGTAGTTAACCGCGCCCAGTGTTATCCCTTTCTGATTTCCTTTTATCTGATTGAAAGCACTCACGGAAATGCCTTTGAATGAACCCTCTTCATCTTCACGTGTTTCTTCTCCATTTTCATCCTTGTTCTTGTTGGTATACCCCACCTTCATGTAGGCCAGTGCGATAATAAGACCTTGCATATCAATCGCTCCCACCACTGGCGCCACTGCTATCGCTTTTACTTTCGGGCTGCCCACGGCAATAAGTGCTACCGCCAGCCCTTTTACTTGCTCACCTGCACCTACGCCTAATCCGCCTACCGTAATACCACTGATCGTTTCGCTTGCACCAACGCCTAATCCACCAATAGTAATGCCTTTAAGATTTTCTCCTACACCAACGCCCAATCCACCAATCGTAATTCCGGAAACACTCGATCCTGCACCTACACCCAACAAGGCAAAACTAAATCCCTTCAGATCATCGCCTGCCCCTATGCCTAGTCCACCGATGTTTATACCTGCGACTGTCCCGCCAGAACCAGCACCCAAACCGCCAACGTTAATTCCTTTCAAGTCACCACCGGAGCCAATGCCTAATCCGCCAATGTTTATTCCTTTCACATCTCCGCCTGCACCAATACCCAAACCACCAATATGAATTCCCGTAAGATTTTTGGTAGCACCTACCCCCAATATTCCAATGCCGATGCCATTTCTATTTTCGGTACCCATGGCAAGTGGTAAGCCTAAAGAGATTCCATTTACGGTGCCGGTTTGATCCTCTTCGCTTTTCGGTTGCCAGGCTGTTACATTGATGCCATTGACCTTCTCAATATTTTTATCGCGGAAATTAAATCGGAGACCTGAGAATATCGGCAAATTGCCAAAGCCAATGCCTGCTTTTTTGGATGGGATGCCTACACCTTGTGAAAAGGAATTGAATGCAATGAATACAAAAAGTAAGGGGACTAAAAATATGCGGAACATAACCTTTATTTACAATGCAACTAAGACGCCACAAAGGTAAGAAAGGTTGCATATTGATGGATTAGAATAGGGGACCTCGTCAATTTAGTTGTCAATTGATTAAGAAGTGGTGATAAAACACAAATGATCAGAAAATCCAAAATTATATTACTATTCATTTTCAGTTTAGCTCATATCCTGATTAGCTATTCGCAGTCTCCTAAAGCGAAAAAAGTCCAAAAGATTATCAATAGAGCGGCTGCTGAAAAACTGCCAGGTATTGCTATCTATATCAATGATTCAAACTATGGCGAATGGATTGGAGTGGCGGGCTTTGCGGATATTGAAAATAATACCCCACTAAAGAAGAATTACATTTTTTCCCTAGGCAGCATTGGAAAGATGTACAATGCTGTTGCCGCTCTTAAACTGGTGGAAGAAGGCTCTCTTAAACTAGATGATAAAATCAGTTTGTACCTACCTAAGGAAATCATAACAAGCTTACCGCATGGAGAACTCATTACCGTGAGGCATCTGCTGGGTAATACTTCAGGGCTTTATAATTATGAAACAGATCCTGTATTAAATCAACAATATATTTCCGGACAGCTGTCACTCGATACACTTAGTCATCTGAATGTGTTAAAACGATATGTGTTCGGAAAACCATCATTGGGCTTGCCGGGTGAAGCCTATCACTACAGCAGTACAAATTTCATGTTACTCGCAATGATTATGGACAGTGTAACGGAGCATGGTCATACCGATTACCTCCGGAAAAATGTCTTAGCGAAAAATGAATTTAACAATACCTACTACCGGCAAACTCCGCCTGATCATCTAATAAATCACTATGGTGATTTAAATCAAGATGGCGAGATTGAAAACCTAACCAAACGGACCATTGAAACTACAAACTGGTTTATAGGAGATGATGGTGTTTATGCGCCCATACAGGAAGCGAGTCACTTTTTAGAATCATTGATGAAGGGAAAAATAGTAAGCAAGGAATCATTAAAGGAAATGACCACCTGGAATGATCCTAAGAAGCCAGACTATGGCTTGGGCCTGATGGCCGACAAAAGTTTTCCGTACAAATTTCTGATAGGGCATTCAGGCAGGGGCATCGGAACTACCACCGATCTGTTTTACTTTCCTAAACAGGATATAACCGTAGCCATATTCTGCAATATGGGAATCCGGGGAGCGGCTCCAGAATTTAAAAAAGCTTATCTGAAAATGAGGACTAAGATTGTGAAGAGATTATTTCTATTTTGAGTTACCTCGACTCCAATTTTCAAATTTAGTAGGATAACGATATTATTAATCCTGCCAAAAATCAGGTTTAGTTGTTGTAGCCTCTGGAAATAATTCCGTACAGCTAAACCACCCCATTCCACGAATGTTAAAATCGACTTCCGGAATCAGGCTCTGATTGGGCACATCATCTCGTGTAATATATATTCCTTTTGTGCTAACCCCTGCCGCGTAAAAAATACCGTTTATCGGTGCTGTTGTTCCCTCAAGCTGAATAAAATTGTTTGGAATTTTACCAGAGATTGGCTGGAACAAGCTGCCTGTTGCTTTTTTTTGATCACTTATACTTTTGAAAAAAAGAAAAGAATTATTGGTCAGTGTAGATTGAGCAACCTCCGTGTGAATTTTAAACATGAATATCCATTGATCCAATGGAATCCTATCAATAAACATGGCAGTAAAGTTTGCTTTGCTTGTTAATAAGTCATCACTCAATAAAGGAGCGCTATTAAACAGTTTATACCAACACGTGCAACATTCACAAGGACCAACCCTTACCCATTTTGGAGCGGCATTAAGTCCTATATTTCTCAGGCCCGTGCAGAGTGGAATTAAATTACACCTTCCATAATACTCAGGTATTGGATAACACCCATTGGGTTTTACCGGATCATATAGTTCAGGATGCGTGATTGCCTTGAATATTCCGGTCAGCTTCCACATGTAACGCATTTCAGCGCCTGAGTTACCTGTAGTGTTAGCCTTTAAATCAAAGCCATATTGCTGAACGCCCTTTTGATTGAGCTTTGAATTGAAATCGTGGTATACCGAATCTACCTTGCCAGGGATTAAAATTGTGTCGGGCAACGATTCATAGACTCTGCCACCGAACAATTCAATTCTTAATTTATAAACGCCACCAATCCTGCCCTGTATTCCTGTAGCACTGGTTTCATATAATCCTTTGGCCACTTCGTTCAATTCTTCATTATTACCTAACTCATCCATCAGATTAATCTGCCTTACAGTAACCGGAACCTGCAAGTATTCTGTTGATTGCGTGTCGAAGCTTCTCGTAACAGAAACCTGGTATGGTCCAGGCAGATTGGTAATGCGACCGTCTATGGCAATGGGCAAATCATTCGGCAGATTAATATCGAAGTTAATCCGATCGATGCAGGATGCTAACAGGAGAATGGATACAATCGATATTAGTTTAGGACAACTCATACATATCTAATATACCAAGAACTTTTTCCTCTTATACCTTCACCGGCTCACGATGCCCTACCCACGTAAATCTCTTCGTTACATATTCCGGATTGGTGAAGGATGCATTGCCCGAAGGATTTCCTCCCGTGACATGAAAATCAGAGAAGGCAGCATTTTGATTCATATAAATTCCTCCCGTAAGGTTGAATGAAACCGGTGTTGCCGCCAATGACATTTCATCAGCAATTTTTTCTCGCACCGTTGCATCGGTGGTGTATGCACCGCATGAAATCGCTCCATGATGCAGCGCAAGATCCTGAGCTAATGCAATTGACTGATCGGTATTTTTGGTTTTAATGAGCAATGCAATCGGGCCAAAAAGTTCTTTGCTGAAAATTTCCTTCTTGTCGGCTGACACTTCAATTACCACGGGGGTAGCAACTCGTGCTTTTTCAAACATCGGGTTTACAAAACTCCGCGACTTCAACCATACCTTTCCGGGAATGGTCTCTGCATCTTTCACCCGCGTTGCCGTGCGATCACTTTGCACCGCTCCCAACACAAACGGTCCTGCTTTTGGATTATCCACAAGACTATTAATGTTGGCTACTAATTTTTCTGCAAACTCATCAAAGGTGACTACACCTGCAGAAGTCTTTACTCCTCCTTCCGGGATATAAAAATTTTGAGGGGCCGTGCACATTTGTCCGCTATAAAGATTGATGGAGAAGGCCAGGTTCGCTGCTACTTTATCGATATCCTCTACGGAATCTAAAATCACTGAATTCACTCCGGTCTTTTCTGTGAACACCGTTTTACCTGGAATTTCTTCGAGATAATTTCCGAACTGTGAATTGCCGGTGAAGTCAATCAGTTTTACATCAGTATGTTCCGCCAGTTCTTTCGTGATCATGTTACTGAATGTATCTGCACCCAACTGGCAAATGTTGATATCAAGATTATTTTCCGCTAGCACATTTTGAATTTCAGCAACAAAAATAGCGATGGGTAAAATTGCTCCCGGGTGTGGTTTTACGATCACGGGATTTCCTGTGATGAGACTTCCATAAATTCCCGTCACTGAATTCCATGTAGGAAAGGTAGAGCAACCAATTACTACCGAAACCCCTTTGGGCATCGCTCTCCATTCCTTATTGATTTGCAAATTGAACTTGCCCATTGGCTTATCCCACAGCACACTATTCGGAAAACGATTCAACTCTTCATAGCCCGCGGCAATCGCTTCGAGTGCACGATCCGCTGCATGTGGGCCCGATGCCTGAAATGCCATCATAAAACCCTGACCGGTGGTGTGCATGGTCGCATACGCGATTTCAAAAAATCTTTTCTTAACACGCTCCAGCGATTCCAATAGAATTCCAGAACGCTCCTCCTTATTTACCTTGCGCCAAACATGAAATGCCTTCTTTGAATTCTCAACCAAGGCATTGGCATTGAATATCGGGTAAGAAATTTTTAACGGTTGCCGCAGATAAGGAGACTCTTCTTGTCCTGCCCAACTTTCTTCACCAGTTTGTTTTAGCTCTTCAAAATTTTTTCCAAGCGCACTTTTAAATTTTGCCTGGCCATCTGCATCGGCCGTTTCTCCATAGATAGCGGGAGCAGGGTTTTCGGGAAATGCGGCATAGAAGGATCGAGCATGTAGTGCTTCAATAGCTTTGTTTAGTAACGGTTGATGCTTTTCAAAAAGATTCATAGGTAGATGAATTTTAGGGAGGTCTTATTTCTTTGCTCCAAATACTCTTTTTAATAATTCCGTTGTTCTGGCGACCGGATCTTGTCGGATATTTTTCTCTTCCTTAGCAATCATGGTGAATAAACCCTGCATCGCCATGTCGGTAGCATAATCATTTAAGTCAGGATTAACCTTTTGCACCAACGGAATGCTGTTGTATTTATTTACAATATCGCCATAGTATTTAGTGGCACTTACCTTATCGAGGGATGCCTGAATGACAGGTTTGAATTTCTCTTTTAGCTGGGAGCTAGTGGTTCTTTTTAAATATTGAGTAGCCGCATCGGGTTCTCCTTTTAAAATTGCCCAGGCATCATCGATAGTCATTTGCTTGATCGCGGCAATAAAAATTGGCTTGGCCTCTTTTGCAGCATCCTCGGCACCACGGTTCAAGGTCATTACAAACTTATCCACTTCATTACCCAATCCTATCTGTCGCAGGCGGTCTTCCACTTTTTTCACATCGGGTGGAAAAGGAATCTTGATTTCGGGATTTTTAAAATAACCATCCATTTGCGAAGCCAGGTCGGATCCTTTGGATATGCCATTAATCAAGGCTTCCTTAAGACCTTCTCCCACTTCGGTAGTGGTAAGAGGCTTTTCGGTGCCCATCATTTTATTGGCATCGTCAAGCGCCTGATTGATTTGCGTGGAAGTACATGCCATACAACCAACAACAAACAAAATTATGATTCTATTCATGGGTTAATAAATTGAGTGCTAAGGTAGGAAAAGTCTCTGTAGTGCTTTACTATAATCTGCCTCACTATTGGGAGTATATGGTAGAAGGGCTATTTTGCAAGTCATTTACTAAGTTTATACCTCATCATTTAGCTTTTTCTACGTGAAGAAAATATTAGCAGAACTGCTCACCATCGGAGATGAAATACTGTATGGACAAATTGTTGATACCAACTCTCAATGGATGAGTGTGGAGTTAGACAAAATCGGAGTCAAGGTAATTCGTAAGACTACGGTAGGCGATCAGGAAGAAGAAATTCTTACCGCTTTCGCGGAAGCAGAAAAACGAGCTGATGTAATCTTAATTACCGGTGGCCTCGGTCCTACCAGCGATGATTTGACTAAGCCACTGCTTGCCAAATATTTTAATTGCGGATTGGAAATCAACGAAGAAGCCCTGGCCGAAGTAACCGAATTCTTCAAAAGTCGTGGACGAGAACTCACTGAGCTTAACAAGCAACAGGCTGCATTGCCTACTTCATGTGAAAAAATAACCAATCCCGTAGGAACTGCTCCGGGCATGTGGTTCAATAAAGGCAATAAGGTATTTATGTCGATGCCCGGTGTGCCCCACGAAATGAAAAAGATGATGACCGAACAGGTGCTTCCCCGGATCGCAAAAAAATATGAGTTGCCTGTCATCTATCATAAAATAATTCGAACGATCGGGGTGGGCGAATCCTTCCTTGCCGAAAAAATCTCTGGATGGGAAAAAAAACTACCCGATCACTTAAGGCTTGCTTACTTGCCAAGTTTAGGTGAGGTAAAACTAAGGCTCACTGGTTTCGGCAACTCCCTCAGCGAATTGGAAAAAGATTCGAATGACCAGATCGTGAAACTGAAGGACCTGGCAGGAGATTACATTTATGGCTATGGCGACACGCCCATTGAAGCAGTGATCGGCAATACACTCAGGGAAAAAAAACTGACGCTATCCGTTGCCGAAAGTTGCACAGGAGGTTACTTGTCTCATTTAATCACCAGTGTTCCGGGTTGTTCAGACTATTTTTTGGGAAGCATAATTCCCTATGCCTATGAAATCAAAATGCGACAGCTAGATGTGAAGCCCGAAACGCTGGAGAAATATGGTGCTGTAAGTGAACAAACCATCATTGAAATGGCCAATATTGTACGCGCTAAATTTAACACAGATATTGGAGTTGCTACAAGTGGCATTGCCGGACCAGGCGGTGCAACACCTGATAAACCCCTAGGCACCGTGTGGATTGCCTATTCCGACAAACATCATACGATAACCAGAAAACTTCAGTTGTCGAAAGATCGGATGATCAATATCCGCATGGCTTCCATGGCGGTGCTGAACTTGATACGTATAAGCATGCCCCAATAGCGGAGCACATTCGTGGAAAGCTCAAAGTAGCCTCCAAGAAATTTCTTCACTATATAGTCGTGAAGTGGGTAGCGAATAATGTGATCAGTTAGAATGGTGCAATCACTGATGGCAGCATGCTTAATCATGTGGAAATTGCGATAAATAGGATCGGGTAATTTTCGTAGTTGCTGCTCATCAGCAATTGGAAAATGGATATTCTTTTTACATGTGCAATCCTGCCTCCGCTTCTACATTTACATCGCACAAACTCAGTCCGGAAACTGTTCTTTGGCTTGGTGGGGAACTTTTTGGTGACCCACCTGAAGGTTATGTAATGGCTATTGGTGGCATAAACTGGAAACTCCATTTTGGGCTCTGTAACAAGCTGAAGCAAAACTTCAAAAAAGTAGTTTCATACTTCAAAAAAGAGGAAAGTTTAGTTGCGTAAATCTTTACGTTAAAAACCGATTCTATTAATTCGTAAAGCTTTGTAATCCATTGGGGCAAGATGTACTTTCGGGGTAAGTTTCAGTCTATAAACTTTAATTTTTAGGAGGGGTACTATGTTAAAACTGTTGGTAATTATCGGGGTATTCTGTGTTACTACCTCTTGGGGGCAATCTTTTGATAATATCAGAGTTCATAAAGATGAAGATAAAATCATTATCGTATATGATTTGGTCAGTAATGATCCAGGCAGTAAAGTGACTGTGCGCGTCCTCTCTTCGATGGATGACTATAAGGTTCCAATAAAAAATGCTACAGGAGATATTGGTAGTGTACTACCAGGGCCTAATAAAAGAATAATCTGGCAGGTCGGCCAGGGTATTGCCAATGACTATCAGGGTATTTTATTCAGATTCGAGGGTCAAACATTTGCTGGATGGAAGGTAATTAGCCCTACTGAAAAGGGTATGCAGCGCGGCAAAAAAAATAAGATTCAATGGCAAGGCGGTTTTCCGGGGGATGAAGTTACTATTCAATTAGTAAAACCGGGGTCAGAAGAAGTTGAGGATTTAGTTCAAACTAAAAACACAGGTTCTTTTGTCTGGAATACTCCTAAAGACTTAAAAGCCGGAAATGGATATGTCATCCGTCTTACCAGCGGTGACAATTCAATAGAATATCGATTTTCTATAAAGCGAAAGATTCCTTTAGCTTATTACGGTATTCCAGTAGCGGGAGCGGTTATTTTTCTGGTAGTGATGCGTGGAAATTCCGGAAGTAATGATTTGCCTGATGCTCCATTACCTAATTGATTTTTTGTCTGGCTTTTAATCGACAACAGAAAGTGAAAATAAAATTATCGTCCTTATTAGCAATTGTCTTATTTCCAATTGCGATATGGGCGCAAAGTCCAACTGTTACATTATTTACTCCAACTAGCGCTGGGCCTGGAACCACTATCACCATTACAGGCACTGACTTCACAGGTATTACGGACGTGAGCTTCGGTGGAACCACAGCTGCTTCTTTTATAGTGGACTCACCAACTAGTATTTCAGCAGTGGTCGCTGCCGGATCCTCTGGAGATGTTTCCGTCACCAATGCGGATGGAACCGCTTTACTTTCAGGATTCATTTTCATCCCTTTACCTAGCATTACATCATTCTCCCCTACCATTGCTGGAACAGGGGTTTCTGTCATCATTACCGGTACTGACTTTACAGGAGCTACTGCAGTAAGTTTTGGTGGAACTGCTGCCTCTTCCTTTACCGTGGACTCTCCAACAAGTATTACTGCGGTTGTAGCCAGTGGTACTTCAGGAAATGTGTCCGTCACTACTGCGGGTGGAACCGATGTACTAGCAGGATTTACTTTTGTGCCTGCTCCCAACATTACTTCTTTCACCCCAACCAGTGCCGGGCCTGGAATCACCGTCACAATCAACGGAACGAATTTCAGTGGAGCTACCGCAGTAAGCTTTGGAGGAACGGCTGCTACATCTTTTAATGTGGTCAATGCGACAACAATCACGGCTGTCGTAGCTTCTGGCACCTCAGGAAATGTATCCGTCACTACTGCGGGTGGAACCGATGTACAAGCTGGATTTACTTTCGTGCCTGCTCCTAACATTACTTCTTTCACCCCAACCAGTGCGGGGCCTGGGATCACCGTCACAATCACCGGAACAAATTTCAGTGGAGCCACTGCAGTAAGCTTTGGAGGAACGGCTGCTACATCTTTT
>JAYVTB010000015.1:0-6150 GCA_043774805.1 Cyclobacteriaceae bacterium | reverse complement strand
CATCTTCGCCTTTGTTGGGCTACTTCTGCCTGACAGTTATCTTCGTCAGGAATTTAGACAGCGTCAGACAAATGTCCTTATCGTCATCAATTACTAATATGATGGTTGGCAGTCCTATTAAAGTTTATGTATAGGTTCCGGAAAATTTACAGCCCGAAGCGCATCATCAATACTTCTTTTTGACAACGGCTTTGGTGCAAAGTAGTCGGCTCCACTTTCCATGGCTTTCTGTCGTTCACCATCGTGGGCAGTGATGATTATAATTTTTGAATTCTGCTTAGAACTGATTAATTGCTTCATGATTTCGTAACCTGATCCATCCGTGAGGTTGAGGTCAATGATATACAATGGATAACTTGACACTTCAATTTTAGCGAGGGCATCTTTAATACTAAGTGCATACTCAGCGTTCATTCCCAGACTCTGCAGATATTTAGTAACCAGGATACAGATATCGATCTCGTCATCTACCACAAGTACTCTTTTCATACTAAAAATTTAACCAAGTCAAATGTACACCTAATGATGCTACGTTTTTTAACTTTCTTTTTTGATTTAGTTGTTCTTTGGTAAAAAATGGAAAGAACGCCCTAACGAAAATGATCACGATGATCATGAAAGCAGCATAGCCACCCAGGAAAATAAGTATTGTTATTGCGACATCCATATTGTAGGTGTTTACAAATTGTAAAGGAATAATGTGCCAAGTTTAATGCGGGCAAATTTTATGTTTTTTAAAGCCGATTGTGATAAATCGTCACAGTTGCGTGTACAAAATTCCCCAACACGTTGCCGCCAGATAGGTCTTAACGGCCCACGTGCGGGCGTATTACTGGCACAACAATTCGTAGAAAGGAAGCTAAACTCATGTTATGAAAGATCTATTATATATAATTGCCGTGATCCTTTTGATTGGATGGGCGTTGGGCTACTTCTTTTTTAGCGTAGGTGACTTTATTCACATACTGCTCGTGATAGCCATTATTGCCATCTTGTTTCGCGTGATTCGTGGTGACCGGCTTTAAAAAGTTTATCCCCATTAAAGGCAATGATAATGGGGAGACTCTTCCTAAGCGACCACTAACAACACTCATTCTAAGCTGGGTGGTAATTATTGTTGTCAGTGTCGGCTTAATTCTGGCCTTTGCCGGAGTTATCGTTTCAACTATTGCCGAAAAGAAAGCCGCTGTTGAATTCAAGAAAATAAACGGAGTATTTTCTTCTTTAAAGATTAATCTCTTCACGCGTTCGGTGACCGTGAAGAATTTAAGTTGGCAGTCCAGTCAAACCCTATATCCACACACCATAGTATTAAAAGTTATTAGACTTCAGGGGATAAGCCCGTTCGAACTTTTTTACAATCATAAAATTCAAGCGAGGGAATTACTGCTGGACAGCGGAATAATTTCCTATAATTCAGTGCCCAAAATCGATTCAATCAAAGTGCCCTTAACGAAATCGTATGGCGTTGCAATTCAGCATATTACACTACGAAATGTGAAGACAGAACTGAAGGGCGACTCTCTTGTAAAAATGGAGGCAATGCTTTCTGTTTCATTTGGTGCGATCAACATAACAACTCCCGACAATATCTTAGCATCACTCAAATCCAGTTTCCGATACGTGAACGGGTCGGCAAAACAAATACTCATAAAAAAAGATAGCGGGTTTTATACCATCAGAACCGACCAGATAACGATCAATAGCGATACACGCGCAATTGCTATTGATTCCTTTGTGCTCATCCCGAATTACGGAAAATATGAATTTGCCAAGGCGATGGGCAAGCAGACAGATAGAGTTGATTTGAGCATCGATAAAATTGATGTGAACGGCTTAAACTTCCCTGGTCTCCTGGATAGCACGATTTCCATCCATAAAATTTCAGTACACACTGCTAAGCTTCATGCCTTTCGTGATAAAAGAATACCGGATCGAAACACGTCAATCAGAGCCATGCCCATGACTACGCTGAAGAAACTTCCCTTCGGCATCAATATAGATAGTATTGCCATCGACAACTCGATGATTACTGTTGAGGAGCTGTCTGTTGGTGGGTTCCGACCAGGTCATATTAATTTTCAGGAACTCTCAGCCGTGTTTGTTGGACTGAGCAACAGATATGATGTTAAAAAACCTAAATACGCTCGACTCAATGCGAGCGCCAAAATAATGGGAAGCGGCCTGATCAAAGCGGCCTTTCATTTTCCTTTGGATGAATCGCTAACGTATTCAGCAAGTGGTGTTGTGTCCGGTCTGCCGTTGCGTGATTTAAATCCTATTCTTGAAAACTCTGCGCAGATAAGGATTGAATCCGGTACGCTGAATGAACTTCGTTTTAACTTTAACTACACGGATATTAGATCTAAAGGCAGTATTGAAATCAAATATGAAGAATTGAACCTGACACGCCTGAATTTTGATAGAGATAAATCGACCAATTTTTTCAAAACGTTCCTATTGAACGCATTCGTCAAAAACTCAAAAGACAAATCAACCGCCCAGGCCAAACGAATGGGAATAATCGATATGCAGCGAGACCGTCATCAATTTATTTTTGGTTATTGGTGGAAATCACTGCAGTCAGGATTGAAGTATAGTGTATTGGGTAAACCTGCGCAACCATCTGTACACGCCAAGGCCAAAAAATAATGGAAGGCTCACTGCGGCAAATCGCCCCATTTGACTGTGGAGAAACTTACACACGTCAATTCTCACAAGCTGTCTATGGACTTCATTGGTTGTTTATCTCGTTTGGCACGATATTGATTTGATAAAATTAAATTTTATTAATGTTAACCAATCAGACTCAACAGCCCTTTTACCAGAAGCTAAGTTTTAATCTTATTTCCATTAGCGTCATCTGCCTGGCGTTGAATTATGGAGCTACTTTTATACTTCCACTTCTTTTCGCCATACTACTGGCAACGCTTCTATTGCCGGCCACTCATTATTTGCAGAGAAAGAAATTCCCGAAGTTTCTCTCCATCATTTTACCCTTGTTCTTCTCACTCTTGATGACCGTGGGCATTTTGTATTTTCTTTCGGCTCAGATATTAAATTTTTTGGATGATCTTCCCGCATTGAAGGAGCGAATAAGTGAAATAGCCAATTCGGTTCAGCGCTGGGTAAACCAAAATACACACATCACGGTGTGGAAACAGAATCAATACATTAAGCAAACCATTGAGAACTTAAAAGATAAAGCTCCACTAATTGCCTCGGCTACCTTTGGCTCATTGGCTGGAATACTCACCTACATCATGTTGCTACCTATCTATACCTTTCTGATTCTTCATTATCGTTTTGTAATTAAGAAGTTTCTGGTCAGCACGTTTAAAAATGGATCGGAAGAAAGCGTAACTGCTATTTTAACAAAGTCGACCACCATTTCGCAGCAATATGTAACCGGATTGTTGATTGAAACCGGAATTGTATTCACACTCAACGCGACAGGATTTTTGATATTAGGCATTCGGTATGCAATATTTCTGGCGTTATTGGCTGCCTTACTTAATCTCATTCCGTATGTGGGCATGCTCACCGCCAATATTCTGTGCATGCTCATCACCCTGATAAGCTCGGATACCGCCAGCAATGTAGTATGGGTGGGTGTAATTCTGGCGATCGTTCAACTCATTGATAATAATTTCGGAATGCCCATGATTGTTGGCAACAAAGTACGAATCAATGCATTGGTAACTATTATTGGGGTGATCATTGGCGGCACGCTGTGTGGCATGCCAGGTATGTTTCTGGCTATCCCAGCGTTGGCCGTATGCAAAGTAATCTGCGACAACGTAACGGAATTAAAACCATGGGGTAATCTTTTAGGCGATGGCTCAGAGGATAGCCCGATGAACTAAATAGATATAAATCTAAAAGTATGGAAGAAAAGAAAGTGACGGACGGAAAATGGGTAGACGATGCCGGAAATCTAATTGAAACCTACCGCGATCTTATCGCCATTCGTGTAGTAGAGCAAACTTCGCTCGGTGCATCGATTAGTGTTTTAGGAATCGTGTCCTTGATTTTTACGTTATGTGTATTAATTTTTGTGGGCCTGGGAGTGGCTTGGTGGGTAGGGCAGGAGACAGGCAATACTGCACTGGGCTTATTCATCGTAGGTGGCACCTATCTCGCTTTAGTTCTTACTTTGCTGGCAACAGCTCGTAAATATTTAATACCTGCAATAAGGAATTTAATTATCAAAACAATTTATGAGCAGGATTAATAACTATCAGGAACTGGTTGCAGAACGAATCCGATTGCAAGAACAGTTGCAACGGCAAAAGGCAGTGCTTAAGACTGAGATGAATAAAATTAAAACCAGACTTGAACCATTCACTGACTTCGTCTCCTTTCTTGGAATCTTTAAACAAAAAGAAGAAGGCAGCAGCTCGTTACTTAAAACGGGAATGTCGGTAGGGATAGATTTGCTGGGAAGTAAACTCATGACAGGAACAAATTGGATTACACGCTTTGTGGTGCCATTCATCGTTAAAGGGATAGCCAGTCGGCTTCTAATAAAGAAAGAGAATCAATGAGGAGAAATTTCCTCAGGCACCGAGCAATTAATACATCGGATCAATCAGGCATAAAAAAAGAGGTGCATTTGCACCCCTAAGTAAATAACATAAATGGATAGATCAATTCGTTAGTTGAAATGTAATTGGAATGCTGAAGGTAGCAGAAACAGTTTTTCCGTGTTGCGTGCCGGCTAACCATTTTGGCATTGATTTGACCAAACGTATCGCTTCATCCTTCAACGCCCGATCCTCATCGCCAACAAAATCAAGGACTGTCACATCTGTTACATTGCCATTTTCATCCACAACAAAATCAACAAACATAGTTCCTTCTATTCCATTGTCACGGGCGGCCTTTGGGTAACTGATATTATCATTCAGGTACTTCATCATCGCAGCATTGCCACCAGGATAGGCTGGGTCAATCTCTGCTTTGTTGTAAATGAGCTTGCCCATTGCGTCCGTGTAGCTGGGAGAAGCCTTTGCTTTTTCTATAGCAGCAAGTCTTCTTTGTTCTGCACGGTCCGCTCTTTCCTTTTCAAGTCTGGCCTGTTTGGCAATTGAATTTTCCTCTTGGGTTTCAGCCGATACCTCTGCGACCGATGTATCATCGGTAGTCTCATTTGATTTGGATCCGCATCCTTGCCAAACGACAAGAGCACATGCAAAAACAAAAATCTTTAAGCTCGTTTTCATAGTTTTAGTTGATTAGTTAAAATGTATTTCTATGAGTTACAGCAGAACCATGCCAGATCGGAGAATCCAATTAATGACTCAATCGATCATCGCTGCTGGCCTACTAGGTAACAAACACCTGCATATGTGGAGATAATACCCCAAAAGTGAAATAGGATCAACTGAAAGTGCGGCATTTTACAGCATGTCGCCAATGGCATTGTGTTTGTCAGAAAGGAAACAACCATAAAAATTTTATCCCATGAAAACCAAGAAACTTTTACTCTCCGCAGCAGTTGCTTTCTCTATGGCTATGCCAGCATTCGCTACTGAAACCGGTTCAGATGTTTCGAAAAGCATCACTACGGAATCATCGGCATCACCTCGTGCACTGGAGATCATGACACGCCTGGAAGAAATAAAAGCCATGGATGTCAGCTCCATGTCACGCACCGAAAAGAAAGCGCTTCGCAAAGAAACAAAGGCCATGGAAAAGGAAGTAAGGCAAACGAATGGCGGTGGTGTTTACCTTTCTGTGGGTGCCTTATTGCTCATCATTATATTGCTTGTTGTCCTACTCTAGTCTGGCTTTTAGACCAAAGGCAGATTATATAATATTAACGTGTGGCACTTGTCCGCCTTCTGGCGGATGATGTAGCTCCCGCGAAAAGCGGATGAAACATTTGGCGTAGCTTATCCCACCATCAAGCGGGAGGCTTACCCAATCTTCATAGAAAGTTTTTTATCGATGGGCCCGACTTGTCGGGGTAGCTCAATCTTCCTCCTTCACATCAGGTTGGTGTCAACTTCGCTGACGCATTTCGTTGACTGGTCTCAAAACGTTAGCTTAACTCTACTTTGTCACAACAATTATACTGAAAATCAGTACGATAGCTTAACTTTGAGTGTTGAAAAAAAAAGCGGGAACCGCTCTGATTCAGAAAGA
>JAYVTB010000014.1:0-24253 GCA_043774805.1 Cyclobacteriaceae bacterium | reverse complement strand
CCCTTGCTTTCGACTAGAGGATTCCGGTCATCACGGCTCCTTCGGGACTGGAGGACGTCTTCCTCGCACCCTTGAGTTTTACTGCATGCCCAGCGCACTAATAATATCATCCCTTCGGGATTTAAGAGCTTTGCAAACATATCTCTTATATAACAATGTATTAAAATCCCCTCGAACAAAAAAAGCAACCCATCTCAGAGTTGCTTTTCCTTTCTCAGTAACGGCTCTACTACTTCTTCACCTTCACCGGATAAGCCGGGCGTTTGTATTCTGCAGGAGGATTTTTCTTTAATTCTTCCAAGGCAATGTCAATGGCCTTCTGCAATTGCGGATCATTTCCTTTGATCACTTCTCCGGGCAGTTGCTCTACTTCTACATCTGGCGGCACGCCTACATTCTCTACAATAAATCCATCCTGTGTCCAGATGGCCAGGTTAGGAGCTGTCACTGATGCACCATCAATAAATTCAGGGAATCCTAATACTCCGACAAGTCCACCCCACGTGCGCTTGCCTACCAGTGTGCCTACTTTAAACTTGTGAAACATCCATGGCAACATATCACCACCGGAGCCGGCCGTCTCATCAATCAACATCACCTTCGGTCCTTGTATGGAAGCACTCGGTGTTTTAAAATCTTTTCCATAGCGTGTATTCCAATGTGCATGATACGGTTGCTGTAAAAGATCAATGTAGTAATTGGCGATTTGTCCACCACCGTTAAAGCGCTCGTCAATGATGATGGCTTTTCGGTTTGCCTGCGGATAGAAGTAGCGTTTAAAATATTCGTGACCCTGGCCGGCCGTGTTGGGAACATATACATAAGCTACCTGCCCGTTGGTGGCTTCTGTTACTTTCTTAAGATTACCTTCCACCCAATCGCGGTTGCGCAGGGTACTTTCATTGACAACAGGCACTACTTTCACCAAGCGTGAACCCGTCATGGTAGTGTTAGGCCCAAGGGTGAGTTCCACAATTTTACCAGCCGTGTTTTCAAAGAAGCTAAACAGGTTTTGTGCTGCGCTCACTTCTTTTCCATTCACAGCGAGGATGTATTCACCCACCACAGCATTGATGCCCGGCTCGGTAAGAGGTGATCGCAATTCAGGATTCCAATTCAGTCCTCCGTAAATCTTTTTGATCTGGTAGCGATTGTTATTGATGGTGTAATCAGCGCCAAGTAATCCGCCACCTACTTGTTCGGGTGCACCCACACGATCGCCACCACCTTGCAGGCGATGATGACCTACTACCAGTTCGCTACACATCCATTCAATTAAGGTATTCAGGTTGCCACGACAAGCGAGGTGCGGTAAGAATTGTGCATACTTCTTTTTCATCGCGGGCCAATCGGCACCATGCATACCCGGATCATAGAAGTAGTCGCGATTGATTCTCCACGCTTCATCAAAGGTTTGTGCCCACTCGGCAGCAGGATCTATTTTTACTGAGAGGTCGTTGATGTTGATCATACCCTTTCCGGCTTCTGGTTTTTCTCCGGTGTTGGTGATACCGAATGTCATTCCTTTTCGATACAATATCTTTTTGTTGTCGGCAGAGATCACATAATTATTCAACTCCATCACTTCGGTGTCCTTGCGTTTGGCGAGATCATACTTGTGAAGTTTGCCGGGGTCGTTGGAGTTGTATTCATCCACCACATAATAGAGTTCACCTTCTTTGGCTACGCTGAGTTGTGAGTAGTTGCCGGGTTTTATTGGCAAGTCAATGATGCGGGTATTGATTCCATCCCAATCAATCTGAAATGCAGTGGCGGGTTTGGCGGGCTCAGGTTCTTTCTTGTCGGTCTTGGTTTTATCGGCTGCAGCGGCTTCCGGCTTTTCTGCCTTCACAGTTTCTTCATCACTCTCTTTGGCAAAAGGTGAGATCGTATCCTTCTGAAGCGTTACAAGATAAATTCCGCTGCTGGCGCGCATATCATTGTTGGATTGATCAAACCAGTTTACAACGGGACCTGCATCGGTGGAGGCGAAGAAGTAGAGGTATTTTCCGTTGGGATCAATTTTCGGTTCGCTTGCATCACTCAAGCCATCGGTAACGGCAAATGATTTTCCCAGCTCGATCGAATAGAGATAAATGCGTTTGAAATTTGTTTCGGTGAGTTTATCGTAGGCGATCCATTTCGAGTCGGCACTCCAGTTGCCAAACGGTTCGCGGAACACGCCCGGAGAATACAATTCATCGGCATCTATTTTTTTAGAAGTGCCGGTGGCCACATCGACAAAATATAAACTGCGGCTGTTGTCAGCATATGCAATCTTCTTACTATCGGGCGACCAATGTGGATTGGCATAAAAGCCTGCACCCGTTAACTTGATGGCTTTCACATCACCTTTTCCTTCTTGCGATTTGATGTGAAGTTCATATTCACCGGAAGCATCAGAGAAGTAAGCGATGGATTTTCCATCGGGTGACCATGCCGGATATTTTTCATGTGCGCCAGGTGTGAGTGTAATGTTGCGTGGATCGCCCTTTTCGGCAGGAGCCGTAACAATCTCACCACGGAAATCAAACACTACGCGCATACCCGTGGGAGAGATGTCACCACTGCGAATATACATGCCGCCTTTCATATAGCGTGGACGTAGTTCCAGTAAATCGGCAGCAATACCAATGGTTAATTTTTTTGGCGTATTGGTGTTCGCATCCAGCACGTGTAAATAGCCGGCTTGTTCAAGTACTATTTTGTTTTTACTAAAACCGGCATTCACTACAGGGAAGTCGGGGAAGTTAGTTACCTGTGTTACGTTCTTGTTGTTGACATCATAGGAGAAAAGATTAAACTCACCGTTGCGGTCGCTGCGGAAGTAGATGGTGTTGCCGATCCACATGGGGTCGGAGTCGTTGCATCCTTCTTTGGGTTGTGGAATCTTGATAGCGCTTTTATCATCGGTGGAAAAAATCCATATTGTTGAGATGGTGCCTCCGCGATAATGTTTCCATTGTTTGTATGCCGGTGAGATGGGCGTATAGGCGATCTTCTTTCCATCGGGAGAGAAGACACCATTAAAAGCATTTGGAAGTTCCACCTGGGTAGGGAATCCACCATTGATTGATACTGTAAATAATTGATGATAGCGATTGGTGAACACGGTTCGTTGCGAGGCGAAGACAACTTGTTTTCCATCGGGCGTAAATCCTCTTGCATGGTCGTTACCGGGATGCCACGTCAGGCGAGTGGGTACACCACCTTCTACCGGGATGGTGAACACATCAATGTTGCCATCATACTGTGCGCTGAAGGCGATGAGTTTTCCATTGGGAGAAAAGAAGGGAAGCGATTCTATGCCTTCATCTACAGTTAACCTTCTTGGATTGCTGCCATCGATGTTGGCCACCCATAAGTCTTCTGCATAAATGAAAGCCACATGCGTATCGCTTATTGTTGGTTGGCTCATCATGCGCGTATCTTTTATGTCGATGCCAGATACGGACACCGAAAGGAGAAGTGATAAAATAATGCAGTAAAGATTTTTCATAATGATCAAGGAGTTTTAAATGACGAGGATATTGATGTACCAATCTAACAATTAATATCTATCATAAAAAGCCACCGCGATCAGTTTGATTTTGGGAGTAGAAAATTTTAAACCACGAACCTGCCTGTCGGCAGACAGGGTCACTAAGACTCGAAGGAGCACAAAGAGCTTCGTGTAATTTAGTGACGTTGTGCCTTGGTGGTTCGGAATATTCTTTACTTTACAGAATATGCTGCTGCGGGATTTTTGATCATCAACTGATCGATTTCTTTTTGCGTGAAGCCTGTCGATTTCAATGCTGGAATTAATTTTTGAAAGATAGTAGTGAAAGGACGGAATGTACCGCCATCCGGTTTGCCGGGATCGAACCAACCGGCATCATGTGAAATTAAAACACGGTGAAGGAGTTGTTCACTTTTGAGTAAGTTGAGAACCTCCACATACCATTGAATATTATCTTTATTCACGCCATCGAGGCTAACCCAACCTCCTAGCCGCGCAAATACAGTAAAATTCTGATGTTGTTTTTCATTCTGTGCGTGCACCCAGATGAAGGCATTGGGTCGCACGCCTTCTTGTTTTAAAATATCAAGTTGTTCGAGAGCAGGAATGGCCGGACCGGTGTGTGATGCAATGGTGAGTCCGGTAGCTTTATGTGTGAGTGCTGCCGCGGTGATTAATTTCTTTGAGATTTCTGTAAGCGCTCCGGGATTGACAGATATTTTGATGAAGCCAGGTCGCACGGAGGTGGCATCAATTCCATTTTCAAATTCAGTGATCCAGCGTTGTGATAATTCTTCGGCTGTTTCGGTGAACGCATGCGAAGGCAAGTATTTGTTATCCGAACCACCGTATAAACCGGTGTTGGTGACAATATCTATTTCACTGGCTTGGGATAATCGCAATAGTAATTTCGCATCACGACCTAAGTAGTTGGGGGTGCAGTCAAAAAAAGTCTTTACTCCTGCTTGCTTCGCATCATTCAGATAAGGAAGAATTTTGTTGAAGGCCTCATCTTCATTCCATCGGCTACGCGAATATTTTTCTGCTCCGATAAAATCAACCAGTAAATGTTCGTGTGATAATGAGGTGCCGATTTTTGACGATGGAATATTCCCTGTAACGGAAATGATGGCTTGGCCTTGCGATAAGGAGAAAGGAAGGATCGATAATAACAGGACATTGAGTTTTTTCATGTTGTTATCACACTGCTAAACTTAGTGAATTCCAGGTTGCACGCCAAGGCGCAAAGCTCGCTAAGGTATAGTGGTGTATTACTTTGCGTTCGTGGCGTCTTCGCGTGGAAATGTATTTGTTAGGTAAGTGAATTGGAAGTCAATATTGCAAACAAAGGTGCAAAGCCCGCTAAGGTATAGTGGTGTATTACTTTGCGTTCTTGGCGTCTTCGCGCGGAAATGTATTTACTATCCGAAAATCAGCCATGACACCACGAGCGTGACCAGAATATTGAAAACTTGTGCGATCAGAAATACAGCAGCTGGTTTTTTTGAATCTTTATTGAAGATATCTGCAAAGCGTGTTTCTAATCCGATGCAGGTGAAGGCCAGTGCAAACCAGAATGTTTGAATATTTTTCAAGGGAGTTTTTAGTGTGCTTACCAAATCAGCAGGAAGTACAAATGAAAAAACAAGCGAAGCGATAATGAAGCCCAAAACGAATTTCGGAAAACGATCCCATATCAATCCAGCAGTGGGTTTGTCAGTGGTTTCTTTTTTTGTGTACGTCCAGTAAACAGAGATGGCAAAAGCAGCCAGGCCTAACAGCACATTTTGTGAAAACTTAACTACCGTTGCATACTTTAATCCTTCTTCACCTAGCATATTTCCTGCGGCAACAACAGCCCCGGTGGTATCAATAGTGCCACCCATCCACGCACCGGCAGTCGCATCATTCAATCCAATGGCTTTTGCGATGTAAGGCATGAACAGCAACATGGGTATGGCCGTGATCAATACCAGTGAGATCACATAGGAAAGTTTTTTATTGTCGCCTTTGATCACACCCGCAGTGGCAATTGCTGCGGATACACCACAGATCGCCACGGCACTGGAGAGCATGGTGCGATATTCATCATCCAACCCGAATTTTTTGCCGAGCCAGAAACAGAATTGCCAGACAGCGAGCACTACAATAATGGATTGAATCATACCCAGTGATCCCGCTTTCATGATGTCGCCAAATAGGATTCCGCAACCGAGTAATACTAACCCGATCTTGATATACAACTCCGTTTGAAGTAAAGGCTTTACCCACGCGGGCACGGAAAATAAATTGGAGATGACTAATCCGATAATTAAACTGAAAATAACAATCTCTAAGCCCATGTTTTTGGCAGGACCAAAACCGGTGAGCACATGGGCAATGAGGGTGATGAGAAAAATGAAGAGATACCCTCTGGCATGCGTCAACAAAAGCGCTTCTCCTTTCAGATAGGAGGCCAGCAAAATAACTGCGAATGATAAAGTAAGAAGTATTAATACGTTTAGCCACGAGATGCTGCTCATGGCGGTTATAAAATCTGACCAACCATTCCATGCGATAGAGGGGAATCCAAACGCAATGCCCATTGATGCAATCGCGATGAGAACAATAGAAATGATTATCGCGGTGTAGTCTTCAGTGAGTTTCATTTAATCATATTTATTGTTGCACGCAAAGGCGCAAAGATCGCAAAGTTGAAAAAGTGTACTTCTTAGCGCCCTTAGCGTGGAAATCTATTCATTGCACTTCATTATTTCAGATTCTTCAAACAATTTCGAAATTATTTTATTCGATGAATTTAATTAATCAAAATCAGTAAATCGAAATTAAAATTATCCTTTATCAATTCAGATGTTCTTCAAACAACTTTAAAATCCTTTTATACTCATCCGTCCAGCTGCTAGGCTCAACAAATCCATGATCCTCCATCGGATATACCGCAAGTTCCCAATTGTCTTTGCCTAGTTCAATCAATCGCTGTGATAATTTCACGGCATCCTGAAAGTGAACGTTCACATCAACCATGCCATGACAAATCAATAGATGTCCTTTCAGTCCTTCAGCGTGATAGAGCGGAGAACTTTTTACGTAGGCGATACTATCCTGATAAGGCACATTCAAAATGTTGGCCGTGTAGGGATGATTGTATTGCGCCCAGTCCGTTACTGGTCTTAATGCTGCACCTGCGGCAAATACATCGGGCGTAGTAAACATTCCCATCAAGGTAATGAACCCACCATACGAACCGCCATACACTCCTATTCTTTTTGGATCAATATTATATTTTTCAGTGAGCCATTTGGCACCATCCACATTATCCGTCAGATCTTTTCCTCCCATAAAACGATAGATGCCCGTGCGCCAGTCTCGTCCATAGCCAGCACTCGCGCGATAATCCATATCAAGTACGGTGTAACCTTTATCCGCCAACAAATTATGAAACATGTATTCACGAAAGTACGTGCTCCACCATTTGTGAGCATTTTGCAAGTAGCCGGCACCGTGAACAAAGATGACGGCTGCCCCGTTTGGTTTTTCAGGTTTGTAAACACGAGTGAACACATCAACACCGTCACGTGCTTTGAAGGTGGTCACTTCCGGGTCGCGCCAGTTGTACGATTTAAATTCGGAAGAGAGAGAGCTAGTAATTTGTTGTGGTTTGGCTCCTGTTTTATTTTCCTGGATATAAAGTTCCCAGGGTTTGTTGCTGTAAGAATGGCGGTAAGCAATCCATTTCTCATCGGGAGAAAGTGAAACTTCATGAGCACCTGTCATCGCAGTTAATTTTTCTGCTTTGCCTCCAGTTACAGGAAGTTTATAAAAATGTTTTTCACCCGGATGGACTTCATTGGTGGTGAGATAAAAGTATTTTTTATCCCGCGAAAGCTCCACAGCTTGCACTTCGTATTTTCCTGACGTGAGCGCCTGTCTTTTTCCGGTGATGATATCGACAACATATAAATGGGAGTAGCCGCTTTCTTCTGATTGAAACCAAACGGATTTATGATCGGCCAGCCAGCCCATGTTTGCTCCGGCAAAGAAGCCACCGGTCCCAGGGCCACCAATCCAGGCATCGTCATGCTGACGATCGATGAGCTTAAATTTTTGTGTCGCTAAATCGAGGGATACGATCCAGCGATCTTTGTTGTCGTGCGACCTCAACACAAGAACATTATTCTTCCCGTCATCCGACCAGATCAAATTTGAGTACGTTACTGGTCTTGTTTCCGGTTTTTTGTCTTTGCTCTCTTTCGTTGCTTTTACCGGATAGTCTTTGCTGTATTCAGGAGATTCAGTAATGCCTGGGAGATCGTCTGTTTTTACCGACAACGCGGTATCACGCAACAAATCATACACGAATAGCTCAGAAATGTTTTGTGATGCACCTACTTTGGTGCGTGCAGGGATGTCTTCCGTAAAGCCAGACTCTGTTACATAATTTGGAACAGTGGTGTTTTTAGGACTCGCATTTTTGGTGAGTGTATACGTAATGAAATTTCCATCAGGACTCAGTTGAATGCTGTTGAGATTTTTTTCGTCCAGATAAAATTTCCTTAGGACGTTTGGGTTGGTCGCCTTTGCGATTTTTCTCTGAAGCCTTCAAGTCATCATGACGCTTCTTCAATACCTCAAAGTAGGCAAGTTGATCCGCCTTCAGCCATTTCTCTTGTTCACTGGGTTTGCCATCAGGTCGCTTGCTTCCTCTTTTAAAATCCGTGAGCTGAGTGAATATTCCCGTGCCCATTTCCCAACTAAATAAATTTCCATTGGTGATAAATACTACTTTTCGTTCATCGATGGAAAATGTTGCATTCGATTCACGATCCAACGTATTGGTGATTTGAGTTATTTTCCCGGAAGGAAGATCAAGGATAAACAAGTCACCATTCTTCTCATATAATTTTTTGGTGAGCGTTTTATTGTAGACACTAAAGATGGAGGGCAGAGATCTCCTTACGGATGGGCTCACCTTTAGCGGAGTTTTATTGCTGAGGGAAATCACATAAAGGGAGTCGCCTGCATTGTTTTCCGGATTCCAGCTAAAATAAATCTGTTTGCTGTCTTCTGACCACCTTACGTTTGAGGGGGCAACGCCCATCCACCGGGGATCACGCATGATTTTTTCAACCGTTAACGGAGCCAGTTGTTGGGCAAAAGCAGAAGGGAGAATAAACAGCAGGAATAGAACTTTTTTCATGAAGCAAGGGATTTGAGTTTGAAAATTATAAAAAGAAATAGACGGGGTGGGCAGAAATTCTTTCAGTGGTAAAATTCTCAACGTCACCGAACCTCTTAATTTTGCAACGCAAACAAGACTGAATTATGAAGGAGATTCTTGCACAGGAATATTATGGCAATACGCTCGAGCACTATGCGATTGCTTTATCGATCATTTTAGGCGGCATTTTACTGGTTCGCATTTTCAGAAAGAGGATGCTCAATCAGATTAAGAGGTGGACGGAAAAAACAGAAACCAAGCTGGACGATTATATCATTGGCGGGCTTGAAAAGTTCGGATTACCGATCTTGATATTTCTGGCCATTTACATCGCGCTTAGTTATCTCACATTTAATGAGAAAGTGGATAAAGTTATTGATAATGCGATGGTGGTAGTAATCACGTTCTATGTGATCAGATTGATGTCTTCCATTATTCGCCTTACACTGGAATCATTCATCAGTAAGCAGGAAAGTGGCCAGGAGAAACTGAAGCAACTTAATGGCATCATGCTTATCGTCAACGCGTTGATCTGGGCAGTGGGATTGTTGTTTCTCTTTGATAACCTTGGTTATAATGTCACCACCATCATTGCAGGCCTGGGTATAGGTGGCATTGCCATCGCACTGGCTGCTCAAAATATACTGGGAGACTTGTTCAATTACTTTGTCATCTTCTTCGACCGGCCTTTTGAGGTTGGGGATTACATTACGGTAGACGATAAGAAGGGCACCGTAGAGTATATCGGAATAAAAACCACCCGCCTGCTAAGTGCTAGCGGAGAGCAATTAGCCTTCTCAAACAGTGATCTTACTAAGTCGCGGATCCATAATTTCAAGCGGATGAATCGCAGGAGAATCGTGTTTAACCTGGCTGTGGTTTATTCAACCACGCATGAAAAACTTCAGAAGATTCCTACCCTCATTAAAGACATCATCGCTTCACAGGAATTGGCTACGTTCGATCGTGCCCACTTTGCCAGTTTTGGCGCCTAGAGCCTTAACTTCGAAGTTGTCTATTTTATTGAGTCGGCTGATTATATGCAGTTCATGAATATGCAGGAGGTGATCAATCTAAGCATTGTTAAGACGTTTGATAAAGAGAAGATTGGATTTGCTTATCCGACACAAACCGTACTGGTGAACCCATAAATCAGGATCACCCACCAACGTTCACCAGCTGACCGCTTATCGAACTGAACTGGTTAACAATTAGGTAACATTGATCATAAAATGATTGGTGACACCTTTTATAATTTTGCGAATTAAGGAAGAGATGGGTAAGTTCAACTCTTTACTTTTCTGATATTTAAATGGCAAAATCTAAAAAGCGCCCAGTTGACCTCGTTGTTCTGTCGGACATTCATCTGGGCACTTACGGTTGTCACGCAGAGGAACTACTTCGGTATCTCAAATCGATAGAACCGGGCAAGGTTATTCTGAATGGTGACATCATCGATATGTGGCAGTTTTCCACCCGGTATTGGCCTAAAACACACATGCAGGTGATCAAACACTTCACCAGCCTGATGACGCGAAACACCAAAGTAATTTACTTAACGGGCAATCACGATGAGATGCTGAGAAAGTTTGCCGGGTTTCGTCTCGGATCATTCCAGATTGAGAATAAGTTATTGCAGAAGATCAATTCGAAAAAGGCGTGGATTTTTCATGGTGATGTGTTTGATGTTACCATGAAGAGCGCCAGGTGGCTGGCCAAATTAGGAGCAGTCGGCTATGATTTTCTTATTCTCATCAACACCTTTGTGAATTTTGTGTTGCAAAAATTCGGAAGAGAGAAGATCTCGCTCTCCAAACGAATCAAAGACAGTGTGAAAAAAGCCGTGCAGTTTATTGATAATTTTGAAGAAACTGCCGCGGGCATCGCTATCGATAATGGATATGACTATGTAGTTTGTGGACACATTCATAAACCGGCCATGAAGACAATAACAACGGCAAAGGGCAGTGTCATGTATCTCAACTCCGGAGATTGGATTGAAAATCTCACTGCGCTCGAATGTCATGAAGGAAAATGGAGCATTTATTATTATCGAGACGACAAAACAGCACAGGCTATCAAATTACCACGGAGATTTAAAGGTTCTGATGACAAAGAGCTCTTCAACAAGATGACGCAACAATTACTTAAGATTAAAAAATGAAAATATTATACGCTATCCAGGGCACCGGCAACGGTCACATCGCAAGAGCTGAAGAAATTGCACCAATCCTGGCTGATTATGGAAAGGTGGATTTATTTGTGAGCGGATCGCAGGCGGATATTAAATTACCAATGCCGGTAAAGTATAAGTCAAAAGGTCTCAGCTTCTTCTTTGGTAAAAAAGGCGGGATTGATTTTCTCAAAACGTTCAAGAACAATAGTTCCAAAAGAGTGATGCGTGAGATCAAAGAATTTCCGGTGGAAAAGTATGATCTGGTCATTAATGATTTTGAAGCCATCACTGCCTGGGCCTGTCATAAGCGCGGAGTTCCCTGCCTGGCACTTAGTCACCAGCATTCGCTCCTATCACCCAAGGTGCCAAAGCCCAAACACTTTGATCCCCTTGGCACATGGTTTTTGCATAACTATGCACCGGTGCCGGAAGGAGTTGGATTTCATTTTGCGTCCTACGATCAGAATATTTTCACCCCGGTAATTCGGGAGCGCATTCGAAACACGGTAGCGAGTGATGATGGACATTATACGGTTTACTTACCCGCATATGACGACAAAAAACTCGTAAAACTATTTTTGAAATTTTCCGGAATAAAATGGCAGTTGTTTTCGAAGCACATCAACAAGCCTTATCACATTGAAAAAATTTCTGTTTTTCCTGTGAATAACGAGGCATTCTCTATCAGCATGGCCACTTCGCATGGTGTGTTATGCGGGGCTGGTTTTGAAACACCTGCAGAGGCGCTTTTCCTCAATAAAAAGTTAATGGTGGTTCCCATGAAAAATCAATATGAACAACATTATAATGCGGCATCACTAAAGCAACTTGGTGTGCCAACGATCAAGAAGGTAAGTAAAAAGAATCTCTTAAAAATTGAAGAGTGGATTGATACTGAAAACAAGATCGAAGTTAATTATGAAGAAACTGCGCGTCCGGCTATTGAGCGTGTTCTAAAACTTTATGCTGATCAGCAGAAATGATCTCCAGCTTGTTTGAATAAGCCAGTGATGAATAAACATCTGCACTCGGACGTTTGAAACGCTCCTTGGTATGTGGGTCACACCCATACAATCCAAATCGATAGGAAGGTCCGAGGTTCCATTCAAAATTATCCCACGTGCTCCAATGATAATAGCCACGGATATCAATTCCTTTTTCCAGGCATTCATGCGTGATGCGCAGGTAATCATAAATTGATTTTATCCTTTTTTCATCATCGGTGGTGCTCATACCATTTTCTGTGATGATGATTGGCTTTTTAAATCTTTTCCAGTATCGTTCAAGGCACACTGCTAATCCTTCAGGATAATATTCCCACATGTCGTCATGCTCTTTTCCTTTTTGGATGAGCTTCTGCGGAGTGTTCAGATACGTAACTGGAAAGGGATCATAACCGATGCGAGAATAGTAACTTAAACCAAAGAAGTCGCAGGACTCAAACCAACCCGGAATAAAATCCATATACCACCAATCAGTAATTTTTGCGGGCAGCTTGCCGAGTAGGTTGTCGGCTTCAAGAATAGAGGCGTTGTGCGATATGCCCACCGGTTTGCAGGGCGAATGCAGGTGCAGCAATTCATAAGCGCGCTGATGAGCCGCGCTGATATTTTTCAATACCTGCCACGCATAAATGGGATTTGTTTTATGAGGAGGAAACAGACCTGCCATTGTGCTGAGACTGATATAAAGATTGGGCTCATTAAATGTGTTCCACAGAGAAACGAATTCACCAAACTCATCGATTACTTTTTTTACATAGTCCAACCACCACGCAATACTTTGTTTATTTGCCCAACCACCTTGCTTGCTAAACCAGATCGGGTTTGCAAAGTGATGAAGTACCAGCATGATATCTACACCTTGTTTCTTTAGTTGAATTAAGATTTTTCTATAATCATCCAAAGCTGCCGGATCAAGGGCTGCGTAAGGAGAAGTTTGAAGTCTGCTCCACATGAAACTCATCCGATAATTCGGAGCAAGAGAGGATATAATTTCTACGTCTTTTTCCCAGCGTACCTCGTGATCAGTGGTTCGCGTAAAAACAGAACTGTCGAGGGCAACGAATCCAAGCCAGTCATGATCAACAGCTGTTTCAACCTGAACGGCAGAGGTGCTGGTGCCAAAGCGAAAGTGCGAGGGAAATTCAAGTATCATGGAAAAAAATAGGATCACTCGGTTTACAAAGTGCACGCAAAAATAGCTTATTAAAAAATAGAATTGATCTCTTGAAAAGATGTTTACAGAAGATCAATAATAAGAACCATGAAGTATTGTGCTGCATTTCAACTTTAACATCTCCATATCAATGAGGGGAACATTCGTGTTTTTCGCTTCCTCGTCCCATTTCCTTAATAAAATACTCAATTCAAGCAAGGGATCGTTTTCAAAGGCGATGGCTTCTTCTGAAGTCATTACTCCGCCCTGAAACTCAAGTGTTTTTTTGCTCGCTTCAGAAAGACTATGATAGTAGAACGGAAGCTTATGCGTGAGATAGCGCTTTGCTTGCACATGATTCTCCACCAGTTTGGCCACTCGTTCTGGAAATCCTTTTGAACGCAAAAAATCGGCACCAATCTTTTCATGGCTTTTTACACCATAACCGCCCATGCTTTCTTCTTGCGATGTCTGCACACAAATGTGACCAATGTCGTGAAAGAAGGCAGCCATTACCACCTCATCATCATACCCACCTTCGATGGCAAGTTGTGCCGATTGCGACATGTGTTCTATCTGCGACACGGGCTCACCAATATAATCGACCTGGCCAAAGCGTTCGTATAGTTCAAAAATATCGTCAATTGCATTTTGTTTTGTGCCCATCTTGATGATGTTAGAGAAATGGTGCAAACTACACTGACATAAACCACTAAGAAAAATTCGAATGTTAAGGATTTGTAAAATGGTTCAGCGAAAATTAAAATTAGCATCACACGCATTATTTGTGAGGCGAATATGATCTTCTCAGCTTTGGCACGATGATCAAACCTAAATTAATTGTCTTCGATCTGGCAGGAACCACCGTGAATGATAATAAAGATGTGCATCGCGTGTTGCAACGCGTTTTCAAGAAAATGCATATGCGCATCTCCATTGAGGAAGCCAACCAGATTATGGGAATCCCCAAACCCATAGCAATTAAAATTTTGCTCCAACAACATAAATATCCTTTTATCAGCGAATTGCTGATTCTTGAAATGCACCAGCACTTTGTGATGAAGATGACGGAATTCTATCTGAAGCATCCATCAGTTTGTGAGAAAGAAGGAGCGAGCGACCTCTTCAGAATGTGCAAAGCGCAAGGAATAAAGGTAGTAGTGGATACCGGTTTTGATCGTTCCATTGTAGTGCCTTTACTGGGACGTATGAAATGGGAAGAAAATGGATTGATCGATGGAAGTGTTACCAGCGATGAAGTAGCGCAAGGAAGACCTTATCCGGATATGATTTATCGTGCTATGGAATTGACGGGAGTTAACGATGTGGCGAGTGTAGCGAAGGTAGGCGACACCATGTCTGATTTGCAGGAAGGAACATCGGCCGGCTGTGGCTGGGTAATTGGAGTTACCACCGGTTCCTATACACGAGAACAATTATTGGAAGGACCACACACACACTTGATCGAGCATCTCAGCGAATTGAAACCGCTATTTAATTTGTAAAGATGGCGTCACCTTCTTTAGCGAATGACCGATAACTTCTTTGTTTATAATGAAAGTATATCATCGAGCAAAAAATTAATAGCCCTCCGCTGGTTGCAATAAAATAGCCGCTTCTGGTAAAGAAACTCAACCAGCCAATATCAACACCAACAAATTCCTTCACATAAAGTACGGTTACACTGCCGAGGTAGCCAAAAGCATCTGCCAGGTACATAATGAAGGCCACGGTGCCAGTGTAGTTAAAGGACGCCAATAGCCGATCAAAGAAAATGCTGTTGTAAGGAATGTAGCCCATATATAAACCTGTTCCAACCAGGATCATCCATGCGTTTGGACTGATCAGATTATTTTCAAATAAAACATTTGCCCCACCGATGAGTAGAAACCCAACGAGTATAATTATGTGATTCATCATTAATGCGAGTTGGTTGTTTTTAATCAAAATCAAGCTGCCCATACAAATAAGAATAATGAGAGAGACGATTGATTCGGTGGTGGTGTATATACTACTGTGGTGAGTCATTCCCACTGCTTCCCAGATCTCTGCCGAAAAATTATCACGGAAGTCACGGAAAGAAGTAAGCAGCATATAAGCAATTACAAAAAGAATAATGCCGGGCAAGAAAGTAAACAGGAAGTGATAACGCTGTTCACCATTCATGGGCGATCGCTTAGCCCTGAACTTTTCATCATTAGCCCCGGGAGGAGGGAGTTTATCAAGCAGAAAAAGGAACAGAAGCAAAGGCAGGATGAAAATGCATGATGTAACAAACGGCATCCAATATTCTGATGTGCCAAATTTTTCCATGATGAACGATCCAGCAGTGCGACATAAACCTGCAGAGAAAATAAAACTGACTGAAAGTGAAATCCCCAGAATTTCGGTCATGCGTCTCCCTTCGAGGTAACTGAAAATCATTCCCCAAACTAACCCCAGCGGCAACCCAGTGAAAAAAAGAAAGGCCATATTATAAGGTGGAGGGATGAGTGCAAATAAAAACCATGATATTGCAGCAATGAGCACCATCAGCAGGATTCCACTGGCACGCGAATGGGAGCGTAGTTCAGAAATGATTTTAATACCAATAAACTTTGAAAGTGCGTAGCCGCCAACCTGAAAGGTCACAAGCCAAACTTTATAACTAATATTCAAAAACACTTCACCTTCAAAAGTGGCAACGGCAAATGTTTTTCGAAAGGCATAGATGCACGTATATAATCCAAATGCGGCCAATGAAGCATAAAGCGTAAACCAGGCAGGATGCAATACCGTCAGCCACCGTGTAATGCGGTGCGTAGAAGTGCTTGTCATCACAATCAGGAGAAAAGTTGATGGATGCTTTTCTCGGCATAACCTGCAGATGAGGTCATGCCCTTGCCACCAACGGCAGTGCGGATGTGAATTTTATCTTCAAGGTCAATTTCTACCATGTCTTTATCCGGATGTTGCGCGTAAAGTCCGGCCCACGAAGTAGCAATATTGCGCACATCAAAGTGAACGATCCGCTCAGCTTCGCTCAGCATCAACTCATTAACAGGGTGTTTAAGATCAAACCCGAGATCATCCATGTTATTTACATCAGCATACTCATGCGAATCACCGATGATAATAGAACCATCTTTTCCTTTTTTAAACAAAATATGTATTCCCCATTGTTGTAGGGTGGCAAGGTGTTCGGGTGTCTTAATGGATGAGAAGGCGGGTAACTCAGCAAACGATTCGTACCTGCGAATCGTAAGTCCGGTTAATATGTTGCCTTCCAGCGCGACATCAGGCATTGGTTTGGTGCAGAGCATTTGCAGCTTAGTCACTTCAATGCCGCTGGAACGGAAATAATCAGGGAAGAGAATCTAGAAATCAGATCCATTGCAGACGACCACTTTGTCAGCAGAGAAAATTTCACGCTTATGCGTGATCACCTTTACTTTTGATCCATGAACTATACAATCGATGACGGTTGTTGAAGGCAGGTACGTTAGGTTCGGATATTTTAATCGCGCATATTCAATAAGCTGATGAATGGTGGATGATGGTTCGGCACTTACTTCTTGTGGAAAGAACAACGCTTCTTTACAATACTCGCTCCTAAGTGTTGACCATTTTTCAAGGCATTGCTTTGGGGTGAGCAGATGGCATTCATATTGTCTTCCATCCATCACTGACTTTAACTGGTGAATCAGCGTTTGTTCATCGTCATCAGACGCGATATAGATACTGCCGTTTTGCCTGATGGAAATATCGAATTCCGATTGAATGGATTTGTACAAGGCGGTGCTGGCAACACCATATTCAAACCATTCGGAAGACATTCCTGACGGAACTACCTGCCCAAAGTTTCGAACGGTGGCTTGTATGGGATGGGCATCTTTTTCAGAAAGGAGAACGCGCTTACCCATACGCGCTGCATGAAGTGCATGAAAAGTTCCTAATACACCGGCTCCAACTACAATAAGATCAAATGCATTTTTCATATTCTCGTTCATGTGGCAAGGTGCACCGACATCATCATGACTGAGTGGTATCTGATTTTATTTTCTTGTTATCAAATTGTTGAGATCACGTAATTAACGCTCAGGATATTTTGTGATAATAATGCGATCACGTTACTGGTTTGTTATTCGCTAAGCCATTCATGATCATGAAGTTCATCCGATGATGGACAAACATCATTACCTGAAAATTATCGGATTAGGATTCCGCGCCTGATCAATTAACCGATCATTAATATGCAACTAAGCATACCATCAAACAGAGAGTTCATCTTTGTGCGCTTGAAAATTTCAACAAACCAAATAAACTAATGATTTCATTTTTACAACCATCTCCCAGAAGCAACATGAAGGTGCTAACACTGTTCATGTTGTTGTTAGTGTTGTTGGCAGCACGGGTAGCCACAGCTCAGATTTCGATCAGCGGAAGAGTTACTTCCGGAGAAGATCAAAGTCCGATACCAGGTGTAAACATTTTGGTAAAGGGCTCTTCAAATGGCACGATAACAGATGCCAAAGGAAGTTACACCATCTCAACAATTTCACCCAACGATGTTTTGGTGTTTTCATTTGTTGGATTCACGACACAAGAAATGGCGCTTGGCGGAAAAACCACATTGGATGTGGTGTTGGTTGCTGATGCTACCCAACTTTCAGAAGTAGTCGTAACTGCTTTAGGTGTTGAAAAAGATGCCGTAAAGTTGGGCTATTCTCAACAAAAAGTTCGAGGCTCAGATCTGGTAAAGGCTCGTGAACCAAATCCACTTAACTCATTAGTAGGCAAGGTGGCAGGATTGACAGTGGGTGCGTCTTCAGAAATGCTGGGACGCCCCCAACTAGTATTACGTGGTGAAACGGGAGTGTTGATTACGGTGGATGGCGTTCCTGTTGTATCGGATTCATGGAATATTAGTCCCGATGACATCGAAAGCTATACGGTATTAAAAGGCCCTGCAGCAGCAGCGCTATATGGATCGCGCGGTCTTAACGGGGCGATCATGATTACGACCAAGAAAGGCTCTAAAGATCAACGCGGTTTCTCTATTGACTTTAACTCCAGCACGATGGTCGATAAAGGTTTCCTGACCATTCCGGAGGTTCAGAATGAATATGGTGGCGGTGAATATAATACATACCGCTTTGGAGATGATGCCTTTGGTCAGGCTGGTGGATGGAATCAAAATGATTACGATGTATGGGGACCCAGATTAAACGGACAATTAATTTCCCAATACGATAGCCCGATCGATCCTGCAACAGGAATACGCACCGCTACTCCTTATATTCCACGAGGAAAAGATAACCTTCAACGATTTCTTCGCCCGGGAGTTCTTTCTACCAATAACATTGCTATCGCGGCCAGCGGGGATAAGTATGATATGAGAGCATCAGTATCGCACACTTATCAACAAGGTATTGTGCCGAACACAGCACTCAATATCAATAATTTTAATATTTCTCTGGGCTATGATTTCTCGAAACGACTAAGGCTTGAGTCGAACATGAACTATAGCCGCCAGTATTCAGATAATATTCCAGATGTCAACTATGGACCTAACAGTATTATTTACAATATCAATGTATGGGCGGGCGCTGACTGGGATATAGATGATTTGAAAAATTATTGGCAGCCAGGTAAAGTAGGTGTTCAGCAACGCAACTTTGAATATGTGCGCTACAACAACCCTCACTTCTTTGCAAATGAATGGTTACGCGGTCATCAGAAAACAGATATCTATGGTTATGTATCTCTAAAATATGATATCACCGATTGGATGAGTGCTGCTATTCGCACACAAATAACCAGTTGGGATGTAACCCGTACCGAGAAGTTTCCTTTTTCTGCGTCCGCCTATGGCCGCGATCAGAAGTTGGGAGACTATCGTGAAGACAAGCGTAGGTTGTTTGAAAACAATACTGACTTACTGCTAAACATCAATAAGGATATTACACCAGATTTTAACATTTCCGGATTAATAGGCGGTAACCTTCGCACGTATTCCTACAATTCATCCTATGGCACAACAGACTATCTGAACGTGCCGGAAGTATATAATTTTGGCAACTCAAAAAACCCGGTGAAGTTGTATAACTACACGGCTCCCATGCGGGTAATAAGCGGCTATTATTCTTTTGATTTTTCATACAAACATTATTTAACACTATCGACAACAGGAAGGCTTGATAAGTATTCTACGTTTTATGATGGTTACAATACCGGTTTTTACCCTTCCGTTGGGTTAAGTACTATGGTTAGCGATTACATCAAATTCCCTGAAGCGATTTCGTACTTCAAACTCCGCGGAACGTATGCTAATGTGAAGAGCGCGTTTACCTCTTCGAATATCGGACCAGCATGGCAGGCTAGCGGTTATGGAAACCCGATCGATTACGGAGCTACCTACACATCGGCCTATGACGGACCTAACTATAGTGGTAACACCTATCAGATTGCAAGGCCATATAATAATCAACCAGCGGCATACTTCACGACACAACAGGCTTCCACCACACTTAAGCCAAGCTCAAACTCATCAACAGAAGTGGGTGCAGCAATGAAGTTTCTGGATAACCGAATTGGATTTGATGTTACTTATTTTGATGCTATCAAAGGTCCAAGTATAGTGAGGTCACAATGGTCAGAAGCTTCCGGCTTTTCTGGAGGAACGATTAATGGAGTTAAGATCGAAAAGAAGGGATGGGAAGTTACCCTTAGCGGCACACCAGTGAAGACAGCACGCGGCTTCACCTGGAATGTACTGGCAAACTGGTCTACTTATAAGGAAACCTATAAGGAATTTTATGATGGATTAACTTCTGTTAATGGAGGTTACATAGGTGCCGACTCACGCATCACCTATAAAGTTGGCGATCGCGTAGACGGTAATTATGGTTACAAATTTTACCGCGATGCAAATGGCAGTATTATTCACAAGAGCAATGGCGATATCTTCCGTGATAACCTGGTTGCCCAAAAGCTTGGTAACTATAATCCAAATTGGGTATGGTCGCTGGTAAATACATTAAACTATAAGAGCTTTTCTCTTACTTTTCAGTTTGATGGACGCGTAGGCGGAGTAGGTCAGGATTATGTATACAAAAAAATGCTGCAAGGCGGAAGTCAAAAATCCACGGCTGAAGGAGCTTACGGAGTAGCGCGTTTGGCGGAATTCAATGCCAATTCAGATAACGATCCGAACAAAGCACCAGCTGCTACTTATGTCGGTTCAGGTGTTGCGTTGGCCACAGATTCCCCTCTTCCTACCATAGATCCGTTGTCAGGTCAAATTACGAATTACGACCAATTGAAATTTACTCAAAACACAACCCCATATACGCTTCAGGATTATATTGGTGCAGAAACTAAGTTTGACGAGCGCGTTTTGATCAGCAAAACATTTTCTAAGCTGAGAGAGGTTACGCTTACCTATGCTATTCCTTCAAGTGTGTTGAATAACTCCATATTTCGCGCAGCCAGTGTTTCTCTGGTAGGTCGCAATCTTTTCTACTGGGGAGAGCGTAAAGATATTGACTGGGATTCTTTTATTGGAACGGCTACCTCAGCTCAGGATTTAAGGTCACCTACACTAAGAAGATACGGTGTCAATATCAACTTAACTTTTTAATCGAAATACTTATGAAATCAAATAACAAAATATATGCGTTCGTACTTGTACTTTTCTTTTTGAGCAGTTGCCAGGATTTTAATGAATTGGTTAAGAACCCAAATTTACCGACTACTGTTCCTCCTTCATTGCTTTTAACCGGAGCCCTTGAGCGTATGAATAATGAAAATGCCTGGGATGGAAAGCAGGGCTCGCAAAGTGCCGCTCAGTTTTACGTGAGCACTTATGATTATTATGGAACCAACAATTATGATCAGTCGCCTTTCATTAAGACATCCAACAATTTCGAATACACCACGGTGCTTCAAAATCTTGAGCAATTGGATACCGAGGCCAAAAATGCGGGCCAACCTGAGATCAATCCTTATAGTGCTCTCGGTAAGTTTTTGCGAGCATATTATTTCAATTTGATGTCCCAAAAAATGGGAGACGTTCCGCTGTCGCAAGCATTGCAAGCCGCAGAAAATACTACTCCTGTATATGATTCACAGAAGGAAGTATATCGGCAAATACTGGCATGGTTGGAAGAGTCAAATTCAGACTTAACCACCTTGATGGCAAATAAAGATGCAACCCTGGCCGGTGATATTTATTTTGGTAATAATTTAAGCAAGTGGCAGAAAGTAGTAAACTCATTTACCCTGCGTGTTCTTATCAGTTTAAGTAAAAGAGAAAGTGATTCGGACTTAAATATCAAACAAAAATTTTCGGCCATTGTTGGCAACCCGTCAAAATACCCCGTGCTTTCTGGGTTGACGGACAACCTTCAATATACATTCAATGCGGCCTACAACCCTTACCCTAAAAACCCAACGAGCCTGGGCCGAGACGGCACGAGGGAAAACGTTGGATCAGCTTTTCTAAATCTCACCACGTCACTGAATGACCCACGAACTTTTATTGTGGCAACACCTGCTCCGGCAAAATTGTTGGCCGGAAAATTATATAATGAATATTCCGCTTATGCAGGTGCACCGGCAGGGTCAAGCATGAGTGCGTTGGGAGTAAATGCCCAAGGTGGTGAATACTCTTATATTAATGCACTTCGCTATTCATTCGACTTTGCCGGCTCAAAGGCAGAACCTGCCATCATTATTGGCTATCCAGAGCTTTGCTTTAACATAGCTGAGGGAATCAATCGCGGATGGACCACGGGTAACGCATCCATCTGGTACAATAATGGGATCACGGCATCAATGAATTTTTTAGGCATAACAGAAGGCAGCTCCATTACTGTAGGAAACCTTACGGGTACAACGATATACGGATCCGTTGATAATATTTCTATCACGAGCTATTTGGCACAATCAGCAGTGCAATATCAGGGTGGAGCAACTGGTCTCACTCAAATTCTTCAGCAAAAGTATATCGCCTTTTGGCAAAACTCGAGCTGGGAAGCATTCTTTAACCAACGCAGAACAGGTGTTCCGGCATTGTCTGAAGGTCCGGGAAGTGGCAATGGAAACAAAATAGCCAAGCGCTGGCAGTATCCACGCGCAGAAGCAGACGCCAATTCAAGTAATTATAATGCAGCAGTTCAAAGCCAGTTCGGTGGTGAGGATACACTCAACGGGTTGATCTGGATTATTAAGTAAAGGGTTTTAGAAGGTTTATTTTTAATGTTTTTCCGGGGCCGTAAGGCCCTGGATTTTTTTAAAGACTTAATAAATTGTACAAATGAAATACACAGAGATAAGAACTATCGCATTGCTGCTGATGGTCTCTTTCTCATGCCTTGCGCAACGGGAGGGGAGAACGGAGAAAGTAATCTTAATAACATTGGATGGCTTCCGCTGGCAGGAATTGTATGGAGGTGCCGATCAGCGATTGCTTACCGATCCACAATTTGTGGAAGACACGCTTGCACTCAAAAATATATTTGGAGCGGCCACATCGCAGGAGCGAAGGGAGAAGCTACTTCCTTTTTTCTGGAATGTAATCGCCAAACAAGGGCAACTTTATGGCAACCGTACCCTTGGAAACAATGTAAATGTCACTAACAACATGTGGTTTTCTTATCCCGGGTACAATGAAATTCTTACTGGATCTGCCGATGATGTGAATATCACCAGCAACGATCCGATCAATAATCCCAACGAAACCGTACTTGAGTTTCTGAACAAGCAAAAGAAATTACATGGAAAGATTGCTGCCTTCACGTCATGGGAAACATTTCCATGGATTATCAATACAACCCGAAGTGGTGTGCCGGTAAATGCCGGCTACATGAAAGCTGGTAATCCCAATGTAGTTGAAGAATTCATGAATGAAATTTTGTTCCAACTTCCTAACGAATCAGGAGGTACTCGCCCTGATGCGTTTACGTTTCATTATGCTTTTGAACACCTGAAAAAGAAAAAGCCCGATGTGCTCTTTATGTCTTTTGACGAAACGGATCACTTTGCCCACGAAGGCAAGTATGATAAGTACCTGGCTTCGGCTCATTACACAGACGGTCTTATTAAATCATTGTGGGAGTGGGTACAACGTCAACCCGATTATAAAGATAAAACTACGTTGATTATAACAACAGACCATGGCCGTGGTGACAATGCAATGGACGGCTGGCGTCATCATGGAAGAAAGACTGAAAACTGCGATCAGATATGGGTTGCCTTTATCGGTCCGGATTCCTCGCCTATCGGTGAGGTGAAAACAAGTCAGCAATTATATCAAAATCAGATAGCCACCAGTGTTGCCGCATTATTCGGATTTGAGTTTAAAGGAGGCAAAAAGAAGGGAGATGTAATTTCAACAGCTGTTAAGAAATTTGAATAAATGAAATGATATGCAATGAAGAGTCAACAAATAGTTGACTCTTCATTGCATATCATAATTTTATAATGGAGGAAGCTCATTTTAATCAGAAAGATAATGAGCATCAAACATTCCATTGTTAACGCGGATTATTTCATTACAGTCAATGGAATAGGCCATAAACTCAAATGATCCGGCAATGATTTTATTGACGGTGTCATAGCGGTGGATCATAAGCATACCCGTATAATAGTCATCTGAAGAATACGTGCAATGCTTTCCGTTGTAAAGAAAAGAGATATATCGGCTTGAGGGATGATCTAATTCGTAAGTGGTTTCCTTAATATCCTTTCCTCTTATTACAAACGTGATCCTGTTTTCATGCCCGGTTCCTATCCAGAGATTTAAGTAAAACAAATCTGCATCGTGAGTTAATTCCGCCCGCTTCATAGTGGTTTCATGAAACTTATTGCCATTGAAATTGCAGGAAATGGTGTTAGCTCCTGTATAAATGTTTTTTGAATTATTTTCAGAAAATCGGCTTAAGGGTAAGAAAGGTAGTAGAAAGAATAACAAGCCTGATAAACTGAAGAGAACAGGATACAGAAATCGAATTAGCATATACTTTTTTCTAAAAGTACGAGCCAATTGTTATTGGCATGCTAACTCTAGATTAAGTCTGTTTTCAGTGACGTTACGATTTTATTAAGTTAATTTGATTGATTAACTCTACTTTGTCACAACAATTATACTGAAAATCAGTACGATAGCTTAACTTTGAGTGTTGAAAAAAAAAGCGGGAACCGCTCTGATTCAGAAAGA
>JAYVTB010000013.1:0-10188 GCA_043774805.1 Cyclobacteriaceae bacterium | reverse complement strand
CTGGTGAATTCTTAGTGTCTTAGTGACTTGGTGGCAGAATAATCCTTGAAAATTATAGCCACAAGGGCTCTAAGACACCAAGGTTCACAATGACAATGTATTTTTGCGTAAGTCAAGTTATTAATTTCATCAACAATATTTTATTAGCAAATTAGTCTTGTCTTTATGCAACGAACCAAAAACCAAATGACATCTACCTCCAACAAACCTGCTACCTGGTTCTGGGTAGTTAGTAGCATTGCACTAATATGGAATTTAATGGGCGTTATGGCCTACCTCGCACAAGTGATGATGAGCCCCGAAGCACTTCAGGCTTTGCCCGAAAATCAACGAGTACTTTATGAATCGACACCCTCGTGGGCTACCGGGGCATTTGCTGTGGCCGTGTGGGGTGGTGCCTTGGGATGTGTCTTGCTGTTGCTGCGAAGAAAACTTGCAACGATGGTGTTGATCATCTCGCTAATTGGGGTGATCGTGCAGATGTACCACTCCTTTTTTGTCAGCAATTCCATGGAAGTGTTTGGACCAGGTGGCCTGGTGATGCCAATCATGGTAGTCGCCATTGGCATTTTTCTCATTTGGTTTTCCCGCAAGGCGACAGCCAATGGCTGGATGAAATAGCAGGCGATCAATCAATACTATTTTATCGAATACCTAATATTTTCACTGCAGCTGGGGACAGTCGCTGAAGTGTTTCCTGTTTGATATAGTTAGATTGATCCACTTGTTGAGGTCCAGTAGCCGCGCAAAAATAACTGTGGATAGAGCGTCTGTCTTTTGACGTATGATTGATCGTTCCCCCGTGCCAGGCGTGTGAATTAAAAATAAACACAGAGCCTGCAGGTGCTTCAATAATGACCTCGTTGGGATGAGGTGCCTCTTGGCTAGCTAATTTATCTTGTGGAAGATCACTCGATAAATGAGTTCCCGGAACAATTCTAGTAGCACCATTTTCTTTAGAAAAATCATCAAGCAGCCAGATAGAATTACAAACTTTATACTGTCCAGGTTGAATAGCTTCATGCCAGTCGACATGCAATTTCTGTAAACCCATTCCAGGTTTAGCAGCATGATAATTCAAAGACGAGAGCTTGATTGACTGACCTAATACATGCGCCATTGCGGCCAGCACTCTTGGGTGCGTATAAAAAGATGTCGAATACACCACCTTTATTGACAAGATCCGCAAACCGATCGGCACCGGCCTCCTTAGGGTGTTTGATGTATTTGGATATCAGCAGTTCTGCTCCTGCATTTTCACCTATGGAACACTTATAATTTTCTGCCAATGAATGCCATGCCAGCAGTTCCAAAGAAGTAGGAAATAAAAACAAAGCCATTGCTTAGGAGAAGGGTAAAGTCTGATGGGTCGGACATAAATTCTCCTTGAAGCATGAGAATTACAGCTAGCACAATAGCAATGATGTATACTACCAAGACAGGAGTATGAATAAGTCGATAGGTGATGTCTTTCTTATCGATGAAAAGCTCAGCTGCGGCTTCCGTAAAAATGGCCGCAAATACACCAGTCACCATCCACAATACAATGGCCAGGGCAGAGGAAGTCTCCATTCGACTCACGATGTCCGTAAAGATCAACACAATCTGGGCAATAAAATTGATTGCACACATGATCACCGTGGTCATGATAAAGGCCAGCACAATTTTGAGATTGTTGATTGTCATTTCTGTTTTTTGTTTGATAGATATTTGGTCACCCTAAGTTAAAGAACCATCATTGTTTGTCTTAATTACATCCAATCCAAGGCTCTGAGTGCCGGATGTTTCATCAGTACTAACTTTAAGTTTTGCGTTTTAAACTTTAAATTATGAACCTTAAACGGTTAACTTTCTAACTTTAACTAGTCACATGAAACTAAACATAATCATTCTGTTCCTTCTGTTTTTTGGAAAAACATTAGCACAGACGAACCCGGAAACTTATCCTGTTGATCCCGCTTCCGTGGAACAAGCCGGAGTACCGAAAGGTGAAATACTAAAGTTTACATTGGATAACTCCACCATATTTCCAGGAACCACACGGGAGATCAGCGTGTATGTACCCGTTCAATATAATCCGGGCAAGCCCGCCTGTGTATATGTTAATCAGGATGGTATTCAATGGAAAGCACCTACGGTGTTTGACAACCTGATCAACAAAAATGAAATGCCGGTGACCATTGGTGTTTTTGTTACTCCTGGAAAAGTTCTCAACCAAAACAAGGACGCAGCGCTTGACCGCTTCAACAGAAGTTTTGAGTATGATGGTTTGGGTGACAACTACGCGCGGTTTTTATTGGAAGAAGTTTTTCCTTTTGTGGAGCGTCAAAAAACCACTGATGGCCGCCCTATCGTTTTATCTAAAAATGGAAATGACCGGGCGATTGGTGGCTCCAGTAGTGGAGCAGTTTGCGCTTTCACCGCAGCATGGGAGCGTCCGGATGAGTTTTCAAAAGTATTCAGCGCCATCGGCACCTACACGGGATTGCGCGGTGCTGACCGATATGATATCCTCATCAGAAAGCATGAACCCAAACCCATCCGGATCTTTTTGCAGGATGGTGCCAATGATCTGAACATCTATGCCGGTGATTGGTGGAAAGCGAATGAATCGATAGAAAGATCATTAACATTTTCCGGCTATGAGGTAAACCATGTGTGGGGAGATGGTGCTCATAATGGTCAGCATGGGACAGCAGTTTTTCCTGAGGCCATGCGCTGGTTGTGGAAGGATTATCCTAAGTCGGTGACCACGCATCCAACTAAAAATCAATACCTCACGGATATCCTTATTGACAACGAACGATGGGAATTGGTAGGAGAGGATTACGGGTTTACCGAAGGAACAGCAGTCAATGCGAAAGGAGAAGTATTCTTTCAGGATATCCCCAATTCAAAAACATATAAAATTGGTGTAGATGGAAAATTGGGATTGAATATTAGTGATTCAAAGAAAGCAAGTGGTACTACGTTTTCTACAACGGGCGAAATGATCACCATCACCGGAGGATGGTCGCAGCCACCGGCCAAACAAGTGCTCCGCTATAAAACAGCGAACGCCTACGAGGTTGTTGCAGACGAAACCCCAGGCAATGATATTTCTATCGCGTATAATGGAAATATTTATGTGACCTCTCCTGATGGGAGGGAACGCCCTAGTAAATTGTATTTGATCAAACCTAATGGTGAAAGGACAGTGGTAGATGAAGGACTCAAATTTGCAAATGGCCTTTGCTTTTCACCGGATCAAACACAACTCTATGTCACCGAATCGACTTCTCACTGGGTGTGGGTATACCAGATCCAGGCGGATGGTTCATTGGCCAACAAACAAAAGTATGGATGGTTGCACGTGAGGGACATCGATGAAAACGCGTGGAGTGATGGATTGAAATGTGATCGGGATGGAAGAATTTACGTGACCAGCCTTAGCGGAATTCAGGTGATGGATCAATTGGGAAGAGTCAATGCCATCATCCCCGTTCCAAAAACAAAAGGCCAGGTTTCAAATCTTTGCTTCGGTGGTCCTGATTTTGATGTTCTCTATATCTCCTGTCACGACAAAGTATATCGCAGAAAAGTAAAAGTGAAGGGAGTCAACAATTTTGATAAGCCGATAAAACCGAATACCCCAAGACTTTGATCATAATGATTCCACATTAGTGAAGTACCTGCTACGAGAATAATGGTTAGCCAGGGATCACTCGTTTTGGCCTCCCGCACAGTCATTCGTCCTTACTTGAACTTTGAACCTAAACTTTTAGCTTTGCCTCCTCAAAATCTGACTGCAAGGGTAATTTACCTATGATGGACGCTACGAATTTGTTGATAAAGGCGAAGAAACTGGAACTACATTATTGGTTTAGCGATAAGTCGCACACCATGGACGCACTAGTCTACAATAAGTGCGAGCGCGAACTGCTGGAGATCACCAAAACGATTGCCTCGTTGTGTGGGGTGTCAATTAAATTGGAAACCGAACCTTCCGCCAGGGGTGGCCTTAAAAGCTGGCTTACGATCAACGCTAAATCCGAAAAGAAGACCTCCCCAGCTAAGATTACCATGGTAACCACATTGGTTGCCGCCAGTTTGGTTACACCCCTTAATGCTTCCGTTGGCCATGCGGCTATGCAACTGATTGATAAGGCAGGGGAGGGAAAGGAATTCACTGAAGAACAGCGCGAACAATTGCGCCAGGAAATCGATAACCTCAAGATGGAGCTATCCAGTAAAATTATTTCGGTGGATCAAAGCAACGTGTTGAAGAAGAGAAGATCCAACTTCTACGATCAGCTCACCAAATATCAAAAGGTGAAAATGATTTCGTTGACCGTGGATGATGTTTCCAAAAAGCCCATTTGCGAAGAACAATTTGTAGCTCGTGATGCCTTTAAGAGTTTCGTTCTTGTTTCCGGTCAGTTGGCACCAGAGGTATTAGAGCATGTACCCATCGAGATCATCTCTCCGGTGCTGGGGCTGGGCAAGTTTAAGTGGAAGGGCAACTACAATGGTTCACCGATTTCGTTCAGCATGAAATCGGAGGAGTTTATGGGATTGGTGCAATCGGGGAAAGTGGAATTCAAAAATGGAACGACCATCAGTTGCACGCTGGAGATCGAGAAGAAGATGAACAGCGAAGGAATGGAAAAAATAACCAGTTACAACATTCTTCGTGTCGCCACTTATTTCGAGAACGGCAAAGCCGTGGAGACCACAGAGGGAAAACAGCATAAACAAAAGCAACATGCCGTCAAGCAGCAGTTAGATTTATTTGGCTAAGAGGTACACGCGTTGAACACCGTACATTTAGTGCGAATGAAAACAATAGAAAAATCCAGATTCGATGCCCTTCTTACCAAGGAGCAGAAGGAATACTTTAAATATGCGGCCAAACTTGGTGGATTCAGAACCCTTACTGATTTCGTGCTCATTTCTGCGCTGGAAAAGGCAAAGAAGATCGTGGAAGACCATGAAGTTATCTTAACCACTAAACGTGATCAGAAAATCTTCTTCCAATTCATGATGAATCCGAAGCCCAATGAGAGATTGAAGGCTGCGTTGAAATATAAGAAGGCAGTTAGTCGCTAATGACTTATCTGACTGTACCGTTACTAGCGTCTCATAAGATGGAGAACTTTGAGTGTGGTAACGAATTACTGGATACTTATTTTCACGTTCAGGCCAGGCAAGATGTAAAGAGGAAATTAGCAACTTGTTTTGTACTCTTCAGCGATGACCAATTAAAAATTGGATTTTATACTCTTTCGAATGCAGGGATAAATCGGGAACTGGTGCCGGACGAAATAAAAAACAAGCTTCCTAAAGCGTATTTCGATTTAATAAAAGATGCGTAACCACTGAGGCACCAAGGTTCTCAATCAAATTGTGCCCCTTAGTGTCGTTGTGTCTTTGTGGCTAGCCATATTCTCGAGTTAATAGAAAAATAATTAGCCACGATGACACTAAGGCACGATGGACCACGATCAAATTGCTCAGTTTGGTGTCTTCGTGTCAAAACAATTGTTTCGATTTAATAAAAGATGCATAACCACTGAGGCACCAAGGCACAAGGGTTCTCGATCAAATTGTGCCACTTAGTGTCGTTGTGTCTTTGTGGCTAGCCATATTCTCGAGTTAATAGAAAAATAATTAGCCACGATGACACTAAGGCACGATGGACCACAATCAAATTGCTCAGCTTAGTGTCTTCGTGTCAAAAAAATTGTTTCGATTTAATAAAAGATGCATAAGCACTGAGGCACCAAGGCACAAGGGTTCTCGATCAAATTGTGCCACTTAGTGTCGTGGTGTGTGGCTTCTACTTTCTAAGTTCATTCTGCAACCAAGTCGCAATGAATTCACCAAACTTATTTGACTTTGTCAATTCTTATCAGCGAGGTTGTTTGCTTTTACGCACTCCTCCAAAGAGTTGATCATTACCGGTCATTTGCCAATGGCTCATGGCAACAGGAATATTGTCAATGGCATTGAGTTGATCAAAAAAGTCTTTCAATCTGAATTCCTCGTTTTTCGATTCCTTCATTTTAGCAAAGTCGGCCAAGGCATTTTCGAGCAGGTATTTGCCAGTGATGTAGCTGCTGCCATAACCCGGCTGGCGGAGATATAGATGTTGTTCAAACAACAATAATTTTTTTTCGGTCTTCATCCAGCCCCTGGGTGTAAATTCAGAATGAACCTTGCCGGCTTCTTCCATGGTCATTTCATTGGCGTGTGCATAAAGAGAGCCTAGTCCACGGGCCGCGCGTTGTGCAATCATGATGTACACAATTTCTTTTACGCGAGGATCGTCATTATACAATCCTGCCTGCATGAACATTTCTTCTACTGCCGTAGCCGTGCCTTCATTGCGCGAGTCAAAAATATTATACAACAAAGGTCCCCTGCGGATTTCACTGACGTTGGGTTCTTTATCCATGCGGGCCAATTCAAACCAATGATAAAAATGGGAGTAGAGCGGCCGTGGATCATAATGAAGCGTGATGATGAAAAAGTTTCGTTGCTCCTTGGGTACATATCTTCCGAGGTGTTCGCGCAAGGCAGGTTCAAAATATTCCTTCACGGTAAGTATCTCCTCTTTTTCTAAAAATGTCATCAGGCTTTTGGCGGACCGTTCGGCCAGTGCAGTGAATGCTTCCGGTGTGTTTGCTTCCACCAGCTCTGGCAACTTTCTGTTTCTATGTTCTTCTAACTTTAACGATGCCCAGGCACGCGTCAACTCGCGTTTCAGCAGCGTCACTTCATCCTCCCAGGTTAACGGCACCAGGTGAACGTTTTGCAAATACCACGTATAGTTTTCCTTTCCAATGCCAGAAGGACCTGTCTTGGAGGCGGACTCCTTTTCCAACCAGGAGACTAACTCATCGGTAGCTAAAATTGCTTCCTGTATAGTGGAAGTCAGATCTGGCTGATCAGCAACGCCAGGTTGTTTCAAAATACTTTCCAGGTCTTCATGCTGCGTGCGGATATCGCGTATGCCAGCGATCCAAAGATCCTTGGCGTTTCCGGTTAAGTTGACTTTAGCCTGTGCATTCAATGGCTTTATGATCCGCAGTTCTTTGATCAGCTTAGTTTGTTCATCAGCACTCAACGGAAAGTGATACTTCCATACGTCAATCACCCCATGATGTGTTGGCCCTTCGTGTGCAGGCACGTCACTGCGCTCCATCCAAAGTGTTCTATAATAAGCTGGGTCGCGGTGCCAGGGTTGCAGCACGCGATAGTTAAAATCAAATCCATTCATCTCTGCCCACACCAGCTGCCAGTCGATTCGTTGTTCAATTGGCCAATGCGCAGTATCCATCGCCAACAGCCTGCCCTGAAGTTTCTTAAACTCTGGCATGCGCTTTTCAAATGTAGCCGAGGTATAATCCGGGGCCTCATCCAGCAATGGAGGATGTTCATAGGTTCTCCATTCTTTAAATAGGGAAACCAGACTCGGGTAATCGGAAGTAACGGACGGTTGCGATGGCTCTTTATCAGGACTGCAACCGATTAATAATGCAAAGACAAAAAGAATAATGACGTACAACTTCCTCATAGGTGTTTTGTTAGGCGGTAGATTTCTTCAGGCAAAATGAATAAAAATATTATTGTGGTAAATGAACAAAGCGAAGGTAAGATTTTTCGAGATGAATCCTTGTAAAAAATACCTGACTAGCCCAGTGCATTCACCAGCGGTTTCACACGCCTGCCGATCAGTTCGATGGCGTGCATGAGTTGGGCATGCGATAAGCCGGCATTGTCCATCTGGAAACTTACCCGCGTGATGCCACCCAATGCCTTGCTATGGCGTATAATTTTTTCTGCTACTTCTTCAGGGCCACCAACAAGGAAAGCACCGAGTGGTCCGCGTTGTGCTTCAAAGCGCTCACGTGTAACAGGTGGCCAGCCGCGTTCTTTGCCGATGCGCGTAAATGTTTCGGCATAGCCGGGATAATAATCACGCACGGCTTCTTCCGTGGTGTTGCCCACATAACCAAGGGAGTGTAACCCCACCGTTAGCTTCTCTGGTGCATGCCCAGCCTGCTTTCCCGCCTGACGGTAAAGATCTACCAGAGGTCTGAAGCGATGAGTATCGCCACCAATGATGGCTACCATGAGTGGCAAACCGAGCGTGCCAGCTCGCACAAATGATTCCGGAGTGCCACCTACTCCAATCCAAATAGGGATGGGATTTTGTAAAGGCCTTGGATAAATCGCCTGGTTCTTCAACGCAGGCCTGAACTTGCCTGACCACGTTACGACTTCATTCTGTCGGATTGCCAACAGCAGTTCCAGTTTCTCAACGAACAACGCATCATAGTCATTCAGGTTTAAACCAAAGAGGGGAAAGGACTCAATAAAAGAACCCCGACCTACTACCATCTCGGCCCTTCCTTGCGATACAAGGTCGAGCGTTGCGAAATTTTGAAATACCCTCACCGGGTCTGCAGCGCTTAATACCGTGACAGCACTGGTAAGGCGTATCTGTTTGGTGCGGGCTGCTGCTGCAGCAAGAATCACGGAAGGGGCAGAGTCAAGAAATTCCTTGCGATGATGTTCTCCTATGCCAAATACATCTAACCCTGATTGGTCGGCCTTTTCAATTCGTTCCAACAATTCGGCAATTACTGTGGCGTGATTTGCGATTAGCCCGGCTCCCATGGAAGAAGCAAAGCTGTCTATTCCTATTTCCATAATTCATTTTAATCATGAGGTAACACGGCAAGTTGCTAATTAATTCAATAGAGTTGGGCGGTGCGAAGAAATCAATATATGTAGCCACGGGTTTTAACCCGTGGTTAAAAATGCAATGGGAATAACCGCGCCATAGAAAAGTTAAGCTAGCGCATCACACGATTTGGCGCGGGCATCTTCACTTCATGCCCTCTGCTAAGAGGAGAGGGTGATCGTGTGCAGGGCTTATCGATTGTGTATTATTTTTATTGGCCCCTAAAAAATAGCTCCAATCCAGAGCGGATAAGGAAACTGTCTTAAAATAAAAAAACAATAGTCCGGTGCGGATCTAAATCTGAAATCGAAAACGAACAGGAGCGAAGGATCTCCCAAAGGCGAAGCAGACGATGTTATGAAACAGAGTCAATGCGTGCTCCGGTCGGGGAGATCCTTCGCTCGATGTATCATCTTATATCACTTTCAATAATGCTGACTTGTCTTCATCTCTATTGGCTATCATTATGTTGGCCGCTCTGGATTTCGGTTCATCTTACCAGCGGAGATCCTGTTTCGGGAGCTCTAGGTTGTCAGGGAACAGATAGGTGTAAGGCTTAGGATTACCTGATTGGGAGACGAATCATGGTTGACTTTAAATTTACGGGAAACCGATCACCCAGCAATGCCATTTCTAAAAACATATTCTATTAATTGAATAGAGTTCTTGACTTCTGTCTTTTTGATTAAATCATAGCGATACGTTTCTACAGTGCGCGGACTCAACTTCAATTCCTCGCTGATTTCCTTACTGGTTTTGCCTTTTGATAATTTGATAACGATAGCCAATTCCAGCGGTGTAAATTTTATTTTAGGCACTTTGTGTGAACCGCTTTTCATCCATCGGAGAATTTCGTTCTCAATAACAGAACTGAAATAGAAGTCACCGCTGGAGACGGCCCTCATGCCATCGCAGATATCCTGATTGGAACTTCCTTTCCAGATAAAACCCTTGCCACCAATATTAACGAAATTGAGCGCGATCGGAAGGGTATCATACATGGTAAGGAGAATAATTTTTGCCTCTTTATGAACCTTCAGTAAAATGGATGATGCTTCAAAACCATTCATTTCTGGCATGTTATAGTCCATTAATATAACATCGGGCATATGCTCACGAAACTTCAAAACCGCATCTTTCCCATTTATGGCTTCGATAATTTGAGCATTGGGATAGCAGACTCTCAATAACAGCTCTGTTCCCTTTCTGCTCATGGCATGATCATCAGCTATGATAATTTTTTTTGTGCTCATCGTGGTTCATTGGTAATGTTTATGTACCGAATTATGATTTTGTCATCAAGAAACGCAACACAATTAAAGTTTTAGACCTCCTCATGCCGTGTTAATACGGCAATTCTAACTCTACTTTGTCACAACAATTATACTGAAAATCAGTACGATAGCTTAACTTTGAGTGTTGAAAAAAAAAGCGGGAACCGCTCTGATTCAGAAAGA
>JAYVTB010000012.1:0-20177 GCA_043774805.1 Cyclobacteriaceae bacterium | reverse complement strand
CTTTCTGAATCAGAGCGGTTCCCGCTTTTTTTTTCAACACTCAAAGTTAAGCTATCGTACTGATTTTCAGTATAATTGTTGTGACAAAGTAGAGCTAATAATGGCCGTATATACTACCAACTTCATATTATGGGCCGTGTCAAATAACCGAAATGTAGGATTATCTCCGCTGCCTGGATGCAACGAATCGGTCATTCTCGGCAAGATGAATATCAATGGAATAAATACCACGTAAGCAAATATATTATAGGCAGCACTTAACCTTCCTCTTTGGGTCTCATCTTCCAATGATCCTCTTAAGATAAAATAGGCAGAATAGATCAGTAGTCCAATGGCCGTATTATTCAGTTTGGGGTCGCTGGTCCAGAATGTTCCCCACGTTGCATTCGCCCATAACATTCCGGTTATTAATCCCAACGAACCAAAAAAGAATGCGACTTTCACTGATTCAATGGCTTTATCATCAAAGTATGAATTGCCGGTACGTATATATTGAATCGAAGACCAAACGGAATTGGTAAAGAGCAACATCATCGTGAACCACATGGGAACATGAAAATAATTCATGCGAATACTTTCATTTAGAATATGGAGCCTGGGGACAGGAATAAGCAACCCTCCGATTACCGTATAATATAAAAGAATGATGGTTAGAATTTTCCACCAGTCCAGTTTGTACTTTCTCATAATTGTTTTCTCCACTAACTATTCGCCTTATCGTAATCTCGGCAAGCCTGATTGGCTTTACTCCCCAATCGGCCAGCACGACCATACGATATCGGACGTGTAAACTACGAATTTACACTGCATCCATTACTACTCCATTCAAAGTTGCGTCTATTCTTTTTACATGGAGAAAACGTGCGCTAACTCTTTAAAATGTTCTCAAGGCGTACAGGTAATTTGCGAACGCGTTTTCCGGTGGCAGCGAAAAGCGCATTGGCAAAAGCGGGTGCAACGGGAGGCACACCAGGTTCACCTACTCCTCCCATCTTTTCCGTGCTTGGTACGATATGAACTTCTACCAAAGGCATCTCATTGATGCGCATCATTTTGTAGTCATTAAAATTGCGCTGCTTCACTTGTCCGTTCTCAAGGGTAATCTCACCATAAAGTGCAGCAGTAAGTCCAAATACGATTCCTCCTTCCATCTGAGCACGAATGCCATCCGGATTCACTGCTACTCCACAATCTATCGCACATATCACACGGTGAATACGAATTTTCTGACCTTCAGTCACTGATAACTCTACTACCTGCGCTACGTAACTTCCGAATGACTCATGAACGGCAATACCGTGGAATACTCCTTTTGGTAAGGGTTTGCCCCAGCCCGCTTTTTCTGCAACCAGGTTAAGTGCCGCAAGATGTCGTGGATGATCTTTCAATAAGATGCGTCTGTATTCTACCGGATCCTTGCCCGCCTCAGTCGCCAACTCATCGATAAGCACTTCCATTACAAATGCCGTATGTGTATTTCCCACCGATCTTAACGGCAACACAGGAACTCCCAATGTAGTGGTGTGCAGTTCGATCGAAAGATCAGAGACTGAATTCAAATAAGGTGAATCCTTTACACCTTCTACGGAAGAATTGTCAACTCCATCATGAACCAGGAAACCTTGAAATAGCGTATTGGTAAAAATAGACTGTCCTACAATTCTATGTTGCCATGCGATTGGAAACCCATCTTTGCCAAGACCGACCTGTGCACGGTGCACGTAAGCAGGACGGTAATAGCCACCACAAATATCGTCTTCTCTTGACCAAACCATTTTCACGGTCTTGCCACTTGCTTTGGCAATATGAACTGCCTCCATCACCCAGTCGGAATTGAAAGATCCACGTCTTCCAAAGCTTCCTCCCATAAAGGGCGTAGTAATAGAAACTTGTTCTGGTTTCATACCCAGGAACGCGGCAACATACCCCTGATCGATCATGGGCAATTGTGTGCCCGTCCATATCTCACATTTGTCTGCGCTGATTTTCACGGTGCAGTTCATCGGCTCCATCGATGCATGGGTGAGATAGGGTTGTGAAATTTCTACATCAATTACTTTTGCAGCCTTTAACAGCGCAGATGCTGCATCGCCTTTTTGCTGAGCAACTGTACCTTTTGTATTGGCTAACTTACTATATTCTTCTTGTTGCAATTTACTGTCGATGGTAGCATTTGCTCCAAGATCCCATTCAATCTTAAGTGCATCCCGTCCCAGTTTTGCGTTCCAATAGTTGTCGGCAAGCACTGCCACTCCCATCGGAATCTGAACAACATCGGTTACGCCTTTTATTGCTTTAGCTTTCGAACCATCGAATGATTTTACAGTTCCACCAAATACCGGAGAATGAGCGACTAAAGCGGTAAGTAAATCCGAAAACCGGACATCCATTCCATACTTTGCCTGGCCATTAATTTTCTCAGGACTATCCAGTCGCTTGATCGATTTGCCAATGTACTTCCAGTCTTTCGGCTCGCGAAGCTTTACCGTTGGAACTGAAAGCAGTGATGCATCCGTTGCCACTTCACCATAACTCAGTCGCTTACCACCCGCGATCACAAAACCATTTTCTGTTTTACAGACATCGGGTGAAACACCTAATTTCTTAGCCGCTGCTTCTACGAGCATCACACGTGCTGTAGCTCCTGCCATTCGATAGCGATCAAATTCTGACCACGTTGAAGTTGAACCTCCTGTCATCTGCACACCATAGGCGGTGTGTGCGTAGGCCTGGCCAGGAGGACTATGTTCTACTTTTATTTTGCTCCAATCGCAATCCAATTCATCGGCTACCAGCATGGGTAGTGTTGTCCAAATGCCTTGGCCCATTTCTACTTTTGATAAAACAATATGGACACTTTCATCAGCACCGATTCTTAAAAAAGCATTCGGTGCAAACATGGTAGCGGGAGCAGTTTCACCCAGGTGTTTGATTCCAGCGGGAAGTGAAAAAGAAATCAAAAGTCCCCCACCTAAAAGGGAAGTGGTCCTCAGGAAATCCCTGCGGTTGATTGATGTTGTTTGTTTCATTTTCATCCTTCTTTAAGAGTGGCTGCTAAATGGATTGCTTTGCGAATGCGCTGATATGTGCCACAGCGACAAATGTTGATAGCCATGGCTGTGTCAATGTCTGCATCGGTAGGGTTTGGCTTTTCATGAAGCAGTGCAGCTGCCGACATGAGCTGGCCGGATTGACAATAGCCACATTGTGGAGCATCTTCTGCAAGCCACGCTTTCTGCAAACGGTGACCAATGCTGTCCGTTAATCCTTCGATGGTAGTAACCTGTTTTCCCTCGGCCATTGAAATAGGTGTAACGCACGAGCGAGTGGCTTTACCATTGAGATGAATGGTGCACGCACCACATTGTGAAATGCCACATCCGAATTTCGTTCCGGTTAATCCGATGATGTCACGGATAACCCAAAGGAGCGGAGTGGATGGGATTGCATCCACTTCGTATTTCCTGGTGTTAACGGTAATGGTAATCATGTTGTACTTTTATTAAGTAGATGGTGAGAGATTAAGAATTCGGAAGAGTTCTAAAAAAGATTGAGCGGGTAGAAAGCTAAACCTTCCTGCCTGACGAATGTAAGAAATTCAAACAGTAAATCAACCTCACTTTGGAAGAACTTACCTGAGTATTTCGAGACTCATTCTTCACCCTTGATTTTACTTTGAAAATTACTCCATGTCACATTTCCAGTCTGCTTTCTACTGTTCTGCGACAGCCTTTCATTTAATTTTATCTTTTGCCTTCTTCGTCCAGAAGTCTATCTCTACCCCTATTTCATTCCCAATAAAATTGTCGTCAGTGGTATGTTTCCATTCTGTACCTACCTTAAAATCGCTCCGCTTAATCGTATAGCGCGAGCTAAATCCAATTACATACGGTTGACCTTGTCCGTTTATTGTGAAAGGTAAGTCAATAGACTTGCTAACACCATGCATCTGAAATTGGCCATGAGCAACATATCCCTTTTCGGTTTTTGAAATTTTTTCACTCACAAACAGTATTTCCGGGAACAGTTCGCTATCAAAAAAATCTTTAGTCTTTATATCCTCATCGCGAGCAGGAATGCCTGTATTTATACTGCTGACTTTTATTAATGCTGAAATCCTTGATTTCGTTATATCGTTATCCAGGTAGTCGATGTCAATTCTAAACTCATTAAATTTTCCGGTTATCCGTGTTAACCCGTTTGAAATAGGAACTGAAAATTGAATGGTTGAATGATTGGTCTCTGCAACAAGTCTTACAGTGTCTTTTGTTTGCGCCCAGGTACCAGATACTCCAATTAAAACAATCAAGGGCAAAATGAGTGATAAGGTCTTATTCATTATTGTATTCATGTTGTTGGTGTCTCTCACGGTGATGCCTCAAAGGCTTATGGATGAATATACCAGTAATCGCACATAGATAAACACCTGTCTAAGGTATGAAGCGATGATGCATGAAGCAAGTAGGGACCTCAGTCGCATTGTCAGCTGACCGTAACATTCAATACCTAGAATGTTAGGAAGCTTCCTGATTACATTTGCTAGCCAGAGTTGAACCAGATAATTAACCCAAGGACCGAATTAATCTTTCATTTGGACATAAGGTTGTCCAGTTCTAAATATTTATCCTTTATTACGGAAATGGCGAAAGCTCCAGCAGAAGCGCTAAAAACTGAGTAGTCAAAGGCTCCCTTTACTCCAGTCGAAAATGTCATCGCCAACGCAAAGAGCAACAATAAGAACCCACTTGATTTTGCAAATAGTTCTGTTTTAAAACCGATGAGCAAACAAATCGCGAAAATAGTTTCCGCGCCTGTAGCTATAATCCCAGCACTCTGAACTAAGCTTTCGAGAAGCCATGGATTGATCAGTTTTGTATAGACTATAAAATTGTCCCAGTTGCCCCATGCCGAATACTTTTCTCCCCACAATCCAAATCTGTCAGCTACGGCAGACAAGAAGCTAAATGATATGGCTAACCGGAGGAACAGCTTTATAATTCTTTGATTCATAGTAATGCTTTAGATTTTTAATACTTCCCTGTCTTGAAAGGTATAACTATCCTCCAGCTCAAACTATATGAACTGCGAAATATTTGATGATCCTATTCATTGTCCTACGTCATTGTGATATTATCTATTGAACAATACGCTTACAACGTATTGATTATTTAGGGATTCATCTAAACTGTTTTGGCTTCAGCCTCTGCGCTGCAAGCTCGGCTATTTCTCCAATTCTCTTTTGCCTGGTCTCAGTTCTCCTGGCAAGCACCAGCCATTGTAAGATGCTTTTTCTGACCGACCTGCTTAAACTTAAAAAGAAGTTCTTTGAGCCCGGTTTAGTTCTGAATTCCTTTATAAGGTCTATGGGTATTTTTAGTTCTTCTACATCGTCTAAAATCGCCCACGAACCATTTTGCTTTGCAATTTCAATACAATGAAAACCTGCTTTTGTCATCAGTCCATTATCAATGAGTTGTCTGACTTTGCATTCCAAACGTTAACGCTAAAAATGTAAGAGTAAATTTTGGTGTCAATTTTAATTTCATCGCTATTTCCTAAGTCATTGAATTGGTTAAAAAAGCAAACGCATCAAGCACAATGCATCGTGGACGAACGAAATTAAGAAAACTAAACTTCAACTTAACAAGTCACCCGCAGCTGTAATAAACATAAAGGCACCAGAAATTAAACCACACAGACGTCAGGGTTTTGGTCGTGAGCGTGCTTGTGCGGCCTGGGCATGATTTTTTGAAGCAGCTATTCTGTCCGCAAATGCGTCACCGGATTCAATCTCGCAGCATGAATTACTTTTAATCCAGCAGTTAAGATAGCTATTGAAATCAAAATTGAAATCGAGATAAAAATTGTCCAAATATTCACTCTCTCATAGTACTCCCAGGCTGCGTCCATGGAGATGTCAACCATGGTGTAACCGATGAAACCACCAAGAAGTGATGCGATTGTCAAAATCAGTATAAATTCAAAGCTTATCTCTTTAACAATAGAGCGGACAGAGGCGCCAAGTATTTTACGAATTCCAATCTCTTTGATTCTCTTCATAATGGTTAGAGATACCAGTGTAAACAAACCCGTGAATGACATTAACCCAGCAAAGAATCCTATAAAGCCAAAAATGATGATGACATTACTATTTGCATCCTTAGTGGTCTCCATTTGCTTTTCAATGAATTGGGGTTCATAGCTAATATTGGGAAGCACCTCCTTCCATTTTGCTTTCATAAAATCGTTCGCTAAGGTCCCCTTTCCGGGAGCGGTACGAACTACCACTTGATTGTACTCATTGGGAGATATGTATCGAATCATCATGGGCTCTACAGGGCTGAACAGCGTTCTCGCATAAATGTTTTTTGTTGTTCCAATAACATAGAGCTGAATACTGTCGCGCCAAATAATCCGCTTACCTATGGGATTGTCTTTCCAGCCAAGCCTATTTACAAATTCCTCGCTAACGATAATAGATTCTTTCCTGTCAGTTTCTGAATCTTTGCTGAATCCGCGTCCCGTCAGAATTTCAATGTTCAACACATTAAGATAATCATCTCCAACGTCCATGATGTCAACCTGTTTTTCAACGGACTCGTATCGTACTGATTCAGAATAATAGGAGTTTGAAATGTGGTCTTTGGTACCGGTTACTTTCAGAATGTCGTCATTGTTTTCTAAGGCATCTCGAAATGTCTTGTTTGCACTCCGCTCAATCCAAACTGAAATGATGTCTGAGGTTCCGTATCCTAAATCAAAATTCTTTTGATACTGAGCATTCCGAAAAAAGCCGACTGCAAAAATGATAGTGACCAATGAGATACTAAACTGCGCTGCCAGCAATGTCCGGGTGAGCCAATTGGTACCACCAAACTTTGCTTTTCCTTTAAGAATACTAATTGGCTCAAACGAAGTAATGTAAAATGCCGGATAGCTACCCGCCAGAATCCCGGTGACGAGTAGTAATATGAAAATGAAAATGAGTATTTCTGCGTTGTCGATATAATTCAGATCAAGTTCTAACCACCACCATAAGCTATCGTAGGCGGGCACCAGAAATTCTGCAATCAGAAGACCGGCTACAAACGCGATGGTACACAGAAGGAGGTTTTCTCCTAAAAACTGAATAATCAATTGCTTTCGCAATCCTCCCATTACTTTACGAATGCTGATTTCTTTAAGGCGTTGACTCGAAAGTGCTATTGACGTGTTCGTGAAATTGAAGCACGCTAATAAAAGAAGCAAAGCAGACATGATGGAAGGTATTGTCACCACTGCCTTGGGAGCGCCTACCCATAGGGCATTTCCTTTGATATCGCGCAGTTCCTGGATGCCTTCAAAACGTTCTAAATAAAAAGACTTCACCTTTAAATCAGGACGGGCTACATTTTGTACTTCAACATAGTGGTTTAATTCGTCAACAATGGCTTCCACTTTTCCCTCGTCTTCAAGCAGAACAAATGTTGAACACCATTCTTTCCAATTGCTATCTCTGGTCGTGGCGTCCGTTTGATTTTCCCATATGGTTATTACGTCAAACCTTAAACTTGAATTTCGGGGTCGTTTGATAAATACTCCGGCTATTTCAAATTCTCTCTTCGTGTCATGATCTATTTGTGTGATTTGCTCTCCAACAACATCCTCCCGATTAAAGTATCTGTTGGCAAGTTCATCGCTTATGAAGATTTTGTCTTTCTCCGTAAAGCCTTTACTACTACCGTGCTTCATCGCCAGATGGAATATTTCGAAAAAGGAATGATCTGCATAAACTATCGATGGCGTAAAGACCTCATCGTTAACTTGAAAATTAATATAAGTAGATTCATATCTCGACACGGCCTTTACATCCCTGATGTCTTTCATGTTGACAGCCAGAGGAGTCGGTGAAATGGCGTATTTGTCTTCATGATCCTCCAGCTCATGGTTGAATTGAACCCGATAAATCTTGTCCATTCTTTTCTGATCGCTGTCCCAATTGGCTCTAAACTCCCAATTAAGATAAGCCACGATGCAGAGGGCTACTGCCAGCCCCATTCCCAATATGTTAATAAAAACAAAAAGCTTTTTCTTGCTAAGGCTTCTTAACGTTATTGTCAGATAGTTTTTTAACATTGTTGATCTGTTCTGTGTCGTTTCCTTTATCCGTCTACTTAAATAGTATATAAAAGTCCACAAGGCATAGCGGAACAGCTCTTAATAGTATTGGTGTCACTGTTCGTATGTGTTTGACTCCACTCACAAAAAATACAACTAGAAGTACTGTCCCAATTCCAATGGTCAGTCCACCAATCATTAGCATCTTCTTGTATCCGTCATTACCAAAGTCAAATAGGTAAAAAGCAATCCCAAGTGCTGAAATTGCCGAGCTTATCCATAATACCTTCGGTACAATCATTAGTGCAAGTAATTCTGAAAATCCAAATTGTTCATTTTCTTGCCTTGGGATTTCAGTAGGTCTGTAGGCAAGTAAAAAGAATATAACTCCCAGTCCAAGCAATGCTACACCTGTCACCGTTGAGTCGATATGTAAGATTCTCAAGACTGTCCCGATAATGAAAGCAGTCAAAAATATTTTCTCAACCAATGGAAGGTATTTTGTAACTCTTGCAATTAACGGTGTTGATGTGGAAGTCATAAGTCTGTCAGATTATCTCTTGTTTCGTTCGCTTGAATGTAATAAAATCTGTTAGTTGATTAGTTCTTGTTCGTCCACGGCATTGCAGCGTATGGCCTTTGAGTTTATGACGGCTACGGTTTTCGAAACGCGTCTTTGTCCCAAGTGGCAGAACGAAATTAAGAAAACTAAACTTCAATTTAACACGTCACCAGCAGCTCGCAGCAAGGACTTTTTGTTGACAGTAGTAGGGCCCTTCACCTCATTTCATTCCTAGCCTTGTCTTTTGTCCCCGTTAATGTTGCGCCTCTCTTTATAATTCAGTCGTGCGGTGGGGCATTTTTTTGATTGTTACTTCTCCACATTCACCACAATGAGCACACTCTTTGACTGGCTTTGGAGTGGGCTGCAGGTGCGGCCTGGCAAAGTGTGTGCGATTTCTTAGCTGTCATTTCACAAGGTCTTACAACACTTTTGGTTTCTTATAAGAAACTTCGGTGTCAATAGCCAATGATAGGCGTTTTGTCCTTTGTTTGAAAGTCGGCTCCGTAAATTTTTGGTCGCTTGGTCGCCAGTCAGTTTTGATTGCAACCGAATTGGAACACCTAAACACGCAGGAGTCTGGTTCTAAGCGATTCGTTTATGATGGGCTTCAACCATTTTCTCCCGAATCTTTTTAAAGTTCACAGTCTTTCCCTGTAAGGCTCTGCTGGCGTGAGTCCAGGTAGCTGTCCGTGTGTCTCTTGTTGTTGTAGTCGGGAGCTATAATCTTTCTCATATTTTTTACAAGTTCTTCTTGGTCGTGAATATTTCTCAGGGATAGATAGTCGTATTTCATCATGCGGCTGTCGACAGATCACATCAGCTTGTGTGTGTACGTCAATGGCAATTATTTTTTCAAGGTCAGTCATCATGCTTTTTAATTTCGTGTTCAATCATTGAAGCGCTCCGGCCTTTGGCTTCTTCCCCGTTTTTGTCCAATGCCTCAACTCATCGAATGCTTTGCCCGTCTCTTCGGGGGTGAAGCGGCAGTGTCCCTGGCCGTTGGTATATTTTACGGTGAAGAGATGATCTTTCGATTTTTGGTGTACCATGTTTTCAAAGTTCACGACACCATAGACAGGTGGAATGAGTTGATCGTACACAGTATGCACCAAAACAATTGGCTTCCCGATATTTCCTGTGCGGTCGTAGGCACTAAACAATTCATTGGGGTTGACGGTAGCTGCGAGCCGTTCAGCTTTCAGGTTTACTTCCCAATCATTGGGAAAACCGGAGTATACCGTGTTGGTGTTGTCAAAAGGATTCCCCTTCGTCTTCTGTGCTATATCGCGCAACACATTGTCATTAAACAGTAATGTGAACGGGAGGTCATCAAATTTCATATCGAAGCACCTGGCGAACGCCACACCAAGCAACGAGTCTTTAGCCACAATGGCTTTGCGAATGGCCATTGCCTTCGGCATCATCTCACTGAACTGGAGGGCAGACATCGGTTTCGACACGTCAAAAATTTCCGAGAGTGGAGCGACAATTCCGGGAAACATGCCATTGAACGTAGCGTAGATGTCAAACTCCTTGCGCACCTGAAGGTAGGGCCTGCTCGAGAGTGGGCACAACGGCAAACCTCCGAAGTAGCCGTCCGAAAAATTCTCTATGATAGCAACAGTAATTCCTCCACCCATGGAGTGCCCAGCCATAAAAACCGTGTCGGGCTTGCCATACTTTTGCGTAAAATATTTCCGAAGCGCTTCGGTATCTTCAATTCCTTCCTTCATGGCAAAACCCTGCCACGAGTAGTCGGACGCTGCGACAGCAAATCCCCGTTGCAAAAACGGCTTCATACTTTCATCAAATCGCGGGTCTTGACTTTGACGTGGCGAATTCCCCATAAACTCGTACCCGTGCGCATACATCACCAGCTTTTTTTTCCAGTTGGCCGGAAAGATGATTTTGTAATTTATTCCATTGAGTGCGCCTGCATCAACTTTGTTGGCTTCCTGTGCCCAACTGGAAACAGTTAAGAGAATTGTGATGAGGGTAACGGCAGATTTTTTCATACTAAGTGTCTTACTATTGTTATTTCAATTACTGAATTGACATTCGCTTCAGGCCTCGCCCCAGACTTTTCTTGCGGTGTTCATCTATAAGCGACCGCGAAAGTGTTTTCGTTCAAAAAAAATCATAGGCAAGTTAATTTGCTCGATCAAAAAGTAGCCTTAATATTTCCTGATCCGAATTTCATATTCACATCATCATATTAAATCAAGGGTGGTTTTTCGTATTTGTGCTAAAGCCTGCCAATCGATCTCCACATATCCAACTCTTCACTGAATCGGTTGTTGATCACCTCACACTTTGCATCGATTCGCATCGTTGATCTGTTTTTTAAATCATATGCTGGCCATTCAGGACCACCCTTTAAAGAAGGTTTACCTGTTCGCGCAAAGCTTGTCCACAGTTCTGCAAAGTTGTGTGACGCTGCAAAGCGTTCGGGCTTATTGCCGCTTAAGAAGCCCGCCTTAGCTCCAGCAACTTCATTATTGAATTTAAAAGTTATGTCCATCGCATGGGGTGTTCCAAAAGGATAGTCTGTTCCGGGCACTTTTGATTCAGACTTGTAGCCAAAATTGTATAAGTAAACCGGTGCTCCCTGCTGTTGTGCCTTTCGTTCGGCTACCCGGATAGAGCCCAGTCCCATCATATTGATAGATGTTATGGCTACCCAGATGTCAGATGCAGTGGCCTTTGGCAGGGCGTGCTTGTATGCATCAATAATTTTCGTTGCATCACTGCCGAATTGCCCTTCCAATTTTGCCGGTAATGCGGCAAACGTAAAATCACTTTTCAATGCATTGGTGTCTTGGAATGCCATAGCGAAGAAGGTAAATTCATCCTCATTCCAGCCGGTTAAAAGAGGTTTGTTCTTAGATATTGCCGGTGCTGCCGGATCCCAGGGATGATGCGGCAGTGCCACCCCATCTACTACTGGTGAGAAAGAGCCGGGAATAAAACCTACTGTTCCGTGCTTCTTCGTGTACTCCGACTGCGCCATTAACGTAGACATCTTCAACTGTATGTTGAGTAAATCTTCCACCGGTATTTCAAGTAACTTCCTCCAGTCTTTAGGAGCTATGTTCAATTCGCGCAACGTGATCGCTGTCATTTCGGAGGCTGCATTTTTAGGTAGCATCCGAACACCTGGCCCGCTTTCAATAGATGCCTTATTGAAATAAGGTGCCGCTTCTGGCATAGCATACAAACAAGATGTTTTACCACCTCCGCCTGACTCACCAAAAATCATTACGTTATTAGGGTCGCCACCAAAAACAGCAATGTTTTTATTCACCCAATTTAAGCCTGCCACAATATCTATTATTCCCATATTGCCAGAACCTGCATAGTCAGTTCCGGCTATTTCATCGAGGTAGAGAAAACCCATTATTCCTAATCTGTGGTTAGTTTCCACTACCACTACATCAAAGAGGCGGGCAAGGTTTAAACCATCCTGATCAATAGCGCCACCGGAGCCATTAGAAAAACCTCCTCCATGATTGTAGAACATCACGGGACGTTTCCTATTGTCATTAGCAGGTGTCCAGACATTCAAGAAAAGGCAATCTTCATCCGGCTTTGGCTCGTTTAACCCACGTGTCTGACCAGGCTGCTGAATAGAAGGAGCACCCAACTGCAATGCATCGCGAACTCCAGCCCAGGGTTGTAACGGTGCTGGACGTTTAAAGCGATACTCACCTGAAGTTTTTCCTGCATAAGGAATTCCTTTAAATAGATTGACACCTTCTGATCGGACGCCTTTTATTTTACCGTGAGTAATTTCAACCTCAACGAATTCCTCCATTCGCCTGGAAGATGAAAATGCATGGTACGGAAATGAAAGCGCAGCCGTGGCCATTGACAGTTGCGAGATAAAATGTCTTCGTTTAATAGTACTCATGGAGATAGGTTGTCTTTGTTTGATATATAATTGACAATGATCGAAAGGAACGAGAACGACTTACACTTCTTAAAAAGATCACCACCTGCAAATCAAACGATAATCAGAAGTACTCTTTCAGCCTCCCTCTTTCAGTCAAAATGGCGTCTATGTCAAACATACTAAAAAACCGAAGTAAATTCACGTGTGTTGCGTATTTTTTACACAACTATTGACCTATTTAAGAATTCGTTAACATTTTCAATTGCGCGATGTTGGATGAGAGCATCACTAGGAGTAATCTTGTGGATGAGTAGTAAAATCTTAATTCTTTCCTTTTTTTTCATGGGTATAGCCAGTTTCACAATGGCTCAAAAAGCTGATAGCATAAAGCATATCAATTTTTTTTCGGGTTCAGCTGGTGTAACCAATAATGGCATTTCACTGATACCCACTTTTTCTCTGAACAAGCCAGCGGCATTGTTCAAAATGTCACTAGGGAAAAACAAACTTAGTTTCGACCCTGAATTCAATTTCTCTTTAGCAGGAAGACCCTGGTACTTTCTCTTTTGGGTCAGATACAAATTAATAACCACCGACAAGTTTCGGATGAATATAGGGACACACCTTGGGCTTAATTTTAAGCATACTGAAGTACTGATTAATTCTAAACCTACTGAGGTAACCATTGCAGATCGCTATGCAGTAGTAGAATTAGCTCCTAACTATTTCTTAACGAAGCATATCAGTATTGGAATTTACTACTTGAATTCACATGGTTTGGATGTAGGTACAGTAGGGACAACAAATTTCCTGACACTCAATGCCAATTTTTCCAATATCAAACTCTCGGATAAGTTCTTTATGAAATTTACTCCTCAATTCTACTACTTAAAGATGGATGAAAATGATGGATTTTATGTTACGTCAGCATTCACGTTGGCCAAAAAACATTTTCCACTCTCTCTATCATCTGCTATGAACAAAGTCATTCAGACAAGTATTGTTGCCAGTAAGGATTTTGTATGGAATGTAACTCTGACGTACTCCTTCAATAATCAATATGTCGCCATGTGACGTACATCATACCATTATCCAAAACTTGTCCGTGCGGATGATACAGTCGGTCAAACAAACTATCTCGCGAACTGGAGTAATGTTGGTGCTCTGTTCAAAAACCCGTCATCAATCCTTTCCTTGTCGCTTCCTCGTATCTTTTTTTATCAAAACGATACAAGATCGATGGCTTGGAAAATACACTTGGCTTCTGCGCTTTGAGTTGAACAAGAATGTTAAGTGATAAAATCTTCTTTCGAAAGTTTCTGCGATCGATCGAATTATCAAGGATCGTTTCATAGAGTTCCTGAAGTTCACGCATGGTGAATTTTTCGGGCAACAAATCATAGCCTACCGGATGATCATTCAAGCTAAGACGGAGCGATTCCAGGGCTTTCGTCACAATAAAATTATGATCGTAGATAAGTTTTGGAATCTCATGAATGTCCCACCACCGGCATTCCTCGCTAAGCCAGTCAGGGTTAGGTGTCACCTTCGAATACTCAACCAGTGACCAGAAGCCAACACTGATGAATCTGTCCATGTACCAACTTTTTGATGTCCCTGGAACTTTGAATGGTTTCTTTCCCTTTTCGCGATCCGGGTCGCTAAATGTATGGAACTGTCTCATAAACGTGCGCTCCAATCCTGTTCGTTCTTTTAAGACACGGTTTGCCGAATCCTCAAGTGTTTCATTTTTTTTAACAAAGCCTCCGGGCACACACCAACCACCTTGGTCTTTCCATTTCAATAAAAGGACTTTGAGCTGATTTTCATGAAACCCAAAAATAACACAGTCAACGGAAACGTGTTGTAGAAAAGTAAGGTGACCGTTCAACAGCCATTTCTTAAGCGCGTGCGTATTCATACGTATCAAATATAATTGAACACCTTCTCTATAAAAAAGGCCAGCGAATTCTCACCGGCCTTCACGGTTGTTAAGTGTATTTATTTGATGGTTTGTTAATTCTTATTCTTTTCGGCACTGTCTCAATGTTCGGCAATTTTTCCATTTTCAATTCTGCAATGGTGCGCTTCCGAAGCCGCGTCCTGTCCATGAAACCAAACGTGGAAGGAAGATAAAAACATATAGCTTGCACTTCATCACACCATTGCAGAAACACATTTGTTGTGGCCAGTTGGGTTTCGTCCGTCACCGTCAGCCGTTCTTTTATTTTTCGTTGTCGATTGGTTTTAAATCCGCGTGTTGTCCCACTGTCAACGAAACCTAACTCCATATTCTTCAATCAAAGTCGTTCGTTAATTTTAATTTTGTCGATCGTTTGCATTCAAGTCCAAAATCCAAATTGTCAGCGTAGGAGAATTGCGACTTGTCAGCGTGCTGTCAGTGAAACTCAATTTCTTTTATAATTACCAACGTCTACTTAAAACCGATAACCTAAACCAAGTCGTATAGTGTTTCGTCTCCCGTCATATATATCCAAGGCGAAGTCATTAATCTGTGGCAATAAACCAAGAGAATACCGAAATTCAGATATTATTCTTTTAGTTAGTTCGTATTGCATTCCCATTTCAACTGAAACACCAAAATTGTTGAAATCATAGATTTCATCATCATTATTTAAAACGAAGTCCAATTTTGGTCCAGCGGTAAGAATTATCCTTTTATAAATTTGATATTTAAAACGGAGTGGAATTTCAATGAAATGATAATCGTCCGTGAAAGAGAAAAGAATCTCATTTTCAAACCTCCATTTTTTATTTAACTCATTATCAATAAAGAATGATACGTAGAATTCAAGTCCAATGAACCCTGTCGAAGTCCCATCCAATTCCTTTCCATTTACTACACTTCTGTTTAATCCCGCTTTGAGTCCGAAAGGCGACAACTTTTAGTCATGTTGCGCTGTCGCGGTTAAGATAACAGGCACCAAAAAAATGAAAACGAAAAATATCTTAAGTATCGGAAAATGTCGCGGGTTATGAGTGTGACTCCATTTTATTGTTTTCATTTATTTTAATTCATCTTTATCAATATTGGCCACAACATCTCTATAGGACACACCGTGTTCCACATATCCATATTCCCAGGTAAGATACGTCCCTGCCTTAAATTGACCAACAGGAAACCAAAAACAAAATGGTGCAATGGTGAAGCCATATAAGTGCATAATTAAACCTCACTCCAGAACAAGATCATCCATCACCCTTCCACTCGTCTCCCATTTTCTTGCGCTGTGCTCCGAGGGCTTAAAGCCAATCCGTCCAAAGATTTTCTTTTTGTTGACAAAATTTCCATTCAACACAATGCGTTTTTTGTTCGGGATGAAGCCAAAGAAATAATATTGAATTTTAAATCATGAATTTTGAATGATGAGGTCGAATTCAATTTTTGATAAGAGGTAAGGACGGAATAAATAATATTTGATAGCTTACCTTAATAACTAAGACTATGAAATCGAATGCTGTACTATACCTGCTTCTTGTTCTATTCCCTCTGATTGGAAATGGACAACAACAAACTCCACAAGCGCAAACTCTCTCAGGAAAGCCTTTGTTTTCCGCACCGGTGGATGAAAAAGTGGTGCAGAAATGTGACAGTATCATTCTGGTGATTCAATCCAAACCCAATTTATCAGAAGGTGATTTCATTGAGATCGGCAAACAACTGGTAACAAAAGGCAAGTACAAAGAAGCGGTAGCTAATTTTTCGGAAGGACTGGCACGGTTTCCAAATTCATTCAAACTTCTAAGATACCGCGGTCATCGTTATTTGACGTTGCGAAAGCTCGACCTCGTTGTGAAGGACTTATTGAAAGCACGAGAGTTGATCAACTCACAGCCGGATGTTTGGGAAGTGGATGCGAAAGGAAAACAAACCGATACCTATCAACACCAGATCGAATATCATTTGGGCGTCTATTATTTTTTGAAGAAAGATTACACAGAAGCGGTGAAGGCATTTCAAAAGAGTTTGAAAGAAGCACACGATGCAAATGAAATTGTAGGAACAACAGATTGGCTGTACAATGCCTATCAACGCAATGGTCAGAAGAGTGAAGCGGAGATGTTGCTAAAGAACTTTACACCCGATGCAAAGGCAGATAAAGAACAGGCATACTACCGTAGAATTCTTCTATACAAAGGCGAGGTGAAGCCGACAGAATTGGTGGACGAATCAATGGCTGCAGAAAAACTTTCCATTCAGGAAGTGACCCGAATGTATGGCCTGGCTAACTGGTATTCTTTTCAGGGCAACAAAAAGAAAGCAAATGAGTTGTATTCAAAAATCCTTGACGCCACCAACGCCTGGCCTGCGTTCGCGTATCTGGCTTCAGAGGTGGAGATGATGAAATAAAGTTTTCTCTGGATGTGAAGGGTGATCATTTCGGTCTGTGAGACACAGACCAAGTATAAGATTCTATTTTTCCTCCGTGAATTTCTCTGTGTCCTCTGTGGTTTAAAGCCACCTCCATCATTTCATTTTTTCAATCACCTGAATACTTTGCAACGCGGCCAAATATTCTTCCACGATCTCCAACGGAATCGGCCCAAACTCTGCCGACAGTGCATTGCGAATATCATTCACGGTGCGCAAGCCATCTACAAAGTTTAATGCTTCATAGGCATATTCATGCCCCCACAATCCTTCGTAGGAAAGAAGGCGGATCGTGCTTGCCTTTTCTTTGCCGAGGTGATCGCTAAAATAATCGTAGCCAAAAACAAATAGTGGCCCTTTCACCTTTTGATTTCTTTTATAAACGATCGAAGGAGTTTTTATATTTATCTCTGTTGGCTTTCCTTTAGGATTTAGCGATTCAAGTTGGTTGTAAAATTTCGAAGCTTCTTCTTTCATCGATGCCGTGGTTACAGCGAAATTATTAATTGAACTATACACAGCACGTTCAAACTTGAAATGATTGGTCCATAGATGATCATACTCTTCTTTTGAAAGTTGTGCCATGCGATCCACCACTTGCCCGGTTCGTTTCATAGCCTGTTGCCGAATCATGATCCACAAGGGATCAATAGTTTGTGGCGTGAGGTTGGCGATGACATAACCGCTCGCAGCGCCAATAAATCCTGCGCGCTTTAATTTGGTCGGGTCAATGTTAGCAGGCAAATCAAAGTTGGTGTGGATGTAGCGATCCGGCCAATCGTGCATGTACACACTTGGAATTTTGAATGAGCCTTCCTGGTACACTTCATGATCGCTGCCAATATGAAACTGACCGAGCACAGCCTGCAAAGGTTCTTTGCCTCCTTCTGGTGAGATGAATGGATACGTATATGAATATCCGCTCGCGAACGCATCTGATTCCCTATTGACAAGCTCTCCGAAAGCTTCACCGATGCCAGGAACAAAAGAAGGAAGGCTCTTCGGCCCGCCTGCTACATGGAAAATGGATTTTGTAACCTGTCCTCCACCCACCATATCCATGTGGATGTTGGCTTTGATTTTTGCTGCAAACTCAGGACGACTATTTAACAGAGCCATTGTGCCTTCAATTTCTGGCGACCAGATGAAACGAAGTGTTCTCTTGGGTCGTGCGAGTCTGCCTTCGTCAATTAATTTTTGAAGCGTGCGTGCAATCTCCAAAATAGTTACACTGCCGCTCGCATTGTCATTGGCGCCAGGCTTCTGATGATCAAGGTGGCAACTGAAAGCTATTTCCTCTGCTTGTAAAGAAGGATCACTGCCCTTGATCACCGCAGTAATCAAACTGTAAAAGCCAGCATGTTTTCCAGCTTTCACTTTTGCATGCATTCTGATTTTTTCACCACTATTCATGCGCGTTTGAAATGCACGCGCTTGTTTGAGCGACACCATAAAACAAAATGCATCGGTTGTTGAAAATGTCTCGAAGTGCCCCCAGCGAATTAAATTCTCATCTTCCTTCCACCATGCGGTTTTTTGATTTTGCGTGTAGCTGATAATGCCTGCTGCTTTGTATTTTCCAACAGCTAATTCAACCACAGCACCGGGTGAAGAAGAAGTGAGCACCAGTTTTCCTGCAATATTTCTTCCTTCATAATCTTTTTCAGAAGTGCCTGCGCCAATATCAATCAGTTCTGCCGTTGCTTCACCTGATTCGCTGTCTTCTGCTAAGGTGATGGGCATGGAGTTCCAATCAGCAATGCGCACGAGCGGTTTGTTGTTTGCATCCAGTTCCCAAAGCTCAGCAAACTCCGCTTCCCACGCGGGCCGCGATCGTTGCGTGCCATAAAATATTTTTCCATCGGCCGGAATTTGAATCACTTCAATATTCTCGAGCTTGTATTCCTTTAATTTCTGTCCGATGAAGTCAATCGCCTGTTTGAACTCTGCTGATCCGCGCATGCGATGAAGACGCGTGAGGTATTCAAGGTTTCGTTTAGCGGATTCACCGGAGAGTTCGCCCTGCAACTGCTGAATAATGTCATCGCTTAACAGCGGAAGATTCTGGGCGGGTACAAGAAGAGCACTCAGTAGGCTGAGCAAAAGAAGAGTAATTTTTTTCATACGCGTTCAAGATACAGGACGACCGGAGATTTTACAACGATTGTTTTATTGGTGAACTTGGGTGAATAGATCAAGAGGCAGGAGTCTCTGACGGAAATGAAAAACTGAAACCACACAATGCAACACCAAACCCCGCTGTAATGTGAATTTTAAAAGCAGTAATTTCCAAAATGATGTTATGCATCAGCTACCAATATTGGGCGTTTGTGCGAATTTCATTCATTTCTTTTCATCGCTAAATATCCTGCCAACAACTTTGTGCCGTAGGATATTGAAAATATTGTCCAATTACTCAACCACTCAGTCCCGGAAACTATTAATAGAAGGATGTCCGAAAGTATGTATCCGATTGGTAGGCCGAAGCAAATTAATCTTTCACTATTTTCAATTTTTCCTTTAAGTCGGATTGCCACTAAATAGATAAGTATAAAACCAGCAATGATTCCTACGTAAGGGCCTGAATGTTGGGCATGTTGCTCATAAACTGATATATCCTGTCCAGTATTTATAAATGTCGAGTAAATGAATACTTCCAAAATTGTCAGGGCAATTAAAATCACGTGAATAATAATTGTCCACAAGCCAAGCTTGAGAAAGGTTCTTTGATTTTGAGTCATAAGTCAGAATGTGGCATGTTCCCTGTTTCTATCTGTGAATTGGATTCTGCTTACTCATAAATAATAGAAGCGCGTTTTCAAATGTAGGAATAGCTGTCCCCATATGTTCTAAATTTCTATAAACCTCTGTCTGAATATTGACTGTTTTGTCAGTCAATGTTTGCGAAAAATGGTTGAAATTGTTCGGTTGATTTTCTAACACTTCAAGTTCTCCAATTGTCAAATACAGTTTTATGTTCTCAATATTCTTTTTAGAACCTGGGGAGCTTCCCATTTCTTTAATCAAATAATTGTCATGATAATATAGTGAAGGACTTGCAGCAACGAAGTTATTAAAAACTGGTGAATCAGTCAGTTGGCGAGTTAACGCATACAATACAAAGTAACCACCTAACTCTACTTTGTCACAACAATTATACTGAAAATCAGTACGATAGCTTAACTTTGAGTGTTGAAAAAAAAAGCGGGAACCGCTCTGATTCAGAAAGA
>JAYVTB010000011.1:0-4542 GCA_043774805.1 Cyclobacteriaceae bacterium | reverse complement strand
TCTTTCTGAATCAGAGCGGTTCCCGCTTTTTTTTTCAACACTCAAAGTTAAGCTATCGTACTGATTTTCAGTATAATTGTTGTGACAAAGTAGAGTTAGTATGCCTTTATCTTATAGCACTGCAATTCTTCACTTCCAAAACCACCCTCTATGAATGGCTTAATGATGAACTTTCAACTCACCTTGCCCACCCTCATGAGGCGAGCGGAAACACTCCACGGTAAAAAAGAAATTATTACCCGGCTTCCCGACAAATCATTGCATCGCTATACGTATGCCGACTTTGCCTTGCGCACCAAAAAGCTAAGTGTTGCATTACAACAATTAGGAGTTAATCCTGGTGATCGCGTGGCCACTCTATGTTGGAATCATTACCAGCATCTCGAAATTTATTTTGGAGTCCCTTCCTTCGGTGGTGTGTTGCATACGTTAAACCTCCGCCTGTCACCCGATGACCTTGAATACATTGTGAATCATGCTGAGGATAAAGTCGTGATCGTTGATCAGGTCTTACTTCCTTTGTTCGATAAATTCAAAAGCAAGATTCATGTAAAACATATCATCGTCATTCCCAATGCGGGGCAACCAATACCAGAAGGAACACTGAGCTATGAAGAACTCATCGCCAGTGGTGATGAAAGTAAATTCATTCCTTTCGAGGGAGATGAAAACACTGCGGCTGCTATGTGTTACACATCAGGCACCACGGGCAGACCAAAAGGGGTTTTATATTCTCATCGCTCGATAGTGCTGCATGCTATGGTGAGCGCCTACGCAGAAGGTCTTTCCCTGTTAGAAGCAGATATTGTACTACCTGTGGTACCCATGTTTCATGTTAATGCCTGGGGGTTGCCGTTTACCTGCACGATGTTGGGGTGTACTATTGTATTCCCTGGCCCCTACCTCGATCCTCCGAGTCTTCTTGAACTTTATGAAAAGGAAAAAGTAACCATCACAGCAGGCGTACCAACGATATGGCTAGGAATATTGAATGTGCTGGATGCAAATCCTGACAAGTATAATTTGAGCTCGTTGCGATACATGATTGTTGGTGGATCAGCAGCCCCACGCTCGATGATAAAAAGTTTTCAGGAGCGATATGGGTTGAGCATTCTGCACGCCTGGGGCATGACAGAAACTTCTCCGGTGGGAAGCATTGGTGTACTCACCAGTGAAATACAAAAAGAAGATAAAGAAACTCAATACACCTATCGCGCGAAGCAAGGGGTGCCTGCGGCATTTGTTGAAATCCGTGGAAGAAATGAAAATGGATTCATACCGTGGGATGGGAATACGATGGGTGAACTGGAAGTACGTGGGCCATGGGTGGCGAGCGCTTATTATAACACACTTGAGCAAGAAGATAAATTTACTTCGGATGGCTGGTTCCGCACAGGCGACATTGTATGCATTGATGAGAAGGGGTACATCGAAATCAAAGATCGCAGTAAAGATGTAATAAAGTCGGGCGGAGAATGGATCAGTTCTGTTGCATTGGAAGGTGCGTTGATGGGACATCCTTCCATTGCCGAAGCGGCAGTGTTTGCCATACCCAGTGATAAATGGATGGAGCGCCCCATGGCTTGCGTAGTATTGAAGGAAAATAAGACAGCTACTCCGGATGAGTTGCATAAATTCCTGGAACCACACTTTGCCAAATTCTGGTTGCCCGATGCCTATGAGTTTGTGAAAGAAATCCCTAAAACCTCCGTGGGAAAGTTTAAGAAATCGGTGTTGCGGGAACAGTTTAATAATTATAAAGCTTAACTTGAATAACATAAATCCTCTTCATTCTCTACGACCCTTACCCTATGAAAAGAAGATCCTTTGTCAAAAAATCGGCCATAACCGCGTTTAGCGTTGCCGCCTTTGGTGCCATTAACTGGAACGGAAAAAGTTTTGTCGGTGATACGGTAACCACAACTGATATCCTTGGGCCTTTCTACCGCCCTGGTTCACCTATGCGAAGTAATCTTATCCCTGTAGGTTCAACCGGTGAAGTGATGAATCTAAGCGGAACCATTTTTCAAAAAGATGGGAAGACACCGCTCGCCAATACACTCATTGAAGCCTGGCAATGTGATGAACATGAAAAGTACGACAACACGTCCGATGATTATCACTTCAGGGGTGCAGTGAAAACAGGAAGCGATGGAAAGTATAAATTTAAAACAATGGTACCCATCCCCTACAACGATGGTGGCGACTGGAGACCGGCTCACATTCATTTAAGAGTATCCAGTGCCGACCATCAAGACCTGATCACACAAATTTATTTCAAGGGTGATATTCATATTGAAAAGGATGCGGCCGCAACCTCGAAGGATGCCATTAACCGGATCCTGGAAATCAGAAAAAATTCATCGAATGAAAAAGAAGTGAAATTTGATGTGGTGATGGGTAAAACATTTCCATTGGATGATGCCAGCTATAGAAAAATTACCGGGCTCTATAAATTGGAAAAAGGATTCGCTGAATTCAACCGTGAAGATGATCTCCTGTTCATGAAATTAAACGGACACCTATCCGAAGGAATGGTCTATAAAGGTAACAATACCTTTGAAGGCGGGCTTGGTTATATGAAAGCATCGTTTGAAATATTAGCAGATGGAAGTGTTAAGACAATCATCAGCAGAGGCGACTGGCAAAGTGGCGACATGACAAAAACCACGAAGCAGGAAGGAATCAAATTTTTAAAGTATGGAAACTGATTAAGGTTCAACGCGATATTAATTCTATTTCCAGGAATCAAAATGATATAGCATGAAATCAAACGTGATGAAAAAATCTCCTTTCGACTTTAAAGTATCCAGAAGAAAGGCGGTAAGTCTTTTAGGCTTGGGTGTATTGGCAACTCAGTTTCCATTTGCGTGTACACCAAAAATTGAAACCTTAACCGACAGCGAAAAGAAATCCATTCATTTCGAAACGTTATCAGCCGTGGCGGAGTTAATTAAATCCGGAAAAATTACTTCCGAAGAACTTACTCAGCTTATGCTCAATCGCATTAAGGTGGTGGATGCTAAGTTAAATAGTTACATCACGGTTATGAGTGAAAGTGCTTTGCAATCGGCACGCAATCTCGATAAAGAATTGTCGGAAGGAAAATACAGGGGTCCGTTGCATGGTGTTCCCATTGGAATCAAGGACTTATTATTCACCACCAACGCTCCTACTACCGCAAGTCATTCCTTTAACTCAAACTTCATTGCTCCTTATAACGCTACGGTCGTTGACAAGCTAACCAATGCAGGCGCTGTCATTCTTGGTAAACTCAACCTTACTGAAGGGGCCATGGGGAATTACAATTCGGTTTCAAAGATCCCAAAAAATCCTTGGGGCGATGATCTTTGGACAGGCGTGTCTTCCAGTGGCTCTGGTTCTGCTACAGCAGCAGGGCTTTGCTTCGGTTCAATTGGATCGGATACCGGTGGATCAATTCGATTTCCCTGCGTGGCAAATGGTATTGTAGGTCTTAAGCCAACGTATGGTTTAGTGAGCAAGTATGGAGTATTCCCTCTGTCCATTTCCCTGGATCATATTGGTCCCATGACCCGTTCTACCTTAGATGCTGCCATCATGCTGGAGGCCATGGCAGGCTATGATGCAAACGACCCAGTCTCTCTCGAGCAACCTTCAATTGATTTTACATCAACCATAAAAAATGGAATAAAAGGGATACGCCTTGGTGTGGATCTTAATTATATAAGTACGGGTGTAGACCCTGGTTTAGTTGAATCTATCGAAGAAGCCATAAAAAAATTAGAAGAACTTGGAGCAACGATTGTTTCATTCAAGATGCCCGACAATGAAAAAGAGCGCAGCGACATGTGGTGGATCATTACCAGCAAAGAAGTATATGAAGCGAATAAGTCTACGTATCCATCTCGCAAGGATGAATACAGTTCGGGCTTCGCTGAGTTACTTGAATTTGGTATGAATGTTACCGATGATCAATATCAACAAGCACGTAAATTTCATGAAGGATTTAAAATTGAATTTCGAAAATTGCTCTCCGAAGTTGACGCATTCATATGCCCTGCCGGAGGAATGGCTAAAGGAGTGAACGATAACATGTGGCGGGCAAAATCATCCGAAGATGTGATCGCAACTTATTTCGACAAGTTGAATCTTCACTTTGGAAATCCTGCAAACCTTGCGGGAACCCCCGCCCTCACCATGCCCTGCAGCAAAGCGGAGAACGGATTTCCACCACATGGCTTTCAATTAATTGGTGCACCATTGACAGAAGCAACACTTTTCAGAATCGGTTACGCCTATGAACAAGCAACCGAATGGCATTTGCAGCATCCGGCAATTTGATTAGGCTAAAGAGTTTCATTGCACGAATGACAGGACGTGGTTTTTACCCAAATGCAATTATTGAGTACGGACAAATCTGACTTTGCCGACAACAGACACCAGTGACATTAATCAATTTATTTCATAACTATCCGAAAGTCGCGATTATAAAGTAGCGGAAAAAGTTCAAACCTTTGAGGTATCTGAAATCTTAAAAGAATGAGCCTCTTCCGCAGAAAC
>JAYVTB010000010.1:0-16875 GCA_043774805.1 Cyclobacteriaceae bacterium | reverse complement strand
AATCGGAAAATTCCGAATTACTTCTTCACGTTGTTGTTAACAATCTTAGCTAAATCAAACATGGACACTTGCTTCTTGCCTGCGAAAAGAACTTTTAGTTTTTCGTCAGCATTGATCATTCTTCTGTTCTTGCTGTCCTGAAGTTTGTTCTTCTTGATGTATTCCCAGATTTTCTTAATGATCTGAGTTCTTGGAAGAGGCTTGCTACCAACAACAGCAGCCAGGCTATCGCTTAGAGTTAATGCGGCCATAAATGCTGCATTAGGTTTTCTAGCTGATTTCTTAGCTACCTTCTTCACTGATTTTTTTGCAGCCTTTTTAGGAGCTGATTTCTTAGCGGCTTTCTTGGGAGCTGCTTTCTTCGCTGCTTTTTTTGCCATAGCGTAATTTAAGTTTTAGTGATTGTTAAATAGGTTTAAAAAATTAATAGTACAAAACTACAAAACTATTGGTAAAGTTATAATGATTGTCAATGAAATTCACTAGAGGGGGGTACTCCCCTCTCCGATTCCCCTAGGGAAAACGTAAGTCAAAGACACAGCATTTCACGGGAATCACAGTGCATAACCCAGTATGGCCACCACATGACAACATGTTCCTGCCAATACAAACAGGTGCCAAACGAAGTGGTTATACCGAACCTTATGATCATAGGCAAAGAAGATAATGCCCAATGAATACAGCGCTCCACCAGCCAGCAACCAGAGCAGCGCCTGTGCGGACAATACGTCATATAATGGCTTTGCTGCTATCAATGCAAGCCATCCCATCCCAAGGTAAAGCACCATGGAGAGTTTACTCGCATTCACATTATGTACCGATTTCAACACCACACCAGCGATGGCAAGGGTCCAGATAATTGCAAAAAGTGTCCATCCCCAGGTACCCTTTAGCACACTAAGTGTAAATGGTGTATAGGTTCCCGCTATCAGGAGAAAGATTGCACTATGATCAAAAATGCGAAAGACACGCTTGGTTTTACCATGGGGAAATGCATGATATAACGTGGATGCCAGGTATAGTACAATCATGGTTGCCGCAAAAATACTTACACCTGTGATAGCTTTCGCCCCTAATGGAGTTGCTTTTATGATCAATAAAGGAGCAACTGCAATAGCAATCAATACTCCTATTCCATGACTAATGCTATTGGCTATTTCTTCTCCCAGTGTTTGCTTACGGTCAGTGCTAATCAAGATTTCTTCCATTTAAAATTATTTACAGACTGAACGAAGTAGGTCACCGTTCAGTACTTAACCATGCAGAATTTTATTTGATACTTAATGACTTCTTACAGTTTCGTTCACCATGGAAATGGCATGATGATGTAGTTCTCCCCATCACATATTCATGAATAGCAGCTGCCGCTTTCTTGGCTTGTCCCATTGCCTGAATAACGGTTGAGCCTCCCGAGATGGCATCCCCTGCAGCAAACACTCCCTTCTTACTCGTCTCACACGTATTTGTATCGCCTGTAATTACACCCCACTTATTGGTACGTATTTCTGCATCGGTAGAAGGGATGATTGGGTTCACACTGCATCCCAGCGCCATGACCACGGTATCACAGTCTTCGATAAAAAATTCTCCGGTTGGCATTGGCTTTTGTCTGCCAGTTTCATCCGGTTCGGAAAGCATCATGCGCTCACACGTGATCTGTTTTACAAAGTTATCTTCATCCACGATGAACTCTATCGGATTGGAAAGCCAGCGCCAAACCATATGCTCCTGTTCGGCATGTCTCAATTCTTCAGATCGCTCAGGAGCCTCCTGATGCGATCTTCTATAGTATCATCTTGCTTCGGCACCTAATCGTTTAGCCGTGCGCAAAACATCCATGGCCATATTGCCCACACCAATTCACTGACGACTGACCGAAATACGGAAGAAAATATTCAGCCTCTCACCTTACGGTAAAGGGCTTTTTAGAAGCAAGACTCAGTCTTTGTTAAAACGGGGTGTGACATATCATCAGAATGAATAAATGAAATCCCGAAGAATTGAGTTGCAGTGAAACTATCAATTAAGTTCCGGTATATCTAAGGTGACCACGGTACCTTTTCCTACCTTCGACTGAATTTGCACTGACCCATGCAGCTTATCAATGGTCTCTTTAACAATGTACAATCCCAATCCAGAACCGGCACCATCATCGGTGGCCCGATAGAACATATCATAAACCTTATCGATATGTTCTTCGGCAATGCCTCGGCCATTATCTTCTATTGACAGGTGTGCCCTGTGATCGTTCACATCCACATTAATCTTGATGACCGGATCCTTTCCGTTTTTATACCGAATGGAATTCGAAATAATATTATTGAGAATTACTTTCAGTCTCCAGCGGTCACTGTAAAATATGCCCTCTTGATTCACCTTCACTACTTTCTCCAACACCAAACCGGTATTATTAGAAAATTTCAATTGACTGAATGTTTCTTCAATAAGAGGTTCGAACAATACTTCCTCTTTCTTTAATTCCAATCTCGAATTTCGTGATTGGTCCAAAATTTCCCTGATGAAATTGTCCTGTTGAAGAGCACTGCTTTTTATCTTCTCCAGGTAAATATTTTTCATCGCTACGTTCTTATCAAGAGTCGCCAGGTTGGTTAGACCCAATACCGAAGCAATGGGTGCGCGGAGATCATGCGACACACTATAAACAAAGTTGTCGAGTTCTGTATTGCGTTTTTTCAATTCCGTATTGGTTTTCACCAGTAAATCTTCTGCATTCTTTCGTGTGTTGATTTCTTCATTCAGCGCCTTTGTTCTTTCCTGCACCATCACTTCAAGATTTTCACTGAAAGACTTCAATTCAAATTGCGCCTTGGTGCGTTCTGCTACGGTGGATGATAAGACAATGGTTGAGATACTGATGACACCAATAAATATTTGCACAAGCAACATCGAGTCACTCGTGTTCTCCTGAATAAACGGACCGAAATGCTGAATGGTAAAATATATGGCGACCAGGGAAGCGATCATTACTCCGCTGATGGCCGCGAGTAAATTAAACCGAAACGCAAGCCATAATAAAAAAGGGATTAGCAAATAAGGCAGCGAATCAATGAGGGTTGAACTGAAATAATCAAACTTTATCAAGAAATAAATACCTGCGATGCAAGCCGCTAGAATAGAGAACTCCAACACTTTCTCTGATGGAAAAGTGATTTTACGTCTTTGAGCGATAGACAAAATAAAGGGTGTAAACAATAAAATCCCCACCACATTCGCTACCCAGCCCGTAAAACTTGTGGTGATTACATTCGCTGGAGAGATGACTCCATTGATGTATAAACCTGCTGTATTAATGGAAGCCCCAATAAGGCACATGAACAACGCTACAAAAAGAAACCGGAAGGTATCTTTCGTTTTTCTAAACGGGTAATCATCGCTAATCCATTTTTTAACCAGCAGATTTCCGCTGAGTGTTTCCAGTGTTTGTCCTACCGCAATAAAGCAAGAAATACTAATGATGGCGTGTTGCGACAGCTCCTGATTATTCCAATACGCCATGATGTTTGAAACCAAAGCTCCAATGGTTATTCCTGGCCAAACCGACCGACCTAATAATATGATCAGTGCAAAGGCGATTCCTGAAGGAGGCCAGGCGGGTAGTGCCGTAACATCATGAAAACCTAAAAAGTAACCGAGACGGGCAGCCAGGTAAAAAAGTACTGCGGCCAGGATGATTTTAACATCCAAATTATACTTAAGTGGTAGTTTACGATTCACCAACAATAATCTCATTATCAGCTAAATATTGTAATTAATGTGTCAATTTCCAATCGCGGTAGCGCCAGGTGTACAATATCATCGCTGAACGTCAATTAGGGTTAAGAATTGCTACTCTAAATAGATATTTTAATCTACTTGTAACCCAACAATATAGACTGCTGAGCCTCTAGATTGAGCTAATGTTATCTATTTTCACAATACTTTCGCTTTTAACTACAAGCACTCAAAATGAAATTTAAATTACTTGTTCTTTTTTCTCTTGTTACATCAATTTTATTCGCACAGGAATATCGATTAGTTAAAATCGAAACAAATAATATCGCTTCGTTCAGAGGACTATCCATCGTGGATGATCATGTTGTATGGATCAGCGGAAGCCAGGGCCGGGTGGGTGTCTCGGAAGATGGTGGCGTATCCTGGAGCTTCAACCAGGTGAAAGGGTTTGAAAACACAGACTTTCGAGCGCTATATGCTTTTGATGCGCAACACGCGCTCATCGCCAATGCAGGTTCGCCAGCATACATTCTCATCACCAACGATGGTGGAAAAAATTGGAACTCCGTTTACACCAACTCACATAAAGATGCATTTATTGATGGTGTTGATTTCTGGAATGACAAAGAGGGAATTATCTATGGTGATCCCATTGATGGAAAAATGTTACTATTACGCACCTTGGATGGTGGGATGAACTGGACCGAAATCAAAGCCGCACCGGTATTGGAAAAAGGAGAAGCTTCCTTCGCTGCCAGCGGGACAGGTATTCGGTGCATCAATAAAAATCAAGTGATAATATCTACCGGAGGAAAAATATCTCGTCTCTGGATCTCAAAAGACAAAGGCATGAACTGGTCAGCCATGAACACCCCTATTTTACAAGGAGAAAGTACCATTGGCATCTTTTCATTTGCTCAAAATAATAAAGCGTTGATTATTGTGGGCGGTGATTACAAAAATGAGTCGATGAACAAACGTCACAATTTCTATTCGGTGAATGGTGGCCAGCAATGGCTCACTCCTGGCTCACCTACCCGGGGTTATCGGGAATGTGTTGAACCTGTATCCAAAACAATAGCGGTTGCCACCGGACCATCCGGCACCGATATTTCATACGATGGTGGAATAAACTGGAAAGCGTTGTCTGATGAAAAAGGATTACATGTGGTTCGAAGGGCAAGAAAGGGATCACTTGTAATACTGGCAGGTGGTCAAGGGCAAGTCTTTTTGATGAAATAATGGTATTGAGGATTAGTTACAAAAGTATTTCAAACTGGTAAAGTATATGTCTTTGAGAACGTTCGTTTTGTATTTATTGATCACGGGCAGCATGCTCATGACAATATGCAGTCAGATTTATACCACCTGATAAATTTTCTACGCGAACTTATCCTATCCCTGATTTAAGCCACACATCTACAAGAAATTTTGATTACACGAAAATTGGATCGAAATTGAATGGTCATTTTGATATTAAATCCTTTACCACTACCTATTCTAAACAGTTCTTTGTATGAAGCAAAACAGAAGAAAATTTTTGAAAGCCTCGGGACTTGTCGGTATCAGTCTCGCGAGCGCAGGAATCATCAACGTTCAGGCAAGTCCACAGGATGATTCATCCGCTGAATCCAATAAAACATCATACGTCCAGAAATTTAATATGAGTGGCTATGCCGCTCCAAAACTGGAAACCGTGCGCATCGGTTTTGTCGGTCTTGGTAACAGAGGCCCAGGCGCTGTAAACAGAATGAGGAAGATAGAAGGCGTTGATATCAAAGCCCTATGTGATCTCCGTCCTGATAAAGTAAATGCTGTAAAGAAATCACTGGAAGGTTCAGCGCATAATCCACAAGTTTATACCGGCAAGGAAGATGAGTGGAAGAAAATGTGCGACCGCAATGATATTGACCTCATTTATATTGCTACTCCCTGGAGTCTCCACGCACCAATGGCAGTATATGCGATGAACCAGGGCAAGCATGTCTGTATCGAAGTTCCTGCAGCCAAAACGCTGGAGGAATGCTGGCAATTGGTAGAGACATCCGAAAAAACTAAAAAACATTGTATCATTTTAGAGAACTGCTGCTATGACTTCTTCGAATTGATGACCCTGAACATGTCTCGTCAGGGATTGCTGGGAGAAATTATCCATGGCGAAGGAGCGTATAACCATGACTTGCTCAATTCCAACTTTAACAAGACTGGCTATTACGACATGTGGCGGTTGAAAGAGAACATGAGAAACGGAAATTTATATCCCACTCATGGCCTCGGTCCTGTAGCACAGGTGCTCGACATCAACCGTGGCGACCGCATGGATTACCTGGTATCAACATCCAGTAATGACTTTAGCATGAGTCTGAAGGCAAAAGAACTTGCGGCAAAAGATGATTTTTACAAAGAGTATGCAACCAAAACTTATCGTGGCAACATGAATGTAACCACGATAAAAACCGTAAAAGGCAAGACCATCATGCTACAGCATGATGTATCATCTCCCAATATTTATTCCCGCATATTCAAGATCAATGGCACCAAAGGTTCAGTACTAAAGTATCCTGATCCTCCACGCATTGCGTTTGGGGATGAGGAATGGATCAACGAAGAAGAGTTCAAGAAAATGGAAGAACAATATCAACCTCCAATTATCAAAAGAGTGGGCGAACTAGCCAAACAAGTAGGCGGACATGGAGGCATGGACTTCCTGATGGATTGGCGCACCATTGATTGTTTGCGCAATGGCTTGCCTGTTGATATGGATGCCTATGATGCTGCTTTATGGAGTTCCATTGCACCCTTGAGTGAGCAATCTGTGGCCAATCGTTCCAAATCAATTGACATCCCTGACTTCACCGCAGGTTCATGGAAAACTAACAAGCCGGTAGACATCTCTCTTCTGCAAGGAGGAAATACCAAAGTAAAATTATAATACAAGGATACTTGTTGATTGCCAATCGCATTCGTTCGTGCTTATTGATCGTTTAAAACAGACATTATGAAAGACCATAGTGAAAAACCTTTTGATGCAAACCTGAACCGCAGGACATTTATAAAATCAACAGGGGCCGCTGTTATTGCAGGCGCATTACCTCAACTAAGTTTTGGGCAACCCACCTTAAGTAGCAATACGTTGAAAGTAGGGTTGATAGGTTGTGGTGGAAGAGGTGCAGGTGCCGCAAGCCAGGCCATGCAAGCTGATCCGAATGTGGTGCTCATCGCTATGGGCGATGTTTTTGCCGACCGATTGGATGAATCATACAATGCGTTGCTTGAACTTCATCCTGATAAGGTAAAAGTTGACAAGACGCATCGCTTCATTGGCTTCGATGCCTACAAAAAAGTAATTGAATCGGGTGTTGATGTCGTTCTCCTCTGTACGCCTCCCACATTCAGACCTGATCATATGATGGCAGCTGTAGAAGCAGGTAAACATACATTTTGTGAAAAGCCGGTTGCCATCGATGCTCCCGGTGTCAGGAAAGTATTAGCCGCTGCTAAAAAGGCGAAGGAGAAAAAATTATCTGTCGTATCAGGTTTTTGCTTTCGTTATGATTCTCCAAAACGTGCGCTCTTTGATCGAGTGCTGAAAGGTGAAATCGGTGAAGTAAAAAGTGTCTTGACAGTGCGCAATGGTGGTGAACTCTGGACTAGGCCACGACAGGCAGGTTGGACAGACATGGAATATCAATTAAGAAACTGGCTATACCATACCTGGCTGTCAGGAGATTTTATTAACGAGATGATGGTGCATAGTTTGGATATGATGTCATGGGCATTGGGAGATAAGAATCCAATTCAGGCAACCGGCACGGGTGGAAGGCAATCGCGCACAGGTGAAATTTATGGAAATGCCTACGACCACTTTGCCATTGAGTACGACTATGGCAATGGATTAAAAGGAATTCATTTTAGCCGACAACAAGATGGTTGCTCCACTACCAATCGGGTTGAAGTTGCCGGAAGCGCGGGCAATGCCTTTATACAAGGGAGTAAACATGAGATAAGCGGAAAGGTAAATTGGAAATACGATGGCAAAGTGAATGACATGTATCAGACCGAACATGATGAACTCTTTGCCTCCATCCGCCAGGGTAAACCGATGAATGATGGTGAAGTAATGGCGCGAAGTTCGATGTTAGGTGTACTGGGAAGAATGGTAGCTTACACCGGACAAACCATTACATGGGAAGATGCCTTGAATTCAAACCAGGTACTTGCTCCTGCTATTGATCAATACGCATGGGATTTGAAATGGCCCGGCCTGGAACTTGCAAAACCAGGCATCACAAAAAATTTCTGATTCCGTTATCCCTTTAAATTAATATCGAATGAGAACTAACTTTCTTGCTTCTGTTTTCCTGTTGTTTGTAACATTCACACTCTCTCATTCACAACCGCATATTAAATTCGGAAAAGTAGTTCCACTGGAAAGCATCACTTCAGCATCCAAACAGGAAGAAACGATTCAGTGGATTAGAGTAAACACCGACCCGGAAACCTGGAAACTAAAAGATGGTGAACTGATTTGCTCCGGGCATCCAATCGGTGTGATGCGCTCTGAAAAACAATATGAAAATTTCATTATGCATGTGGAATGGAAACACATTGAACCTGGAGGAAACTCCGGTGTGTTTGTATGGAGTGCTGCCAACCCCGATAAAGATTCAAGGTTGCCCGATGGCGTGGAAGTGCAGATGCTGGAGCTGGACTGGGTGAACCTGAACAAACGCAATGGAGAAATTCCACCCATCGCCTATGTGCATGGCGAACTTTTTGGAGTAGGTGGTGTAACAACAATTCCTGATAATCCTAGAGGCGAACGAAGCAAGTCGATTGAAAATTTATGTAAGGGAAAGGGCGAATGGAATACCTATGAGGTAATCTGTGTGGATGGCACCATTAAACTTTCAGTCAATGGCAAGTTTGTTAATGGCATCCGTCAATCCACACAAAAGAAAGGATACTTATGCCTCGAATCGGAAGGAGCTGAAATTCATTTTCGCAATTTTAAAATTATTGAATTTCCTGCGGGTGTAACTTCGGCTGAACAGACTGCTCCTGAAATTCATTAACTTAGGCAAGGAACTCAAAACTTCTTTTTCAAATAATGATATTCGTATCATTGATATACCATGAAAAATAAAGACAGCAATAAGCGAAGGCAATTCCTGAAACTCACGGGAATGACCGCGTTGGGCCTGGCCTCCTCATCATTGGAGGCATCGGCTACACCGTGGATCGAAAATGAATTCTTAAACTTAAATCCCGCTCACTCTTCCATGAATCCTATTCAAGATGTAAACCTGATTGGTCCATATGGCCCCTGGGCTGTTTCACTTACAGAGGGAAAACTACCATTGCATTCTTTTCGCAGAAGTGAATTTAATAATGTTGACGCCTGGAGGAAAATTGCAAGAGGAAAATTAGTTGAGCGCCTGGGTATACCCAATATTGGCGGCCTGCCAAAAGTCACAGTAAAAAATAAATCTACATTTGATGGCCTTTCCATCGAAGAAATCAGTTGGCAATTGCCTTATGGCCGTCCTACAGAAGCGATTGTATTGAAGCCTCAAAATGCAAAAGGCAAACTGCCTGCTATACTTGCCTTCCATGATCATGGTGGTAATAAATATTTTGGCAAACGCAAGATCTCACGCACCGCAGAACAGCATCCGCTCATGCATGAACACCAGCGCGATTATTATAGCGGATTTGCGTGGGCGAATGAAATTGCCAAGCATGGTTATGTGGTGATGGTGTCAGATGCCTTTCCTTTTGAAAGCCGAAGGGTACTTCTTGCCGATGTTCCTGTAGAAAGGCGAAATGGGTTGAACGATCTGAATCACGACCGACCAGAAAATATTGAAGCCTATAACACTTGGGCAGGTCAGCACGAGCACATCATGGCCAAGTCGCTGTTTAGCGCAGGCACAACATGGCCCGGTGTTTTCTTTGCCGAAGATCAGAAAGCGTTAGACGTATTGTGTGCACGCGAAGATGTGGATGCATCAAAGATTGGCTGTGGCGGATTGTCCGGAGGAGGCATGCGCACTGTATTTATGGGAGGGTTAGATGAACGAATTAAATGTGCAGTTTGTGTTGGCTTCATGACCACGTGGAAAGATTTTATTTTAAACAAGTGCTATACACACACCTGGATGACATATGTCCCCATTTCACCCAATGAACTTGACTTCCCAGAGATCCTCGGATTGAGGGCACCACTCCCTACTCTGGTGCTGAACGACTCCGATGACGATCTTTATACCATGCCTGAAATGAAACGTGCGGATAGCATCATGAAGGAAGTCTTTGCAAAGGCGAATGCCTCTGATCGGTACAAGTGTTCCTTCCATCCTGGGCCCCATAAATTTGATAGCACTATGCAAACCGAAGCATTTGCCTGGTTTGATAAATGGCTTAAATAGTATTGCTAAAAAATTTCGGTGAGTTGGAAAATCTCCTGATATAATCATCTCACTTTTGGGTGAACGGTAGTGATGCATGTTAAAAGTTTAGTGAAATTTATATCAACCGAATTTAGTGATGAATATAGTTATCAGTTCAAGTCCTGCTGAGTTAGGCCGACAGGCCGGAATAGCTGCCGCAAAACTTATCAAAGAAGCCATTGCCACGAAAGGAAATGCCAATATCATTCTTGCCACCGGAACCAGTCAGTTTGAAACATTGAATCATTTACTTTCGGAACAAGGTATCGACTGGAGCAGCGTCACGATGTTTCACCTCGATGAATACATTGGTCTGACTATCACACACCCAGCCAGTTTCAGAAAATATCTGAAAGAAAGATTCATTTCGAAAGTACCAGCTATGAAAGCTGCCCATCTTATCAATGGCGAAACCGATGCGGCAGGCGAATGCAGGCGATTGAGTAAATTGATTTCCGAAAGCCCTATCGATGTAGCCCTGGTGGGCATTGGTGAAAACGGGCACCTTGCATTCAATGATCCGCCTGCTGATTTTGATACGGAAGAGCCGTATATTATAGTTGATCTTGATCTGGCTTGCCGTAAACAACAATTAGGTGAAGGCTGGTTTAAAAGTATAGACGAAGTGCCGGCACAAGCCATCAGTATGTCCATTAAACAAATTCTTAAATCAAAAAGCATCATTTGTTCCGTGCCAGACGAACGAAAAGCATTGGCCGTAAAGAATAGTGTCGAACAACCAGTGAGTAGTCTATATCCGGCCACCGCCTTGCAATTGCACGCGCATTGCCTGTGTTTTCTAGATGCCCCTTCGGCCTCGCTTCTTACAAATAAAAAATAGAACGAACCCAAGACCAAACAAGATAATGACTACCAGAAGAGATTTTGTAAAATTGGCCGGAGCAAGCGCACTTGCCTCTACCCTATCTGTAACCAACGGGCTGGCAACACCAACTTCTCCCGCTAAAACCCCAAGGACATACCACGTGGCCATTGCTGGTTATACGTTTCTTGCGTACAACAATAACGTTGACAAAGTGATTGAAGTACTGAAAGCAGTAGATGTTAAATATGTCTCACTGAAAAATTTTCAGCTTCCTTATGAAAGCGATAAACAACAAATTGACGAAGTCATCGGAAAGTTTAAGTCCGCAGGCATTGATGTATACGGATTGGGTGTCATCTATTTAAAAACTGAAAAGGAAGTTGACAACGCATTCAGCTATGCACAAATGGCCGGAGTGAAAATCATTATTGCTGCTCCTGCCTACGAAGTACTGCCTTATGTGGAGAAGAAAGCAAAAGAATATAATATCCGTGTTGCCATTCATAATCATGGACCGGAAGACAAACTGTTTCCCGACATCGATTCGATCTATGAAAAGATCAAGAACATGGACACACGCATGGGCATTTGTCTTGACATCGGGCATACGTTTCGTTGCGGTCATGATCCGGCAGCTATGTTTTTAAAATTCAAAGATCGCATCTATGATATGCATCTCAAAGATGTTGATGAACCGGTGGAGAAAGGCAATAGTTTAATCAACGGTCGGGGCAAAATTGATTTCGTTAGTCTGGTGAAAGCCCTGGACAAATCCGGATATAGCGGAATGTGCGGTCTGGAGTATGAACAAAAAGGAGACCCCGCAATTGGCGTTGCCGAATGTGCCGGCTTTTTCCGTGGTGTATTGAATTGTCTCTGATACTTTCCTATTTTAATTCACGTTACGATTTTTAGAAATGATCATCAGGCTTCCTGTATTTCATTCCGTATCGTGCAAGGAGGTAAGTACCGATTGATATAATTTTGACAAACTGAGCAACAACAATCCTATGAAGGCAGTAGAAGTCGGTTCACTAACAAAACGAGATACGTTGATTTCGATCATCATCATCGGATCATTGTTTTTCATATTTGGATTTGTTTCATGGGTGAACGCCATCCTGATTCCATATTTCAAAATAGCCTGTGAGCTGACCAACTTCAAGTCCTACTTGGTCACCTTTGCTTTTTATATTTCTTATTTCGTTATGTCGGTACCTTCTTCCTACTTATTAAAATCGGTGGGATTCAAAAAAGGAATGATGATAGGTTTTTGGGTGATGGCCGTGGGCGCGTTCATTTTTGTTCCTGCTGCGTTGAGCAGAACGTATGAAATATTTCTGGTTGGATTATTCACTCTCGGCACCGGCCTCGCAATTTTACAAACTGCCGCCAATCCTTACATCACGGTGTTAGGCCCGAAAGAAAGAGCTGCGCAGCGCATCAGTGTCATGGGCATCTTCAACAAAGGAGCCGGCATACTCGCACCCATCATTTTTGCAGCCGTAGTGTTGCGCGTTACCGATAGTGAGCTGTTCAACCAACTGCCCACCATGGGTGAAGCCGAAAAAAATGCCGCGCTCGATGAATTGATTCGTAGAGTGATTGTCCCCTACTCGATCGTAGGCGCAGTATTGCTTGGCCTTGGATTGATGGTGCGGTTTTCTCCGCTCCCTGAGATTGATACCGAACATGAAAGCGCTGACGTTGCCGAAGCCAACTCCGGCAAGACGAGCATCTTCCAGTTTCCTCATTTGATATTGGGTGCGGTAGCCATTTTCATTCACGTGGGCACGCAGGTGATTGCCATCGATACGATTATCGGATATGCCAATTACATGAACATAGGTTTGATGGAAGCCAAAGTATTTCCCTCCTACACATTGTCCGCTACCATCTTTGGTTACGTCTGCGGGATATTACTGATTCCCAAATTTATCAGTCAGGTAAACATGCTTCGATTTTGTACGCTGTTGGGTGTGCTCTTTACATTGCTCATAGTTTATACAAAAGGTACCGTTACCTTGTTAGGTCACACCACCGATATTTCCATTTGGTTTGTCGTGTTATTGGGTCTTGCGAATTCATTGGTGTGGGCTGGCATCTGGCCATTGGCGTTAGACGGTTTAGGAAGATTTACCAAGTTAGGTGCTTCCATTATGATTATGGGTTTATGTGGCAATGCCATTCTCCCTTTGTTCTATGGATACTTTGCCGATCTTTATGACGTGCACCTGGCCTATTGGGTTTTATTCCCTTGCTATTTATACCTGGTGTTTTATGCAGTGTATGGACACAGAATAAGATCATGGAAATTATAATTACTTTTTACTGTCATACGACTAATTGTTAAACAACCATATAAAGCGTTGATCTTTTAAAATTACGGTGATTTTACAGGACTTTGAAAACCACCCCCCTTTATCATTTCAAACAAATCAAGCTGGATTTTATTGATGTCACGTTGGGAGGCCGATAATTTATTGCGCATCGATAGCATGGTAATAAAACAGATGTAGGAGCCTAAGTTGTTTGAAGCCATACTTACCATGGTCACAAACTGTTCACATTCCTTCACCTGCTTATGGATAACGGTAAACAGCAAATGTGCTATTAGGGCAATCCATAATTGGGTCTTGATCCCTTCGGGGCTGTCGGAGTAAAAGTAACTGAGTTCAAAATGATACCAACCGGTTTGCGATCAAAGAAGAGCCGATAATCAACAGGGCCGGTATCAGTTCTATACTCGGTAACGGCCACACCTAATCCAGCAGCCAGATTAAGTTTGTTCTTTGACTGAACCAACCACCCGCTCTCCGAAAGGAGGCGATCAATATGATCTCGTGCAATTTGCTCGGGGTTTTGGTTCATTCAGATTAAAGTCAACGGGTCTATAATCACAGTGTGACTACAGTTTGCAATAGGCTAAAATACGGTTAATTCCTCCAAAAAAGGAAGGTGCAAGAGTCGCAAAACCGGCCACATGGATTGGCGGTGACAAAAGAACCTGCGATGTAGAGCAGTAGAAAGCACCTATATTATGATAGTATCGTTGCAACCCCATCCAGTCAGGGACCCACAATCCCTTACGTCCTGTAGGCATCCCGCCAGGCCCTCCACCTGTAAAGTGAAATTGTCTACACTCTATATTAATGCTGTCAAAGCCGCCCCAACCTGTCAGGGTATCCCCATCCGGCTCACGGCAGATACTATGATAACCTTTATATCGATGGCGGCAATAGTCCGCCCAACCCTACCTACCGAACAGGTAACCGTGTAGCATGCAACAGAAGAGCAGGTAGCAGGCATCGGACCTGTTATACACACCCACATGGTGACCATGATATAGGTGTTGGGAATGGTGTGCGTAGACATTGGACTACCTATACACAGGCATTGCATGAACAGGTAAGAGGCATTGGAAATGGTATAAGTACCCGCGTAGTGTCCGTGATGCAGGCATTGGAAATGGTGTACGCAGGTATCGGACTACACATACACCGGCATGGGAAGAGCAGGTAAGAGACGATGGATGACCCTGTCACAGATAGTGGATATCGTGTACACAGGCAGTAGACAAGCAGGTAGCAGGCGTGGGTTAGGGTGTACAGGATCTGTTCGATAAACTGGGCAAAGTAGTGACCAGAGGATACCCAGGCCGATGGCAACATCTGGCTGCTTGTTCAAGTGACCTGTAACTGCCGCCTGACTGGCAACAACAATATTCATCGAGAAAAAATACCGTTGGGCGATAGCCGTCCATAGTCATAACGTTTGGCTATGTTTTTGATATAGATAAAACATAAATTAAATACAGTATGACACATGTCAACAACGTGCAATCCTTCGAGAAGCTCTTAGGCATCTGCACCGGGTTTGGAGGAGCCTATAACCCCGGACAACAAAACCTCCGCGTAGAAAATTTGTCGGACTTACTGAAGCAGGCGCAAAACAAGCTGCTGCAGGTGAGCATCGCCAAAACCAATTATGAGCAGGCGCAGAACGCGCGGGAGATCGCCTTCATAGAAATGCGGGCGATCGTTCCACGCATCATGGCCGAACTCAAGTCATCCCGTGTGGTGCCGCAAGCCATAGCCGATGCTTTGGTAATGGCGCGTAGGATCAAAGGCTACACCAAAGCCGAAAAGCCTGGTGCAGTCGTTTCAGAAGCAGGCAAGGCCACCGAGCCGGAAGCAAGCAGCCGTAAACGCAACAGTGCTGACTTTGGCAACTCGACTTATTACTTCGAGAAGCTGTTGCAAACATTGGCCAGTATACCCGGCTATCAGCCCACGAAGCCAGCGTTGCAATTGGAAAACCTGAACGCCAGGCTTGACCAGTTGCGCAGCGCGAGTGCTGCAGTGGTAGCCGCCTATGCCGCGTGGAGCAATACACGCCATGAACGCACCAACTTCATGTACCTCGGTCCGGAATGCATGCATGACACGGCCATGGCGATGAAGCAACAGGTGAAAGCCTCATTTGGCAACAACAGCGAAGCGTTTGCCCTGGTCCGTAAAATCCGTTTCACCAAACTGCTCAAGCGATGAAGCTACGCCATCCCTAACCTCTGCCACAGCGTTCTGTGTGCAGAGGTTACCGCAAACTCCCAAATCACTAATCACAAATCACCAATCACAAATCATTAATCATCCACCTTAATCCCTAAAAATGAGTCCTTAACCAATTAAACACCACCATTATGAAAACGCTCGCCCCCACCATCGCCATGTTATTAGTTATCGCTGCCTTTTTTGGCGGCCTGTTCTTTCAGCGCAAACAACCCGCACCACCCCAGAAGCTCACTCTCGAAGAAATCCTTTCGATCCGCGAATTACACCTCGTAAAGCATACCTACCAGGATCTGTTCTTCTTACACCGGAAGAATGATCGTAAAAAAGCAATCCGCGCGGTCGTGCAGGTTCCGGTGACCATCACTGCTCATCTTAACCTCAAAGACATTGAACTGGTCTATACCGGGGATTCCCTTAGAAAAGTAATCCTTCCCCCCGCCACGCTTGGAGATGCCAGCTACGAGATGCATCGTATGAACATCCTTGAAACGCGCGGCTTCCAGGTGCATGCCGGTAAAGACCTTTATCCGGCTGTGATTGGCTACTTTGGAGATATCATCCACGCCCGCACAGATAGCACCCGCATGTTGGCCATGGCCAACCGCATCCTCGTTCAGGCCGAGGCCGAAGGAAAAATGTATATCGAAGACATACTCAAAACGTTAGGTCGTGCCGACATTCAGGTAACCTTCAACAACGAAGCAAAAGATCAAGCCGTGCTGGAATACGTGAACACCCACAAGAAAGATGCTCCCCGTTATCCATCCCAACGTGCCTCTGAAAAGGAGTTGGAAACGATGATGATGGGCTTTCTTCCCTTGCCAAGATAAATTTCTCCTTACCAATGCCTTCTTCGTAACAAACTATCCTATGAAATTGTCATACCGGCCAAGTATGACGACTGCTAGCAGTAAAACTGCTTTTATAAATATTGGAAGCAATGCAAAATGAAGACTACGCGAGCCGGTATCCCGTTCGGACAGGATTATGTTACTATGAAATCCTTTTCATAGCCACTCCTTTGCCGCTTCCACGGGATACCGGATCGAGTGTGAAGTTTAGACTAAGAATTTAATTAAGTTACTCGTCCGGCCTTGCCTGCGTGTACTCCGGCAGGCAGGTATGACACGCTGTAGTAGGGTGTGAAAGTCTCTGAAGTTCTACAAACTATCCTATGAAATTGTCATACCGGCCAAGCAAGACAATTTCTGTATGAGGCAGTGATTCATAAATATTTAAGTATTTTAAAACAAGAACTGGCGCGAGACGGTATCCCGTACGGTCATGGTGA
>JAYVTB010000009.1:0-18223 GCA_043774805.1 Cyclobacteriaceae bacterium | reverse complement strand
ACAAGGGCCGTAAAATAGACTGGCAGTTCACAAATAAGGAAGCCCGAATAAAGCTCAAAAGACTTTATCCGTCAATTCATGATTAACTTAGCACTAGTTGAAAAATCTATTACCTTAAAATCACCACACCATGGCTTATGAACTGTGTTGTGTGGCGTAAGCTAACGAGGTCTTTTTCTGGGGTCTTGTCTTGAGTCAAAAAATGTCAAAAGAATTATTTGATCATTTTTCAAACGGTAGAATACACGAGTCTGTCTGGTGAGTTGAAAACCTCTTAATTTTTTCTCTGGAATCTCGAGTGTCCCAATTTCAGGAAATTCATACAGCAGGCTCGTAAAGTCCTTCGTTTTTGTTATGAATGAATGTCTTGCAGTATCACCAAATTTGAGTTGGATGTAGTCCAATATCTCACCGAATCTCTTTCGGGCCTTTTTTGTCCAGACGATTCTCATTTAAACTCCTTCCAAATGTCCTTGTCGTCAATGAGATTTGCGTCATCCTCAGATTCCTCATAAGCCTGAAGAACCTCTTTTTTTTGTTCGTCAGTCAGTTGTTTCCACATCTGTCCATCTTCTGAACTCTCACGCTTTTCTAGAAAACTGTATATAGAACGAAGCAGCTGTTCGTCTTCAATTCTGTCAACTATCTTGTGAAGATTCGATTTCAACTCAATTGTCCCCATAATCCTTTAATTTTCTGTACTAATTTAGCAATTTTTTAGAAACCGAAATGCCAAAAGCCTATGTCACACAACGTTTGTGTTTGCGCAGTGGTGGCTTATCGAAGCCGCGTCCTGTCCACGTGGGCAAACTTTATAAAATAAATATACTTAATACCTTGACGTCACGCCACCATTGCGCAAACATTGTGTTGTGGCCTGTGCTTCACCTCAGAAGTCCTGGGTTAATAGTCCCCACAAACTCGTCCGAATACATAACTCTGTCCCAAGTGGAAAATCTATATCTCATAGTTACAGTTTCTGTCCCCTTGTAACAAGGAAGAATTGCGGTTACATAGCTGGCAGGTGGAATGACTAAACTACGTGGTATGCAGCCCCAAACGGTCTTATTTTGTTCTATAGTTATCCACTGGTTCTTATATTTTACTTCACAGAGTAAATCTTGAAAAGTGCTATTGCTAAATTCAAAATCCTTTTCAGTTGTATTAATTATCTCGATAGCAATACCTTTAATATTAAAGTCATATAACACATTCCTTTTAAAGTTTACTTTAATGTAAATCGAGTCCCGAAAATGATTGTCAAGGTCGGTAATTGTCTTAACTTTTGAATTGTACTTAACCTGTGGAATAAATAATTCAAACTTAAAGTCTAAGTCCAAACACTCCGGTCTTGTCACCTGTCCATATGTCAAGGAAGTCGTTACCAGAAGTAGAATTATTGAAACTCTCATTTTATCAAGCATTGGCCACAACAAGTGGATATCAGACACCAATGTCATATACATCTTTATCATAATACAATATAAAACACTTTCTCATACTCATAAAATGACTGCAACGCATATTACTTTTAAAGTGATCGCAAAACAAAAAGGGCATCTCACCAATGCCCTTTTTTAATATCAACAAATCTTTTTCTTTATCCTCCCGTAATCAACTTGGCAATATCATTGTAGAATACAAACACCATCAGCACCAGCAATATGGCCATACCTACTTTAATAGCATTCTCAAAGAATTTCTCAGAAGGCTCGCGACCACTGATCATTTCATAAAGCAAGAACACTACATAGCCACCATCTAAGGCAGGGATGGGTAACAAGTTCATGAATGCCAACACCATTGATAAAAGTCCGGTCATGCGCCAGAAGCGTTCCCAGTCCCAGGTGCCACCATAGGCTTTCGCCATACCAATGGGACCCGACAATGATTTCTTAAATGAGATTTGTCCTGTAAAAATTTTGCGGAATGCTTTTAACTGTACACCAATCACACCAAATGCTCTTTCTGGTCCTAACAAAACTGACTCACCAAATGAATAGGCAACATTCTTCTCTCCCTCCTTTGGAACAATTTCACTGGGCACATAAAAACCAATGCCCGGTGCGCCTTTAAAATATTCTTTGTACTCAATCGCTTGTTGTCCGCGCTGCACTTTGAATTGAAGAGTATCTCCTTTGAAGTTGCGTGTCACGGCTGTTAATTCATCATGATAGGTGATGGGATTATTTTGAATTTCAATAATTCTGTCTCCTTTTTGAAGTTTAATTCTATCAGCAATGGTATTCGGTGATACTTCATCCACCACAGGAGCCCTTCTTGGCAGCACGAAATTGATAATTGCCTCTTTCTTATCGAATTGCTCAATAAAATTCGTTGGTATCAGAATGTTTACTTCCTGGCCATTTCTTAGAACGGTGTAGGAAGAATTTTGTGAAAGGAGTACATCCGGTTTGGCAAGATCATCAAAGTATTCAAAATCTTGTCCGTTGATCTTAATGATCTGATCACCCGTTTGAATACCGATTTGCTTGGCCAAATCCATGGCTTGCACACCACCATTTTTATTTACATAATCATTCAGGATGAAGCGATCTCCCATGAAATAAACGATGCCGATAAAAATCATCACTCCCAAAATGACGTTTACAAAAACTCCTCCCAGCATTACAATCAATCGCTGCCAGGCCGGTTTCGAACGAAACTCCCACGGCTCGGGTGCAGCTTTCAATTGCTCCTTATCCATACTCTCATCCACCATACCGGCAATTTTCACATAGCCACCAAGCGGGAACCAGCCAATACCATATTCCGTATCACCCTTTTTAAATTTCACCAATGAAAAGTTGAGCACATTGGCCATGGGGAAAAGAAAATCAAAGAAGAGATAAAACTTCTCTACCCGTATATTAAACAAGCGGGCCGTGATGAAGTGTCCCCACTCGTGCACCGCAATCAAAATCGAAAGGCTCAGCAGAAGCTGGGCCGTCATAATCAATCCTTCCATCAGTTTATCAGTTCTTTAGCTTTAATTCTTGTTTCCTTATCCGTACTAACATAATCCTCCAGCGTAGGACCAGCGATATAATCCATTTTGGCCAGGCATCGTTCCACCACATCCGACATTTCTAAAAATCCAATGCGATCTTTTAGGAATTCAGCTACGGCCACCTCATTTGCTGCATTTAGCACGCAAGGCATGTTTCCTCCCCTCCCCAGCGCTTCAAACGCTAGCGCAAGATTACGAAAAGTTTCCATATCGGGCTTCTCAAATGTAAGTGCCGGGAAATTGGCAAAATCAAACCGTGGAAAGTCGCTTTTCAATCGTTCTGGATAAGACATGGCGAATTGGATCGGTAAACGCATATCCGGAAGTCCGAGTTGCGCTTTGATGGAACCATCCTGAAACTGAACGAGAGAATGAATGATGGATTGCGGATGAACAACCACTTCAACTTGCTCTGTCTTTAGTCCAAAAAGCCATTTTGCTTCTATTACTTCAAGACCTTTATTCATTAACGTTGCCGAATCGATGGTCACTTTGGCACCCATTGTCCAGTTGGGATGCTTTAATGCCTGGGCTTTTGTCACCTGGATTAACTCATTCCGCTTCTTTCCCCTGAATGGACCACCCGAAGCAGTGAGAATAACTTTTTCAATAGGGTTGTGAAACTCTCCTACGAGGCATTGAAAAATTGCCGAATGCTCGGAATCGACAGGATAAATATTTACCCCTTTGCTTTTGGCCAATTGGGTAACTAATTCACCTGCCACCACCAGCGTTTCTTTATTGGCGAGAGCAATATTTTTTCCGGCTTCGATCGCCTTTAATGTTGGTTTAAGTCCAGAATATCCAACTAATGCTGTGATGACAAGATCGATCGATTCCATTTGAACGACAGAGGCAAGCGCATTTTCTCCGGCAAATACTTTAATATTTAAGGGAACCAATGCGGCCTTTACTTTCTCATAGGCGTCTTCATTAGCGATAACCACCGCATTTGGATTGAACTCCTTCGCCTGAGCAATAAGTAAGTCTGCATTATTTTGGGCAGTCAGCACTTCCACCTGAAATGACTCAGGATGGGCACTTATCACCTCCAGGGCTTGTGTGCCAATGCTTCCGGTAGAGCCAAGAATGGCGATATTTTTTTTCGTTCGATCCAAGAGGAGTCTTTATAATGAATTAAAACAACCATCAATCACGATGGATCACAAAAGTGGTAAATAGATTGTACTTTTTAAACTTTTCATGTTAACACCAGAACCATGTAACTGTCCTGTTGGCAATCGACAAGTCTCTCTAAAAAAGCAATCCCGAAATAGATTCAGGATTATACCCTCAGAAATACATTCTTCTTATAAAGAAAATATAAAAAGGTCCATTTCACCAATAGATAACAGATGGCAAACACCACAATGTTAAATGGATCACCTACCCATTGTACCAGCCATTGAAAAATAGATTGAGTCGTGTATTCCCAGTCAATAAAACCTCCTGACATATAAATCAATATGGAATTCATGCCAATTACAGAAAAGAAGAACGCCCACTTTTTATAACCACGCACATCAATCACATAATAGAAAATCGACAACAAGATCAGACTCAAGCCTCCCACCTGAAGTACAAATGAACTAGTCCATAGATTCTTATTGATGGGGAAAACCAGATTCCATACCTGAGCCAGTATGAGCGAAACGATTCCCATGAGCAATAATTGAAGCGCCTTTCGTTGCATAGTATGCGGACTATTCTTCAATAAATTGCCCGCATAAATTCCCAGTAGGCCTGTACCGATTGCTGGTATCGTTGAAACCAAACCTTCCGGATCATGAATACCTAAATAAAGTTTACCTGGCATGATCAAACGATCGAGGTAGGAAACGAAATTTCCTTCCATGGTTAAATCTCCATTGGCAAAACCCGGTGCGGCATTGAAAAGAATAAGGAACCAATATCCTATCAGCAATGAACAGAACCATATGATCTGACCGCGTTGAGTGGTATACAAATAAATAATGTTGGCAAACATATATGCCAAACCAATTCTTCCCAACACACTGCCAAACCGGATTTCAGAAATCGGGCGAAGTTCAAGGCCATTGTTATAAACGATTCCGAGCAACACCAATATCAGTCCACGCTTAATCACCCTGATCAACAATTGATTCCTGGACTTTCCTTTTTCAATTTCCTTCCCAAGAGAATAAGGCGTGGCTACTCCGGCCATAAAGAGGAACAGCGGAAAAATCAAATCATATAAATGAAAGCCGTTCCACGCAGGATGGGTAAGCTGGGTAGCGATCGCTTCTGCAACTGGAGAACCTGTTACCTTGGCAAGATGCTGAAAGATCTCTTCTGCCCCCATGATCCAAAACATATCAAAACCACGAAGTGCATCAAGCGAGTATAATCGGTATGTTGGTGTTAGGGTCGCCATGTTTAAGATGTTAATTAGTTTGCATTTGAAATTTCTACGCCCTCCGCATTTGGCATAACCTGATACAAAACGAAAGTACCTCTTTCGTCTGATTCTGGCGCAATCGTAACTGCACTAGTTCCTTGTTTAACTACGACATTTTCCCAATCCGGATTCACGTAGGTTTTTAAAGTCAATGGAAAATTATATAAGGCGGGGTCAAGAGAATGCTTTACGCCAACGACAATTTTTCCATCCTGATCCACTGCATTTACGGTTGCACTCATTCGTTCTCTCATATATTTGGTTACATCCCGAAAGGGTGCGATCCATAGATTTCCCTCTTGTTGTTTCATGTAACCGAAATATTCCTGAAGTTGCTCATGGGGTTTAGCCTCCCAACCCACGCCATCAATGCCATGGAAAGTTAATACGAGCCAAACATTATCATGAACCAATAAAGTATCCACCCATGATTTCATTAGTTCTACAGAAGTCTTTTGCAAAGGACCTCTCTGCCACTGTATGTACTCTTTGCCTGATGTGCCGGGTAGCTTGTCACTGCCGCGATTGATCTCTTCCAGAAAATTTTCAGGCATCCTATTTCGCAGAGCAGGATGTATTTTATAGGCATACTCCATAACTCTTTCATTTTCTGTTCCGAAAGGACATTCCAATGAGAAAGTATGTTCTGCACCAAGCTGATTCATGAGTTCCTCTTTGCACTTTTCAATTTCATACAAGAGATTCTGTTCATCCAGGACAGACAACCTGGGGTGAGAAATTGTATGATTGCCAAACTCATGTCCCTGGGCGGCAAATTGTCTGATCTCATCCCAGGTGATCACATCTCCCTTTAGTAAGATTGGCCGTGCTTCCTTTGAGGATTTCTTTTTTCTTGCGACTGAAAAAACTTCATCCACTTTGGCAATGGATTCTGAAATCTTGCCTGTCTCGAAGAGAGAACCGGCACCATTGTGAAGTTCAATCGCATTTTCAATATTCAAAAAACGCACAGCCGATGCGCGCTCAAACAAATTTTCCTGCGTAGTTGGTATGCTGGCAGTCTCATCAATAATCTCATTGATCGGTCTTCCAATAAATTTTGGAAGAAATTGTGATCCGGGTATGTCTGTTGTGTTGATGAAGAAGGTGGCTTTTAGCCCAAGGTTATTCAAGATTGGCACCGCCTGCCGAAATTGATTAATGCTCGCATCATCAAAGGTGATGGAGATGGCTGCCGGCTTATCATCTTTCCAGGTAGCAATCTGAGTCTCACTTTTAAAATTTGAGCACGAAGTGAACACGGCTAGTGATCCCAACATGACAACAAACATTCTATACATACGCTATAATTAATCTTAAGTCAGCAAATACATTAGCGTCTTCTACCTAGCCGCCATATCCTTTACCCTGATATTCTTAAACTTCACCACAGTACCATGTCCAAGAAATCCGATATGACCAGTGTGGCGATTTAAGCCGGGGTGATCCTTATGATCCAGGGTTCCGCTCTTGGTTGCCTTCTTTATATCTCCCTCTAAAATTACAGTACCATTCAACGTAACTTTTATGTAATCCCCTTTCACGTACACTTCCTCCTGGTTCCAATCACCTGTTGGCTTAAGGAAACCTCTTTTGGCAGGCATGATACCATAAACTGATCCATGATATTGATATGCTTCCAGCTTGGAATAAACAGGCGCATCATTATCCAATATTTGAATTTCTTTCCCCACATAAGCAGCGTCACCATCCAATGGAGCGTGAATTCCTAATCCGTTATTGGCGCCAGGTGTAAGTTGAAATTCAAATCGGAAAATGAAATCAGAATACTCCTTTTCGGTATTCAGATTGCCATGGCTTTCTTTAGTTGGGTAAATTGCTATGGAGTTATCCTCAACAATATAATCTGTTTTATTGCCGACCCAGTTGCTCAAATCCTTGCCGTTGAATAACACTTCAAATCCTTGCTCCTTCTCTTCTTTTGAAAGCTCATAAGGTTTTGTATTCAACTCCTTCACAAAAATATTTCTGAAGGCCAGGTCAGTGCCGTGTGCCTGTAGTTCAATCGCTTCCTCAGAAAAGATAGGGAGGTTTCTATCCCAATAATTTTCCAACACCACATCATCCACCACCAATACACCATTTAAATATACCGTAACACGATCGCCAATCATCTTGATGTAGAATGTATTCCATTCACCAACCGGATTGTCAGCAAGCACCAATGGTGTGCTTCTTCCTTTTTGATTGTTATACAAGCCTCCGGAACCTACTTGAGCACCCACATCAACTCGGGCAATATCCCAAATCTGAACCTGCGGTGAGCCGCGAAGGTAAAGTCCGCTGTCACCATTTTTTGAAATCTTCCAATCCACAATCAATTCGAAATCACCGTAAGGGCGAGCCGTGCACAGATTGGCACCATCTCCCTGAAACACAATCATTCCGTCCTTCACGCTCCAGTTGTCTTTTACTTTTGCATTGGCTTCCAGTTGCTTCTTCGCCAACACTTCTTTAGTCATTTTAGCTCTGGCAATTGGATTCTCTACTAACCCTTGCCATCCGCTAAGATCCTTTCCATTAAAAATGGATTCGTATCCCTTGGTATAAGGCATACTTTCAAGATAAGTGAGTATATCAATGCGTTCGTATTGGCTATCATCACCTGTTAATTTATCAAGCATGCGTTCCAGTGTCTTACGCACCTCGATTCCAGTTAGTCCTGGTTTTGCATCTGCCGTTGGTAAAGCAATCTGCATGGCCGCACGACTGGCTGCACTGCTTAGCTCTGAATCATCCAGGTAGTTGGCAACAAACATCAATGATAAAAATGTGCGCACATTACCAGCCGCTCTGATTACAGCAGCTTTCTCTTTTTTATCCGCAGCCAGCGGCATGATTTCACGCAACATCAACAGCTTTTGATCATCCGGCCAGGACGATTTTTCAGTTTGAGAGATGGTTGCTTTTAATGACTGCGCATGGTACTTCTTAAGACTTTCATTTTTTCTAATTGCCAATAATGATCTGGCCGCTTCATTGTTTTGCCAATTTATCAACGCATCAAACGCTACTTCTTTTTCTTTCTCGTTGCCATGATAAAATGTTGAAACCACTTTCTCCAGTGAGCCTGCATCATTCAAGTAGGGCAACACAGGAAGCACTTTGACCTTCTGCGTGGCATAGGCTTCATTGATCAATGCCACCGAAGTTTTATCCAGCCCGGAAATAACGGCAGACTGAATTGCTTTTATCTCTTTATCATTTTCAGTTGCGGTGAGCATTTTTAAAAGTGCGCTCACATTATTTCCTGACGATACATTGGGCAGCGCACTAAAGGCAGCTTCTTTCACCAATACATCGGTGGATGAAGTTTGTTTTGCAATGACATCAAATTGGTTGACCGCGCGTCTTGCGGCAAGGATTTGAAGTAACGCTACTTTATTTTTCGGTTGGGCCCCTTCTAATTTCTGTGTTATCAGTCCATCGGTATCCTTGTCGGCCACCTGAAGCAACGCAGCTTTGGCTGATTCCAATTCAGTCGCATCGGTTGATCGTAAAACGTAGTCCAGTAATGCGGGAGTAAATTTTTTATTTTTTTGACTCGCAATTTCTTTAGCCGCCACGATTCGTGGGGGTGGGTTAGCCGAGGAAAGTGCCGGCACCAGCATGGTTTCTACAAAGCCATCATTCCGGTTTGCTTTTGCCAGCATCGATAATATATCAGCCTGTGCAGAACCTGTGGATTTCTTATATTCTTTTTGCCATTTCTTAAGTGCAGTAGCCGACCCTGCCGATGAAACCGCAACTTTCAATACTTCTTTTTGATATTCTTCATCAAAACGACTGCGCTCTTTTATAAGTGTCGCTACCGATTCTTCTGCATCCACTTTGCTAATGCCTTTCAATCCAGCCAATCTGAAGTGTTGTTGAGAAGCATCGGTTGTATTGGCTAAGAGTGTGTTACTGATTTCCTTCACGAGTGCATTGTTGTCTTTCAACATCATCTGGTGCAAATACTCCACCAACGCATTGGTCGCTTCCGTTGGATCATTTTTGAAACTCACATTTTTTGCTTGTTGCAAAAGGACCTGGTAAGAAGTGGCGTCTGCTATTAAAGCGACCGACCACAAAGCTTGTTTCTTCAAAAGAATATCTTCACTGGATGTAAAACTTGAGATCAATGGCAACGCAGGTTGGTATTTCAATCTGCCTAACGCTTTAATCAATTTCACTTGTGTGGCAACAGCCTGCTTACTATTCAGTCCATCTGAAATTGCTTTAGTGGCGTCCGCTGTGCCAATAGAAACAAGTGCCGATACTGCAGGATCAAATAGCTCTGGATCATTGATGTATCCCTTTAGCGTATTGACCGATTCGTTTGAACCTACCAACTTCAGGTTATCTATAAAGTAAGCTTTTACTTCCGTATTGGTTCCTTTCTTCAGCGCAGCGAGATAAGCACGCTCAATTCTTGCTTTCTCCTCTTTGGTGGTTGCATAATGTGTTAGCAGGGATACTCCATAGCGCGAAGGAATTCCTTCATTCACACCATTGGGTTGCACACCATCTGTGACGAGGATTAAACCTTCATCACCAAGAGCGATGATCTCTTTAAATAATCGGGTGGCTTGTTGATTATCTGTTGCAGGAAGCAACGCCAATACATCCGCAACTTTAGTTTTTGTTAGCCGTTGATCCTGGGCCAGCAAAAGCTGCGGAGCCAGTAGCATCAACAGAAAAATTATACGAGTGATTTTATTTAATTTCATTTCAGTGTATTCTTTAATGTGGTGATTAGATTTTCCAGGGACCTCTCATCGGTTGATTGATAAGACGGTTGGCAGCCTCATCATTAATAAACTCTTGTTTAACCGGATCAAAGTCCAGTGACCTGCCCAACTGAAGTGCAATCTTACCCATGTTCACTATCGTAGAAGAGCGGTGGCCATTCACCTCGTTAAGTCCAAACTTCTTGCGGCTTTTGACGGATTCTGAAAAAACAGACATCTGTGGTTCGGGATCGGGGAAGGTATCAATGACTTTCAGAATATTTGGAATATCTGATTTAAAGCCGCGATAGATTTTTCCTTTCGGTCCTTCGATGTAAGGCACGTTGGTATCCTTATTTTCTCCATCCAGAATAATCTTGCAACCATCGGCATAGGTAAACTCAATACGCCTCCACGTACCCACGGCATCATCATGTTGCTGAGGGCAATCCACATCTACACGTATCGGACTTGTATCGTCTTTTCCTAAAATATATTGTACCGGATCGATGTAGTGCTGGCCCATATCGCCAAGACCACCACCATCATAATCCCAATAGCCTCTGAATGTGCTGTGCACACGATGCGGGTTGTAAGGTTTATATTGAGCAGGACCGAGCCACATATCATAATCCAATTCGGCTGGCACCGGCATCGGATCCAAATCTGTTTTTCCCACCCAATAAAACTTCCAGTTAAATCCAGTCACTCCGCTGATGGTTACTTTTAATGGCCATCCCAGGATTCCACTATCCACTGCTTTCTTCAATGGCTTTACCGTAGTGCCTAGTCCGTAGAAATTATCTTTAAATCGAAACCAGGTATTAAGTCTGAACATGCGACCATATTGTTCCATCGCTTCCACTACACGCTTGCCTTCGCCAATGGTTCTCGTCATTGGTTTTTCGCACCACACATCTTTGCCTGCCTGTGCCGCCATTACCGACATGATGCCATGCCAATGCGGAGGAGTTGCTATATGAACAATATCAATATCGGGTTGTGCCAACAGCTCCCTGAAATCAGAATAGCCACGCACATTTCCTCCTGCCATTGCAATCGCCTCTTTCAAATGGGTTTTGTCCACATCACACATGGCCAACACTTTTGTGCCTTCATATTCAATGTGGCCCCGACCCATACCGCCAACACCAATGATGGCTTTGGTAAGTGTATCACTCGGTGCGAGAAATCCCGGACCTCCTAATACATGGCGAGGCACAATGGCAAATGCACCCAGAGCGAGAGCTGATTTCTTTATGAAGTCCCTGCGTGAGTTATTGGTTGGACTAATGACGTTTAATTTTTTCATTCCCATGGTAGTTGTGAATAGATGGTAAGATTTATTTCAGTGATAGAATATTAAATAGGTACATATAGATCTTTGAAAGCATTTCCAATAGGGGAAAACTCGCTTTCAATGTACTTATTTAAATGCTAAAAAATACCCGGCTTATATATCCGGCAAATATTTTGTTCGATCAGGATTTGAGTCTTATTAACTCATCGGCAATCTTGCGGTCATTACTTAGTCGGGGCACTTTGTTCTGGCCACCGAGCTTGCCCTGCGATTTCATAAAGTCGATAAAACCATTTTTTCGAAGGGGTTCGATGATGAGCGTTCGTAAAATATTTCCGGAAATCAGGTCATCGTAATACACGTTCAAACTACGCAGTTGATTATCAAGCTCCAGCGAAAACGCATGCAGGTCTTTCGGGGGACTTGCGAATTCAATCAACCACTCGTGATGAGGCATTCCCTCGGCCGGTGCGACATTCGGGGCCACGGTAAACTCTACCAATTCTACCTCTGGAAATTTTTGCATAGTGAACTTCATGGCTTTTTCCACTTCTTCGCCTATCACATGTTCGCCAAAAGCAGAAATAAAATGCTTGATCCTTCCACTCACGACAAGGCGATAGGGATTTTTAGATACAAATTTTACGGTATCTCCAATGGAATAACCCCACAAGCCTGCGTTGCTGTTAATGATCACCGCGTAGTTTTTTCCAAGTTCTACTTCTTCAATAGATAGTCTTCGTGGATTATCGTTAAAGTATTCTTCGGTAGGAATGAATTCAAAAAATATTCCTGAGTTCAATAACAGTAACAAGCCCTCGGCACGTTGCGAGTCCTGGTAAGCGATAAATCCCTCAGAGGCAGGATACGTTTCAACGGAATCAACTTTTTTCCCAATCGTCTCAAACAATTTAGCACGATAGGGTTCGAAGTTTACGCCACCATAAACAAACATCGAAAAGTTGGGAAATACATCTTTCACTTTCTTGCCGGTGCGCGCTACGATGCGATCAAAATACATTTGAGCCCACGGAGGTATTCCTGAGATCAGCGTCATGTCGGAGTGGATTGTCTCATCAATGATCTTATCCAGTTTTGTTTCCCAATCGTCAATGCAATTGGTGGCATAACTTGGTTTTTGATTGGTGCGCAGATAGCCCGGCACATGATGATTCACGATACCAGAAAGTCTTCCGGTTTTTATACCGGCATTCTCATCCATTTCAGGACTTCCGGAAAGAAAGATCAATCCGCCATCCAGGAACGATCCATGGCCTGTTTCGTGCACATAACTCAGCAAAGCATTGCGTGCACTATTAATATGATTGGGAATCGATTCTTTTGTTATTGGAATATATTTAGTGCCAGATGTTGTTCCTGACGTCTTTGCAAAATATGCTGGCTTTCCCCTCCATAGAATATCCGATTCGCCATGCAAAATTTTTTCAATGTAAGGCTTCAGGTCTTCGTAATCGCGAATGGGCACTTGCTTTTTGAAATCGTCATGGGTCTTAATGGATTCAAAGCCGTGATCTTTCCCGAAGAGTGTGGCATTCCCTCCTTCAATGAGATGATTGAAAACATTAAGTTGATACTGAACAGGTTTTAGTGACCATTCTTTTGTTTCCTTTGCGATATAAGCCGCAAAAGGTTTTGCCAGCACTGAACGTATACCCATAGCAAACAAAAGTAAGGGTATCCTGTGGAGGCTGCAAACTGCTTTAAAGTCTGACAAACCTTCCGGTTTTCATTTTTGGGATAATTTTTGTCACGCAGGAGAAAGTAACATCTTTTAGAATTGTTCGTTGGAATACTAAAATTCGGTTTTATGAATATGCTGAAAACTATTGTAGTCGGGTTTATTGCCGGTTTAGCCGGTGCCTATTCCTTTTATTCTTACCAGCAAGAAAAGGAAGTCCGTCAACAAAAAGATGTACAATACCAGGTATCGGACTATCAGCCATCAGAAATTTACAGGTCAAATGCACGTGAGTCTGCTGAACCAGAAAATGCGGGTGAAGTAACTGACTTTAGTATGGCGGCAAAGAAAGCAACTCCGAGTGTTGTTTACATCAATAGTATTTCACAAGGAGCTCAGGCTTATTCGTATTGGGATTTATTGTTTGGAGGTGGTGGATCACAAACCCAGGTGAGCAGCGGCTCGGGAGTTATATTTTCTTCTGACGGCTACATCGTGACGAATAATCACGTGATCGAGACTGCCGACAAGATTCAAGTACTGTACGATAAAAAATCATACGAAGCGGAATTGATTGGAACGGATCCGTCTACTGATCTGGCTGTGCTTAAGATTAAAGAAACGAACTTGCCTGCGATTACGATCGGAAGTTCTAAGAACCTGTCGGTGGGCGAGTGGGTGGTGGCCGTAGGTAATCCTTTCTCGCTTTCCTCTACCGTAACAGCCGGTATTGTAAGTGCTAAAGGACGTAAGATCAATATAGTCGATGCCCGTTTCCCGATTGAATCATTTATTCAAACTGATGCAGCTATCAATCCGGGTAATAGCGGTGGAGCATTGGTGAATAAGAATGGCGATCTGGTTGGAATAAATACTGCTATCCTTTCGCGAACTGGATCTTATACCGGTTATGCTTTCGCTGTTCCTGTTGACATCGCAAAAAAGGTAGTCGATGATTTAATTAAACATGGCGTTCCGCAAAAAGCAATATTTGGTGGCACGGTGATCGAATACGATTATCAGAACGCACAAAAGTATGACCTTGATCCCAACGCAAAAGAATTCAAAGGTGTGCTCATCGGGAAAATAGAGCGTGCTGGTGCAGCCGATGATGCTGGTTTGCAGGAGGGTGACATCATTACTAAAATAAACAATACAGAAATCAACAGTGAAAGTGCGTTTGAAGAAGAGTTAAGTTATCGCTACCCAGGCGATAAAATCACCGTTTCATTTGTACGAAATAAAAAGCCAGGCACGACCACCGTTGCACTGCTGAATAAAAACGGGGACACCAATCTGGTTAAGCGAAAAATTTATGTGGATGCTACGATTGGCGCAAGTCTTGAATCAGTGGATTACGGAGTAAAAGTATTTAAAATCAACGATGGAATTTTTAAAAGACTGGGATTGCAGGAAAACTATACCATCGTGTACATTAACCGTCAGCGGGTAAAAGATCCGCAAGATGTGATTGAATTCTTTACTAAATATAAAGGCCGGGTGTATATGGTAGGAATCAACAGTGCGAAACAGGAGGTTCCTATTTCATTCTACCTTCAATAAGAATTAGTTTGAACCGGTCATGCGAGTCTTGAACTTTTTGGTCAAGTCCTCTACACTGTTTTTGAAATTGGCATCGGTCTTCATCATATCTTCTACCGATTCGAGTGCGTGAATGACGGTGCTGTGATCGCGGCCACCAAAGTTTTCTCCAATTAAAGCCAACGTAAGTTGTGTATAGCGCTTACAGAAATACATCGCTACCTGGCGAGGAATAACAATCTCACGCTTCTTTATTTTGCTCTTCATCTGTTCCAGTTCTACCTTGAAGTAGTCGGCAACCGTCTTTTGTATATAATCAACACTAACATCAGCCTGAATTTCCTTCACAATATTTTTCAACACCTCTTTAGCTAACTCGAGATCAATATCCTTCTTCAGGAGCGTAGCATGAAAGAGTAATGAATTCAATACGCCTTCCATATCGCGAAGATTTGTATCAACACTGTAGGCAAGATATTCAGCCACTTCCGTTGGAATCTCTATTCCATCCGACTGCATCTTATTATGAATGATTGCCAACTTAGTCTCGAAATCGGGTTCCTGAAGATCGGCTGTTAATCCCCATTTGAAGCGAGACAGTAATCGCTCCTGAAAACCTTTAAGATCACGGGGAGGGCAATCACTGGTCATGATGATCTGCTTCCCTGACTGATGGAGCTGATTGAAAATATGAAAAAACATTTCCTGTGTCTTCTCCCGGCCGGCCAGAAACTGTACGTCATCGAGAATCAACAAATCAACTTGCAAATAATAATTTTGAAACTCCTGAATCTTGTGATTCTGAAGGGCATTCAAAAACTGGCTGGTAAAATCATTCTGATCGATATATAAAACAATTTTCTCAGGCAGATTTCTTTTTATTTCATTTCCAATGGCTTGCACCAGGTGAGTTTTACCCACGCCTACACCACCATAAAGCATCAGCGGGTTAAAGGAGGTTACTCCAGGCTTCTTAGCGACAGCGACACCAGCAGACCGGGCCAGTCGATTACAATCTCCTTCAACAAAATTATCGAATGTATAATTTGGATTAAGTCTTGAATTAACTGTTTGAGGGTTTAGCGCTTTAAACGAGAATGGAGAGTAATCTTCATGCGGTGCATTACCATTCGTTGCCTGAAAAGGATAGCGCTTTGTGCCATTTCCATTGGGGTAATTCACCAACAGGGGAGGATTCTTATGATTACCACTATCAACCACAACGGAATATTCCAGTCGCGCATTGGTACCCATTACCTGATGAATGGCCTTTTTCAATACAGGCACATAATGTTCTTCAAGCCATTCGTAAAAGAATTGTGATGGAACCTGTATGGTGAGTACATCTGACTCACTTTTAAGTGGACTTATTGGTTTAAACCAGGTGTTGAAGTTTTGCTCGTCAACTTCTTGCCGGATTACTCCGAGACAATCACTCCATACAGTTGCACAGTCAACTACCATTTAAAAAGCTATCAGTTATGATGAAATTCCTCTTATTTTTTTTGGGAGGGAGACAAAGGTGTAAAAAAATTAAAGAACAAAAAAACAATTCATCGGCTTGATTAATTAGATTTTTTTTATCCGATAATCATGAGTAAAATCATAAAATAATTGCATTCCTCCCAACTAAAATTCAACTTGAAACTGTTATTTCAGACGAATTCATGACATCTGGACCCTTAACAGGTAATCCTCACTTTTCTTTTGACTTTCCTTCCTATGAAGATTGGCTGGCAGTGGCTCGTCAGGAATTGGATGGAGCGGATCCGATTGAAAAACTTATTATCCGCAAAGGTGATCTTGAAATATTACCTTTTTATGCGGCACAGAAGGAAACCGGACCCAAGCCTGTGCTTGTACCTTCTCAGAACCCATATCATGGAGCAAGAAGTTGGATAAACGCTCCAAAAATTTTAGCATCTGATGCAAGAAAAGCAAATGGAGTCGCGCTTTCGCATCTAAACGCTGGCGCGGAAGGTATTTTATTCGATTGTAGATCTAGTGATATAGATCCAACATTATTATTAAATAAAATTAGTCTGTCCGATTGTTCCGTATTTTTTCTACTGAATGGGCACTCCATGAAGTGGTGCGATGATTTTCGCCATTACACAGAAAACAATTTTGATATAAACCTCGTGAAAGGTGGAATTTTCTGGGAAACCACAAATGCAAATTTTGTAGAGATAGCAAATGCTTTTTCTTCGTGGCCACAATTTTATTCCATGGGAATTATCGTTGACAACGATGAAGATCCTGCCAATGAAATTGCTCAAGCGCTGAGTAGGGCAGTTAAATTGATTGATGAACTGTCTGCAAACGAAAAAGCTGCGCAAATCATCCTCAATCAAATTTCATTTTCGATCTCTGTAGGCAACGATTTTTTTCTTGAGATTTCTAAAATAAAGTCGTTGCGAAATTTATGGCACCAGGTAAGAGGTGCTTATGAAGCAACACCTTCGAAGCCACTGCATATACACGCACAATCAAATGCATGGATCAAAGACACATTTCAACCTCATGGGAATATGATTAAGTCAACCACTTCTGCAATGGCGGCCATTGCAGGAGGTTGCGATTCGTTGACCATAGAGGCAGAGAATAATGACAACGAAACCATGCGAAGGATGGCCACTAATGTTTCTTCCATCCTGCGTGAAGAGTCTCATTTTTCAAAAGTGGCAGACCCAACAGCTGGATCATATTATATTGATTCACTAACCAATCAACTTTCAGAAAAAGCCTGGAATAAATTTCAATCGTTGATGAAATGAGTAAGCCTGACTTTTCAAAAATAAAATTCAATCAGTTTGTATCAGAAGAAATCAAAGGGCAACACGATTCCTGGGTATCACCTGAAAAAATTGAAATCAAACCAGAACTTTCGTTTGAAGACGTAAAAAATAATTCATTAAAAAATTTCTCTGCCGGAATTCCTCCCTACCTGCGTGGTCCATACGCTACCATGTACACCATACGACCATGGACTATCCGCCAGTATGCCGGCTTTTCTACTGCAAAAGAGTCGAATGAGTTTTATCGGAGAAACCTGACAGCCGGGCAGAAAGGATTATCCGTTGCTTTCGATCTAGCTACACACCGAGGTTATGATTCGGATCATCCTCGGGTAGCCGGTGATGTAGGCAAAGCAGGTGTTGCCATTGACTCTGTATTGGATATGAAAATTTTATTCGATCAGATTCCACTTGATAAGATGTCCGTGTCGATGACGATGAATGGTGCGGTACTACCCATCATGGCTTTTTATATTGTAGCCGCTGAAGAACAAGGCGTAAAACCACATCAACTCAATGGAACCATTCAGAATGATATCCTGAAAGAGTTTATGGTGCGAAACACCTACATCTATCCTCCCGCACCTTCTATGTGCATTGTTTCAGATATCTTTTCATATTGTTCGAAACACATGCCCAGATTCAATAGCATCAGCATTAGTGGCTATCATATGCATGAAGCGGGCGCGCCTGCACATATCGAACTTGCCTACACCTTGGCG
>JAYVTB010000008.1:0-36462 GCA_043774805.1 Cyclobacteriaceae bacterium | reverse complement strand
GATGCTCCACCCCGTTGCCACCCACCTACGGCAATATCCTTCGCATGGGAGATGCACTCACGTATGTTGCCCATCGCACACTGCTTCCCGGACAGTCGCTTGCCAAAGAATATAATTTCAGAGACATATCCTCCTTCCCGGCCACCGGAACAACCAATCCAGCAGACTCGTCAACACACGCTTTCAATGAGGAATACGCTCGCTTGCTCGCCAATGGTTTTTCCGACTGGCGTTTACCAATTGAAGGACGTGTGGCAAGGCCAGGTTCTTATTCACTCGCAGACTTGAAAAAATTTCCTTCACGCACACAAATCACACGACATACCTGCGAAGAAGGATGGACTGCTATCGCTGAGTGGACCGGTGTGCCCGTGAGTCGTATGCTTGAAAGTGCAGGCATTCTACCCAGCGCACGCTATGTGAATTTCTATGCCTACGATGGCTACATCGATAGCATTGACCTGCTCGATGCTTTCCACCCGCAGACGATGCTTGCCTACGGTATGAATGGCCGCGACTTGCCTGTTCCTCATGGCGCGCCCGTGCGCCTGAGAGCAGAGAAACATATCGGTTATAAAAGCATGAAATACCTGCAGCGTATCGTTGTCACCGATGAATTTGTGGACACCGGAGACAGCGGATGGGCATGGTATACAGGGATATGATTTCCTGTTAATGTAAGGGGGAATACCATCACATCCATCTAAAATCAAAAATCAACATTCATTAATCAAATTTGAATAACGAATATTGAAAGTTGATTTACGAATGGTGAAGTGATCGTTACTTAAACCATGTACCTTGGATGTTATAATTGTAAGTAGTTAATTATTCTGTGCAACACCATACTCTCTCGCGTTAAGATCTCATCTTCCATGATTTCACTCTCGTATCAAAAAACAATTTTACTAGTCTGGTTGCTGGCCAGTCTGCCTGCAGGGATGAACGCGGAAGCGCAAACACCACCCAATATTCTCGTCATCATCAGCGATGACCATACCATGCAATCGATAGGTGCCTATGGCTCACCGTATAGCGCAACGCCTCGTATCGATAAACTTGCCAGTGAGGGCATGGTATTTAACCGTGCTTTTGTGACCAATTCCCTTTGCGCTCCCAGCCGTGCTGTATTGCTTACAGGAAAATTCAGTCATAAAAATGGTCATATCGATAACATGACAAAGTTTAACGCGGCACAGCCACAATTTCAACATTACCTTCATCAGGCTGGATATCAAACTGCATGGATTGGCAAATGGCACCTGGAATCGGAGCCCCAGGGTTTTGATTACTGGAGGGTGCTGCCCGGCCAGGGATATTATTACAATCCTGATTTTATCACCATGGATGGCAGCCGCCAACGAATACAGGGCTATGCTACCAATATCATTACTGATCAGGCCGTTCAATTCCTCGACACCAGAGATAAGACAAAACCATTTTGTCTTGTCGTGGGGCACAAGGCCACACATCGCACATGGATGCCGGATACGGTTGACCTCGGCAGCACCGATCAACTTAACATTGCGCTCCCCAAAAACTTTTATGACGACTATGAAGGAAGAACAGCCGCTCATGATCAGGACCTCTCCATTGAAAAGACGATGTTGATGGATTATGATCTAAAAATGTATGATCACGATTCACTGGCACTGAAAGACGGTAATATCAGCCGCATGACCTCGAGCCAGAAGGATCAATTTCTTAATTACTATCACCGAGTTAGGAAGGATTATCTGTCGCAGCAGCTAACCGGCAAAGCGCTAACCGAATGGAAGTATCAGCGTTATATGAAAGATTACCTCGCTACTACCCTTTCGCTCGACCGGAATGTAGGCCGTATCATCGACTGGCTTCAAAAAAATAAGTTACTGGAGAATACCCTGATCATCTACACCTCTGATCAGGGATTTTACCTGGGTGAACACGGCTGGTTTGATAAACGATTCATGTACGAAGAGTCTATGCGCACTCCACTAATCATGCGCTATCCTGTCATGATCAAGGCAGGGAGTAATGATCATCACCTCGTGCAGAACATTGACCTGGCCCCTACTTTCCTGCAACTGGCCGGAGTAGCCATTCCCGAAGATATGCAAGGAGTTTCCTTATTGCCTTTAATGAACAGTAATCCGAACAAACAAACGTGGCGCAAAGCATTGTATTATCACTATTATGAACACCCCGGTGAGCATAATGTGTATCGTCACTTTGGAATAAGAACCAATCGTTATAAACTGATCCGTTTCTATGGTGAAAAGAATTTCTGGGAATTATATGACCTGAAGAACGACCCTGCAGAAATGAAAAATCTTTATGGCAGCAAAAAGTATAATTCCCTTACAGCCGATCTGAAAAATCAGTTGAATCAGTTGATCGCACACTACGATGATGAAGAAGCGAAAACAATTTTAGCGGATGGTAAATAACGGGAATTTATGAAACTTTTATTGTTGATGAAGAATTGCGACAACTCAGTCATTCTATAAATAAGTTATTATCTTTCAGGCCAGATCTAATCCCGCAAAGGACTTTTGCTATGGAAAATGAGGATTCCAAGCCATTTGTAATCAACAGGCCCATCGATACTTATTTCACAGGAGTTTCAGATGCCTATCACTTCACGCTACGGTTCTTTAGAGAAGCTTTCGTGCCTCCGTTTCATTTTCGTGAGATCATCAACCAATGTTTTGAGATCGGATTAAAATCGCTTTCGCTGATTACATTAACCGGTTTCATTATTGGTATGGTGTTCACCAAGCAATCGCGACCTTCGTTGGAAGACTTCGGTGCCACCTCGTGGCTTCCCTCATTAATGGGCATTGCCATCATTCGGGCCTTAGGTCCGCTGGTGACGTCCCTGATCTGTGCAGGAAAAGTGGGTTCCAGCATTGGAGCAGAGATTGGCTCCATGAGGGTAACGGAGCAAATTGAAGCCATGGAAGTATCGGCCATCAATCCCTTCAAATATTTGGTGGCTACCCGCGTGCTTGCCACCACCCTCACCATACCGGTACTGTCCCTGTATTGTGTTTGTGTCGGTCTTTATGGTTCCTACATTAACGTTCACATTGAAGAAGCTACGGGGATCATCACCTTTTATCACAATGCATTTTCATCGGTTTCCTTTTTAGATATATATACTTCCGTAGTCAAATCCATTGTGTATGGATTTACCATTGGTGTTGTTGGTTGTTATAAGGGGTATCACGCATCGCAGGGAACACGGGGAGTGGGCAGGGCTGCCAACGAGGCGGTGGTCTTATCGATGTTCCTCATATTTCTGGAAGAAGTTGTCATTGTTCAGGTAGCAAACTGGTTCAGGGTCTTTTAATATGAATGCAGAACGTAAACATCTGATCAGTAATGAAGAAACTGTGATTTCCATCACCGGCTTGTATAAATCATTTGGAGAGCTTGATGTATTAAAGGGCGTTGACTTTACCTTGTTCAAAGGTGAAAATGTGGCCGTGTTGGGTAAGTCTGGCTCCGGTAAATCAGTTTTGATTAAAATCATCGTTGGCCTGCTTAAACCAGATGCGGGTGAAGTATTGATATTAGGCAAGAACGTAGATAAACTCAAAGGAAAAGAACTTGATCAACTCCGGCTACGGGTTGGCTTTTCATTTCAAAGCAGCGCGCTATATGACAGCATGGACGTCTATCAGAACCTGGCATTCCCGTTAACCATGAATAAGAAAAATTTAACGAAAGCAGAAGTAGATCAGGCCGTGGAAGAAGCATTGGATGCCGTAGGTCTTGCGTCAAAAATAAATGAGATGCCCTCCGACCTTTCCGGAGGTCAACGAAAACGAGTGGGAATTGCACGGACGTTAATACTTAAACCAGAAATCATTCTGTATGATGAGCCTACCTCCGGGCTGGATCCCATCACCAGTGGTGAAATCAATCAGTTGATCAATGAAGTGCAGGAGCGTTACAACACCAGTGCTGTGATCATCACGCACGACCTGACCTGTGCTAAAATCACGGGCAACCGCGTTGCGATATTACTGGATGGCAACTTCTCGAAAGTGGGAAGTTTTGAGAGTATCTTTAAGAGTGACGATGAACGGATAAGAAGTTTCTACAATTATAATTTTATGCAATAAGTTATGCGCGAAGCTCCTAATAAACGTGCCGTGATTGTTGGCCTTTTCGTTTTTTTCGGCCTCATTTTTCTGGTCGCTGGTGTTCTTATGGTCGGGAACTTACACCAAACATTTTCCACGAAGGTAACGGTCTATTCTTTTTTTGATGATGTCAACGGATTGCAGGCCGGAAACAATGTATGGTTCTCCGGTGTGAAAGTTGGCACTGTTAAAGATATTCATTTTCGGGGGCGGGCAAGGGTTGAAGTAGGTATCAAGGTAGATGTAAAAGCCCAGGAGTATATACGGAAAGATTCCAAAGTAAAAATCAGCACCGATGGATTGATCGGAAATAAAATATTGGTCATTTATGGAGGCAGTGACGAATACGGAGCGATCAACGAGGGTGATACACTAGAAGTAGAGAAAACATTTTCACAGGACGACATGCTTAAGATTTTGCAAGAGAGCAATAAGAATCTGCAGTCCATCACGACTGACATGAAAGCCATCAGTAAGAAGCTGGTATCCGGTGAAGGATCGATGGGAAAATTACTGAACGATAATGCCATGTATGACAATGCCAATGAAACCATCCTCTCGATTCAACGGACTTCTAGCAAAGGACAACAATTACTAACTTCACTCAACACCTATGCTGCAAAACTAAATCAGGATGGCACATTGGCCAACGACCTGGTTACGGACACGGTGGTGTTCAATTCCATCAGGGGATTTGCTCAACAACTGAAACAAATTGCCGACACCACCACGGTTTTGATCACACAACTAAAAGCCACCAGCAGCGACACCACCACCTCCATAGGCGTCTTACTTCATGATCGTAAAGAAGGAACACGTGTAAAAGAGATTCTAAAAAATCTGGAGAGCAGTTCAAAGAAGTTAGATGAAGATCTGGAAGCCGCACAACATTCTTTTCCATTCAAAAAATATTTTAAGAATAAGGCAAAGCAAACCAAAAGTGATTCCACGAAAATCAATTGATGGTTTGTTCAGGAGATGAGATACTGACCTGATTTGCCATAAACATCCAACGTAATGAGTAAAGAAGGGAGCAAGATAGGTTGTAAACTAACCACACCAGAACTCCAGGAGCGAAAAAGCACCGTTATTGCTGAACTAAAGAAACTGGTTCTGGAAAGAACTGAAACTGAGAAAGGAGTTCGCTATAAGTTTGACGCATCCGATAAAACCATTGATTTATTAACCCGCTTTATCAAGACGGAACGACTATGTTGTGAATTCTTTACCTTCAACTTAATTGTTGGTGCTGACAAACGCTACTCATTGCTAGAACTTTCAGGCCCAGAGGGAACAATAGATTTTATAGAAACTGAAATTGGTTTTTGATTTGTCCTTCTTATGTGTTTCAATTCTTGCGATCTAATCGTGATCATCAATCCGCTCTGGCTCGAGGCTCCACTTGGCTGGTGAGCGCCACAAGCTGGACAACAATAATTCGCGCATGAAGATGAATTCTTTCGGCAACTTGTCGTACATCTTTTCAAACAACTCGGCATGTTGCAGCAACTCGGCTTTCCACTCTTCGCGGTCGATGTCCATAATGCTTTCGAATTGCTCCGGAGTAAAATCAAGCCCGGTCCAGTCGATATCATCATAGGTAGGCATCCACCCGATGGGACTCTCTACGGCATTGGATTCACCACGTATCTTTAACACAATCCATTTCAATATGCGCATGTTGTCGCTGAAGCCTGGCCAGATAAATTTGCCATCGGCATCTTTTCTAAACCAGTTCACACCAAAGATGCGTGGAGGTGCAGGAATGTTTCTTCCAAACTGAAGCCAGTGATTGAAATAATCACCCATGTGATAACCGCAGAATGGCAACATGGCAAATGGATCACGTCTTACTTTTCCTACTTCACCAAAGGCAGCAGCGGTAGTTTCTGATCCCATGGTAGAGGCGAGATAAACGCCATAGGCCCAGTTGGAGGACTGATATACCAAAGGAATGGTAGTGCTTCTTCTTCCACCAAATACAAAGGCACTCACCTGCACCCCATTCGGATTTTCCCAATCCGGATCAATGGCCGGATTATTCTTTGCCGATACCGTAAAGCGACTATTGGGATGCGCTGCCGGCTTGCCCGAAGATGGATCATACTTTTGTCCTCTCCAGTCCATCATGTTTTCAGGAGGCACTTTAGTCATTCCCTCCCACCATACATCACCGTCTTCAGTAATCGCTACGTTGGTGAAAATAGCATCTCTTGAAATGGTGGCCATCGCATTCGGATTTGTCTTCACGTTCGTGCCCGGAGCTACACCAAAATATCCTGCTTCTGGATTGATCGCATATAACTTACCATCTTTGCCCGGCTTGATCCACGCAATATCATCACCTACAGTAGTTACCTTCCATCCATTAAATTCCTGTGGGGGAATCAGCATGGCAAAGTTTGTTTTTCCACAAGCACTTGGGAAGGCAGCGGCTACATAATCTTTTTTGCCATCCGGGCTTTGCACACCCATTAACAACATATGCTCGGCCAACCAGTTTTCGTCATTGCCCATCACGGAGGCAATGCGCAACGCAAAGCATTTCTTTCCCAACAAGGCATTGCCGCCATAACCTGATCCATAGGAAACGATCGATCGCTCTTCGGGATAATGAACAATATATTTCGTTGTGGCGTTGGTGGGCCATTGGGCATCTTCATCTCCAGGAAGTAATGGTGCCCCCACCGTGTGAAGACATTTTACAAATTCACCGTCTTCACCTAACACCTCCATCACCTTTTTTCCTACACGAGTCATCAGGTGCATGTTTACCACCACGTATTCGGAGTCGGTTATTTCAACACCAATCTGTGCGATATCAGAACCCACCGGCCCCATGCTAAATGGAATCACATACATGGTTCTTCCTTTCATGCATCCATTCAATAAGGGATGAAGGGTTTGCTTCATTTGTTTCGGCTCAACCCAGTTGTTGGTTGGGCCAGCATCTTCTTTTCGTTTGCTGCAGATAAATGTGCGGTCTTCCACGCGTGCTACATCGCTGGGATCAGAAAAACAGGCAAAGCTATTCGGACGTTTGGAAGGGTTTAATCGGATGAACGTGCCCTTGCTCACCAATTTGTCACAAAGTGAATGGTATTCTTCTGCAGAACCGTCACACCAAAGAATGTTGTCGGGTGTGCAGAGATCGCGCATCTCACTTATCCAGTTTTTTAATTCCTTATGAGGCACTGCATAGCTAGCCTTTTCAATATTCTCGTTGACCATACTTTTATGGGGTAGACCTGCCTATTTTGACGGCAAATTAAGCAGGTAAACGGTAAAAAGAAACCATTTCAAACGATTGAAATGATTTTTTTATTAGAAATCAATGCGGTATGCCAAAACTGGAATTATACCCACCTGGTATTTGGTGTTGATGGCCTTTTTAAATGTGTCATAGTATTGAAAGGAAACATTTTGCTGAGCGGTAAGATTTTGAATGTCGATCGACAATGTGCGGGTGTAACCAGGTTTGTTCTTACGCCAGCTTACGCGTAAATCGGTCCTGAAATAATTGGGCAGTGGAGTGTCATATCCTAATGAATAATTAAATACCGATGTACCAACTACTGACGACATGAATTCATCAATCACAGGCTGACCTAGTCCTCCGGAGTAAAGTACTCTTGCGTGTACACCAAACGATTTATTGGTCTTTCTCCATTCTTTTCCGCCCAACAAACTGCTGGTGAATTTTCCATTGAAGCGAGCGGCCACGTATTTCGTGCCATTATCATATTCAGATTTATACACCGAACCTGCCACCATGAAATAGAGATCGCCATAAAATCTTTTCTCTACCTGAGCCTCTACACCATAATTTCTTCCCTTACCATCATTCGCATAAGTTCCTTTTTGGTATTCATCCCACTGATTGATTACTGAATAAAAATTGGCAAGAATAGGAACGTTGAATAGCTGATGATAATAAACCGAAGACGTGAACCTTAAATCTTTTTGCAACTTCATTTTCCACTCCAGTGAAAGCTGATTGCTCTTCGTTAGTCCCAATGATTTGTTTCCATCCATGAGGTAGATAAAGCTCTGCTGCACCTGGCTGGCCAAACTATAAGAAAGTGTGACCACATTGTTACTCCAGTTGCGTGCGAGGCTGGCGCGTGGCTCTACAGATGATGTGCCGTTGTAGCTGAAGTTTACATAGCGCACCCCTGCCCCAAAATTAAACTGACCTAATGATTGCGACAACGCTACATAAGGTTGCCAGAGTAATCCACTCACTGTTCCACTATAATTAGGCGTGTTGTAATTGCTTACGGATTGCATTACCGTACTCACATCTAATTCATGATCGATATAGTTGGTACGGATACCGGCTTCTACAAATCCTTGCTTACTGATCTTTCTTATTCCCTTAATAAAACCTGAAGCGAGAGCACGTTGTGAAAAATAATACTCACCGGAAATATGAGGATCAGAAAATGCAGCGCTCTGCGATTTTCTTTCCTGATCCTGTCCGGAGAAGGAGGCTCCCATACTTACTGACATCCAACCTGGCTTGAACTGTTTCAACACGCCAATTCCATACACCTTGCCGTTGTAGTTAATCGTGTAGCGGTCTTTCTCTTCTTCCCACTCACTCTCCGGTTTGGCGTTGAAGTCATTCGCGCTGATACCACCAAAACCAAATGCTGAAAGATTGCCACCTTTCTTGCCCGGCACATTCAAATGAAAAGAGAAATCCTGGAAGTTTATTTTCTCACCTCCAAAATCAACACCCATGTTGGACAAAAGTCCTACGGTGGAATATCGATAGTTAGCGAGGAATGAACTCTTCTTTGCTTTTGATAGCGGTCCTTCAGCAGCCAGATCCAACCCGATTAAACTAGCCTGTGCTGTGTATTGCATTTTGTCAGCGTTTCCTGGTCGTAATGTTAAATCCATGGCACCGGATAGCGCGTTGCCATACTGCACCGGCATGGCACCTGAATAAAAATCCGTGCGATCCAGCAATTGTGCACTGAGCACATTTACACCTCCACCACTGGTTACGGGTTTGTCGCTCAGTGTTCCTGCATTAGCCAGGTGATTGGGATTGATGATGTCCAGCCCTTGCAATCGCCAGAGAATGCCATTGGGAGAATATCCTTTTACCACAATGGAGTTTGCCTGGTCATTCGTGGCGACTACACCGGGATAAGAAGTGAGCATGCGGACAGGATCAAAAAAGTTAGCTGGCACACGCAACGTCTTTTCAATCGAGATCGAAGTAACATTCGACATTGAAACTGCCTGCGGACTTACCACCACTTCATCCAGCACTCGTTGCGACTCCTGAAGAAATATTTCAATTCGTTGCGCTTTGCCCGATACGATGAGTAACTCATTTTCAAAAGAAGCATAACCGGTAAAGGAGGCGATCAGTTTGTATCGTCCCGGTTCAATGTCCTTTATGAAAAAATATCCTACTGAATCGGATACAGCACCTTTTATCAATTCGTCTCCGCGATAAAGTGATAGGTTTGCTTGCGCGATAGGTGATCGTGTTATCGATTCTCTTATTCTACCTGAAATAGATTGAGAAAGATCCTGAGCAAAGGAAGAGAAGACTGAAGCCAGAAAAACAAAGAGTGTGAGTCGCAATTTTGTCATTACCATTAAAAAAAATGCCTCTTCACTACCATGGTAATGAAGAGGCACAAAAGTAGAATAATTACAGTATAGTCTTTAAATAATCAATACTGTTCTTTGTACTTTCCATGGGTGTGGAGGGATAGGTCTCCTGTTCCATAAAGAATTGCTTAAGTCCAGCCTGCTTTGCCTTAGTGAGAAGCATCTTATAATCAATCGTGCCGGTGCCTACATCAGCATTTCTTTCTTTATTGGTTTTATCCATGTCCTTCACGTGCCATAAAGGGAAGCGCTTTGGATATTTCTCGAAATACTTCACTGGATCATGACCCGCATTAACTACCCAGAAGATATCCAATTCCCATATCACAAGTTTGGGATCCAATAATTCGAGCATGTTTTCAAATATTGTCTTATCCCCCACCATCTGAAATTCAAAGGCATGGTTATGATAACCAAACTGCAATCCGTGTTTCTTTGCCACCTCTCCTGCTTTGTTAAGTTGATCGCAGGTCTTTTTCAATTCATCCAGTGAGCTGTAATATTTCTTATCCATCCAGGGCACTATCACATACTTCTGGCCAAGGAATTTTGCATCCTCACACGCTTTATCCCAACCATTTACGGTCATGTCAATTCCATAATGGCCGCTTACGGTATCAAGGCCGATACTTTTCACGAAGGTATTATACTCCGCCACCGGCATATCGAATAACTTGCCATCTTTATATCCGTACGTTTCTGCTTTGGTGTAACCCATGGCAGCCACTTTCGTGAGGATTCCTTTTACATCACTCTTGATCACATCGCGCAACGTATATAATTGCAAGCCAATGGCCGATTTCTTTTTTGCTTCCAATAGAGAAGGAAGCATAGTCAACCCTGCTGCTGCCAGCGAAGAGGTTTGTATAAATTTCCTGCGATCCATATGTTGTAAATTAAGTTTGGTTAATAATAAAGTTCAATACCTCTCTACACCGTTCTGTCACTTTTTCTCAGGAGCTTTAAAAACAAATTGCTTAATGCCGGAAAGAGAAGGCATTCCGTTAGCTCCATTATCTTCATAGGTTACCGTAAGTACATAAGCCGATGTTGGCGACAGTCCTTCTTTAGGAGCACTGGCAAAATTAGCTTTGCCTGCTAATGGAAGGTTCACCACTTTTTCCTCCTTTGCCAGCGACAAAATATATTCTATTATTTGCGCGGCCTGAACTTTTGTTAGCTGAGGGTGAGCGGCCATAGCCACATCGCCCCACACACCTGCTCCTCCTTTCAGGACTTTATCACTCAACAGGTCCACTGCTCTAACATCTTTCACATAGCGCTTTGCTACATCGCGATAAGAAGGGCCAGCCGAACGTTCATCGATCAGGTGACAGGACTTACAATCACTTTGTGCCATCAATAATTTTCCAGGCACCTCCAGGCGCTGATGGCCTTGTGCAATCCTGGCCATATCAAATCCTTGCGAATGAAAGTCCAGGGTGACCCGAACACGATCCGCAGAAATTTTTCCATCTGTTGTGCTGCCATCTTCTTTATCAGTAATGGTGATCTTATAGTTTGCACTGCTGCCGGGCACAAAATGATCATCACCTTCAACAACGATGTCAATCACCGGAGGTTCGTTGCCTGCAATGATGTTCACATCTGCCGAAGATTTAGCGCCTTTTGCATCCGTTACCGTTAAGGTTGGCCGATTGATGCCCGCTTTTTCAAACGTATAAGCAAACTCACCGTTGTCTGATTTTAACACTTGTCCATTGATGTTCAACTCATAAGTAATTGCATCACCGTCAGGATCCTTACTTTTGCCAGCGGAAAAATTAACACTTAGTGGAGTAGCCCCGGCATTCTTACTCGCCTCAAAAGCAATTTTGGGAACCCGGTTTCCACTGTTGTAATCGATGCGTGATAATTTTGCATCGAGGTTCTTGTAGTTCCATCTCCGGCCATATTCAAGGGTGTAGAGTTTCCCGTCAGGGCCAAAAGCCATGTCGATGGTATTGTCCCACTTAACATCATCCATGAAAGGCTCTATATCCACAATAGCACCGGTTTCGTTCATGGTCACTAACCTCATCCAGTTGCGCATCCAATCATACATGATCAGCTTTCCATCAAAATAATCAGGGAATGCTCCCTCTGTCCCTTTATAATTTTCCGAATAATAAACAGGACCTGCCATCGCATTGCGTCCACCGGTTTTCATCAACGGAAAATCAGGTGACTCTGCATACGGATACCAGATGAATGGTTGACTCACCGGAGGTAATTCTGTTTTGCCAGTGTTGTTGGGTGATGTATTAATTGGTTTGTTCGGATCATGACGTGGACCAATTGTTTTCGTTTCAAAATCATATTTCGCATAGGCATAGTTGCCGCCCACAAATAAGGGCCAACCAAAGTAACCTGCTTTCTTCGCCTGATTCAATTCATCGTAACCACGTGGTCCTCGTTCAGGACTATCGTTACCGGCATCCGGGCCAACTTCACCCCAATACAAGAAGCCTGTTTTCTGATCAATGGAAATACGGTAGGGATTGCGATTGCCCATCACGTAAATTTCAGGGCGTGTCTTCTCCTCTCCTTTCGGAAAAAGATTTCCTTCCGGAATGGTATAAGTGCCATCGGGTTCAGGATGTATTCTCAAAATCTTACCTCGCAGATCATTGGTATTAGAAGAAGAGCCTAATGCATCAAAGGGAGACCGACCTGGCCGTCCATCTGCCGGACTGTATGAATCCGATTCAAATGGATTCGTATTATCCCCGGTGGATAAATACAAATTCTTATCAGGACCAAAAACGATCGATCCTGCTGTGTGGCAACATGTCACGCGTTGTGTCGCTACCTCGAGCATCAACTTCTCTGAGCTTTGATCAATCTTTTCCCCATCAAATACAAAACGGGATAACACGTTGGCTGATTTTTCAGGATGAGAATAATAAATGTAAAGCCAGTTATTTTTTACAAAATCCGGATCATGTGCAATACCCAGCATTCCATCTTCAAATTTTGATGCCACATTGAAGGTGTTGATCACATTTATGGTTTCTGTTTTCGCACTGTATAATTTTATATTGCCGTGACGCTCAAGAAAGAGAATACGGCCATCAGGAAGAATGTCCATTTCGGTGGGTTCATCAAAGTAAGAACCCAACACCACTTTGGTAAAGCGATCGGCTTCAGGCATCTTCTTGTTTTTTGCTTTGCTGAAATCAGGTAACTTTTCTCCCATGGCATACACGATTCCCTGGTAAAGGTGATCGAGGAATAAAGAATCAGAATAGGACTCATTCGTGTGCCCCATGCCTGTATAAAATGAACGGCCACCATCAAAATCATGATACCATGCGATGGGATGATTATCTCCGTTTTCGCCTCCTTCATAGGTGGTTTCATCCAACATAAATAACGGAATAATGTCTTCGGAGATTTTCTTGTAGTTATACAATTCATCCTTCCGCATCCACTCATCCGGTAAGTTGATACCGTTGCCAAACAATTTTACCTTTTTGAATTTAGCTTCTTGCTGACGTGGGTGACTTTTAAAATAAGCGCCTACTAGTTTACCATACCACCACCAGTCGTATTCGGTATCCGCAGCAGCATGAACACCCACATAGCCACCTCCTCCCTGGATGTAGCGCATGAATGCATTTTGCTGAAGGGGATCGAGCACGTCTTGCGTGGTGCTTAAGAAAATTACAGCCCGATACTTTTTGAGATTATCTTCTGTAAAGTCTTCGGCCAACTCGGTGGTATCCACGGCAAAGCCTTTCTCTGCCCCCATCTTTTGCAAGGCGGCTTTACCCACCTCGATCGATTCATGCCGATACCCTTTTGTTTTGGAGAATACAAGCACCCGGGGCGCTTCTTGTTTACAGGAGTACAGCAGCACAAGAAGTGCCAGCGCAGGAAGTATTTTTTTCATTTCAGTTAACAACGCAGCCCGAAGGCAATTAATGTTTATTTAAGTTCTTTGATTTTTATGTTACGGAACCAAACCTGGTTGCCATGGTCTTGCAGTGCAAGTCGACCTTTTTTAAACTTTCCGAATTCAGCCATGTCTTTAAACTTACTAGCCGCCACCATTTTATCCCACGCAGCAGTGTGCATATCAAACTCCACGGTCTTTACGCCATTGAGCCAAAATGCATAGTGACCTTTATTGGTAACAATCTTTGCTATATTCCATTCACCGGCTGGCTTCACCGTTTCCGTGGAGCATGAGATCATATCATACAAATCGCCTGCGCGGTGTTTGATGATCTTTGCATCGGGGTGACAGCTGTTATCCAATACCTGCATTTCAGGACCAGTTTGCCAGGGAGTTGTATTACTGCCTTCTTGCACGTTGAACAGCACACCGCTATTGCCGCAGGCTTCAATTTTCCATTCAATGCTTAGCTCATAGTTTTCATATTCTGCCATCGTAACAAGGTCGCCACCACCTTCCAGTTTTCCGTTATTCTTTTTCGAAGTGTCGAGCGTGAGCGTTCCATCGATTACCTTCCAGGCGCTTCCCACCTTATCACTTTTAAAATTTCTCCAGCCACTGGTGGTCTTTCCATCAAACAACAATTTCCAACCTTCTTTCTTTTCTGTCTCTGAAAGCGTGTTGGGCGTTTGTGCTTTAACAAAACCAACCGCAAGTACGAATATGAAAATAAAATAATGCTTCATCATCTTAATGTTCTTTTTCACCGTCCAGGGACAGTACATAACGAGCCATTTTCTCTGCATCTGCCAGAGAGATATCAGGATGCGGAGTCATCGGAATTTCACCGTAAACGCCTGAACCGCCACTGATAATTTTATTTGCCAGCAGTGTCACATTCGCTTGTGTAAAATCATATTTCTTGGCTACGTCTGTGTGCGAAGGACCTATAATCTTATTGGTAGGGTGATGACATGTTTTGCAATCGCTGGCTTTCACTAACGATTCGCCTTGCGTAATAGCATCCGAAGCGGCTACCGGAGCAGCTGTTTCATCTGGGGTGCCATAGTCTTCTTTGGCCGCTGTCTCTGATTTCTTAGATCCGCAAGAGGCGATTACCAACATCAGGGCAATCGCTAAGAAAGAATGTTTTATATTATTCATAGGGGTTATTTATTTATTTAATTATGCCTAAAACTTTTTTATTGAGTCTGGGATTCTTTCCTGTTGATGCAAAATCATCAAACGCTTTTTCCGTCACTCGAATGATATGGTCTTTAATAAAAGGCGCGCCTTCTGCTGCTCCCTGTTCAGGATGTTTGATGCAGCACTCCCACTCCAACACGGCCCAACCACTATAATTATATTGAGCGAGTTTGGTAAAGATAGATTGGAAATCCACTTGCCCATCGCCCAATGAACGGAATCTTCCAGGACGATCCACCCAATCCTGGTAACCTCCGTAAACACCACTCTTTCCGGTGGGATTAAATTCTGCATCCTTTACGTGAAACATCTTGATGAACGAATGATAGAAGTCGATGTATTGCAGGTAATCCAATTGCTGTAATACAAAGTGGCTTGGGTCATATAATATATTTGCACGCGTATGCTTGCCTGTTGCTTCCCAGAAACGTTCGAAGGTGATACCATCATGAAGGTCTTCGCCTGGGTGAATTTCATAACACACATCAACGCCCACTTTATCAAAGGCATTTAATATCGGAAGCCAGCGCCTGGCTAATTCTTTGAACCCATCTTCTACCAAACCGGCAGGACGTTGCGGCCAGGGATAAACCGTGTGCCACATCAACGCGCCAGAAAAAGTAGCGTGTGCATTCAATCCCAGATTCTTACTTGCCCTCGCTGCGTACTTCAATTGCTGAACGGCCCAGGCGGTGCGCTCTTTCGGTTTGCCATGCACCGACTTGGGTGCAAAACCATCAAACATCACATCATAAGCCGGATGAACAGCCACCAACTGGCCTTGCAGGTGAGTGGATAGTTCCGTGATTTTTAAACCACAGGATTCTACTGTCTCGCGAATTTCATCTGCGTAGTCTTTGCTTTCTGCTGCTTTTTGTAAATTAATGCATCGCCCATCCCAGCTGGGAATCTGCACCCCAACATATCCCAACGAAGCTGCCCATTGGCAAATTGACTTGAGGCTATCAAACGGAGGTTCATCGCCCATGAACTGAGCGAGAAATATTCCAGGTCCTTTCAGTGTTTTCATGTGTTAATATTTATTTTTTTAAGGTCACATGCCTGCGTGCCGGAATGCCGCACTTCGGCATGCAGGCATGGAATGGCCTGAGAATTATCATTCCGTTGGGTGTACCTAAGGTTAATGGCCATTTCATAAACTACTAGATTTCAAATTTTGTCCACTTCTCATTACTCTGACCGCTCTTCACCACATTATCAATAAACGCCATGCCGCGGATACCATCTTCAAGGGAAGGGAAGTCTACAAATTCAGGAACACTGGTTCCATCAATTCTTGCCGATAAGGCCAATGCAAAATTCCGGTATAAGTTGGCAAACGCTTCCAGGTAACCTTCAGGGTGACCAGCTGGTGTGCGTGTATTGAATAACGCTTCTTTCGCCAGGAATCCATTAGAACCTGCCCTTAAAATCTGTGTAGGTTTATCCAACCACTTTACCAATAATGTATTCGGTTCCTGTTGTGCCCATTCAATTCCACCGTGTTCTCCATAAACACGAATCCTAAGTGCATTCTCTTCGCCTGCTGCCACCTGCGATGCCACTAATACTCCGGCTGCACCATTTTCAAACTTCAGCAACACGTTGCCGTCATCGTCCAATGCGCGGCCCGCCACCATAATATTAAGATCAGCACAGAGATGAGAAATTTTTGAGCCTGTGATAAACTCTGCCAGGTGCGCTGCATGTGTTCCTATGTCACCCATCGCACCGGCTTTACCACTGCGCTTGGGATCTGTTCGCCAGGCTGCTTGCACATTGCCTTCGCGTTCACTCATTTTACTAAGCCATCCTTGCGGATATTCCACAATCACTTTGCGGATTTTTCCCAATACGCCTTCGCGCACCATGGCACGCGCTTGTCTTACCATCGGATAGCCGGAGTAAGTATGCGTAAGGCATAATAACAATCCCGTCTCCTGCACTTTTTTCTTCAATTGCTTTGCTTCATCCAGCGTGAAGGTCATTGGCTTTTCAATCACCACGTGAAAACCTTTCTCCAACGCCAGCATAGCCGGTGCAAAGTGAGCAAAATTAGGAGTAACGATCGTAACAAAGTCTATTCGCTTATCCGCAGGAAGTTTGCTTTCCTTTTCAATCATTTCTTCAAAGGTGGTGTAGGTACGATCCTCTGCAAGGAAGAGCATCTTTCCGCTGTCTTTGGCAATTTCAGGATTGATACTTAACGCTCCGGCCACCACTTCAATAAGGCCGTCCATGTTGGCCGCGAGTCGGTGAATGGATCCGATGAAAGCATCTTTGCCTCCACCTACCATCCCCATGCGTAATTTGCGATTCATAGATTAAAATTTATGGGTTGAAAAGTAAGAATTTTTGGTAAACGACTAACGATAAAATTGATAAGCGGAACATCAGATGAATTTGGAGATCAGGTTCTCAAAATATTCCTGCTTACCGCTGCGTTGCTCTGGTTCACCCAACCGGTGAGCGAGTTTGCCCAAATCCTGCAGTGATAAATTTCCACGCTCAAATTGTTTACCTCTTCCCTTGTCGAAGGAAGCATAGCGATCTTTTCTTAATTGCTGATACTCTCCATTTTGCAGGAGCGCATTTGCTGCGAGCAACGCCCTGGCAAAGGTGTCCATCCCTCCGATGTGTGCATAAAAAATATCCGCGAGGTCTGTAGAGTTTCTCCTCGTCTTTGCATCGAAATTGATACCACCCGTTTTGATACCACCCGCCTGAAGAATAACAAGCATCGCCTCAGTGATTTCATTAATGTTATTCGGGAACTGATCCGTATCCCATCCGTTTTGATAATCGCCACGATTGGCATCAATGCTTCCCAGCACACCGGCATCGGCCGCTACCTGCAATTCATGTTCAAAGGTGTGATGCGCCAGCGTAGCGTGATTCACTTCAATATTCAATTTAAAATCATCCATCAGGTTATACTGACGAAGGAATGACAAACACGTAGCCGCATCAAAATCATATTGATGTTTGCTTGGCTCCATGGGCTTTGGCTCAATAAAAAAAGAACCTTTGAAACCATTTCTTCTCGCATAGTCGCGCGACATGTGAAGGAATTGCGCCAGGTGCTCCAGTTCGCGCTTCATATTCGTATTGAGCAGTGTCATATACCCTTCGCGACCGCCCCAGAACACATAACCAGATCCGCCCAATGCGATCGTGGCATCAATGGCATTCTTCACTTGATTACCGGCATGGCACACTACCTGGAAGTCGGGGTTTGTAGCGGCACCATTCATATAACGAGGGTTGGAGAACATATTGGCTGTTCCCCACAGCAACTTCACACCGGACGCTTTTTGTTTTTCTTTAGCATAATCTACGATAATGCGCAACCGCTTTTCAGATTCTTTCAGTGTGGGTGCTTCTTCTACCAGGTCATAGTCGTGGAAGCAATAAAATGGTGCTCCTATTTTGGTGATGAATTCAAAGGCAGCATCCATTTTGTCGAGGCTGCGTTGCACTGCATCCGTTGCTGTTGACCACGGAAAGTTTTTTGTGCCCGGCCCGAATGGATCGCCACCCGTGCCGCAGAAGGAATGCCAGTAGGCAATGGCAAATCGGAGATGCTCCTCCATCGTTTTCTTACCTACCCGCTGTTTGGGGTTGTAATAGCGGAAGGCCATAGGATTATCAGAGTCCTTTCCTTCATACCTGATGCGGCTGATGCCTTTAAAATAAACTTTGTTTCCGGTAGTCACTTTCATAGTTGTAGTGTTAAAAGATTCCCAATATAATGTACGAAAATTAAGTACTTTCAACTTTTCAAGCTAACGGTGTGGTGAGATTCCTTCTATTTATTCTCCTGTCTGCAATCAGCCTTTCTGTTTTCCCTCAAAAAAAGAATGAATCTTATAAGTTAAGCATTCATCGCGCAGCTGGGCCGATTAAGATCGATGGTATTTTAGACGAATCCGATTGGCTTAACGCTGACGTGGCCACTGATTTTTACATGATCACCCCCATGGACACCAGCTTTGCGAAAGTTCGTACCGATGTGCGCATGACTTATGATGATGAAAACCTCTATCTGATTGCCATCAATTATCACGCTCTGCCCGGTCCTTACATGGTGGAGTCGCTGCGTAGGGATTTTGCATTCGGCAAGAATGACAATTTCCTGTTGTTTATGGATCCCTTTGAAGACCTTACCAATGGCTTTTCATTCGGAGCCAATGCAGCAGGAGCACAATGGGATGGTATTATGTATGAAGGCGGAAAGGTTGATCTGAGCTGGGATAACAAATGGACATCGCAGGTAAAAAATTATGAAGATAAGTGGGTGTTTGAAATGGCCGTACCCTTTAAATCGATACGTTATAAAAAAGGGATCACGGAATGGGGCATCAATTTCAGCAGACTGGATCTTAAGACCACAGAAAAATCATCATGGGCTCCTGTTCCACGGCAATTTCCATCTGCTTCATTAGCGTATACGGGCTCACTGATGTGGGATGCACCACCACCACAAGTGGGATCAAATATTTCAGTCATCCCCTATGTGTTGGGAGGATCATCTAAAGATTATGTTAAAGAGACTCCAACAGAATATCGGAAAGAAATAGGTGGTGATGTGAAAGTTGCCATAACTTCCTCCATCAATCTGGATCTCACGGTAAATCCCGATTTTTCACAAGTAGATGTTGACCGACAAGTAACCAACCTTGAACGATATGAATTATTCTTTCCGGAAAAGCGACAGTTCTTTTTAGAGAATGGAGACCTCTTTGCGAACTTCGGATATCCTACTATCCGGCCTTTTTTTTCAAGAAGGATTGGATTGGGTGTGCCCATAAAATATGGCGCTCGCCTTAGCGGAAGAATTAATAAGAACTGGCGCCTCGGTGCGATGGACATGCAAACGGGAAACGTGGAAGCGACCGGTTTGCCGGAACAGAACTTTGCCGTTTTTGCTTTGCAGCGAAGGGTGTTTGCCCGATCGAACATCGGGGTGATCTTCATCAACAAACAGTCGTTGAATTATACACCCAGCACTGATCCCGCTATACCGGTGTATTCTCAGTATAATCGTAACATCGGGTTAGAATATAATCTGGCTTCATCAAATAATATGTGGACGGGCAAAGCCTTGTTCCTGAAGTCATTCAAGCCGGAAAACAATGGTGAAGATTTTACGCAAGCCGCCAACCTTACCTATGCGAGTCGTAAGTGGATCATTACCTGGCAGCATGAATATGTGGGCAAGAATTATTTAGCAGAAGTAGGCTATGTTCCCGACAACGTGCCTCGTCCTGGTTATATCAAGTTAAATCCGCAAATCGCAAGGCTATACTTTCCCAAGAGCAAACACATACTTAGTCATGGGCCAAAGTTTAGCACCTCGCTTTACTTTGACCCCACCATGAAGCCTACAGACAATGAAACGTTTGTGGTCTATGGTCTTAACTTCCGAAAATTAAACGTACTGAATGTATGGGTGGCGAATAATTATGTGAAACTTCTAAAACCGTTTGATCCCACCAATTCAGGAAATGTACCTCTGCCCGCAGGCAGTGAGCATCGGTGGAATTCCTTTGGTATTGAATATACCTCCAAACCACAAAGTGTATTCACCTATGCATTTACTTCACGCTATGGCGGATATTATGCCGATGGAACGCGATTCAATTTTACCACGGATATAGGGTACCGCTTCCAGCCCTATGTGAGCCTTAACCTGACGTCCAGCTATAACGATATACGCATGCCTGACCCCTATGGCAACACCACGTTCTGGCTGATCGGCCCACGTATTGACGTGACCATGACCAATAAATTATTCCTCACCGCATTTGCCCAATACAACGAGCAACAAAACAATGTGAATCTCAATACACGCTTTCAATGGCGCTATCGGCCCGCTTCCGATTTATTCATCGTGTATACCGACAACTACTTTCCCGAAAACTTCAATGTCAAGAACCGCGCCCTGGTGATCAAGTTTACCTATTGGTGGAATGTTTAGGGAGGTTGCGCCAACCGGAGCGTTTAACAGGGAGATCAGGATTGCAGATGCAAATAATTTCAAATGTCTTGATGATGATTTACTTTACACATTCTAAAGTTGACGGCATGAGCAAAGGCAACCAGAAGAGCACCCAGTGAGGTTAAGAGAACTTCATACAACGTGATATCGACAAAGCGCCCGAAGAGAATAAGCATAAAACCTGCAAGCAAAATCAATAACGCGTTGAATTTCCGATGATGCCGAACGTAAGAAGGCAGTAGTGAGACAACGCCTAATGCAGCACTAGCACCCAGTATTGCGTACTCGATGGTCTCGTGTTCCAGGAACGCCAAGCTGCTGAAGGTCGTGAAAGACAACAGTATGGGAACTGCGACACAGTGCAGAGCACAGATCGCAGAAGCCCAGAAGCCTGTTGTATCCAGAGAGAGTCTGAATAAGAATGATCGCATTTTAAAGATTCTCTTAGTTAACGTTGATCGTAAACGTGATGTCAATATCCGATTCTCCTGTTGTTGCTGTTGAGGAAGCAGATTTTAAATCGGGCTGATGTTTTAGGATAACGCGGAAAGTACCAGCGGCAGCAGCCGTGGCAGCAGTCCATTCGGTGCTCAGCCCTAATGGAAGACCGTTATCATCTTTGTCATTGTAGTTTACGACATCAGCACGGTTGTCCACATTTCCATTTCCCGTAGGATCAGAAAACACATTGTTTGTCCAGGCAAAAAAGAACATGTGTTCATCACCTTCCTCTTCTACTTCCTTTGTGATGCTATATTCCGGATCGGTAGGCTCTGCTAATTCGTTAATCAGGATAATATCCAACTTGTAATTTGCGCTTGCAGCCAAATTGATCGGTCCGTCTACGGTTAGGTCCTGAACGCCCTCACCATCGGGATCGGTGGCTGTAACCACCACTGCTGATCCTCCACCAGTCGGTGTAAATGTCAGCGTTGCCTTGGTGATCAATTCCGGGGTATCTTCTTTTTTAGGATTATCATCATCACAACTGGAAAAAATAGCAGCAAAAGTTAAGACCAGTGCAGCACTTAGAAAGCGAAGTGATTTCAAATTCATTAATTGATTGTTTTTCATGTTTATTATTGAGTTAGTTAAAAGATACATTTTAAAGAGAAAATGATATTGCGACCAAGGTCATCGGCATAGTACCGGAATCGATTGGTGTATTCGCGATAGGTTGTGTTCAATGTGTTTTCAGAAGCGATTCGGAAATCATATTGTGTTTTCTTTCCTTTTAGAGAAATTCCTGCGGCCAGATTCCACAGCCAATACCCATCGGGTGCCGCCATAAAATCAAAATTTGATTTATCGTTTTGGAAAGGATCGATGTGTTGTTCCTGATCTTCAATGATCTCCCTTACCGTTAGTACTCGGGGAGCGCGGTTTTGCTTCGCTACGTATTTTATTTTCGATTCGATATAAAAATTCCGTAAGCCGGAAAGCACGGGACTTTCGTAACGCATGGCCGCTTCATATCTGTTGGAGGGAATGAAAACGAGGTAGTCATTATTACCTTCATCACTCGCCCGTAGCAATGAAACTTTGGGTATTACTTTCAAATGCGCGAAGGCTTGCCAGGTTGCGGAAATATCAATACCCAGAAATAAAGCATCCGTCTGCGTATATCGCAAATACGGATACACACCACGCACGTTTCTCGTTACACCGGTCGGACGGAGGTAGATGTAGTTGAAAATGTAATTGGCATACGGGCTCACTTCAAAGGAGAAAGTATTCCAATGGCGTTGATAGGTGGAAACAAATTTCAATGCCTGCTCGTTTTTGAAATTCACATCGGTTATGTTCATCACTTCATTGGTCGAGTCATTGAGCAGTAAGCCATACTCAATGGCTGCCGCACTCTGGTGTGTTCCAAGGCTGAATAGCTCTGCCACATGAGGAGGTCTCCAGGCACTGCTGAGATTCAGATTGAGCGTTTGATTTTTACGAAGCTTAACGGTTGCCCCCGTTGTTGCACTTACATTGTTGAAACTAAACGAGGTGTTGTATAATGTATTTTTAAAATCATATCCTTTCACTTCATAATGTCGAAAGTCATAGCGGATACCGGCATCGATAACCCACGCATTTCGGTACAGTTTAGTAATTCCAAAAAGCCCCGCGGATATCGTATTAAAATCAGGAATGAAGGGAATTCGTTGTGTGCCGGGAATATTACTATTGTCCTGATACATACCGTTCACGCCAAAAGAAGTTGTTCTTCTTTCAGTGTGTGTTGCCTCCCATTCCGTTTCGAGCGTATGGGTATTAAGTTTGAGATCGATGGCCGGTATTTTGGAAAGGTCCCCTTTACGGATATCAAACTCTCTGCGGTTGTTGTTTTGAAAACCATATTGCCATTTCCACTCGCCCTTTTCGGTCTTCAGGTGTCCATTCAACTTCAAAAGATTGTGACTCACTTCCTGACGCGGTTCGCTGATTTTATAGGAGAAGCTTGTAGTATATTGAGGAACGTCTCGTTCCATAGCAATAATCAAGTCATTTACATTACCGATTGATGTGCCTTTCAGTATACCTATCTCTGTTTGAAAATGGCTAAAGAAAATATCAATGCCCACGTTGCCCTTATGATAGCCGGTGGACGTTGAAAAATTTAACTCACGTATTCCAGTGTTGGTGAGACTGTAATCGGGTGTATTAAAATCACCTATCTTCTTAGCTGTGCCTTGCACGCGCCAGCCCCAACCCGTGAGCTTTTTGATTCCTCCTTCCAGCATACCGGAAAGGGTAGCACCTCTTCCGTTGCTCTGAAGCACCGTCTGCACAGTTCCTCCCAATGTTGGTTCAGTGGGAAGTTCTGGTGGATTTACAACAATGACTCCGCCTAATGCATCCGTGCCGTATTTAATAGCCGATGCGTCTTTGATTACAACAATATTGGAAGCAATGAAGGGATCAATCTCGGGCGCGTGTTCTGCTCCCCACTGTTGCCCTTCTTGTCGTATTCCGTAATTCAGAATAAGAATGCGCTGACTATGTACTCCGTGTATAACTGGCTTGAAAATACCGGGGCCGGTTTGAATGCTATTCACACCTGAAACGTCTTTCAGGGCTTCACCTAAACTTTTTCCTGCGGATTCTGCTAATTGCTTTTCATCAAGCTGAACAAAATTATTTGCATATTCGGTTTGGCTTGCATCGTGGTGACCCACTACTACCACCTCATTTAATTCCGATGCAACTTCACTAATATGTATATTACGTTTGGTGCGACCTGATATTTCAAGTTCAAATTCCATATCCTTATATCCAAGGTATTGCACCTTAACCGTGTATTTTCCTGAGCAAAGCTTTACAAACCTGAAATTACCAGAGGAGTCACTTGCCTGCCCGAATTGTGCTGGAAGAAGAATAATCGCTGCGCCTATCACAGGCTTGTTTAATTCGTCCTGAATTTATCCTGTAAAAACAGATGTACAATCAGGCTGTGAATAGCCCAGCATACAAACATGTAAAGCCAACAATAAAAGTATTGTTTTAAATAGGTGCATAGTAACTTAATAAATGAGCGTTATCCCCTGGCAGAACTTGTCAGGAGATTTGAGCCATTATAAGCTCACTTAAACTAAAGAGGAATGAAAAGGTGGTGCACGTGGAGAAAGGTGGATGACCACATCCTGAACATCCGTGTACACTGTCCGGTCGTTGCAAAAGAAATAAGATTTTGCTGTCAGTTGATATGAACTATCGATCAGTACCTGATCTTTATTGAAGGTGAAATCACACAGGTTACATTTCTCGATCTTGATAACATGGAACTCATGTCTGCAACCGTTGTCTTTGCCGGCATGATAAATAGCCTTGTGGCATGGGTCTTTCTCTTGTTCAATCGTGTGTGCAATGCGGGTATGCGCATGAATAAACTGGTGGATGAGTGAGATGGGAACGCTGCCAGCAACAAAAATGATAAGCAAAATAGCAGCAACAACAGCGTGAAAGCCGTTTGATTTATTCTTTGATATGCCGCGCTTAGATGACAAGGTTAATTCCAATCAGTCAACAATAGTAAGTAGTTTAAATTTTAATTGCAACACTGTTGCACCTAATGTCATCATTTGGAGATAAAAGAAGTATTCTTGGTCGGGCTTAACATTCCGTTGCGCTACGTTTTTAAGTCCTCCTATTCCCCGCACTGCACAATCACAAACGATAGAACCAATTACTGAATGCCTTCCACCATTCGAATTGGTAGAAGTTGAGCACGGAGTAATGATACATCAATAAGATTCCCAGCGCTACCGGAAATACATTCCATCGCTTATGCGATTTTCCGTCCCAGATACTTAATCCAATCAGGATCATGTCGGCCATCGCAAAGCCCACTACCGGTGCAATGGGATTATGCTCAATCGTAGGCAGGTATTTCAGGAGTGAAGGAAAATAAATATGGATGATGCGATCCGTCACTGGTGTGAACATCGGAAAGACGGTGCATATCATGTAGCGGGCATGAACGGTGGACTTCTTCCGGTAATAAATGGCGAGGCCATAAAAAATCAGAAAAGCAGCCAGTGCATTTAACACCAGGGCGACAGAGAAAAAATCCATGATGCCTAGTGATGGATTTACGTGCAGCCGATTATGGAGGAGATCAATGGTAGTGAAGACCAACAACGGAACCAGCACATAAGAAAATTTGCCAACCGATTTATGCAACACACGTTGATTGGTCCTGATCAGGTAAGGCTGTGTGATCAGCATCAAACACCAAAGAATCAGCGTAGCCCCATGGGCATGCATCCGATAATTATCCTGATCCAGCAGCCTTGTGAAATAGGTGAACCAAAAAGCTGACAGCATGAGCAGAAAGAAAATAATAAAATAGAGGTAGCTCTGCCGATTAAGTGTTTGCTCCAATTTCATTTCTACTGAAATTAATTTAAAGTTCCCTGATCACTTTACATGGATTTCCCAGCGCCAACACGTTATCTGGAATGCTTTTCGTTACTACCGAACCTGCTCCAATCGTTACGTTGTTGCCTATGGTAACGCCTGGCAAAATAATACTTCCTCCTCCAATCCATACATTATCCCCAATGGTAATCGGGGCAGATTGTGTTTTACAAAACGTCATGGTACTGCCTCCTTCCTCAGTTTCCTGAAGACGCTCGCTTGCTTTCAATGGGTGATAGGCGGTATAAATCTGAACGGCCGGAGCGATGAGTGCATTCTTTCCAATCGTAATCCGGTTGCAGTCTAGGAACACACAGTTATGATTAATCTCCGAGTTTTCTCCAATGAATATGTTCTCACCATAGTCACAAAAAAAGGGTGCGGCTATCCAGAGATTTTTTGGTTTGCCTCCCAGGAGTTCTTCCAATAACTCATCCAATCGCTGGCGGTCGGTGGAGGCAGTGTCATTATATTCTTTCATCAGGGCTTTCGCCTTATGCCAGCGAGTTATCAGTTCGGCATCACCACAGTTGTACGGTTCGCCCGCGAGCATTTTTTCCTTCTCTGTCATGGTGTCGTGCACTCAGGTGGTTATTTAATCTTCTCTCTAAACCTCTTTATGGTTAAGATCTCGGTCTTGCCGTTGCGGGCTGTGCGCTATCGTCCAATAGTTTTTAGGTGGGATTTTTTTAATCTGTCCGCAATGTATTTTCTCAATTGCTCCAATGTCATATTTTGAGTTTCATCGCTGACTTTATCGCGAATCTCTCTCATCATTTTCACCGCGTCAAATGTTTTTATTTTCTCCTTAGTCTCCATAATTCACTAATTCTTGTGGTGTCCGTATCTCTATTGTCGGGTAACCCAGTCTCAAATTTACAGAATTATATCCTTTTATTCTCTCAAGGTTAACGACATGTTTAAAGTTCCAACTTGCCAAAACGTCAACCCGATTAATTGTCGCAAGGGCAATATGTCGGCAGTCCTCAAGGCTAGCCCGTCCAACAACTTTTTCTGAAATGTACTTGTCAGCCAAATCCATAATTTCTTGAGTCAATTCTATTCTCTCAAACCTGTCGGCTGGATACTTTAAAAGTAACTCACTAACATGCCTCGGAGCTTGTATTAGCTCTAATTCAAGAAGGTCAGAAATAATGAATCTAACTTCGTCTTTTTCAAGTCGTCCAAAAAGTCGTTGGGTCGCGTCTTTGAATTCCTCATCGAAGAATCCACCTACAACTGATGTGTCAATATAAATTCTTTGTCTCATTTGTTCGTTAGCTTAAACTTTTTTTAGCGCCTTGCCCTCAATAATTAACTATATACATCACAGATATTTCTTATCGTAAGTAAAAGCCCAAAAAGTACTTTTCGCAAAAAAAATTAGTTGTTGAATTATATTATTCAACTTACCTTATAATAAATATTATCCTTTGGCAGCAAGATGCAGTGTCCATAACTCATCATAATAGATCTCACCGGCATCCACCAGTTCACGAACTACTTCAACAAACAGTTCTTTGTCTTTGGGATCGACCTGGGTCTCCAGGTCTTCTACGGTGACTGGTTTCTGTTTCAATATATAAAGTATCTGGCCTTCATAGTCATGCAATGCATCGAGGTTATCCTTTTTCTTTTTCTGGATACATACATCGCACATGCCGCAAACTTCATAGTTAATTTCATCAAAGTACTCCTGAATTAGTTGCATGCGGCAGCGGTGATCCTGCTCTACATAATTGATCATCGCCTCCATCTTGGCAAAATGCAGGTCCCTCCTTCTGTCAAATTCAACCTTGTCAATAGGAAGTCGTTCGGCATCCTGCCGCGGCAGTATGAAGGTAAGCTTCGGGCCTTCATTCTTCGGTTCATAGACCATCAGCTGAAGTTTATGCAATTGATCCAACTCGATGCTCACTTCTGCGGGAGTAAGCTTCATTGCCTGGGCAATCTGTGTTTCAGAGATGGTGGTGAAATCGGTATATAACCCTCCTCCATATAATCGCATGAGTGTCTTGATCAGCAAATCATATCGTGCGTGCGCCACCTGGAATTCGTACAAGCGTTTCTTGTCCATGGAAATATGCAGCACGGATGGGCGGTAGAAACTTTCATTCAACTCAATCAGACCGAACTCTTCCAACTTCTTCAGCACGGGATAAACCGTGACCGATTTCATATCAAACTTTTTACCGAACAAGTCGATATCAAAATCATAACTCTCACCCTGGCTACTGCCTTCGGCAACCTGATAGTAATTCGCTATGGCCTGGTAAATTACTTTCAACTGCTTAATATCCGGTTGTGATTGTTTCACCTTGCTGCGCAGGCCCAGCACATCCACTTCATGAAAAACAATGGCAGCATATGATCGCTTGCCGTCACGTCCTGCCCTGCCCGCTTCCTGGTAATACGACTCGAGGTTCTCCGGTAAATCCATATGAACTACTACGCGCACATCGGCTTTGTTGATTCCCATACCAAATGCATTCGTGGCAATCATTGCCCTGCTGCGATTGGTGATCCACTCCTCCTGCCGGGTCGAGCGATCAGCATGATTTAGTCCTGCATGATAGAAAGTGGCCGATATTCCATTCTTCTCCAAAAACCTGGCAAGAGTAACAGTCGACTTGCGTGAACGCACGTAGACGATAGCAGGGCCGCCCACTTTTCGTAACACCTCCAATAACTTCTTTTCTTTTGTCTCGGTCTTTCGAACCACAAACGAAAGATTATCACGAGCGAAACTCTTTTGAAATACTTTCAGTCCCTTTAGTTCCAGCTTATTGATGATGTCTTCTTTTACCAGTCGCGTGGCCGAAGCAGTGAGCGCGATAAACGTGACTTCCGGTTTTATCTTTCTCAACTCGGCAATCTGAAGATAAGGCGGGCGGAAGTCATAGCCCCATTGAGAAATGCAGTGCGCTTCATCAATCGCCACGAGGCATACGTTCATTTTCTTTACACGCTCCTGAAAGAGTTCTGTCTGCAGGCGTTCCGGAGAGATATAAAGAAATTTATTGTTGCCGTAAATACAATTGTCGAGTGTGATATCAATTTCGCGATGGTGCATGCCGGAGTGAATAGCCACTGCGGCAATACCGAGTTGCTTCAATTGCTTCACCTGGTCTTGCATTAACGCAATGAGGGGTGTAATCACCAGGCAGATGCCCTCCTGCATCAACGCAGGAACCTGAAAGCAAACGGACTTGCCTCCCCCGGTTGGGAGAATGGCCACCACATCATGCTTCATCATCACCGCATCGATAATCTGATCCTGTGGAGGACGAAAATGTGAATAGCCCCAATATTGTTTTAGGATGGCTGAGGAGGTCACCACTTCAATTCCTGTTTATTCAAGAAGGCGGAGATACCTGCTTTGCAATCTTCAGTGGACCTGGCTTGTGCATTCATTTTGGCCGCAAGTTCCAACCCATCTTCAAGTGATAAAGATTGAACTTCATCGATCAGCTGCTTGGTGAGCTGCATCGACTGTCCGGAGTTGGATTGAATTAATCCCGCAGCAAATTCAAACACATTGCGCTCCAGGTCTTCTGCACTGACGACATAATTAATAAGTCCGCGACTCAATGCCTCCTGTGATTTTATCACTTCACCGGTAAGCAACATTTGTTTCGCTTTCTGTTCACCCAGTTTACGAATGAGAAACACCGACACCAGCGCGGGAATAAATCCGATCTTCACTTCCGTATATCCGAATTTTGCTTCGGGAACAGCAAAGGCAACATCACACACGGTGACCAAACCACAACCGCCCGCCAGCGCATGGCCTTGCACCTGGGCGATCACCACCTTCTTCAGTTGATAGATCTTTAAGAACAGGCTTTTTAAATGCCTTGAGTCTTCCAGGTTTTGTTCATACGAAAAATTCTGAAGCTGTTGCAGGTAGGCTAAATCGGCACCGGCACAAAAGGCTTCACCATTTGCTTTCAGCACTACTACCTTTACGGAAGCATCATTTTCGGAACGGTCGAATGCCGCGATTAATTCTGTAACGAGCTCATGACTTAATGCATTCCTTTTTTCAGGACGATTGAGGGTGATGTAGCCCACCCGATCTTTCACGGTATAAAGTACCAGACTCATATCACTTCGTTAATATAAAAGCACCATCCTCTATCACATCGTGAACAGCGATGTCTTCCTTTTTCGAAATCGCTTTCCATCGATTCACATAGCTTCGTGAATTGCTGCCATCCAAAATCACTTTCTTCACCTTCAGCTGATCCGGAAGTTGATGCATATTGATCGCATTTTTACCCACAACAAGGTAGTCGATTTCGGCCAAATCGGGTAACGAATAATTCTTCTGTTGAATGAAAGCAATCGAATTTCCATTCCACTGCGCCACGCTCACACCTTTTTCCAGTTCCCATTGAAAAGGCACCTGATGATTGATGAACGTAATACCACTGTTCAACCGATTCGGTCGCACGTGAAAACGTACTCTCTCCTGGTCGTGCATGAATGCGGAATCACCATAAAAATAACTCTGACCATTATCCATCCATTCCATTGCAGAAAACCCGTTCACACTATAGACCACAAATTGCTGACGGTTGACAGATTCATTGAAGTGCATCCATTGCGAGATGGTTAATATGATGGAACACATGGCTGCCATGTATAGCCATCGCATGGACTTAAATTCAATCACGAAAACCAAACTCAATAAAAAAATCATGATGAGCCAGCATTGAAATGTGGTAAGATGTATTTCTTCTATCAGGCTGAACGGCAAATCCTCGACTATGAAAACGGTCCAGTTTAATGCCTTGATCAGGTAGGTTACGATGACACCAATCAACCATGCAGCTGACGACCACGCACTGAGTGCCAGCAGTAAAATGCCGATCACGAGCACCGCTGTGGAGAGTGGAATAACAAATAAATTGGAAACGAGGAAGTAAACAGGAAACTGGTGAAAGTATAACATGCCGAGGGCAAACGTAGCAATCTGCGCGGCTATGGAAACACACGTGATTTGCCACACCCAGTCTCCCACCCGATTTTCAATTTCCCATAGCTGGTAAAGCGGTCGTTGCAGATACACAATACCGAGCACTGCCAGGTACGACAACTGAAATCCCACCGACATCACCAGGTAAGGATTAAACAGCAGCAACAAAAATGCAGAGCCGGCCAGGGTGTTATAGATATTAGTTTTCCACCCAAGCGGTCGGGCTAACGCCACGAATGAAAACATGGTGACCGCCCGAAGTACCGATGGCGACAACCCTGTAACAAAGGCGAAAGACCAAAGGCAAATAATGCTGATCAGAAAGACCACCCATCGGCTCCACGCAAAGCGACTTAGGGGACGTAACAGGAAAAGCAAGATTGCATAAATGATCCCCACATGAAGGCCAGAGACGGCCAACACGTGCATGGCACCGCTGGCGGCATAGGCATTTTGTAAATCCGTGTCGATGCCCTCGGTGACGCCCAGCACCAAGGCGGCAGCGATTGCCTGCTCTTGTTCTCCATCAATGTACTTTTCAAGAACCGATGAAGCCCACGCTCTGGTCTTCAAGGAATAGTAGATAAATCCTTTTCTTTCGATGTCGGCTACCTTTTGTATTTGATCCGCGAAAGCAAACTGCTGGTGGTAAATGTTTCTGAAACTCAAAAAGCGTTTGAAGTCAAACTCGAAAGGATTGGCGGGAGGCTTCAATTCAGAAGGGTTTCCTTTGATCAGCAGCCGGTCACCATAGTGCCATGGAATTTTGTCCATGGACTTCTTTGAGATGTAGAGCAGCACGTTGCCTTTGTTTTCAAGCCACTGGGAAGTCTTCACCCTGGTCACTTCCACGTTCAACCGCCAGGATTTTGATTTTGACTCCGGTGCGCTCCTGACAATCGCTTCATAATATTGAATTGGTTCTTTTACAGCCAGGAGATGATGATCGGAACGCGAGTCGGTAGCGTTCAGGAGATGGAGGTATGCCATGAGTGCAATGGCCAGCAAGCCCATGCACCCCGTGAACAACCGGACCGTATGGCGATTTCGTAAGAGCAGGTAACCGAGGAAGTATCCTGGAATAATTGCCAGTATAGCGAGGCGTATGAACCGCACACCCACCATATCCGGCCGATAGATCGCCAGCAGGATGCCTGCCGTAAAAAACAGGGCAATACGCACCATGGCCACGGGTGTCCATTTTAGCATCATTAAAGTTACGAAAAGGAAAGGTTGGAAGTTTAAAGTTCAAAGTTTAAAGTTCAAAGCTTAAAGCGGAAAGCTTGACCTACTTTGTGAGTCTTGTATCGGTTCGGTTAACGCTCCTACAACGCGGTCATACAGCCCTGATGTATCGGGGGATTGGTTTTAGGCGAATTCAAATATCTATGAAAGTAGTTTTCCCACTACCAATTCATTATACTTGGCCGGTATGACATTTTCATTGAAAGGTTCTTGCACACCTTATAATAGAGTTGTCATACCGGACGGATAACTCTTATCAGGTCCCGTGAGTGCGCTTAAAACCAGATCCGGTATCCCGAGGGAGCAGTGGTGTCGCGGCTAGTGAAAAAGCACTTCGTAGCTAAGTTACCAATTCCGAACGGGATACCGGCTCGCGTTAGTCGTTAGCTTGAATGAATTCAATTTTTATGAATTACATTTCCTACTGCCAATGGTCATACTTGACCGGCCTTGCCTTCGTTCACTCCGGCAGGCAGGTATGACATTTTCATAGGAGGGTTTAGCAAATAGAGCTACAGCTGTCAGCAAATAAAGTTACTCAGACACTACCCACTTACACAATTTCTGGGAAGTGTCTTATGTAGCAGGAACCAATGCCTGCCTCGTGCATACCCAATACCTGCTTACCGTTAAGCCAATGCCTACCTTGTCCATACCAAATGCCTACCTAGTCGATACCCAACACCTGTGCAGTGCATTCCCAATACCTGCTTACGGTTAAGCCAATGCCTCTCACCTGCATCTCCAACACATACTTAATCGTATCCCAATGCCTACATGGTCGATATCCAACACCTGTGTAGTGCATTCCCAACACCTGCTTAGTCGTATCCAAATGCCTATCTGGTCCATACCCAACACCTGTGCAGTGCATTCCCAAAACCTGCTTACCGTTAAGCCAATGCCTCTCACCTGCATCTCCAATACATACTTAATCGTATCCAAATGCCTACATGGTCGATATCCAATACCTGTGTAGTGCATTCCCAACACCTTCTTAGTCGTATCCAAATGCCTAGGTGGTCCATACCCAACACCTGTGCAGTGCATTCCCAATACCTGCATACCGTTAAGCCAATGCCTACCTGGTGCATACCCAATATCTATATGGCGCTACTTCAACACCTCACATACGCATACCTAATACAACATGCAGCTACTCCAGCATGGAGCCTGTTCGATAAATTGTGTCTGATTATTATATCCGTTTTTAAGCGATTATAAACGTTTATAATTGATTATAAAACGGCTACAGGATGTCTGATCTCTTATTGTTGCGTATTCATCATTCCGGATTATGAATACCATTAAGCTTACTCCCCTGATCCACCGAGGCCTGTACTGCATTTCGATACGGGGACCGCTGAATATTAAGGCGAATGAACTGGTGCGAAGCTTTCCGAACCGAATGTATAGTAAATCCAACGGTTGCTGGTATGTTCGGTATTCTCCGGCTACGCTGGATTTATTGATGCAAACACTTGCTGCCGTTTGCGAAGTAAAGATTGCGATTCCATTTAATGAAAGTGCCATCCTTCGACCTTTGCCCGTGAAAGCCAAGCTTCCGCTGCCGGAAGGATACAGGGAATGCTTAATCCGCATGCGTTACAGTGACAGCACCCGTGTAACCTATGAAGCACAGATGCAGTTGTTCCTTGAATACCTTCACCCTGGACGCATTCAGGAGATCACCAAGGCCATTATAAACGAGTATATGATCTACCTCGTGGAAAAGCGCGGAGTTTCTGTTTCTACTCAGAACACCGCCATCAATGCAATTAAATTCTACCTTGAACAGGTGCATAAGGGGGATCGCACGTTTTACTATGTAGACCGCCCCGTGAAAGACAAGCTGCTGCCTTCAGTACTTTCAGAAGAGGAGATGAAAAAGTTATTGATGGCTACGCAGAACATCAAGCACCGCTGTATTATGTTTTTACTCTATTCGGCTGGCTTACGGATCAGTGAATTACTAAACCTAAAATGGAATGATGTTGACGAACATCGCATGATTATTTACATACGCTGTGGCAAAGGACGGAAAGACAGGATCACTTTGCTTTCCAAACTCGCGCTGGATTACCTGAAGCACTACCTCCAATTATATGAACCAAAGGAATGGCTTTTTGAGGGGCCTGGCGGAGGACAGTATTCATCGCGAAGCGTAAATCATTTTATACACAAATATTGCCACCTTGCGGGGATAACCAGGCACGTAAGTGCCCACACGCTGAGGCATAGTTTTGCGACCCATTTATTGGAAAGGGGAACGGATTTGCGCTACATCCAGACCTTATTGGGCCATGAAAGCAGCAAGACGACCGAACGATATACCCATGTAACGAAGCGTGGTTTTGATAAATTGATCAGCCCGTTGGACAATTTGAGTCAAGGACTTACCTTAGGGGAATAAAGATATATAAGACACTCCGTGTCTCATATAAAGACGTTGTGGCCAATTGGGCTAGCTACGTGGATAGATTAGTGTAAATTGACAAAATTGGAAAACAAGAAATTATAATTTCGTTGACAGTTATACATAGCGACACATTACATCTTCTTTGACAGTGGAGAAATAAAATAATTAAATAGAATAATTTAAATACTTATCAAATTTAACCTTATGAAATTATTACTTCTTGCAATTCTTTTATCTTTATCTTTTTTAGCGCACGGACAACAGAATATTTCCGAATTAACTTCTAGTTCGAAAGAAGCAACAATTGAGCTTCAATACATTTATGACCTAGATGTGTTCACATACTTTAAGATAAATGACTTTGACACAGAACTTAAAAAATCCGTTTTCTTAAAATCGGAAGAGGGGCAAAATAAACTTAACGAGTTGAAAAGTGCAAAAACAGAAATGCTAAAAACTATTTATTACGCAAGACTTTCTAACAGATTCCAAAATGACTACGATATCAACAAAAAGGGGTTCACCATAGTTCTTGGAATTAATTTCGCTTTTGCTTCATCTTTGGCACTAACACCAAAGACGATTTATTTTGATGAATCCGATAGGGAAAAAGGTGGAATACTATTAAAAGCCCTTCCAACCAAAAGAACTGACATAACAAAGGAGTTTAATACCTATCGTACAAATAAGGTGGAAGGTGGTTTATATGAAGAATCTCTTTTCATACCAATGAGCGAGGAGTCAGCTCTTGAAGTTGAAAACGATAGAGAAAATACTGATATATATTTTTTCTTCACCCCTCAAGGAAGGGAGAAAACTGTTGTTAAGTTTTTCTCAAATGAATGGAATGAGGTAACTCGTAATATGCTAAAAGCTGACAAAGTCAGGGTAGTTGTCACAAATAAATCATCAGGTAAGATTTGTTTTGATAAAACGTATTTATATCAAGTATCAGGGACAAAAAAATAATCACTTTACAAATGAAATCACATCAATACAACACTAAGACATTTGAGGAATTGAGCTTTTCGGGACAAGCAAAATCCATTTCGGCTCAAATTCTATCTTTGGAAAAAGCTATAAAAGCTCATGAAAGACGAGCAACTAAAGAAAAAAGGACCGCTGCAAGTACATTAAAAACTAGACGTATTGCGCAATTAAAAAGAATGTTATCGAGATTAGCAAAATAGTTTATTTCATTTACCAAGGTGGTCGTTGACAGTTGATAAAACTTGTACTTAAACACCATCGACAAGGAAAAATTAAGAGAAGACTGACGACCAAGAACGAAGCCCAACTGGCCACAACAGCATGTTTCTGCAATGGTGCCGTGACGAGTTGGTATTAAGTTTTATCTTCGTTCAACGTTTCGTTTCGTGGGACAGGACGCGGCTTCGGAAAGGCACCACTGCAGAAACACAAACGTTATGCACAATGCCGCGGGACAGAGTAGTGGCTGACCCGCATTGGCACATTTGCTTGCCGCACACTCCAGCGCGACACCAAAGCAAGCAAAAGAGCCAACCTTTGCCACGCACGACTTAACTTAGAAGAGCTTAATTAAAAAGAAACATTATTATGCGAACAAAACTGATTAAACAGACTCTAGCCCAAACATATCTGACAATTGTTCCCATTGCAGCATTGATAATAGCTTTTGCGATCGGACATGTCAGTTACAAAATATATATACCAATCTCTATCATCAATGTCTGTCTGATGGTATTAGCTTCCTGGACTCTTTATTCTCATGACGGCAGAGCCAACGAAGTACAAGACAAATATTATTATGTCGCTGGAATATTCTTTGTTATTCCATCTATGCTAATCACATTGTTTGTTGGCATGGGGCCGCCACCGGAATCACTTGAAGGTTGGGTTGCAACGGCCACCGAACAACAAACCAGATATTTAATTCTAGTGGCTGTAGGGGTATTCATTGCTCTCGGATTTAGAGCACTTAGGGAGGGATTAAAAGGAACTAAGGGAGATTTTTATTCTTTGATTGGAATTACTTTAATAATG
>JAYVTB010000007.1:0-43707 GCA_043774805.1 Cyclobacteriaceae bacterium | reverse complement strand
CTTTAGTTTACAGTTTTCAATGCTGTTTACAGCCGATTCAAATGACTTTCAGTCAATGCATTTGAACCTATGGATTTTTAATCCATAGTTCGTTAAGTTAAAGCCGCGACACTCTACCGTGAAGCGCGACATGAAACATTTTTGAGTAGGACGTGGACCCGATAGCTATCGGGAGGGAAGTGCGACCTGCACAATGGGTATTGAGGATTGGTAAAAATCAGCTGTTCTCTAACAGGAATGCTGTTTATTAGAGCTACCTTCAAAAAAACCTTATTAAGCCCAAGCCATGCGAGTATCCGTGACTAGAAAGAATGTGAGATTCAATCCAGACTCAAGCCGGGTGGTTGCCCGTTATTTTATGAATGGTGAGGAGCGTACGCAGAAAATGGTGAACCGTATTCTGACGCTCGATGCTAAACAAACAACATCAGCACTGGAGCATACGCTGCGCGAATTCGCGAGCCGGCACAGAAATATTTCCAGGATTTTTCTTAAACACTGTACCAATGTTCAGGGTATCATTGAAGGTATGAAGATTGACTATATCAATCTGTCTGAAGAACAAAAAATGCTCATCGGCTCGTACTGCACCAGTGAGTATTCCATTGAATCAGCTGCCTTTTTCAATCCTTCCATTGTCGAAGATTTCGATCAATTGTATCTGGAAAAAGGACAGAGGCGAGTGATCCTTTCTTTCCGTGCCACCGGTGAAGGACATATCTCTTCTATCGTATTCAGGAGGTGCGTATTGGATGAAAATAATGATATCCAGATTATGAAATCAGGAGACCATATTGATATGGCCGAAGTGCTGCATAAAACGCTGTACGATAAAGAACGGTTTGTGCTGAAGCTTAAAGAAATGGATATTCCCGATAAATACTCCATGACCATCATGCAGGCGCTGCCCGACAAGTTTGAGTATTATGCTTTAAAGCACGAAGTGAACAAAGTGTTAAGTGATAGTACCATCAGTGAGAGCAGAAGAATGGCTTTGGAAGAAGTAACCTGGCTGGCTGATTCATTCTACGATATTCATTTTAAACATGACTCTGATATTACCGAGCGCGTAATTTTTCCAATCTCGGACTCTGAAAGCAGAGGTATTGAAGATGCCCGGTTTGTTCGATTTAAAGATGATGATGGTACCGAAAAGATTTTCGCTACGTATACGGCATACAACGGCCATACCATATTGCCCAAACTTATATCGACCGAAAATTTTTACACGTTTCGTGTAATGCCGTTACACGGAAGTGGTGCTCAAAATAAAAACCTGGCCTTGTTTCCAAGAAAAATAAAGGGCAAGTATGCTATGCTGGCGAGAATTGATGGCGTGAATAACTATTTGATGTATTCCGACAGGCCCACCGTGTGGAATAAACCTAAGATGATTCAGGAACCTCGTTATCCTTGGGAATTTGTTCAAGTCGGAAATTGCGGTTCGCCTTTATGGACAGAAGAAGGTTGGTTAGTTATTTCCCATGGCGTTGGCCCTATGAGACGCTACTGCCTGGGCGCTTCACTCTTTGATTTAGATGATCCATCGAAAGAAATTGGTAGGCTGGATGAGCCGCTGCTTTCTCCCCGCGAAGATGAACGCGAGGGCTATGTACCCAATGTAGTTTACTCCTGTGGCGCGCTCATTCATAACAATAGCCTGATATTACCCTATGCCGTGTCCGACTATTCATCCACGTATGGTGTTGTGGATGTTTCAGAACTGCTGAATGCTATAAAACAAAGTAATTAGGTTTTCGTGTGAATCGGTTTATTGCACTTGAAGAATTTCGGCATACACCTGAATGTACTCATCTATCATTCGGTCAATACTAAATTTGCTGAGGGCATGATCGCGGCAAGCCACACGTTTAATTCGATTTAATTGCTTGATTGCCTCAATGGCTTCCGAAATATCATTGACTAGGTAGCCCGTTACACCATCAATGATTAGTTCAGCCATGCTCCCCCTGTTGAAAGCGATGACGGGTGTTCCGCACATCATCGCCTCCACGATGCTAAGGCCGAATGGTTCATCGAATGAAATGGGATGCAATAATGCTCTTGCATTGCCCAGAACTTCATTTCGCAAAAGTGGATCTACATTTCCTAAGTACTCGACTTGACCATTGTCTATATATGGCTTTATCAACGAGTCGAAGTAATGCTGATCTTGAATCAATCCGGCCATTTTTAATGAATACCCCGCTCGTTTGGCAATTTCTATGGCGACATGGGCTCCTTTATCCCGATGGATTCTTCCAAAATACAGAAGATAATCTCCCTTCCCTTCATTAAAGCTGAAGTCATGCGGATTGATTCCATGATAGATGGTGCGCAGATAGTGAAGGTCTGGATGACGATCTGCGTTTGATATGGAAACATAACTACTTGAATGGTTATACTTTTTGTATACCGGTATTATCTGTGGTGAAGAAAATCCATGTATCGTAGTCACTATAGGAGTGCCGATCAGGCGCGAGTAGGTGAGGGGAAGAAAATCAAAATGATTGTGAATGATATCAAACTCATGAGCATGCTCCATCATATTACTAATGTGGAGAGATTCCCATACTTTAGGATCAACGGAATGATCTTCCCCGTAAGGATGATCGCACACTGAATTAAGTTTTCCCTTTGTTAAAGAATCGCCTGTTGCAAACAGAGTAACATCAATGCCCTTGGCGATCAGGCCTTCAGCAATATTTGAAGCTACCTGTTCCCACGGACCATACTTTCTGGGTGGCGTTCTCCAGGCAATGGGAGAGAGGATGGCTATCCTCATGCATCCGACTTATAGAAATCTTCATACGTCTCTAAAACGGTGAGGTGTGAAATGATGTAGGCCAATGAGCTTTCTGCCCCTTGATTTCTATTTACGCCATAACTCTCAAAGCCATCGCAACATCCCTTCGTTTCAAAATCATATAAGCTCATGCGCAAATCGTTTTCGCCAAGAAACCACATGAATGAAGTATGTAATTGATTGATGTACGTCTTGTCCTTGGTTAAATGGAATGCCTGGTGAAACATCAGCACCATGGCCATAGCATCTATGGGCTGTTGAGCAAACATGGAGCGTTCATCACCCTTTCTATACCAATCCTTATTACCAATGACTGATAAATAACCGTCTTTCATGGTAACGTCTGTCAGGAAATTCATGGCGGTCATTCCAGCCGCGCTAACCTTATCATCATTTAATATCTCGGCCGAATGAAGGAGGGCAAGCGGCAGTATTCCGTTATCGTAAGCGAGTAAAGGTTCAAACCATTTCCAATCATCCGTGCTATTGTCTTCCAGGTGCTTCATCAGAACATACGCCATCTTCCTTAACCGGTCGGTCATTACTTCATCTGAAGGATTACTCCGGAGATAATAACTTATTCCAATCATCGTGTTGGCAATACCCCGTATCGATTGCAGACTTTCAAAATTGGGCGCAGCGGTGAAGAAGACCAGCTTGCCCATTTGGTAATACGCATCATTAGGTGCATTCCCCAGCAAATAACCAAGCGCCCAGATGGCCCTTCCAAAAGAGTCTTCCGATCCAACTTCGTCCAGAAAGTTTCGGCTGAAGCTGAGAAAATTCCGGAATGTCCCGTCCTTATTTTGCATATAATGAATATAGCTCATGTAGACGGGTGATAGCTCAAGAGCCAAGAGATCCTTTTTTTGTTTAAAAGCCATTAAAACCATCAGCAATGCCCGGGCATTATCATCTAAGCAATAACCTTCTTTCAAATTCGGGATACCAAATTTCGCATGCTGTATTATTCCCGTGTCATCTGTAAGGCGTTTTATATGGGTCAGGGAAAACGAAGGAAACAAGAGTGGATCTAAGATCGTCTTCTTTTTTGTAACCACTTTTTGTGGTTCGTTCAACATAGTCGTGCCCAACAATTTATATTTCTCAGCAATTTTTGGCCATGTGATCTTTTTCCCATAGTCACTTGCTTTTTCCTGAATTTGCTTGAGCCTGCCCGGGTGGTCAAACAATTCCATAAAAATAGTAGCCAATTCATCGGAGTTAGCAAAGCCAAACAGCTTTCCTCGACCACCGGCCAATAACTCGGTTGCATGCCAATAGGGAGTGGATATAACTGCGCAGCCCGCACCCAACGCATAAGAAAGTGTGCCGCTGGTCATTTGGGCTTCATTAATATAGGGCGTTATATAAATATCGGCAGCGGCTAAATATTTAAATAGTTCTTGTTCATCAACGAAATCATTGAGAAACAGTACATGGTCACTCAGATTGAGTCTTTTAACCAGTCGATGCAAAAAATTCCTATATTCTTCACCCGAATGCCGCAGCACATTGGGATGTGTCTTCCCCAAAACTATATACAGCGTAGCCGGGTACTTTTCAATGACACCGGGCAACGCTTTTATAACGGTTTCTATTCCTTTATTGCGCCCAATAAATCCAAACGTAAGTAGTATTTTCTTTTCCTCCAGTTTGAATTCCTTTTTCACCTCTGCGGGATTGAAATGTATGTCAGGAACACCATGCTCTATTAATGAAATTTTTTCTAAAGGAACCCCATAGATTTCATCCAAAAAACCAATGGCCATCTTATTCATCACGACAATCCTGGTAGCCATTTTACAAATTTCTTTCAGTACCGCTTTCTCATTATAGGATGGCGTTTTGAGCACGGTATGAAGTACAACCATAACCGGTACCTCCAACCGATGCAGGAGAGGTAGAATGTATACCCCATTCATTCCACCAAATATTCCAAATTCATGTTCCAGAATGCAATAGTGTGCTCTACTTAGATTGATGAAGTTCGCGGCCTCCAGATAATCATCCACCTGCTCCTGCCGAATCGTAAATTTTACTTCTGGTCCATATGAATAAACTTGATCATGATCATTAATGGCGACAACAAAAGCAGTATCGGGTGTTGCGGCCGCACTTCCATTGCTGACTAAAGAACTCAAAAGATTTTGACTGAACGTGCCGATGCCGCATTGACGCGGTGGGTAGGTGCTAATACTGGCGATTTTCATGTTTAATGATTTCGTAAAAACGACTCCTGGGATTATCCTAAACTAAAAACCATCCGGTTAATGGACGGGCTGTACGAAATGCAGCAGGGAAGTAAAAATCCTATACTGACAAGGTAGGCAATATTTACCTTGCATTTTCCACTATTTAGATTGATCAATCTGTTAACTATCGTAATTGGATTGTCAATAAAAAGGAGTGTTGAATTGAACCCTTGGGTATTTGAATGATATAATACCGTGCACATCATAATTCATAGTACTGTTAACCATTTGTTTCCCCATCCCTTCTGCCTACATTTACTAAAATGTCCATTGTAAGAAGTTGGAGGGAACAAAAAATTTTATTGAAAAGATTGTTTACCAATCTGACAGATGAAGACTTTTTGTACGAAGAAGGGAAAAGGGAGCACATGCTCGATAGGCTTTGTATCAAATTAGGTAAAACGAAATTGGAGCTCGAGCTAATCTTTGCAGAGATTCAACGTTACTGAGCTTCACCCGTCTGAAAGGACATTAGCCACATAAGAGAGATAATGTAATTGGGTTAGCATTCGGTTAGCTGCTTTGCTATTCAGACCCACGCAGTTTTTATAGAAAATATATTAGCGCAGGGATGCCAATCAGAAATTCATATGCGCCTGAAGGAGTTTTCATCCGGTTTTTCTATATTTATTGGCATTAAAACATTTAAGAACGTGATTTCAGCTACGGATATCCGAAACAAGGTAATCGACCAATTGATGGCCATTAAAGATGCAGAATACTTGCGGGCTTTGTCCGATATGATTGATCATTCGCATGTTCAGGAAGATGCGGTGCCACTTACCGAGGAGCAGAAGATTATGCTGGTGATGAGCGATGACGATATTAAAGCTGGAAGAACCATTGATCAGCTCACACTCAACGAGCGCGAACTGGAATGGCTAAAAAGAAAATAATCTGGACCGAAACGGCTGCCCGGCAAAGAAGGTCCATTCTGGAATATTGGCTTCAACGAAATCAATCTCCAACATACTCACTCAAACTGCTTCGTCTGAGCAATGAAAAGGCCGAGCAGGTAGCTATAAGCCCGTTGCTTTTTAAATCAGTTGAATTTGCAGACATGCGTGCGGCCGCTATGGGGCATTTCAGTTTGTTTTATAAAATCACACACGAGGCCATAATCGTCACAGCATTTTGGGACAACCGACAAAACCCTAAAAAGTTATTAGAATTATTAAAAGCACGCGAAACATATTGAACAAGTACAGACTTCTCGAAAAAGAGAGTTAAACAATCCACACATTTGTTTTGATCAATGAAAGCACCTATACTGAATATGGACAAACTACTAAATGCCTAACCATTCTCAATCTGACATTTCTCAGGATCGCAATCATTATATCATGTTCTTTCGGTATGTTAACATAGCTTAGGCATTCGGGCTTGCTCGAATCTTCATGAAGGATTTTTAGCGTTTACTCCTACAAGTCGGAGTAACTCGATCTTCAGCATCCTTCTCAACATCTATTTTTTGAAAATAATGAAGTTGATCGAATCCATGTTCATTGAAATGATGAAGTTACCAGATGCCACTAAAATTACGGATGACATCATAGTTTTATACCCTGAACCGGAATAGCTGCTTTAATGGATTGTTCTTTTAAATGAAGAAAGGCTTTTCTTTTCTCGTCTCGTTTAAACTCTTCAAAATCTCTTTAGGTATCAAATTCAACAAAGTGTATTTCGTAGGGTCTTTCTATCTGTTGTTGAATAAAGGCACTGTCGTCAGGTCTGATTCGTAATAAAAGCCTGCCGTTATACGTTGCAATGATCGGGATAGCAATATCTTCAAATTGATGGAAGACAGCTTCCTGCCCGGGAATAATGTAGATGAGTTGGGTGATATAGATCATAGGTTTTGTATTGAGCCTGGTGTCGTGAGCGTGCATTGTCCTCTATTAAAAACAGCAGCAAACATACAATAGTTACCTAAACCAGTAGCCGAAACTTAGCAAGGAATAGGTGCAAAATGGAAGCGGGAGGGAAGTGCCGCATGCACACCCTGTCTGTCTTGCCGCTTGAGAAAAGTATGAATCTGATTTTCTCATAAAAAGAAATACCATTAATCGCTTATATCTTTTCTTCTTTGTAAAAAATGAGTTATTTAAAAGCTGACTCAACAAAACTATATTCCATGACACAACCAACATCCTCGAAACGAGACGCCATATTGTTCTGGGTTTTCACCGGACTCTTCTCTGCATTCATGCTAACGTCCGCCATTCCCAATATTCTCTCGTCACCGGAGTGGGCAGACATTTTTAAGCAACTGGGATATCCACATTACTTGTTGCCCGCTATTGGCGTGGCCAAACTGCTGGGTATTATTGCGTTGCTGGAGCCGGGCTTTCCACGAATCAAGGAGTGGGCATATGCCGGGTTTTTTTTCGATGTAACAGGTGCGGTGTATTCCGGACTTGCCGTAGGTGGTTTTGATCTATTGATGCTCGTAATGCTTGTCCCTTACGCACTGGGTACGTTGTCGTACATCTATCATCACAAAAGACTCCGCAAATAATAACGGTATCGCAGGAGAATCATCCAAAGACGATTCTCCTAAGAAATTTTTATAGAAAGTTTTTTTGCGCTGGCTTTCAATCACCAATCTTCATCCTCACCACCGCTTGACAGCGACTCTCTCCCGCAAAAGCGGGATAAAACATTTGGGTAGGCTTTGACATGAAACTTCGGAAGTTGGCGATGCTAAGGGGTGAATACCTTTAGTTCACCTGATTAAAATTTAGTTTTAAGGTCTAAATTATGAATGGCTGTTGCGGGCAAATGGGAAAAAGGCTGATACAACAAATGTGAGGGCAAGTATTCAGTAATTCCTGAATGATTAATTTTAGCCAGTCTCTTGATTTTTAGAATAGGTGCCTTAGTTTTGGAGAAAGTCTTCAAGGTCCAATTTATTCTATATGATCAAACCCGTAAACACGTTACTTGCCCAACTAAAAAAGACAGATGCAGCTGGCTACTATTTAAAAGGGCGAACTATTTATGAAGGGGCAAGATGCCAGGTATTAAGCCAGTCGAGCCATGCTTTTGACCTGCTGGTGGCCGTTGATGAAGACGAAGATATTGAAATAAGTGTTGAAGCGTCTGGCCAGGAATTGATATACTTCCTGAATGGAAAAAATGCTTCGTGGGATCCGTATGGTGTAGCGGCTCTGATGCAGGTGAAGGAAGAATTGGAGAGCATCATCTCCAGGCCGGAATTGGAAGGCAAAGCGTATACCCGCGAAGGTATGATAAAAAGGGTATTGGGCGAACGCAAGGAAAAAGCAGATAAGGCTAACTATAAAATCACGTTTGCTGACAATATTTATGGTGAACACACTTTGACTAACGAGAAAGGAGTAAAATATAAGGTCACCCTTCGCGATTTTGAAAATGAAACAGGCTATATCAATAACCCCGACCTGCAAACCAATAAGCTTGGAACCACAAAGCATATCATGTATGCATTCGCTAAACTGAAAGCGAACCGAAAACTTTATAATCGGTTAAGTAAAACCTATCCTTTTGTAGAAATCTATCTTGATCCTGAAAATGAGTATCGCATTACATGGATTTATCCGCATAAATTAATTCCGGAAATTGCAGCGCTGATTAAAAAGTATTTTGGTGACCGTAATCACATACCCGAAGATGCCGTAAAAGACTTCCTGCTCTTTATTCGTGATGCTAAAGAACACTCCCGCATTTTGATACGGCCCGAGGTAGAGGAGAAAGTAAAGCGGGCGTGGGATTATGAAATGCTCGAAACGTTAAAGCGAGAAGTCAAGCTTGATTTTTCGACACTTAAAGTGGAGTTGTTCCCTTATCAAAAAGAAGGTGTTGAATTTGCAACCTTCCGTGACGGAGCCGTGATTGCCGATGAGATGGGTTTAGGAAAAACCGTGCAAGCAATCGCCACTGCAATAATGAAAAAAAAGATATTTGATTTTAAGCGGGTGCTGATTATCTGTCCGGCCTCGATCAAAGAACAATGGAAACAAGAAATTACTAAATTTTCGCATGAGCAGGCCGAAGTGGTGAACGGATTACCTGAACAACGAATAAAGATTTACCGCGAAAGTAAAGCCTATTTTCTGATCGTAAATTATGAAACCATTCTGCGCGACTGGCGGGAAATCAACCGGATGGAAACGGATTTTATCATTCTGGATGAAGCCCAGAAAATTAAAAATTTCTCTACCATCACGGCTCAAAGCATTAAGTTGCTCACCCGAAAACATGCGTTGGTTATCACCGGAACGCCAATCGAAAACAGGCTTATTGATTTATACTCTATCATACAATTTGCCGATCCGTTGTTTCTCACACCATTGTGGGAATTTTCGTATCAGCATTGCTACTTCGACAGAACCAATAAAACCAAGATCACCGGATATTTTAATCTTCAGCAATTGAAAGAACGGTTAAAGCCCATCGTAATCCGCAGGGAAAAACGGATTGTATTGAAAGAACTTCCTAAGATAACAGAACTCACTGTGCCGGTGGAGTTTCATGAACAACAACAGATGTACCATGCAAGCTATGCCAAAGGCATTGCCACTATTCTTAGAAAAAAATTCATTTCACCATACGATCAGCAAAGGCTGATGTTGCTCATGGCCAACATGCGCATGGTCTGCGACTCCACATACTTAGTAGATAAAGAGTCTAATATTTCACCTAAACTGAATGAACTTAAGGGCATTCTACTCGATAAACTTGATCTGCGTAACCGCGATGGCAAGGTGATTATTTTTTCGGAATGGGTAACAATGCTTAACCTGATTGGCCAGCTGCTTACAGAATGCGGTATTGGTTTCGCGCAACTTAGTGGCAAAGTAGCTGTGAAGAACCGAGACAAGCTTGTAAAGAAATTTGAAACAGATCCCCGTTGTAAAATATTTTTATCCACGGAGGCAGGTGGCTCGGGCCTTAACCTGCAGGTTGCGGACACGGTTATCAATTTTGAGTTGCCATGGAACCCCGCGAAAAAAAATCAGCGCATTGGACGCATCGACAGGTTGGGCCAGCGCAGTAAAAACCTTACGGTAATTAATTTTATAACGCGCAAGTCCATTGAGACCAGCATAGCCTCCGGGCTTAATCTGAAACAAAATCTTTTCGATGGCGTGCTCAATGGCAGCAACGCACTCGATGTTGTGGATTTCTCTGCATCAGGAAAAGCGCAATTCTTGCAGCAACTCGAAGGCATCATGGAAGGGTTTACCAAACCTGAGCCCGAGCTGGAAGAAATGGAAACAGTGAATGAAGAAACTGTTTCTGAAGAGCAGCTTGGCGATGTTGTAAAAGAGGAAGTGGCTTTAGAAATAACAGCAGAGCAAAGCAGTGGTGTTGCTTCACAAACGGAAACCATGGAAAATGTAATCAACCAGGGTATGCAGTTTCTGTCCAGCTTATTTAAACTGTCTACCGGCAAAGACCTGGGCCTTCAAAATCAAACAATAGAGATTGACAAAAAAACAGGCGAAGTAGTGATGCGATTTAAAATTCCAACTATATAGTGGCAGAATAAATTTCAATTAAATATTTTTATAACGGGTGAGAGATGACCATCAACTCCACGTACCGGCTTGGAGACTTCGTCCGGGGCATCAGGAGCAAGCCATAAAGACTATAAATCCTGTTATCAGGAGAGCCTGTCTCATTTATGGCACTCTCATCTATTTTTATATTTCAAAATTGAATCAGTCCATCTCGCCATATGGAACCTGAAGACCAGCTTAATCCTGAGGAGCAACTCAAAGCTGAAAATGCATTGCTTAAACTCAAACTCGAACTGGAGCACGATATGAAGCAAGCTGACACTTCATCGCTAAGTACAGAAGTTGAAAGTGGGAGGCATGTGCGGCCTGACAATGTGTGTTGCTGGATGCCAGCTTATGGGATAATTTTCTTTAAAATATCATAAACAGGATAAGCCTCACCGTCAACAGACATAATCCCCTGCTTTCCCACAGTTTGATACACGGTTACAGAACTCGCGCCTGATAAAGTTAATTTACGGATACTTCTTTCAGTCCAGTCGGCTGCAAAAGTGTTGACTTGTCTGGAGTCTGATTTTTCAGTATTTGAAAGAATTTTTTTTTCAATCAAAGTGGCATACGGATTGAATCTCCTTCTTAATGTGAGGGTTGAAATGTGCAGCGGTAATCCCGGATAAATATTTTGGGCACTCTTTACAACATCCGCTTGCGCTTCAATAGTTTCAAGTAGTGAAAGATCATCAAAAGCATGCTCCTGCGGATGGATAGAGAAAGTAATAAAGTCAAGTCCGGTTGCATTAAACCGATTTCGATTCAGTTCCGTAAAATTGTAATCGGTTCCTGCACCGAATATTATGTTAGGGAATTTCTCCTTTAGCTGTGGCACAAAATCAATTACGGCCTGATTGGTCACGGGTTTGTTTTCGCTGAATAGCATTATAATTTTAATATGAATTCGATTTTGCACGGCAAGTAAAGTGAATGCCTCCAACTCGGTAGCGAATTGATCGGTTAGGCGCAGAGCAACTTCCAGGGGAAGGTTCAATGCGGTAGCATTTTGAGAGTCGATCGAAAGTTTGGTAACCCAATTCTCGGTAAGAGGATAAACTTCAATGCGGTAATGACTCAACTTCAGTTCGCGAAGCAAGGCAATTGCTTTCGGAGTAAGTTCATCTGTTTCAGTAGAGGCCCCGATGCCGATGGGGGGAAGTTCATAATTTTGATTGACTTGTCTTGGTTGACGAATTTTCTGTTCTCCAATGTGCGGAAGGATCGTTAATGGTTTGAAAATAATTATCTGGTTGACGGTATCACCTTTTTTAAGAGCAACAGGAAAAGGTAAATCAAGCGGAGTGCAGAATGTTTTGAACGATGCGTCTGTCCAGTTGCGCTGGTCTTCAGTTTCGAATGCATCGCCTTCGAAGTGAAGTTCAAACCAACGATTATCTACCGGCCATTGCATGGAACGGATATATTTGAATGGATTGTGCGAGGAAATATATTTAGGAAATACTGATGATGAAGTATTCCCTTCGGTATGAATTATTTTGCAAGGTTGATCCACAGTTTCTTTGATTGGATGAAGCACACAAAATCCAGCCCTGTTTTTAAGAAGACCGGTCAATGCCTTTCCCTGAATTTCAAAAACAACTTCTCCTGTAGGTAATGCTCTGATCAAAGCATTCCAATGAAAAATGTTTGTACCGTTTTTTCGGTGAAAGCAATCGTAGGTAATGGTAAATGAATTTTCGTGCAGTTTGAATTGCTCGTTTTCAATGTGGGCCTCATACGTTGCCCAATTTTCATCCCTCAAGGCAAAATAGATCATGCGGATGATTTCCTGATTGCCATACCGCAGGTACCTCAGAAAGCCATTCTCATAAAGTACAGTAAACGGTCCAGCCGTTAGTTGCTTCCTCACCATCTTACTTAGGTTTCCACATTGCCCTGCTTCCGTCAATTCCGCACTGGTAATGCAAGGCTTCAATGATTTGGATATCGCTGCCATCAGCTCGCATAAGATATACAGGTCTTTTATCTCCGGTTTTTTCCTCGTAAGCTTTATCCCGTGTCTGAGTATTTCTCCAGTAGGCAAAATCGGTTACGCGAAACGTAATGAATTTGCCATCCAATGACCAGGCGGCTGAACTACTGATTTTATTAAGTCTTGTCAATTGTTGGATATTTTGCCCGTCAGCATCGCACTTGAAGACTTCAAGAAATTCACCGACCTGATCGGCATACAAAATTTGCTTACCATCAGGAGACCATGCAGGAGCTACTGCACCGATTTCATCTTCATGTTGCGTGATTTGATTCACTTTGCTTCCGTCAGAATTCATGGTGAAAACGGTAAAGCCTTTACCAACCATTTTTGTAAACGCGATCGTCTTTCCATCGGGTGAAATAGCGCCATCCCGTCCATCGGCTACTTCACGATATTCTTTTCCATCCGGACTTACATAGCCAATTATTGCTTTGTCACCTTTTGCCATACTAAACCAGATTCGCTTACCATCGGCTTGCACGCTGGGAAAGTAATAGACAGCTCCCGCTGTTTCGTTGGTAAGTTTTTTAATCATCGAACCATCTGAATTGATTATGTAAAGATTAAATGTCTTACTGTCCTCCCGGTTGGAAGTAAATACAATCTGTTTACCATCTGGCATCCAAAGTGGATAGCGTTCTTCTGACCGTGGAGCTTTCGTAACATTGAAAGCATCTGCTGTAAGAGGATCAACAATAAACACTTCTGTGTCGCCTGTGCGGATGCTCGTAGTTAACAGTTTGGCACCTGAAATCTCATTGACTAGTTGAGCGGAAATAGCGGTACAGAAAATCAAATTAACAAGTGTGGTAATAAATATTTTCATAGTTGTATATCATTTTTTTATAAACTGATCAATGTTCTCAGGGGTAATTTTCAATAAGCCAGTATTTATTATGAGTGGAATATTCGTAATACCAGCTTGCCTGTCATTATTTGAAAGTGAATTGGTTTGGTGTACCATGTCGTAAAGAAACTGCGCACCATACCAGGTAAAGAGTTCGCGTTTTTGCCCGGCCAATAAATGAATGGTACCGTCTTTAACCAGGGCCAGATGTTCCGGTTCCCAATCGACTGTAGTAATTTTTACGCGACCTGCCTTACCCGATTCCTTTACGGCCAGCGCCATGCCTGGGCCTGAGTTAGAATCAAAACCACATAGTCCAGCCAAGTCCGGATGTGCCGACAGTACATCCGCAGTAATCTTTGCAGCTTCTTCTACATTTGCTTTATCATCATACTTACCTACCACTTCAATGTTCGGATATTTTTTAAAGACATCGAGCATTCCCTGAAAGCCTGCTTCCATATTCGTTAAACCCAGAATGCCCATGTAGGCAATCTTCCCTTTTCCGTTAATGAGCTTCGCCATTTCTTCACCTTGCAGTTGCCCGATCTCATACCAATCCGTTCCCAGAAACGCATGGCGGTTGCAATTTGGAATATCAGAGTCGTATACCACAGTAGGAATGCCAGCCGCTACCGCTTTGTTTATTACCTGTGCGATGGCCGGATCGGTGCCGTTGATCAGCAGCCCGGTAGGTTTTGTGCCGATCACTTCTTCAATGGTGTTGATCTGAGCGGGCACATCCCAATCGGCTGGGCCAAGGATGGAAACTTTTACATTCATTTTTTCGCCCCACTTTTTAAACGCAGCCTGATCGTGGTTGACATACATCGGCATGGTAACGGCTGTCGTTATCATCACGTATTCTTCATTTATGATTTGTGTTACGGTATCGGATGCCAATGAAGAATTATTCTGTTTTGTTACCTGCTTCGGGGGAAGTTCACAGGAGAGAACAATAAAACAGAGTGTGATAAAAAATATAATTTTCATACTATGAATTTATTTTTGTTTCTCACGAAAAGACCGGAAATCAAGGAATAGAATACTTGCTTCCGTGCGTCTCTGAATTTTGTGAGATAATTGGTATTCACAAAGTTTATCATAAACCAGAACCGTATTTTTTTTGCAGCGCTTTATCTGCCCACAACGTAGTGATTAGAATGAGGCCGAGAATAATTTCCTGCCAGTAGCCCGACACACGCGCAATCACCATGATGTTGGCAATAAGTCCCATGAACAGTGCCCCTAAGAGTGCCCCCGGTATTTTGCCTATTCCGCCACTAAGACTGGCACCACCCAGAATGACCGCGGTGATTACACGAAGTTCAAGACCGCGGCCCATAGTTGGCAATGCTGCGCCCAATCGCGATGAAAGTAAAATGCCGGCAACACCGGCCAGCCCAGCTGAAAATACAAAAGCGATCATTTTCATTTTCTTTACTCGTATTCCAGAAAGATCTGCCGCCTTTTCATTTCCTCCAATGTAATAGTATCGTCTGAAGAAAATCGTTTTAGTGCTGAGGAAAGTGAAAACAGCAATAACAACTAACATATACCACACTGGCATTTGTATGCCTGCTACTTTTGACTGGCTGATGGCATTGAACCAATATGGAAGATTTTGAATGCCCGACCCGCTTACCAGTAAAGCACAACCGCGAACAATGCCCATCATGGCAAGTGTTTGTATCATTGGGTTGATGCCCTGGTAAGCGATGAGGTAGCCGTTGATCCAACCGATAATCAACGAGGCAACCAAACCGATAGAGACAGCGATAGGTACGGGCAATTGATAGAAATGAAGAAGGTAAGCGGTGAGACATCCGGCAAACGCCACGATGGATCCAACGGAGAGATCAAACACTCCGGATATTAATAGCAGCATCATTCCAACCGCCACAATGGTGTCGATGGAAAGGTTCAATAAAATCTGACTAAAGTTTTCAAACGTAGGGAAGGTAGATGGGAAAACAATACTGGCTGTGACCACAACAAGCAGCAGCAATATTGACAAGGAATAAATTCGCTCTTCGAGTATTTTAGAAAGCATGGTTACATTGTTCTGATCGTTAATAAATTCAATGTGCAGCCAGGGATAAAATATTTTCTTCAGTCGCTTCGCTTGCAGGCAATTCACCGACCAACGTGCCTTGCCGAATTACATAGATGCGTTGGCACAAGCCGAGCAATTCCGGAAGTTCGCTGGAGATCACGATAATGCCCATGCCTTCTACCGTCAGATTCTTTAGGATGCGATACATTTCCTGCTTGGCGCCAACATCTACACCATGGGTGGGTTCATCCACGATGAGTACATCGGGCTTTACAGCAATCCATTTGGCGAGCAACACTTTCTGTTGATTGCCGCCACTCAATTGCATTACCTTTTGTTTCAAGCTACGCGCCACGACACCCAACTTTATACTTAATTCTTCTGCACGCTGTCTGGATTTTGCTGAACTTAAAAGTGAATGGCGTGTTACTGATTTCATACTCGCTGCGATAACGTTTTCCTGAATCGTCATTTCCGGAAACAAACCCAACTGCTTGCGGTCCTCCGATACATAGGCAATTCCGTTCGTTATGGCATCAGATGGGTGTTGGATGCGGAGTGTGTGTTTTCTTTTGATGATTTCGCCACCGAGTTTTGTATCGGCACCAAAGATCACTCGCGCAATTTCTGTTCTACCAGCACCGACCAAACCGGCCAGTCCGATAATCTCCCCCCGGTGCAAAGTGAAACTAATATTTTTGAATTCAGCTCCACTAAGATTCTTTACTTCTAACAACACAGTCGATGTGGTAGCGGATGACAGTTTAATATCCATCAGATCGCGGCCCACCATCCGTTTGATAAGTTGTTCTTTCGTGAGGTCTGCTTTTGCAAATGTACCCTGATACTTTCCATCTTTTAAAACCGTAACGCGATCTGCCAATTCAAATATTTCTATCAGCCGGTGTGATATATAGAGAATGGAAACCTGGCTTCGTTTTAAATGATTGATAATGCTGAAGAGTACTTGAATCTCTTTACCGGTAAGGGATGCGGTAGGTTCATCTAAAATTAAAATCTGTGGCTTCTTTGAAAGCGCTTTGGCAATTTCCACCATTTGCTTTTGTGCGGGAGCCAGTGATGACACCAACACGGCAGGAGAGAGGTCTATTTTTAGTTCGGCCAAAACAGAGGCCGTTTGTTGATGTAGCTTTTTGTAGCTAATCAATCCCAGTTTTGTTACCGGATGCTGGTTGGCAAAAATATTTTCGGCTACACTCAGGTTTTCCAACAGGCTTAAATGCTGATGCACAATGGAGATGCCATTGGCAAAGGCATCTTGCGGATCATGTAACTGAATAAATCTGCCGTTTAACTGAAGGGACCCATTATCAGGTTTCAGGTTTCCACTAAGAATGTTCATCAGCGTACTTTTGCCTGCACCATTCTCACCGCACACCGCATGAACCTCACCAGCTTCTACTTCAAAACTAATCTCATCCAGGGCTTTTACACCGGGAAAGGATTTTGAAATATGATCCAGGCGAAGCCGCTCCATGCTAAAAGTCTTTCATGTTGATGGCTTTATTTTTTTTCGAAGATGCATACGATGCATGAACCAACCGCACGGTTTCTAAATTATCTGCGCCTGTTGTTTCAGCTTTTGATTTCTTCTGAAGCGCATTCAGGATATTGCGATTGCAATCCACAATACTGGCGTGTACCAGTGCATACGCAGGATCAACCCACGGATAGAATTTTGGTTTGGCTGTTACGGAGGTTGTTCCCGTTCGGGTAGTGATGCGCAACTCGCAGTCTTTCGTTAATTGAATGGAACCATGTTCACCTTCCACTAAAATAAAAGTTTGAGGAAACGATTCATACTCTAATACTGATGCGTACGACATCTCGGCATAACAAGTAGCACCGCTTTTCATTTTCATGAATACATTGGCTACATCTTCACCTTTTATTTTTGAATTAACGGTTGTGGTATGACATTGCAATGTTTTCACTTCCCCAAAGAGAAAGCGGCAAATGTCCAGTACATGCGAGCCAATGTCGGTTAAGATAAATTCATCGAGTTCTGCTAAAAAGGGTTGATTATCAAAAACAGGAAATCCAGAGCAAAATGCAACACGTGATTTAAATACCTTTCCGATTACATTGCTATCGAGTAGTTCCTTCATTTTTCGGATGGGGGCCTGCCAACGAAAATTTTCATGGATGAAAAACTGAACTTTAGATTTTTTACACACCTCGACCATTTTCTTTGCTTGAAGAAGTTTCGGTGCCATAGGTTTCTGGCAGATTACAGCAATTCCTTTTTGTGCTACCAGTTTGGTAAACGGTGCGTGGGTATCTACATCCGTGATGATGTCAACGAAATCGAGCTTTTCATTTTTTAAAAGTTCAGGAACTGAATCATATACGTGCGGCACATTAAATTGATGTGCAAGTGTTTCCGCCTTCGATTTTGTGCGATTGTAAAGCGCGACCAGTTCAACACCTTCCAGCTCCATCCAGGCTGGAATCTGATAGTTGGCCCAAAACCCGGTACCGATCACTGCGAATTTTTTTCTCACAGAAGTTATTTTACAATTTTAGTTAAATGGTTATTGCAAATATTGAACAGTCCTACATCTTCCTTTGTGAAACTTCGTGACCTTGTGTCTTTGTGGCCTAAGTCTTTTGCCACAAGGAAGCCACTAAGCGTCAAGCATTCTTACATTCCCGGTATTCCAAATTTCTTCCCCGCATCATCAATTACCAACACCCAATCCTTACCATTCTTTGGCGGTGTGAATGAATTTGTTCCGCTTCCTTTCACCGATTTTGCTGCGATAGTTTTACCGGTGCGCACATCAAACCACCAAATGTTTTTTGTGGTACCGGTGATTTTAGAAAGATCTATTTTCACCAATTTATTTTCGGGTAGATATATCATAGCATACGATCCATCAGAATTACGTGTGGCATATACAACGTCAATATAAGTAGTTCCTACTGCTGATTTTATCACGCTTTGATCTGCAATTCGAGAAGCATAAGGTCGTGATAGCATCAGTTTTTTTAAGTATTGCATTTGATTTGCTGCTTCCGATCGGGCAGCCTTTTTCCATCCAATGATGGTATCACCCGGATTTATGGGAGTATAAAGGTCTTTGTTCAGAAATTGCCAGATTTGATGATGACCATAGGTTACACCGCACGCCCCTGCAAAGATGCCACGATAGATTCTGGCGCGCACATCGTAGGCAGTAAAGTATCCTCGCTGTCTTGTCCACTTGCCATCCCACGGGTTAACAGGATGATCTTCATAGCAGGGTTCCATATCGAGTGTGGGCTTGGAAGGCTTTATAGCTAAGTCTTCCAGTACCCATTTCCAAGGAGAAGTTTCGCGTGACCCGTGACCCGACTGGAAAGCATTCATATCAAGCCACGGTTCGTTATGCACATAATTGGATGTACGAAACTCACCACCGGAAGGATGATAGGTTATGAACGCTTCATTGCCCAATACATCTTCAATACCTTTCGCCATAGCCCGCCAAAGATTAACATCGTTTCCTTCTACGTCAGCGCCATTCACTTTGCGTTTATAAACAGCAGGACGGTCGCCACCTAAAATCCATATGATGTTCCACTGCTTTGCATAGCGCGTGGCAAGTATGCTGCCATAGACCTCTGCATTCTTCTCATTGAAGATAACCGGCCCTTCGCCCCACATCATCGTTACTTTATCACCCCACGCGGGCAACAGGCCTATGTACATTCCTTTCTCAGCCGCTTTGTTGATCACAAAATCAACATGATCCCAATAATCATATTCATATGCGTTTCCTGGATTATTGCCAGGGGTAATTAAAAGTTGCGTTGGGTCTTCATTGTTCAACGGATAATCCCCATATCGATTGGGCTCGCGCACTCCGTTGAATTCAGCAAGCGCAACAGCCTGCAATACATTAAAGCCCTGCTCACTTCGGATGTTGATGAATTCCTCAGCTTCTTCGCGTGTTAGGCGGTGAAACAATTCCCAGTCCGTATCGCCAAGCCAAAAGAAGGGTTTACCATCTTTTGTTTCGAGAAATTTTTGATTTGAACTCACTTTAATCTGCGCCTGAAGCGTTGAGCAAACCATTAAGAGGGGAAGTAAAATTCTAAATGTTTTCATTTGAATGTAGCTAATTAAAATTTACAGGTAAATTACATACTAAGATTAATTGGGATTACTTTCTGGTAATGTCCCGCACTTGTTCTTTAATATCGCTCATCTCAAAAATCTTTTGCCATCCTTCGCGAAATAGAATGGGTTTTGCACGCTTGCTGATTTTATAGGCCGCATCAGAAAAGGAACCATTCACTTCTTTGAATAACACCGCAATTTGTATTCTTAAATGGCCCAACACAAAGTCGCGGGCTGCAGCTTCGGGAACACCCAATGCAATAATTTTATCAAATCCTTCTTTTACAACTTCCATACAGGTTTGCGCCAGCGTTTCCACCATGGCTGGTTCCAGAATGGCCATCTGCTCAAGTGTAATTCTATGTGTATGATGAATAGGCGCGTACATGTCTTGCGAAACTTTTTCACCTAATTTATAGTGGGCTTCTGTGCCATACATCAATGCGACTACAATGGATTGCCTGGCCGTGATGCCTCCATAAAAATCCCGGAACTGTGCTTCGGTTGGCTCCCAGTTAAATACTGAAGGATGGCAGGGATGCGCAATCACATAACCAAGATCATCGCGATGATGGATGACACCATCCAAAGGAGCGGCCGGATCCAGAGTCAATACCACAGCACCAGATTTCATCATCGGAATTAGTTCATGGGAAATTTTACCGATTGCTACATCAGGTACACCAAGTATAACGACATCGGCTTGCGGTATGGCAACTTCCTGTTTGCCGATTGTTACTCCTCTCTTTTTTAAATTTTCAATTCCCTGGTCGCTCACTTCCAGGTAGGTTACTTCATAGTCTGGTGTTTTTAAAAAGTTATCGGTAAGGCGGCAGCCCATTTTGCCACCGGCACCTACTAATGCAATTTTTGTGGTTGACATGATAAAGTAGAAGTTAGAATTTAGAAGTTAGAAGTTAGATTTTGGAATTAAGATTTTAGAATTTAGAATTTAGAATTAAAGTAGGGTAGTGACTTCAGGTAAGCAATGCTTTCGTCAGCCCATTTTTTTTCTGTGCGGATAGTATCCTCAAGCGCATTCTCGAAAGGAACCCATTGTTCCAGCACTGCGCTTTGGCAGCGATTGTATTTCGAAAGTTTTTCCATAAGCATCGGTACGTTCGTCATCCCTTTGCCAGCCGGGGTTCCAGTTATTGTGAAGCCCATCTTGTGCGACAAACGCTCTACTTTAAAATCTTTGATATGAAGATTAACGGTGTAGGGTGCAAGAACATCGGAAACATAATCCAATCCTTCACCGGCTCCCATTGAGTTTACGCTGTCAAGACAAATGCCTACATGGTCACTGTCAATGCTATCCATTAGGTTCGCAAGTTCTTTCGCTTTAAAGCGATCATGATTTTCAATGCCCAGCGTGATGTTCTTTTTTTCAAGCTCGGGAAGTAACTCTGTTATGATAGAGATTATAGCATTTGAACCTGGCTCATAGTCATCACCATCAATGATAAATCGCAACAGGGGAGCGTGAAACCTGGCGGCTAAAACAATGTGTCTGTTCAGATTTTCCGTAGTCAATCCACGGGCTCCAATTTCAATTCGGATAAGATTCTTCCTGGCTTGACTTTGCAACTCATCGAGCCGATGTTCTGATAGTGCATATAAAGGGAGGTTGTCACCAACCTGTAAGCAACCAACATTAAATTGGCGCGCCTTATTTATCAGATCAATCTCTGACAAGGGAGCGACCGGTAGATAATTTGCAGTACCCACTGCCCAACCATAAGCAAAACTACTGATACCAAGCAGCATGAGCTAACAGATTTATACTTACAATGATATGATTCAATACCCATTGACTGTTTGAGCTATTTTTGCCAATATCGATGCTATTTTTGCAGATGTGTATGATTATTATTGATCTTAGTGTTAATATTCAATATAGTATACTATGAGTGCTCAAAAACCCCACTTACTTAAAATTATTCCACCAAACGAGGATAGCATTGTCGTTAAAGGTGACGCTATCGCGCTCAATAATCCATGGCATTTCCATCCCGAGATTGAATTACTGTTTTGCATTAAAGGGAAAGGAACAAACTTTATCGGAAATGCAATCAGACAAATTGAGGAGGGAGAAATTTTGCTATTAGGAAGAAACCTGCCCCACACCCGGCAACGCGATCGTTCCTACTATGAGCAGCACCAAGATGAAACACCAGAAAGTATCGTGATTCAATTTAAAGAAGATTTTCTCGGTGCACGCTTTTTTCAAATCCGAGACTTTCAACATATCGATGCGTTGCTTAATCGGGCGTTGCGTGGAATTAAGTTTATCGGTAGAACCAGAAGCGAAGTAGGAGAGATGCTGTATAGAATTAAAGATACCAAGGGAACACAATCGATTCTGCTATTGCTTTCTATTCTTGATCAGTTAGCGCATTCGGAAGAATTCGTTTATGTGAACGGCACTCACTACGCCAGCGATGTTCACGAAAAATCTTCAGAGCGTATCAATAAAGTGTACCACTATACGATTGAGCACTTTCGGAAACCTATAACCTTGTCACAGGTCGCTTCGCTCACGAATCATTCTCCAGCAGCATTCTGTCGTTACTTCAAAATGCGAACACGCAAGAGCTTCTTCCAATACCTTACAGAGATTCGAATTGCCTACGCATGTGAACTTTTGAGCGAATGCGATCTGGACGTGGGGCAAGTGTGCCTGAATAGCGGCTTCAGCAATCTTTCAAATTTCCATAAGCAGTTTAAGAAAATTGTAAAGTCTACTCCCCGGGAGTACCAGAAACGAAGTATGATGAAAGTGAACTATGGTCAAGTCAAATCACGTGTATAGCTGCCTGAAGGGAAACGTGACCTGCACATGTGTGTTGCTGTTGGGTTAACAAAGATTCCTTGACAGATAATCGCCCACATACTTCATCTCCGGACATGTTAAGTTGTGATTTTAAATAAATTCGACATGCTCACCCATGGGCACCGTAATTGCCATCATGCTCCTGGCCATGGTGACGGTGAGTTTTCAAACCATCAAAACAGCCGGTGGCAATCCGGTAAATTCTCTGAAGCAAGAGTAAGCATCAAGTGGGTGCGGTTTTTTGATGCAATGAAAACTTTAAAGAAATGAAGACTCCAAAGCAAAACACATCATCCAACATTAATAAAAATTTTCTTTTACTCGCCCATCCAGTCCATTAAAGTTTATAGGGGGCAAGCTCATCCTTCGAATAGCTTTATTCTAGATAATTTCCGACCTTTTAAGTGTGGCAACACAGAATTGCAAGTTCCCTAAAGCAACAACAATGACATCCAAGTCGAATTTCCGCGCCCACCTTGCGCCCGTAGCTGTATTGGGCTTCTTGTTTTCTGTTGTGCTCTTCACGGGCTGTCAACCAGTTGAAACGGCCCACGGAGACGGAGACCTGGATTCTCTATTACAGAAAGCATACAGCGACTCATTGGAAGCCTATCATCCACCAGACGAGTTCCTCGGCCTGATCACTCAGCAATGGGGCGATCTGGACAGCATGATTGCCAGAAGACGGATCCGAGTTGTTGTCCCCTACAGTCTCACCTACTATTATGCTGATAAAGATATCAGGAAGGGTATCGCCTTCGACAAGATGAAACTCTTTGAAAAGGAACTGAACGAGAAGCTGCGTTTTAATCCGCCCAGAGTTGGGGTTGTTTTCATTCCGGTGAATCGTGAACGTGTGGGTCCGATGGTCAGCCAGGGTTATGGTGATATCGGAGTGGGAGGGTTTGAAAGCACATCGACAGGCATAGAGGAGTTGGATCCCACTGAACCAACTCAATCGGGACTACGACACATCATTGTGGGCGGCAAGCTGTCTCCGGCATTGAATTCTGTGACTGACCTCGTTGGCAAAGATGTTTATGTGAGGCGCGGCAGTGAATTCGAATCTTCTTTGGCTGCGATGAGCGACTCACTGAAGAAGGCTGGCTTAGGTTCCATCAAGATTAAAGAAATTGACCCCTACGTTGAAATTGAAGACATCTTGCAGATGGTGAATGCCGGGGTCATTCCCTATACAGTTTCTTACGAGCGCGTTGCCGTGCTGTGGAACAAAGTGCTCGATAGCCTGACGTTGTATCCCAGCGTGGCGTTGAGAGAGAACGTGTCACTGGTGTGGGTCGTTCGCAAGAATTCCCCACAGTTCAAAGCACGGGTGGATGACTTTGTAAAGAAAAGTCGGGAGGGTACCGCCATCGGCAATGACTTGTACAACAAGTACGTAAAAAACAGTGGGAGGCTGGAGCGGCTGATGACTCAATCGAATCAGCAACAGTTCCTGACGCTGACATCAACCTTCAAGAAATACGGTGGCGAGTACAGCCTGGATTGGGTATTGCTGGCCGCGCAGGGGTATCAGGAATCACGCCTGGATCAAAAGGTAAAGAGCCCAGTGGGGGCGGTAGGCATTATGCAGGTGATGGCTTTCGTGGCAGTGAGCAAGCAGATCAACATACCCAACATCAGTACGGCTGATAACAATATTCACGCAGGTACAAAGGTGATGCGCTACCTGATCGATACCTATTTCGATGACGCTGGCATCGACTCACTCAATCAGCATCTGCTGGCGTTGGCTGCGTACAATGCAGGCCCCAGTCGGATCACACGGCTGCGGAAAGAGGCTATGGAACGCGGTCTGGATCCAAACATCTGGTTCGACAATGTTGAAAATGTGGTGGCGCACCGCGTTGGGCGCGAACCAGTCAACTATGTCGCCAACATCTGCAAGTACTACGCATCATTCAAAGCACTCCAGGTTTATACGGACATGCGACAGGCGCATCTACCCTCAGGGTCAAAGTAAGGCCATATTAAAATTATATAATGTTATTGTATGACGCTTGTTGGTCTTCTGGCGGATGAAGTAGCTTAGACATCCAGGCCTGCCAGAGTGCGTCACGTAGGCAGGTAATTTTTATACGCGATCGTTCTTATGTGAATTATATAACATATCGATAGTTATCTGTAATATAATTATGACGCAATGTGGTCAACTTTGATCTACCAAATAAAAAAGATATGAAAATCATCGCAACGAAAATAGTAGAGGCCTTACGGTCGACATGGAAAGCGCAAAAGGCGAGTCTCAAAAAAAGATTCCCTGAATTGACAGATACCGATTTGAATTTCTCAGAGGGTAATAAAAACGAAATGTTCGAAAAGCTTCAGAGTAAACTTGGATTTTCCCCAAACGAACTTCAGGTAATAGCGTTGTCGTAACAATGTGTGAATAGAGTCATTCTTTCAGTTCTTTGGTAACTCGATTGACTGCAAAGGAGGCATGGTTAGCGAAATATGATACACTGTTGCGGTCTATTAGCGGGTGTATGCTCGCTGCATCCCGAAAATTTCTGCCGGCAACCGAACAAATTTTTCCATTGGCGAACAAGCATTGATTTAATTACTCCGCCACAGGGCTTTTTCGAGGGTTGTCAATTGGAGCAATAGTTGCAAATGCCCTTGCACCTAATCCTTTTTTGCTGGTATTCTAATTTTGTATTTTTTCCCTTCTTTTAATACAAGTTTGTAGTCGGTGTTTTGAATCCAGGGATTATGCTCTTTTAGTGTTTGGTAACTGACTCCTAACGATTTTGCGAACTGTGGTAGATCTTGAATGGATTGGTCTATAAAAATAGTTTTATACCTATCCGGCTGGTAGTAATCAGAAGAGGATAGACGATAGCCATATTTTTCCGGGGCTTCAATAATCAGTTTCAGGGCGAGCATCCGAAATACGTAGCGAGCCGTTTCTTCGTTGAGGTAAAGCTGGTAGTAGCTGTTTGTGTGCTGACCATTTACCGCATTTTGAATTCCTGTCGTTCCTCGATTAAAAGCTGCAGCTGCCAATGTCCACGAACCAAATTTTTTGTATGCTTTTTTCAAAAACTCGGATGCAGCCCGGGTAGATTTTTCAGCATCCCTTCTTTCGTCCACATAATCCGAAATCTCAAGACCATATTCTTTGGCTGTACTTACCGTAAAGTGCCAAAATCCTGTAGCTCCTGCGCTTGAGCGAGACATAGGATCCAATTCACTCTCAATAACGGCCAGGTAAAAGAATTCTTTGGGTACCATTGCGCTGTCGAGCATGGCTTGAAGGTATGATTTCCATCGTCCGCTTTGTTTTAATATGAGAATAGTGGAAGCGTGCTTGTTCGCATTAATGATAAGTTCTCTTTCAAGTCGTTGTTTTATATCCGGATCATGCAACGGAACAGGCTCACCGCAAAAAGTCAATTCGCTCGGGATTTCCGGCAAGAACATTTGTGCGTTTACACGTTGAATCAAAAAAAATGATACAACAACAGTAAATGAAAATAATAGTTTGGAAGTCCTGGTTAGATAGTGCATTAATTGATTGAATAAATTTGAATCTACCAAAATTAATTAGTTTACGCGTAGTTGACTTGCTGTTAAATATTATTTCAGCACCATTCTCGACATACTGCTGCACACCGGGGCTCGGGTGCAGGGCAATGCCTTGGCTTGAGAACCCGTGGAAAACGAATTATGCCAGGACAATAGCGCAGAGCAGAAATAGATTAAAAATTAATTCGTATTTTATATTGGATTACACCATTCAATCATTCAATCAATAAAGCATCAAATCAATAAATATACAGATGGATAAACCAATTCTTGTTCTTGTACTAGCCCTGGGTTTTCTGGCAAGACATTCTCAAGCCCAAACCTGGACACCACCAGCGGATGCAGAGCGTTGTCCGTGTAAATGGGGCGCAAATGATGAGCGAGGCTCCGCCAATCACATGAAACCGGAATCGGTGTTACGGGCTACCAAACTCATCCGCACCGGTGAAGTCATAGAACTCGGTCATGTGCTTAGCGCCACGATGCCCTTCTTTGGCACACGTAGTTTTAATGTGCAAACAAAACGAACGGTCATGAATCCTCAGGCCAATATGCGGGGCAGCAACGAAGAATATATCACAGGCGAGTTAGGTCAAATCGGAACACAATTTGACGGCTTTGCCCACCAGACGATTGGTGGCAGCTTGTACAATTGTTTTAAACTCGATGACATTGCTACGCGCAACGGGTTTCTAAAATTAGGCGTTGAGAAAGTGGGTACACTGATTACACGCGGTGTGCTGATTGACATTGCAGGGTTAAAAGGCGTAGCGAACTTGACGGACAACTATGAAATTACCGTGAATGATATAGAGCAAGCATTGACGAAACAGAAGTTGACCCTTCAGCCTGGAGATGCGGTGATCATTCACACCGGCTACGGCAAACTATGGAACAAAGACAACGTGCGATATGGCAAAAGTCAGCCTGGCATTGGGGTAGCCGCTGCTACGTGGCTGGCGAAACAGGATCCGATGTTGGTCGGTTCCGATAATGGAAGTGTTGAAGTGAATCCTAATCCCGACCCGAAAATCTCATTGCCCGTGCACCAAATCCTGCTGGTGATTAACGGTAAGCTGAGTGCAGAATGAATAGCTTTTTATCAGGAGCGGAACGTATGTGAAGTCTGGAAATTAAAAAAACCACCTCGTATGAGATGGTTTTTAAATCAGTAGGAGCTAAGTGTTTTTTTATTGAACAATTACAATCGTTCCCAAATCAGTCACTGAGCCAAGGGTGACGGCAACACCTGTTTTTGTACTGGCAATGTATCCGGTAGCTGGAGCAAAGCTTACGGTGTAAGTTCCTGCGGGCACACCCTTAAGCAAGAATTTTCCAGATAGTTGATCAGCAAACGATGTGGCTACTGTATCTTGTCCATTGATCACATAGACAGCAGGGGAGGCCGCCACAGGGTCTATCATTCCTTTGATAGCACCGCTCTCTGCTTCAACGATTGAGCGAATAACGGGTTTTAATTTAAAGTCGCCCGCTCCGGTTTGTAAGATCGACTTGGCTGCATCAAAGTCCAACAAAATCGTATAGACGACTCCGGCCTTAAGATCAGTATGTATTTGAATTTTCAAACCTGATTGCTGTGCGCTCGGTGTACTTAATGGGTATGAAATGCCCGCTACCTTAATGGTGTTATTTGTGCCCAGCACCAATCGGATTTGATTCACACTCCCTTCGGGTAGTTGAATGTCGCCTAAAAGAGTATCAAGGCCGTTGGTAAGTTTAAGTAAGTCATAGACGCCCTTGTTCTTGACATCCAGAGATTCCCATCCCGAATTGGAACTCGCATCGGAGTTTACCTGAACATCCTGAATATCAATGTTAACTTCATCGTAATCACCTGGAGCATCAGTTAATCGTACCTGAAGAGTAGCTGTTCCCGCATCCTTGTCGCAAGATGTTGTTAAAACTGCTAAACCGATAAGACAACCAAAAACTGTGACACGACAATACGAACTAAGCATGTTTTTCATAAGAATTCTTTAAATGTTTTAACGTTAATACAGAATACAAGCTTTGACTGAAAATAAGGTCAAAGGTTTAATCTCTTCAAATAAATACACTCCATGAAGAGGTTTAGTCAACGACTGTTTCCAATTCTGTGCCATAGGCATAGGGTGACTTCTGCGAGGTTTCAGTGTAGAACATTACACCCATATTTGTGGAGTTGGGGAGCCAAATGACCACCTGATTATTGAGACGACTTATTTAACATACATAGGGCATCAGGGTCTTTCTGCCGAAGTGCCTCACGAAGGCAGGCCTGTCTGACGAAGGTCTCCGAAGGCAGGCTTACCGGAATCTTCATAGAAAGTTTTTTTAAGGCTTTGATGTGAGCGTTGCATGTGCGGCCTGACAATGCGTGTTGATGGTGGGCAGCGGAATTCGTTACCAGCATTTTATCCTAATCATCGAAAGGCTCTTCTGGTAATTTTTTAAGATTTGAAACGTACCGATCAAAGTTGAAAGGCATTTCGAGTTTGAGAATACTAAATAGCTCAACCGCAACGCATTGCCCAATTAACATTCTTGCATCCTGTTCACTGTACCCTAAGTCAACCAATCTTTTTAAGGTCTGTTTTGTTTCTGGGGGTGTATTTGATTCAACCTGATTTTTTATGATCTCAAAAATCTGTTCTCGAATAATTTCATTTGCTTCCATGCGCGTTGACGTGAGATTACCAGGCTTCGATGGATTTAGACTCGATACTGTTTGAAGTGCTTGTCTCTTGTAACTATCCAGCTTCTATAGCTGAACTGATTTCCTGAACATCCTTTGGATTTAAGCTGCCTGCAAATTGAAGAAGTCCAATATGCTGGTTGCTTTTAGTTCTTTTCAATAATGCTTTAATATAGGAAATCACTTTGTCTTGCTGCTCCTTGTTTAGCAGGTCAAGACCTTTAAGAAATTCATTTTCGAAGGTTTTTGATGCCATTTTGTTAAAAAATTGCTTTTAAAGATACACTTTTGAAGTTATTTTAGTTTCAAAAACGCCATCCAAATATCGCCTGGTTGCTAGAGTATTTGACACGGAACAAATCTCACTCGTTTCTAAGCTATTTAAAATAGCGCGAATTATATAATTGTGCGTCAGGGATTTAACTCGGCAAGAGTTATATAATTTATATTATGTTAAGTAGTATTTCTGAATACATACCCCCTTACCGTCATTGCTGCGCCTTTTTGATTTCAACGCCCGCATCTGTAGTGGATGTTGTAAATGGCAGCGCTCCTGAAGTCATCCCTTCAACGATAATCCTGATCTTACTGACATCATCTGAACAATAAAATTCAACCAATGCCCTACCGCTGGCATCAGACACCACAGAAGGATTCCAGTAAACGCTCGACCGGAAATCAGGGGCAAAGGGACTTGTTTCAGATCCCATTCACAACATTAAATGCAATTGGATCGTGAAAGCCATTAACTATGTTATTGTCAGCAACTTATGACTCTCTTGCGTTACCGTTTTTGGTTTCCGTGATAACAATGCCATTTTTGCCTAATATACCCGCTGGCAAGAGTTTACGGGTACTATTCACCACCTTCAGAGACTTCAACTCAGACGGCTTGAGCGATAAGAAGAAAGCCGTGTTCAGCGTGGCATACCATCAATGAATATACACGGGAGTGGCTGTAGCCATCATGGCGAGGACAATTGCACCCGAACAACGTCCTTTGTTTTACGGTAATACATCCCCGGCACTATCTCCTTAATCAAATACTACATGGCCGGGAACACCACAACCTCGTCTAGTTTTACTATAACATCCGGTGCCAGTGGATCCTCTTCCTATTGCTCCGTTGCAATTGAAACGACTTCTTTCTGTTGGCCATGAATTCCAAACGATTGATCAATGAGTCGCTTACGCTCCATAAAAGAGCCGTATGTATCGGCACTCTCCTTTACTAATGCCGCAGGTGCCTTGGGCAACCGGAAAGGAATCATCGTCCCACACCACATTTACCTCTTTTACCTCATCATCAATACGCGCCAGGTAAAAGAACTCATCATCGCCATAAAAGTCGGAGAGCGAAAGGCCTAAGCAGCAATAAGAAACAGATCCACGCTTTGCTTCCATCCTTCCTGCCCGCGATGCATGGAATAAGGGAGCTTCACTCCTGCCAGAGCAATGTCATCTTCGAATGCAGGAGCAATCGCGTCAGTGGATAATGCAGTGTTAACATCACGTACAGAAAACTCTCCTAGAGCCAACTGTATTGTATACCTGATCCGGTACACGAAGCTGAGAATGAGTTACACTTTCAGAGTACCGTTAGTAGTTGGCCTTCCTCCTGCCATACTTTGATTATTTCACAACGCATGGATGTGTCACCATTCAATAACATTTTGTGATTAATATCGACTATCAACTTTGATGATGATTTAGTTATCACGCGTTGACTTCTATTTTCAAAAGTTAGCCATGATGTACGGCAGCATGATCGTTTTGTATTGTCAAGACCTACATCAGTTAATAACGAATGCACACCACGAATTCTTTTTTCTAATTATCTAAATGATACTTACATGAATCTTACTTGATGAGATTGGGACAGAAAAATCCAGGGATCTATCCATTACGAATCATCTGCGACTTCATCTACAATTTGACTGTGAATTATGTTTATTTATCCAGCAAAATGATTTTTGTGTAACTCAGATTTGGAGGTTTGAATTCTTTCTGCAATCTTAGTATCAGATTAAAGCCAACTATAGACGAGATTATCCCCGGTGGTCAAGGACTACTGGGGATTTTCTTTTAATACCTTTCTTAAGAATACCGATATTCTTTAAGGCCACTCAAAATTGTACTCACTAACATTTTAGCTTTTGATTTGAAAATCGAGGGGCTTGACACGACAGCAGAAATTATATTCAACGCAGAGCACAGAGGTTACATTAATTAGTTTATTGTTTTTATAAAAGCAATTAGATGAATCGTCTCTCCTGTCTACGTAGAATTACGGACATCTTAATTACATAGTGCTACCGATATTTATTAAATTCTGGATGACGAATCAAATTATTTACGACTCATAGTTCATAATCCGCAATTAGTCGAATGACACTTTGTTAACTTTATTTAACCCAGCATCTTTGAATCAGATTAAAGCCAACTATAGACGAGATTAATCCCCGGTGGTCAAGGACTACTGGGGATTTTCTTTTATACCCTATCCCATCAGGTTGCTATTCTTTAATTCTAGCCGCAGACATTTTAGTTTGAAATTCAAAAGCGGAAGGGACTGGCATATTGAAATAAGATTATCAATAATGATGATGAACTCCGAATGCGAATAATTATTGTCCGTGGCGTTACGTATATTTCATCTCGGTAATTCTACTGATATTTATTAAAAGAACGATCATAAGATCGAATTATTTACCGTTCATCGTTCATAATCAACAACTAATCGAATGACGCTTTGTTAACTTTATCCAACCGCGCATCTTTGATGCAGATTAAAGCCAGCTATAGACGAGATAAATCCCCGGTGGTCAAGGACTACTGGGGATTTTTCATTTATACCTTTTCAGGAATGGTAGTTTGTTCTTCACCATTCTTTAGGCGAGAAGATAAATACAACGCTGCTCTTGCTCTATCAATACTTCTTCTTTATGATAATGAGCTGAAGGTTATGACGTGATCATATTTGAATGCGATCGACTATTGGTTAAGCTGGAGTGAACGAGATACAACACTAATCTATCGGAAGCACGCGTCCACCATAGCTCCCAGATCTTCATAGGATGAATTTATATCGAGATGATTGATTGCCTGTTTATGAGCATATGCGGCTTTAGGAAATATCATTTCGTCTCTGATGAGCTCATCTGAAGCTGACTTCCATTGGGCATCTTTCAGTCCGGCCAATATGATATTTCTTGGAGCGATGCACCCGATCAGGTCAGGCAGGTCATAAGCCGTCAACGCACCGGCCACTCCCCAACTGAATTCCACATCGTAAGGGTGCCAATAACCACCACCGGTTCTTGGAATCAGGCCGAGTTTATAATGGCGGGTCATGGCAACGGAACGATAGGAAATAAGTGAATTAACCAGGACGACATGTTGAATAGAAGTATTGAAGGCAGCGGCATGCAAGAGTGGAATTCCCATCGTGCCAATTGCGATCGCGCCAATTGCTGCGGGTTTAACCTCCGGCTTTTTAAAAATTCGACCACTCTCACAATATCTCCTGCCTGAATACCAGGAATGCTTCGACCGAGCAGCACAGCGGTGTAATCTTCTGCATACTTATTCATCTTACTATCGAGTTCTCCAATGCCAGGTAAATCCGGAGTCGCAACAATGTATCCTCTCATCACAAGCTGCTCTATCTCTCCATCCACTTTCGCTTCCGTTGCTTTTCCTTCTGGATGCAAGTATATGACGGCAGGCTTTTGCCCAGTCAGATTTTGAGGAATAAAAAGCAACAATGGAATCACATAGTTTCCTTCCCCGTTGATGGCATATTTCGATACTGTATATCCATTTCGTTTATAACGTCCATTCAAAAATGCGGCAGGCTTATAGTTCACTGGCTCGATATAACCGGAAATCTGTTTTGCCTTTTCGATTACGGCACTCAGGTGTGAGTCCACGTCCTTTCGTGATTTATTGAGGTTACTGATAAGGACTTCAGTTTCTCTCTTGTTGATATCAAACGTCACCTCACCACCCAGGAACGTTGTTGCCTGGCCCGTGGGAGTTACTTTTAATTCTTCCCGTTTCAGAATGTCGGCTGGTATTTCGGATGGGTCACCTTTGATGTTGAAATGCTTCATAAAGAAAGCATACATATTCTTACGAATTCCCAACGTCATCCAATGCTTTGAATCATCCTCTGAAAATTGAAGATTGTCTTTATACCCCAATGCTTCAAAGGCTTTTTTCGATTCCTGGTAAGCTTCTTGCGCTCCTTGAAGCGTGAGATATTCATCACGCGAAGTAAAGGTCATTAGTGTTGGCTTTGGTGCCCGCACTTCAGTGAGGTCTTCAAGGGTAATTCCTTCTGCCAGACCGCGATAAAACTCCGACTCTGCATCTTGTGCGCCTTTGGTTTCCAGTTGTCTGCGTGAGGCCGTGGACCAGCTACAGGGAATCGCAACCTTCACCCGTTGGTCAAACGCTGCGATGTAAGTGGTAATGGTACCGCCTCCAGAAAAACCTGTAACGCCTATCCTTGCCGGATCCACTTCTTTCCGTGATACCAGGTAATCGATGGCACGGATTCCATCCCAAATGAAATACTTTGCATAGGATGTTCCAGACAAAAAACACTGATTTCCGACATAGCAATGCTCGATCACGGAATAGCCTGCAGCAGAGAATTTTACACTATCCTCATACAGTTGCACGTGCTCGCCTTGACCGGGAGGATCAATCGCAAAAACAATCATGCCCTTGTTCACGAGGTTTATATTGATGACCTGATAGAGCTCATTCCGGAATGACTCCTGGTTATGACCGATTACATTTAATATCGCGGGTATTCTGCCTTTTACTTTTTCCGGTATATATAAACAACCAGTAACGTAATAGTTTGGGAATGATTCGAAGGCAATCTTTTCAATGCGATATCCATCTCTTTTAATGACACCTGTTATGCGCGGATGCAGCGGAGATTTCTCTGGAAATGGACCTATTATCATCGCCAGTTTTTTGTTCACCCACTCCTGTCTCGCTAACCAATCTTCAGCAGTGGAGAGCTTGGAGATCTGTGCATCCCGTTGAACATACTTATCAGCTGCCTGGCGGATAAGATCATTAACTAAAAGGCCTGCTGGATTGCTCCACCTAAGCCATTGATGAAATACATCCAGATTTTCTTCTTCCTTATCAGGTGGAAAATCGTACTCTGGATTCTGAGCGTTTGCCTGCGAAAAAAGAAGTGCAAAGAAGACTGGTAAGACAGTTATCCTGAAAGTTTCAAAAATGCTCTTCATATTAACTGACGTTTTATTAGTTAAGATATGAATTTGATTTTCTAATACCCGGATTATTGGTTAAGCGGTGTGATAGTCTATGGGGCAGTTGGATCTCTTCTTTGTTAATTTATCATGACTGGCACTATTTCAGTAATGATGAGTACCATTTGACTTGCACACGCAAAAGAGGACAGAATTTCAATTATAAGTTTAAGGTCGTGCTTTTAAAAATATAAAACTATGCTCTACCTGATACTAATTTTGATGAAAATTGTAAGAAAATGACTTTACAATACTTTTACTGTCATCACGAATACTAATAAGGCGACCCAAAGTGTCATATTCATAATAAGTTAATCGACTGTTAGCATCGCTAATAGATGAAACTCTTCCATTCACGTCATAGGTATAGGTGGACATGATTGCATTTTTTGGATGAAACCGAACATCGTCAATCTGGCCAGTGACGTTAATCGTATAGGTTGCTCCCGCCACATTCACATCACTTGAAACATAATTCCATTGTCCTGACTGCTTAGTCCAGTATGAAAGAACATAACTTCCCGGAGTCAAATTAATTAAACCTTTACTAAAGCCATTTTTACTTCGGGTGCCTGCATGACCATCGTTATTATAATCAAAGCCAGAATCTTCAAAGCTGGTAAAGAAAATATTGCTTAATCCAGAGTTCTTAACCTCTGCAATGGGATTTATTGAAAGCAAGTCATACACATAGGAGGCGTTTTCGCCCTGACGGGTAGTATAATTCAAAACGCTTCCATAAAAATCATAGGTATTTATGGATAGCACTTCTTCCAATGTTCGTGCTTCTGTCGACTTTAGCACTCGCATCAATTTGGGTCCATCATATAATGAGCGCATCGTCTCTTGAACGACCCCATTGATACTGTTTCTTTTTTCGATTACTGCTGTTCGATTGGTTGCATTTTGAATACCGGTTGTTTCCGTGGAAGTAAGTCCCGCTACCGAACCAACGTCATCCGGATATTTAAGTGTGGTTGTCAGTAAATCACCTTTACTATTTTTACTTTCAATTTTTGTTACCTGAAGATGAGTGGGATTTTCGTAAGAATAATTTGAGATCGTAGTGAGCGACACTCCATTTTCATTACTCGACCGGGTTTCGGAAGTCAGTTCCATTTTACCTGAAATAAGGTCATATGAGTTGTAGTAATAATCAGTGATTTGTAGGCTGTAATCTACGCCTGCCATGTCGAGTAATTTAATCTTAGGAACAGTTTGAACTGCAATTTTTCTATTGTAATAGGTTGATGGGGTACTCGTTGTTTGAGTTTCCTTTACAACTTGAGCTGAAGGGTTGTGGTTTTTCATAAAAACTTCGCTACCACGTTTCCAATCATTACTCACATTCATTGGAAATGGGTATTTGTCGTAAACAATATCTTTATATTCTGCAGCGGATGTAAAATTATGCAGCGTCTTGCCCTGACTGGCAGCGTCATCGGTAGTAACAGTCACATACTTATATCCAATAGTGGATCCTTGAGTGTTTGCAACTGGCACAAAACTATTTGCGCGCAGGACCTTTCCATTGTAGGTGTAAATCGTTGACCCGTTTGATTTAATCAGTGTCAAGTCATGAGAATAAATGGGTTCGGAAATCAAGATGCCACTTGATTTTTGGCTGGCAGCTGGATCGAAATACGCAAAATTTTGTTTTACACAACCGCTTGTTTGACCCTGATCACAATCGGTAATTTTTTTTACACGCATCCCTCCTGCCATATAATTGGCTCCTGAAAGATCTGGTATCCAAGCCTTATAAGTAATTGAAGACCGCGCGGGTTGAGTAATACTAACAGTGCACGTGGATTCGATAGAGGCATTGGCGACCACTTCATACTGGCCCGCTTCAAGAACAAATACAGTATTAGGTTCCGGACCGAGGTACTGAACGGGATCTATTCCATTGGGGCTTCTGTACAAATGATATCCAAGGACTTGTTCCTGAGTGGCCTTTTTTAAAACACGAACAGTTGCAGTTCCTTCTCCACAATTAGCTACCTGTAAAGAGAAATCGATTTTTCCATAGGTCAAAGAAGTAAGGGTGAAGGTTTGGCGAAGTTCAGACTCTCCTAAACCGAGGCCAGTTACAGCTGTAGCGGTTGCCATATTTGTAAAATCTCCTCTTGGAGGCAGAAAGCTAACGGGAACATCGCTATAAAAATCATTTGGTTCATACTCGAAGTTGCTAGTTCCTCCAGTCGGGTAAGTGATTTTATTTAAGACCCCAGTCTTTGAAAGGGCTTCATTTGGAAGCCGTAAATTCCCTGTGAACGAAAAAGAAAAAGCTCCCAGAGTTCCACTTCCAGATCCAAAAAAGGGTGTGAGTAGTGTGGTATTGTCTGTACCGCTATAGTACCCCCAATGATCTTGATTAAATAGTTGAGAGTGATTTCCGATTGCTGGAACGATTCCGGATTGATATTCAAAGCGGGTTGGGGGCATCGTTGTGGCGCCATTCTTCTCCTGAATGCTTTCCAGTATTAATCGTGACCCACCCAGATAATTGTAGGTTAAGTCAATTTCTTTCAGTAGCCCGTTACCTACCTGAATACTAATCTTATCAAGTGCTTTAGGCTGCTCTGTGGCCTGCTTTCTCGAATAGGTCCAGTTCAAGGAATTCCAGTCTGCACGTGGAGTGGTTTCCTCAACAAAATTGATAAAGCCATTTCTAAATGAAATTGATGTGAGCACCGCTTCAGTAGTTGATGTAGCGTAATATTGGGGTGTAGAATTAAAATTTTCAGGCAATAACATCTCTTCAGTAACGGTGGCCGGATTATCTAATATCCGAAATCGGTATTGAAATATGATCTCATTATTAAAAGGAGTAGTTATTCGGGATAGATACCAGGCATTGCCGAAATCAGAAGAGGCATTACCATTGTCGATATCTTGCAGAATGTTGGCAGACTTTTCCATCACATCGAACAGATATTTAACTCCTTGTTCATTGGTTACCTCAAATTTTTTAATAATTCCAGTGGCTGTGCTGTATTTGGCTGTGTAATCAAAAAAACCTTTCACTTTTATTTTACTGAATGGGATCATCACTGCCTCTTTAATAACAAGATTACCTTCCATGATCTGCGAGTTGCATTGGGACTCATCAAAGAAAAACTTTCCAGAAAGGCCTGGTGCGGAAAGCACGAAGAGATCGGGCTCTCCATCCATGTATCCATCTTTGAGACCATTGAGTAACCCTTGAAATGCAGGGAGTGAGGTATTCATAGAATTATTTATGAACGAAACTACCTCAAGTCCCTTTTTATAATAACCGTTATAACCATATAAACGCTCATCCGCTATGCCACGGGTTTGCCGTGTAATAACCCCTGTTGCCTGCAAGGCCCAACCCATTCCTACCCATCCAGGATACTCCTCCGGCCTCAGTCCATTGTAGCTATAATCCAACGCAATGGGGAATTTAAAATCCGGGTATTGAATAGTGTGAATAGGAAAGGTTACTTTAGGCTGGCCAGTATATAGCCCCACTGATGTACTTCCATACTTGCCAAGGCTGGCCACATTGGGGGTGGGAGGAATTACCTGAGGTGGATTATCCTGGCCAAACACCATCATCCACCCGATTGTAAAAAAAATTAATGCAGATAAAGTCTTCATATTCGTCAATATTTAAAATTCATAAAGTGTTTTTGTATTCATTGTATGTTATATGCTGCTTATGGTTCTCCATTTTAAATCAAGCATTTCACTTTCGCATTATCTGTCACTTCACTCAATGTCCCTCCCCTTCTGTGCAAAAGCTGATTCCAATGAAGAGTAAGAGAAGCAGTATAAAATATGTTATCATGGGTGCCGCTTTAAAGAATAAAAACTCCCTGATGCTTGGACTAAAATAAAAGTAATAGGAAGGATTTATCTAGAAAGTAGAATTGAATAAGAAAACATACTCGCTAACGGTGTGCCGTATTTCTACGGTAGTTCATTACCAATCTCTTTCTTTTCTTATTTTTTTTAAACCGAAAATGCAACTCTGGAAACAGATATTACATCCTCCTAGCTGATGTACTGAAAAATTCTCATCCCAAATTACCCATTAGAGAAAAGTCCGAAGGGCTGAAATGATTATAGCAAAGTATGAAGGCTATTTACATCAAAACCCCGAAGGGGTGACATAATTTCATCCCTTCAGGGTTCACTCTTTCACGGGAATATGACTATTACAATAATATCATTCCTTCAGGATTTTTAATGCGTAATCTGGGTTAATGAGTGAAAAGAAATAGAACTGCTTTAAAAGATCTCGTTCCACGAAACAGAAATCTTAAAGCAAGCACTGAACAATTCGTGCAGCTTCTGAGGTGAATACTATTCCAATTCCTCATGAAAAGAAATTGTAGAATGGATGTCAGTTTAGGTATCTCATAGGTATCAAATAAAAAACACCCCTGCAGTTTCAGCTACAGAGGTGCTTTATTCGATTTGATTTCTAATTATTCAAACTCACTTCCAGCTGGTAACCACTGCCTCAATTTGTTGATCTTTCAGTGATTTCATGAAAGATGCAAAATCATTCTTCATCAGCGTATCATATTCCTTTTGCACGGTAGTGAGTCGTTGTTTCAATAAGCCATACACCTCTTTGTGTTGATCAGCTGGAGCAAAATCAGCAGTGCCAATAGCACCAGCCAGGTAACCTAATTTACCGAGCAACATTTCCGGATAGCGAACATCATCCTGTCCCGTGCCGGTGTATTTCAACTGGACAAGTTTGCTTTCTGTTACGATCAACATACTATCTATTGATGAAGCGGACTTCACCAACTTCTTATACGCACTACCTTTTGAGCGCAATACATCTTGTAGGTCGTAGAGCTGCCTGCGAATGGATTCTATTTCCGTCACGATCTTACCACCAGCATCGTAATCGGCATGGATCTTTGCCAGCCACTCTACCTGCGTTGCGATGTCGCTGAGTGTGCCCTCTGAGTGCGGATCTTTATTAACGGTGAGCGTGCTTGTAAACTTCTGATCACCGGCCACCATACTTACATTGTATTTTCCGGGAGGAATCAGGTATGAACCAAAACCATAACTGATAAAGGCGGGGCGCGATCTTCCTTTATCAAGCGCAACCCAATCGGAACCGGTTGGTGTGGTGCGCATCTTTATGTCTTTGGTTGGCTTTCCGTGGAAGTCCCACCACACACGACCGATACCTGCTTTACCTTTTTCTTTGAAAGTCTTTAAAGTATCTCCGGAAGTTGACGTAATATAGATCTTCACGCTGTCCTTATCTGAATTCTGCCAGTAGTTGATCGAGGCACCTGATGGTGGATCAACACCCGTTGAAGGTTCAGGAAGAAACTGCATGGTTGAAGTCTTCGGTTGAAATCGGTAAGCATCTTTCGGATTGAACAATGCCGCCTTCACACCAGTAGCATTTTGTGGAAGTTGTTGCAATGGCGTAAGATCATCGAGAATCCAAACTCCTCTCCCATAGGTACCTAAAACAAGGTCGTTGAAATGTTCTTGTATGTCGATCCAATACATCGGTGTGTGAGGAAGATTGCTCATAAACACCTGCCAGTTTTCTCCATCATCAAACGAAACATAAAGTGTACTCTCGGTGCCCAGGTAGAGCAGGCCTTTGCGTTTAGGATCTTCCTTGATGCTGCGGCAATAATTGAGATTGCCTGATTCGATGCCCTTGGTTATTTTCTTCCAGGTCTTACCAAAGTTGTCGGTCTTGTAAACGAAGGGTTGGAAATTTCCTGCCTCATGTAAATCAATAGTGAGATAAGCCTTGCCTTCGCTCCAGCGAGAAGCCTCTATATTTCTGACAGAACCTAATGGAGGCAATTCAAGTAAATTTTTGGTCACATTTAACCAATCCTTACCCCCATTCTGGCTTACCTGAACCTGGCCATCATTCGTGCCTGCCCAGAATACACCTTGCTTTACGGGTGATTCTTCAAATGCATAGATCACGTTCGCGTATTCCACACCAATGTTGTCAGGAGTAAGTCCGCCCGACATCTGCTGCCTTGATTTATCATTCATCGTTAAATCAGGACTGATTACTTCCCATGATTGCCCAGCATTGGTGGTACGATGCACCACCTGACTGGTCACATAAACTGTGTTATTATCATGTGGGCTAATCAGCACGGGGAACGTCCACTGGAAACGGTATTTCACCTCGCTGGCCGGATGGCCTGGTGTATAATCTGGCCAAACTTCTACCTGACGATATTGTCGGGATTTCTCGTTATAGCGAACCATAACACCGCCTACGGCACCCGTACCAGAAGCACTAGACCAAATCACATCCGGGTTCTTAGGATCAGGTGTTGCAAAACCACTCTCGCCACCACCTACTTCATGCCACATGCCCGTGGCAATGCCGGCACCCATAAATCCACCTATGCCACTTCTACTTGGTCCGCGCATAGACGGTCCATCCTGACGGTTGGTTAATACATTGTATGGAATATTCGTATCAGTAGTTACGTGATACAACTGCGCTATCGGAAGACTGATTCGCATCCAGCTTTTGCCTCGATTTTTAGAAATCGAAATGCCGCCATCATGAGATACAATCATGCGACTTCCATTGGTTGGATCGATCCACATTTCATGATGATCCCCGTAAGGTTGAGTAGCGAAATCGACTGGTTCGGTGGTGCGTCCACCATCAATGCTGGAAAAGAATGTGGATGAAATAAAATAGACATCATTCGCCTGATCAGGAGATGCAGTAACGCGCGTGTAGTAAGCTTGCCTTCCGGTTAGATTACGATTGGAGTTGATAAGACTCCATGATTTTCCCTTGTCGTCTGAGCGCCATAGTTCACCACTTTCAATTTTATCACCCATCTTCTCAAGGCCGTCACCAGTCTCTATAAGTGCGTAAACGCGGCTTGGATTAGCAGGCGTCATGGAAAGTGCAATCTTGCCAACCGGTTGTTCTGGCAAACCATTGCCTTTTAGCTTTGTCCAGGTTTCGCCACCGTCTGTAGACATGTGAAGACCACTACCGGGGCCACCGCTGGTACGATTCCATGTGCTCAATGATAACTGCCACATGCCGGCAAAAAGAATACGAGGATTATGAGGGTCCATCACCAGATCCGAAGAGCCGGTGTTCTCATCGACAAACAAAACCTGCTTCCATGATTTGCCACCATCAGTGGTTTTATAAACACCTCTTTCCTTTTGTGGAGCATAGGCATGGCCAACAGCACAGACATAAATAATGTCAGGATTAGTAGGATGAATAACGATTCTTGAAATACGTCCGGTGTTGTCGAGACCAACATGGTTCCAGGTTTCACCGTCATCGGTAGATTTCCATACTCCATTTCCGATCGACACATTAGAACGAATTGAGCTTTCTCCTGTTCCTGCGAATACGACTTGAGGATCGGATGGAGCTACGGCCAATGCGCCCATAGCATGAACCGGTTTGTCATCGAATACAGGCCTCCATATAAGTCCTCCGTCAGTCGTTTTCCATATACCACCGGTAGCAGCACCAGCCAGGTAAACGAGATCATTTCCGGGAATACCCACAGCACACGTAACACGATTACCTATTGGACCGATGTGGCGAAACTTAAGTTGCTCAATGTCCTCTTTCTTAACGGTTTGGGCTTCAACTGTAAAGTAGAATATTAATAATACAAACGAGCCTAAAAGGCGAATAAAATTTCTCATAGAAGGATTTTTGATGTTAAATTATTGGAGGAAGATAGGTGGAATGGGTGGAATAAGGAAGTGATTTTATGTGGTGAAATCACACCTCTGTTGCCTCAACTTAAGAAGATATATAAGCCCTTTAGTATTTCTACTCTTTTGAATAGGTAATTGTTGGCTCAGCCACCATCGCCAATCTAGTGAATTAAACTGACAGCAATTGGTTGCCTTTAAGAACACCGGCAAAGGAAAGATTTTAGATTTGGGAGGTTGGCAGTGCTGTGAACACCAGCCACGGGCAAAAAATTTAATACCAAAGTGGTTCGTCATGCCAAGTAGCCGGAAATCCCATATCTGTTAATGAAATAGAAGGATGCAAATTGATATGCTCCTTTAATCGATTGACAAATTGACTCGCTGGACTTATCAGTTTAATTGCATAAATAATGCAACAGAGCATTGCATAGCACTGGTGCGCATTTATTGCCTTGTCTTGTATAAAAGGCTGTGTGGTATTGTTGGGGATAATTGGTGCTTGAGTTAGCGGTCGGTTCCATAGGCGACCATGATGTGCACAGATGTTACGGGCATTACTGAAAGTATGCATCCAACTTTCCAGTACTTTTGGGTGACCCAACCCAAAATGGTGAGCTACATTCTTTTTTGCGCTACACATTTTCAGGTTTTCAAAAAGCTTTGACAGCAAGCCCATGGTAGTTACCTCAAGGCTCATAGCCCAACAAGGATATCATACTCTTCGACTACGTGCGAGCGGTCACTCACATTCCAGCCAGCGGCCAACAAGCGCTTGTCAATGATATTCTTACGGGTGCTTTGCTCTGATTTCAATTAATGGCAGCTATAGATTGAAGAGCAGTTTACTGATTTTTATTGGATTGTGAAAGTTGTGACAATGGCACATGTAAGAGGTATCAATCCGTAACCTTAAGAAGATGATGACGTTCAAGTTACATTCCTTTTTATTAGATTTATAAGGGTGAATGTACAACAATGAAGAATGCACTATTGGTATGCCTTATATTTTTCATTGCGAAGGCCGTAAATGCGCAGAATGACGTTTCAGAAATTGAAAGATTAAAACGCGCTATTGCAGTCCAGAATGACGACTCGGTCAAGGTAAAAACCCTGATTGAACTTGGCTCGGCATATCTCAACGTTGACCAAAAAGAGGCCATCAAATATGGAAATGAGGCTCGTGATTTAGCTGAAAAGATTAATTATATCAAAGGTGAAGGATTCAGCTATAAATTAATTGGTCAGTGCTTTTCAAAACAAGGCAAATATTTTGAGGCAATCATTAGATGGTCGGTTTCAATTTAGTGAGCTATTGTTCTGTGCTAGTTGGTCTTATAATTATACCGGTACTGTTTTCCATTCCTTTCTTACTGTTGACTTGCAAAAAGCGACCAAATGGGTCATAGGAATATTTTAGAACACTGCCATTCTCATCAATAACAGAACTGATATCAACACCGGGTTCATAGGTATAGCTTTTAATCCGCGCATCGCTTGGGTAAATGCGCACATTGCCAATAGCCGTACCGTTGCTGAGGATCATACCAGCGGTATAGGTTGCATTTGTAATAATCCATTGAGTTACTTCGGAAAGCCTAGTAGCGAGCTCTTAAGGAAGTACTGATCTGATCAAAGATATAGAATAGCGCTACAGACAGTGTTTTGGTTACGTCTTTTAAATGGAATCAGAATACATCACCTCTAATAATCAAATGTTCTGGTCAACTTGCCAGAACCATCAAACAATTGTACTCTTTTGACTTGTGGTGTAATTATGAAACTTCTGGCAGATTGAGAAAGGTAGCTTGATCCATAGCCGATCTCTTTTCGATGAAGGTTTCCGCCTTGATACGTAAGGATCGCTGTGACCTCCGTTTTATTGGGCTCCACCCTTTTAGGCTTGTCCTCACTTTTACTTCTAAAGACTTTTATAGAATCATTGTTTTGAGTGACCATGGTTAATAAGGATCCGTTCGCGGCTTTCA
>JAYVTB010000006.1:0-41559 GCA_043774805.1 Cyclobacteriaceae bacterium | reverse complement strand
ATGTGCTAAGTGAATTTAAAAAACTGAAAATACTTAAACACCAATACTATGGAAGTAGCCAAAAATCAGCAACTTAGTTGTGACAAAGTAGAGTTAAATAAGGCAAAGCAGAAATTGACAACAAATGAAATCTATCTGGATGCAACAATAACTCTACTTAAATTCTGGAACACTTGGCCCGATTTTAAACACCGCACCAAGGAAGATCAGGTAGTCTGGCATCCCACCGCGGCTCGGAAGACCTAATTCCTTATCGGGCATCGACTGATTTATAGTCCGGTAAACAGGCACAGGAACAAATAAGTAAATCATAGACTTTTTGAAATTATAATTTACTCCTGGTTCTACAGACACTGAGTATCCGGCTCTTCGCTGTCCATTACTTCCTCCAACCAAATCATGCACGGGAGATCCCTCCATCCTCATCCCGCCCCAGAATACTAAATTTTTAACGGTAACATTGGCACCACCACGAATCGTAAAGGCATCGGGTACGCTATTTATATTTGCCATGGCATCAATTTGGGCTTGGGTATAGGGAACCGCACTCCTGGGCGATGTTCCATTTATATCTCGTGGACTCAAAAGATAAAATGCATTAGCGTAAAGGCTTATCCGTTTATTTAGTGTGTAAAATGCATTGACTTCCGCAGTTATACCTAATCCCCCATCCCCCAGTTGCATCGTTGGATTTACCGGGGCGCTTACTTTCCCAGTAGTCGCGTAGAAAACATCCTGATACCTGTAATCTCCTGTTGGCAATTTCAATCCCAGGCCTACCTGTATATTCCCTTTGTGAACTTCAGAAACATCGAACAACCACTTATAACCAGCAACACGGATATCAGATAATCCAAAAGAGTTGGTTTTGTGTTTTACGTGATCTCCTGCTGGTCCGCCATGTTCCTGCCAGGTTTCACGCATGCCATGCATGATCGGTACGTCCACGGTAACGGACCATCCCTTGTCGTAAAACCTGGTAACGGCAAAGTCCAAAATAAAAGTGTTGCTATAAGGCTTGTTTTCAGGAAGTACATCAACCTCATTACTACCTTCATAGGTCTTGGAAAACTCAGAATAACGAGTGTTTACATTGACCAGCCATTTAATTGGCTCCTGGTTATACTGGGGCAGACTAAATTGGCCAAAGCCAGTAAGGTTGCGAATGGCAATACAACCCTGAGCGCTTGCCTGATAGGACAATAAAGTGAAAGCAAATAATAATGGAATGTACTTTTTCATAGATTATGTTTAGTGATTAAACCAATTATTAAACTAAGGAACAATGACACCATACCTATAACTACTATAGAACGATATTTCAGCAATCCACTTAGAATCAATTATCACTCATCATCAACCTGCAAAACAATAAGCGCAACCGTGCTGTTGTGCTCGCCCAATTGCCCACACACCAGAAGGAAGAATTTGAATTCCAGGTAAAACATTTGCAATCCATTCCTTCTTAACAGTACCAGGATCCATGCTCTTACTCCTGGCATATTGTGAACTCGTCATGGTTAGTGCTGTATCACAAACACAAAATTTCACACCTCGCTCCTGCAGGGCTTTAATAGACATTCCGCTTTGAGGCATCTCGCCATCTTTGGGATTCCAATATAAGTTTCTATCCGAAGGTGCATTGGTGGCGTAATCAATGATCTTAAACATTTTTCCCAGCTTGAATTTATTCCAGGCATTATCATCCATAGCGAGTGGAATAGCTTTACCACGCAGCACAACCAGCACACTGAGTTGATCATCCGGTGTACCGGTTTGATTATTGGTGGATAAAAAATTATAAGCATAAACAATGGGAAGTCCATCATTGGAGGAAACGGCATCAAAAACCATTTTATGCTTGCCAGTCAATGAAGTAAACCACGCTTCCAAATCCGATTGATTCTGAAAGCCATGCTTCGGTACAGCCTGGGTTATCAATGGCGTAGTAAGTGCTGCCAAGCCAATGGCTGCAGTCCGCGTTGCCACTGAAGTCAGAAATTTCCTTCGATTACCGCTTAAACCATTGTTCGGTTTCATGCTGTTTTGAAGTTTATACGTATTCAATATAGTTTTTTTAAATTAAACTCTAAAAAAAGGAATTAACAAAGAGTAAGAATGCAGGAGAGCACCCCCATCGGTGTTTTAATAATTGGTGTACTAGTTGGGCCAAACCCGGCAAATAATGGAATTTTATAACCGGCATTTATCAATCATTATATCGATGATGTGTGAGCTACCACCAGAAAGCTACTATGAACGAATTCGTAAATGTCAGGTGAAATTCTTGCCCTTCTTTGATTAATATGCTTCATATAATTTCCTTCCTTACTCCTTCCTTTTTTAATTATATTGCTGCAATGCCATAGGCATTATGCGAATGACAAGACTATTTTCAAAGCTCTTTTTTGTGTTTATAACAGCCATGTTTCTGTGCCTTGCTACCCAATTTGTTTATGCATCTCCGGAAACAGCTGCTTCTCCTGAAGCATCATTCTGGCTATGGAATTTTATGGGTCGATTACACCCCATGATCGTTCACTTTCCCATTGCCTTGCTAGTGCTGGCCGCTCTGCTGGAACTCTACTCACTAAAGAACTTTGATTCATCACTCCGTCCTGGAATTAATGTGTTGGTGTTTGCTGGTGCTGCTTCAGCCCTGGTGACTGTTTTGTTTGGTTGGTTGCTATTTCTGCAAGAAGAAATCGAAGGTGATGTGGTCACCATTCATCAGGTTTTGGGAAATGTCACGGCTATACTTACCACAGGCACTGCCATATTGCTGTATCAACTATTAAAACGAAAAGGTGATACGACCATAAAGGCCTATCGTATCCTGCTTTTCATTTCTACCATCGGTGTTTCAGTGGCTGGTCATTTCGGAGCTTCTCTTACTCATGGTGATGATTATCTCTCCAGCACACTTCCGTGGATGGATGATTATAAAGGTGGAACTAATTTTAATATGGCTTCGCTAGGACGCGACAGCGCCCTCAATTCAACCCAACAGCAAGAGTTAATTGTGCAAGTAAAAGGAATTTTTGCCCACAACTGTTATAAGTGTCATAGCTCGCAAAAAGTGAAAGGAGAACTTCGTCTCGATCAAAAGCATATGGCGATGAAAGGTGGTGAAGACGGGCCTGTAATTATTCCCGGTAAACCGGAAGAAAGCGATATGATCCGCAGACTCCTATTGCCACGAAACGATGATGAATCAATGCCACCAAAAGGGAAATCTATTCATAAAGAGGAGATCGAGTTACTGAGTTATTGGATTGCTCAAGGCGCACCGTGGCCTGACTCAGCGGGAAAATCCACTGAATATAGGGTGGCTAAATTGGAACCACGCAACCCAACATTGCCAGCATCATCAGCTGGGAAATTTGCGAACCCGGTAGACAGATGGGTAGACGATTATTTTACCAAAAACAATATCGAATGGCCGCAAGTAGTAGATGACCGCTTATTTCTGAGAAGAGTCTACTTTGACATCATCGGCATATTACCTACTCCGGAAGAGCAGGAAAAATTCATGACGGATAGCCGTGATGATAAACGATCAATCTGGATCAAAGAATTACTGAATCGCAATGATGATTATGCCATGCACTGGCTTACGTTCTGGAACGATGCCCTGCGCAACGATTACACTGGCACCGGTTATATCACCAATGGTCGATATAACATTACTGATTGGCTCTATAAATCATTGCAGACTAATAAGCCATATGATCAGTTTGTAAAAGAATTGATCAATCCCACCAAAGAATCAAAGGGATTTATTGAAGGAATTAGTTGGCGCGGTGTTGTCAATGCCAGTCAGACTACACAACTGCAGGCCGCCCAAAATGTATCGCAAGTGCTTCTTGGACTTAATTTGAAATGTGCTTCTTGTCACAATAGTTTTATCAGCGACTGGAAACTTGAAGACGCATATGCGTTTGCCAATATCTTCTCAGACTCAACCTTAGAGATAAATCGTTGTGATAAGCCAACCGGTAAAATGGCCGGAACCAGGATACTCTGGAAAGAATTAGGAACCATTGATAGCACTGCCAACCGGACGGAAAAGTTAAAGCAGTTATCGGAGTACCTTACACAACCTGCCAATGGGCGACTCTACAGAACGATTGTTAACCGGATGTGGGCTCAATTGTTAGGTCGCGGATTAGTGGAGCCCGTTGATGCCATGGACAATGAACCCTGGAGCCAGGATTTGCTGGATTGGATGTCGACTTATTTTACGGAGCATAATTATGATTTAAAAGAGCTTGTCTACCTGATTACAACTTCAAAAACATACCAGCTAACATCCATTGGTGTTCAGGATGCTAATCTTATTGCGGGTAATAATTTTAAATTTAATGGTAGGCTACGCAAGCGAATTTCCGCTGAACAATTTTCTGATGCCGTAAGCAGTATTCTGGCCCCTGTGTTTTCTGACTCTGCCTTGAAGTATAATCCGTTTGGAAAGTCGAAATTCAATCAATCCAACCAACCCTTTGTGCGTGCCTCATTAGTAGCCAACAACACGTTCCTCACTGCCTTAGGACGGCCTAACCGTGAAACAGTCACCACCACCAGAGATTCACAAGCCAATCTTTTACAGGCACTTGAATTAACCAATGGTGTAAAGTTTAATCAGGTATTAACGAAGGGTGCCGCTGATTGGAAACAGAAGTATCCGGAACGTGACCAATTGGTAAAAGACCTTTTCAGGAAAACACTGGGAAGAGAACCTGAAAAAAAAGAAATGGATGTAGCTGCAAATCTGCTGGGCGACAAGCCCGATGCAGAAGCCATTGCCGACTTATTCTGGAGTGTATTCTTATTACCTGAATTTCAAATTGTATATTGATCCTGTTATGAATACGAATTGGGACAGAAGAGAATTTCTGAAGAAAACCAGCCTGGCTGCCATGGCAGCATTGGCCACGTCACCGATGGCCGGTTTGGTTTCATGCGACTCAAAAAAAATTACGTCCAGTGCAGACACGGTAATACTATTGTGGATGGCAGGTGGCATGGCACACACCGAAACATTTGACCCCAAACGATATGATCCTTTTGAAAAGGGTATGGAATCCAATCGTGTTTTAAGCACGTTCAAATCAGTTCCAACCATACTGGATGGAATACATTTTTCGGAAGGTCTTGAATCAATTGGAAAAATAATGGATCGGGGAACATTGATCAGATCTTATGTAGCCGCTGATCTTGGTTTTATTCTTCACTCGCGTCACCAATATCATTGGCACACCTGCTATGAACCACCTCAAAGTGTTGCGGCCCCCCACATTGGATCATGGATTGCAAAAGAGCTAGGTCCACTTAACCCGGTCATCCCGGCATTCATTGACATCGGGCAGCGCTTCACAGTAGGAGAAGGTGAAGAGTTGAAAGCATTTCATACGGCAGGATTTCTGGGTAACGAGTATGGACCTTTCCTGATACCCGATCCATCTTCAGGTTTGGAAAGTGTAAGGCCGCCTGTGGGTATGTCTGTCAAGCGGTTTGAGAGCCGCAACAAACTTTACAACGATTTGATAAGCAAAGGTACAGTTGGTGAATATGGCAGCGATTATCAGAAGGAGTCATTGAAGCGATCAATGGAGCAAGCCTATATCCTACTCAATTCTCCGGAGGCGAAAGCATTCGATTTATCAACGGAACCGAAGGAAATTTATGATATCTATAATACGGGAAAATTTGGACTCGGCTGCCTGATGGCGAAGAGACTTACCGAACAGGGTGCACGATTTATTAGTGTGACCACCGAGTATGAGCCCTTTAAGGGATGGGACACCCATGAGAATGGAAACACACGTCTCAAAGAAATGAAGAAACAAATTGATGGTCCGATAGCTCAATTAATTCTTGATCTTGAAAAATCAGGAAGGCTGGATAGAACGCTTGTCATACTTGCCAGTGAATTTAGTCGCGATATGATGGTGGAAGGTCGCCCTGAGTTAAAGGTGCTGGAACAAGTCAGTCAACCCAACGTCATTGAAGAAATGAAACATTATGGCATGCACCGTCACTTTACGGATGGTTGCTCCATGTTAATGTTTGGAGGTGGAATTAAAAATGGATATGTCTATGGCAAGACAGCAGAGGAAAGACCATGCAAGACGATTGAGAAGCCCATACGCATCGATCAGATTCATCAGACCATTTATCACGCCCTTGGTATTGACCCCGAGACAAACTACGTGATTGAAGAACGTCCTTTTTATACCACTCCGGATGGAAAGGGAAAAGCAGAATTGGAATTGCTTAAGTTAACTTAGCGTTTAAAGACATTTAAATTAGTGCTCCCCTAGTGCAAAGAACTACTCTGTTCTCAAACACTTCACTGGATTGACATTAGCTGCTTTGATAGCTTGCCAGGCCACCGTTGCCCATGCGATAACCAGTGCGATTACCCCGGCCGAAATAAAATACCAGCTATTCAATTCAATGTGAAAGGCAAATCGCTCCAGCCACTTGCTTAACAACCAATAACTGGCCGGGATGCCTATGAAGATGGAAACCAACACCATTTTTGTAAAGTCACCGGACAGCAATATCACGATGTTTGTAGAAGACGAGCCCAATGCTTTGCGGATGCCAATCTCTTTCAACCTGCGCTCGGCTGTGAACGTGGCAAGTCCAAATAATCCAAGACACGAAATGAGAACGGCCATGCTGGCAAAGTAACCCGACAACGTGGCCACGCGCTGTTCGGCTGCATACATCTTTGCATATTCCTGATCTTGAAATTTATATTCAAATGAGAATCCAGGATTGTAGGCAGTGTAAAAATTATTTAATGCTTCGAGTGTTTCTTTCTCGCGTCCTGCTTCCATCCGGATAGCAACGTTCCACGTGTTTTTTGGCGACAAACGGAAGAAAAGCGGATTGACAATGTCATGCATCGATTGAAAATGAAAATCCTTTACCACGCCAATAATCTCCAAGTCATATTGGCCCCACAACTTAATGTGTTTACCAATCGGATCCTTCAAATTCATAATGCGAATACCTGCCTCATTAAAAATAATCTTGGAAGTATCGGTGCTATGCTCTTCAGAAAATGAACGGCCTTCTGCCATTTCAATCCCCATCGTTTCAATCAAACCATGATTCACGCTGATGTTTTCAAACAGGATCATGTCTTCTGGATTCTTACCCTCCCACTGCAGTCCGCTGGTGTTATTATTGCGACCCAACATACTGTGACCTAAACTGGATACGCTCACCACACCAGGAACTTTTCTTACTTCCTGGATGAACGTGTTCACATTGCCTTCAACCTTCCCTTCTACCGGAATTTGAATCAGGTGTTCTTTGTTGTAGCCAAGATTTTTTGATTGAACAAAATCGATCTGTTTGTAAATTACGAGTACCGATACAATCAAAATCACGGATAAGAAAAACTGAAATACAACCAATCCTTTGCGGGCCCACAATTCACCCCATGATCCTTTTACAACACCCTTGAGCACAGCGGCTGGCTTAAATCCGGAAAGGTATAAGGCGGGGTAACTTCCCGCTATAATTCCTGTAAGCAATGCTATGCCCGAAAACCAGCCAACCAACTCCAGATCATTAAACGAAAGCGATATTCTTTTTTCAGTGATAATATTAAACTGGGGAAGGAACAACCACACAATGGACAGGGCCAATAAGAGCGCCAAAAAAGAAGTGACCAACGATTCGCTCAGGTATTGAACTATGAGAGAGCCTCGTTGGGCACCAATTGATTTCTTTATGCCCACTTCTTTGGCTTTGCGCGAAGCTCGGGCCGTAGAAAGATTCATGAAATTAATGCAAGCGATAATAAGAATGAAGATAGCGATGATGGAGAATAATTGTACGTACTCGATGCGACCACCAGTTTGCTTGCCGTCTTCATAACGACCAAATAGATAGCGTTGCGAAAACTGCGTAAGGAAGAGCGTAACATTTGAGTTATCATCTCTTGGTTTGATGAAATCCTTGATTTTGTCTGATACCGCCTGGGCATCGCTTCCTTCGCGCAAAACAACAAACGAAGAAGGGCCGTTGTTGCCCCACTCGGTCACCCATTCATTATCATCTTTAAATCCTTCGAACGACAATACGAAATCAAACTGATGGGAAGAGTTGGGTGGTGTGCCTTCAAATACGCCACTCACCTGAAACGACTCCTTATGTTGGAACTCCACTTGCTTGCCTATTGCGTTTTCTTCCGTACCAAATAGTTTGCGGGCGAGCTCTCGAGAGATAACAATAGAGAGCTTGTCGTGAAGCACCTTATCGGGATTGCCATCGATTAACATGTATGAAAAAATATTGAAGAAATCCTGCCCAACATAATAGCCTTTCGCTTTTACGTTATGGTCCTTAATGGAAAGCGTGAAAGGATTAATCCAGGTAGTGGTGGCAGCATACTCAACTTCAGGAATTTCCTCTTTAAGGGTTTCAGCTAATATTCCCGGAGTGGAGGTGGTTGTCATGACCTCATCAGCATACTTTTGAAACTCCATTACCTGGAATAGTCGACTGTCTTTCTCGTGGAATTTATCCATTCGCAATTCATCCCTCACCCATAAATAAATCAACAAAGTGCACACCAATCCCGCTGAAAGACCAATCAAGTTGATAAAGAAATAGCTCTTGTTTCGAAGGATATTTCGATAAATGAGAAGGAGATTGTGCTTCAACATTGGGAATTATTTAAATGACAACACGCAAAAGACCACACCAATAACTAAACCGTTGCATCGATTGTAATGGATACCTAATAAAGAATCAGAGGTTACACAATTAGTCTGTTGAGCGGGTTATGAAAAATGAGTCTTGTCCATACCTTTTTGAACAAATTGATGGTCAATTAGAATAAAACAGGCTCAAATCGCGACATTGAAGTTATCATCAAGGACCTGAACAATATGAAAATAAGAGCCATTATTACAGGAGCCACCGGTATGGTAGGCGAAGGAGTGCTACACGAATGTTTGAACCATGCCGATGTTGAGCATGTGCTTGTGATCAACCGGAAGCCTTGTGGTCTAACTCATCCCAAACTGAAGGAAATCATACATAAAGACTTTCACAATCTCTCATCTATTGAGTTTCAATTAGGTGGATATAATGCCTGTTTCTTTTGTCTGGGTGTTTCTTCAGTAGGAATGAAGGAACCGGAGTATAGTCGGCTGACCTATGATCTAACCCTGCATGTTGCGCGGCAATTGGTGAAGCTTAACCAAGCGATGACGTTCTGTTATGTGTCAGGTGCCTCAACTGACAGTTCAGAAAAAGGTAAACTCATGTGGGCACGGGTAAAAGGCAAAACTGAAAATGACTTGATGAAGCTACCCTTTAAGAAAGTCTATTGCTTTCGTCCTGGTATTATGAAACCAACTCCGGGATTAAAAAATACACTTGCCCTTTATACATGGCTTGGGTGGACTTATCCCCTGATTCAATTACTGTTCCCATCCAAAGTAAGTACCCTGGCCGAGGTAGGTCAGGCTATGATTCATTGTGCGAAAAAAGACTACGGTAAATCGGTGCTGGAGATAGGCGACTTCCTTGAAATTGCAAAAGACAAATCTTGAAGTTCGCCAGAACTTTTGCTTTAACCAGTACCCGCAATCAGATTATTTGCGAGCTGGTTAAAGCCTACGGCTGATTCCCTTTGATCCGGAGAATACCAACCAATGCCAGACAAATTATGCCAAAGCAGAGATGACCGAGAAAATGAAATCTTTAATCTGTTGTCCAAAGAATACTTTAATAATTCCAATCCAGAAAAGAAGTGAGGCGAGGATTATTGCAATTAAAACATAGTTGGGTGAAGTGCGCGTAGTTTGAGCTTTCATGATAAGTTGTTTTAGGGGAGTCAACACTTATAATCTACTGATAATGAATAGTTTCTTACATAACTATAAACTAACGATTTAAATTTAAGACTTAATTCATGAGAAATCCTACAAGCTAGATGTAATAAATCATGTGATCATAACTATATAGTTGATAATCAGATATTTAAATTTATATAATTTTTGAATTTTTTACTTGATAGGCCTCGTTTTTTCAAATGAAGTCTCCGCACACAAAACTCAGAGGATGTGACATTGATCGATATGATTATGCTTCCGCAAGGAAAATTCGAAGCACTACCTGGAAACCTATCGAAGCCCAATACTTTATTTTTCGGTCATTAATTTCATGAATTATGCACGCATCCATTGCTAGCATGTTTCAGTGTTAATCTGAAACCATGGAACTAGAAATTATTGGATTGGAATTTCTGTTTGTTCATAAAATATTTGTGCCTTTATCACACATTATTCATTGACAACCTTACGATCGTTAATTCATTAAAGTAATTAATTTAAAAAGATTGCACTTAGTAATAGTAGCTATTACCTTGAAACGACTTAAAACCTAATTCTAATTCTTCGCTCTTCATGGCGGTATCTTCTATTCAATCAGTAATTATTGCAACCGGCAGCTACGTTCCTGAAATAAAAGTCAGCAACCAGGATTTTTTGAATCATACATTTTATGAAAAAGATGGATCTCCTATTAACAAAGACACCGCCAGTATTGTAGAAAAATTCAAGGATATTACAGGCATTGAAGATCGTTGTTATGCCAGACCAGAACAAAAGGCTTCCGACCTTGGATTTCTTGCCGCAAAAAATGCACTTGAAAGTAATGATATAGATAAAGAATCACTCGATTATGTCATCGTTGCCCATAATTTTGGCGATGTAGCTCACAACAGTAACCGGGTTGACATCGTGCCATCGTTAGCATCGCGCATAAAATATTTGTTACAAATAAAAAACCCAGACTGCGTAGCCTATGATATTCCCTTTGGTTGCCCCGGCTGGTTGGAAGGAGTTATTCAGGCGAACTACTATATAAAATCTGGCGATGCTAAGCGATGCCTCGTGATCGGTGCTGAAACATTATCACGAGTAATTGATATACGCGATCGCGATTCTATGATTTACTCTGATGGTGCAGGTGCTGTAATTCTAGAAGGACGCGAAGGCAACGGAGGTATCTTATCACACAAAACGCAGACGTGGGCAAGCGAACATGCTATGTTGCTGAATATGGATCACTCCTATGACCCACAACTTAAAAACAACGATATCTTTATAAAAATGAACGGACGCAAACTTTATGAGTTTGCATTAAATCATGTACCCCATGTGGTAAAAACCGCACTCGATAAAGCTAATGTTCAACTATCGGAAATTAACAAAGTGCTGATCCACCAGGCTAATGAAAAAATGGATGAAGCTATCCTGTGCCGGTTATTTAAGCTTTATGGACTTGAGTTCAGCAATAAAAGCGTAATGCCCATGATCATCTCCTGGTTGGGAAATAGTTCTGTTGCCACCATCCCTACCTTGCTGGATCTTATACTGAAGAACAAGTTAAAGGATCAGCATATCCATCCCGGAGACAAAGTAGTTTTCGCCTCGGTTGGTGCGGGCATGAATATCAATGCGGTGGTGTATCAATTTTAATAACTTATTTAGTCCGTGACACAACTTTCTTTAGGGACAATGCATCATCATTGACATAAACCCCATTATCATGAAATCAGTACTTACTTTCACCCTTTTCTTATGCCTATCCATCACCACCTTCGCGCAGGAATCTATGGCCACGGTCATGGAAAAACGTGCCCGGGAAATGCATCGCGTTATTAATTCCTCCGACAAACAGGAGTGGATTAAATTTGTTAAGGAAAACTATACCCAGGCACTAATCGATAAGCAGCAAACGTTGAAAGTGCAGAACAATGAGGATGGGAAAGTCACCTCTTCCAAAGAAGAAATAAAAGAAGCAGATAAATTAGAGGCAAAAGCTAATATGTTGGCCCGCCTTCATGAAGATTTCAGCGGAAGCAAAATCACTTCCATTAAATCAAAAGAAGAGAACCTCGAAATGGTACTTGATAATGGCGATGGATTAATCGGCACCTTCAAGTTGAAGTTCGACAAAAATAAGCCATACCTCATTGATGGCCTTGGCATACAGGCAGATAATTAATCTGGTCGGGCCACCAGAAGTTTAAAATGAAATCGGTACTTCGATCAGGGTTGTATCCCAGGCCATCATCATGATCGTTTCATTGTCGTTGCCTTTACGGAACTTAATGGAAAAGTCCTCAATCACTCCATCTGATTTCTTAACAGGAACATTTACTCTTAATACATCATGCGCCTGATCATAACTATAGGCACCCCAAACATCCAGATCACTGTTTGCAATGATTGTCCACTCTTTTTCATTGGGGATAGCGAAAAGTGAATAGGTGCCTGCTTTTACTGCTTTGCCACCAATCATAACATCCCGGAAGAATTTTATTTCAGTAGCTTCATTGGCACCCATTCGCCAGACTTTATCATAAGGCACTAATTTTCCGAATATTTCCCGTCCCTTTTTAGGTGGACGACTATATGTAACCCTGACTATGGCCGGCATGTCTCCTATTAGCTTGGGGGCAAATTTCCTGTCGTGGGCAAAATTATCGGGGTAATAGGCCATATCCATTGGGCTTTTATCCAGTCCGTCCATTTTTTGTGCATTCACGTCAAACATCAATAATGACAATGCGAGAACGTATAATCCGATTAGTTTCATTTTCATATTTATTTAATCGTTGAAAATAGTAAATCCATTTCAAAAGTCACTCCTGTTTCACCTGAATAATCATCCGCATACATGCCATTCGTCATGGATTAGGGCATTCAAATTTCGGAATCTTATGCTGTTGAAATTTTAATAGAAACACCAACAGAATTCAAATATTAAAAAAATGAATAAGCTTGTTGAACACCTGGAGGAGTGACCGTACGGTTTGCCTGTGACTCGGGAGGCGGTGTGCAGTTGGTTGGAACACAATTCTCAGATACTTCTGGCTTTGCTGGCAATGAAGTAAACACTTTTCCGGATTATCCTTCGGAGATACGGGCTCCGGATCAACGGGTGCCTGGCATTTTGAACACATAGGGCATTGCGCGTGCAGGCCAATACCGGAAAACATTATTGGCTGAAATGAAAATCAAAGGGATAAAGCTAAAATAAGAGGACTTTTCCAGAGAATTTTTAGCTATTTTTATAATAGTCTAACGGAGGTTTTATGAAATCAGGATTACTCACTTTTTTGTGCATCTGCGTATTAGTGCCCTACTCATTCTCACAATCCAAATCAAAATCCATTTTTAAAAAATCACACTATGAGGGAGTGGATTTTGAAGATCTGATGCACCGGTATTTTGGTAAAGAAGCCGGAAGTTTTAATAAAATCGAAGGTATCTACTCGGTTTCCTGTGTGATTACAAAGTCAAGCAAAGCGTTTTTTACCGGTCAGCTTAAAGTGAAAGTAGTTGAACGCAAAGACAACTATGCCCGTATAGCTATTCTCAAAGACTGGCCGGATACGCATCGCGATTTTATTGAAGTCTCTTTAAGCTATCACGTTACGGATAAGTATCCAATCGTGGGCGAACTGAGCACGCTATCCATGGGCGAAGCCTTTATCTATAAACACATTGAACCTGATGGCTCGATGCGTGATTTTTCGATGGCCACCAGCTCAGCTGATCTCATTGAAGGCGAACATTCAGAAATGTATAAACGCAAGACGATTACCTACAAATTGTCTTACATGAAGCTCTATCCGAAAGAGAAATCCAGAGAATTTGCAGCAGGAAACTAAATAGCCGGATTAATCTATAAGGTTGAAATTGCCGACATTAAATCAACGCCAAACATTTTCCAATTGGCCAGCCGCTCGTTTTAGCTTTGTTCTTGTTCATTGAATAGAAACCCATCTTTTTTCCTACTATTGTTATTACCCTTAACAATGATCAATGAATAAAATCAACGCTGGCTATTTCGTTATATTGGCAGCAGTGCTTTCCGGTAGTTGCATTTCATCGGATGACACCAAATCATACAGCCAATGGCCGGTTACCGGAGGTAATAAAGAAAACATACACTATTCATCGTTAACGCAAATTGACACCAGCAACGTTGGTGATCTAAAAATTGCATGGACTTACTATTCTGAAGACAAGGTAAGTAGGCGGTTTGGTGCCATGGAATGCAATCCAATCATTATCGATACCATATTATATGGTGTGTCTCCAAAACTAAAACTATTTGCGATCAATGCTCAGACGGGTAAAGAAATCTGGAATTTTGATCCTGCCGATTCCATCGTCAATAAAACCTGGCATCGCAACAGTGTGAATATGAACCGCGGAGTAACCTATTGGGCAGAAGGTGAAGATCAAAGAATCATTTATACGGTTGGTCCTGTTGCATTGGAAGTAAATGCAATGACAGGTAAACTGATTACTGATTTTGGAATTGATGGTGGTATCAACCTTGCTAATGGTTTGGGGCGCGATTCAACCAAGGTTTTTATTGCTCCCACATCACCAGTGATGGTATATAAAAATCTGTTTTTCTTGAGTGGCCTTGTTGGTGATGAAACACCAGGACACATCCGGGCCTTTGATGTAAAGACAGGAAAACAAAAATGGATTTTTCATACCATACCCTATCCCGGTGAACCCGGATATGAAACATGGGAAGATACCACCGCCTACAGATATATGGGCTCTACTAATAGCTGGGCAGGCTTTAGCCTCGATGAGAAAAGAGGAATTCTATTTGCCCCGACAGGTAATCCTACCCATGATTTTTATGGTGGCCAACGATTGGGGATGGGCTTATACGGAAATTGCTTGTTAGCCATCAACGCAGAGACCGGTAAATTGATCTGGCACTTTCAAACTGTTCATCACGATGTTTGGGATATGGATATTCCTGCCCCACCCGTATTGATTTCAGTTATTCACGAAGGGAAATTGGTAGATGCTGTTGCTCAAACAACAAAGACCGGATTTATATTTTTATTTGAAAGAGAAACTGGTAAGCCATTGTTTCCCATTGATGAAATACCTGTCGAAACTCATAGTCCATTAGTAAATGAAAAGTTATGGCCAACACAACCTGTTCCGCGCTTACCTAAACCATTGGTTAGGCAATCCTTTAATCTCGCTGATTTAAATGACCTGGTCAGTGACTCCAGCTATCAGGGGATAAAGAAAAGATTTCTAAGTTATCGGTCAGGAAATATGTTTAATCCACCATCGAAGGAAGGCACTATTATTTTACCCGGCTATGATGGTGGTGCTGAGTGGGGTGGCCCTGCCTTTGACCCTGAAACAAAACTATTGTATGTAAACACCAATGAAATGAGTTGGGTGCTGCACATGGTTGATACTAAACCCGACCCTGGTAAAGCCATGACAACTCTGGAAGCAGGTGTAAATTTATATGCACAATATTGTATGAGTTGTCATGGACCGGAACGTCTGGGTGGTGGTGATTATCCCTCCATCGTTGGGGTTGAGCACAAATACACTCGACAGCTGTTTACGGAATTGCTCACCACCGGCCGAAGGATGATGCCGGGAAATAATAGCCTAACCAAAGAAGAGAAGAATGCAATCGCTTCCTATATCCTGAACATTAAAGCTGCACAGCGAGAGCCATACAAAGGCCGGATTGTAACGGGAGATGGCCGACCAAAATCATTGTATGAGTTCACCGGATACAATAAGTTTTTAACCGTTGAAAATTATCCAGCCATTAAACCACCATGGGGAACAATAAGCGCGGTCAATATGAATACGGGTGAATTAGTTTGGAAAATACCGTTTGGTGAATTCCAGGAACTAAAAGATAAAGGAATCCCTGCAACAGGTCGCGAAAACTATGGAGGGCCTGTTGTGACAGCCGGTGGTGTCTTGTTTATCGGAGCTTCATCCGATGGAAAATTCCGAGCCATTAATAAACGATCAGGAAAAATACTTTGGGAAACAGATCTGCCCGCACCCGGTGTAGCAACGCCTTCCGTCTATGAAGTTAATGGTAAACAGTTTGTGGTCATCGCCTGTGGAGGTTCAAAGTGGGGAGGTAAATCAAGTGACGCCTACGTGGCTTTTGCATTGCCCAACAAATAGAAATTTAAACTTGTCAACAATCGTATTACTTACCTGCAATACTCCTTATTGATGGTCTGAATAAATCAAAGTGACTTGTGCATCCGCGTCAACGATAAGAATTCCTTCCTGGTCATCGTTAAGCTGAGCCAATAATTCGCCTTGCTTATTCCAAACTCCCGTTTTTCCAGCACACTGATCACCGTCCGATGGACCAACACTATTTGTCATCAAAACTGTTTTTGAATATTTCTTTGCGATAGCTGAAAGTCTTTTTGTTGTTGCTGCCATATTTCTTGCGTACTTGGCTACGCTGGCAATATAAATTTCAGCACCACATTCAAATGCCCATTGTGCATGCTCCACCACCGATAGTTCATAGCAAATGGCTATTGCCACCTGTTTACCATTCACTTTTAAAACAGGAAAATTCTGACCATGGACAAAAAAATCTTCTTCATCCGGATGTAAATATTTCTTGGAGTAAATCAACCTTCCCTGCCCTGGTTGGAAAATAATCATGCTGATACAGATACCTTTCTCGCTGATAGTGGGCACTCCTACGCCAATCACCAACTCATTATCATCACTGGCCTTCTGAAAAACATCGAATCGCTCATCGTTTGGTTGGATCGCCAAGGAATGAGTGAGTGTGGGTTCATAACCCGTTAACGATAACTCAGGGAACACAATGAAATCCGCATCGTAAGAAACAGCCCGATCGATCAACTTCCTATGAAGTATTATATTACCGACTATATCCCCTTTTAGTGGTTTTGTTTGTGCCAGGCAGATTTTCATTCTCTGTCATTAAGAAATTTCAGAACGATAAGAATAATGTCAAATCAAGATATTTAAAATACTGACATTTTCAAATTCTGATTGTTCAACCTTGGCACAAGTTTCAATGAATCAGAATAACTTCATTAGTTTCTTAACAACCCTCGTATGATCTGTTTTAAACTCAATAAAGTATAAGCCAGGTGGTAACGACAAATCATTTACGCGGTCACTTTGCCATCCAATCGAATGATTACCGGCCTCCAAATGACCATTTAGTATTTGATGAACCATTTTTCCTTGCGGTGAGTAAATATTGACTATTACCGACTCGTCTTCCATTAATGAAAACCGGATAGCTACCTCACGCCCCATGGGGTTAGGGTAAACATCAAATTCATAATCAGGTGTATCCACCGCAGTAACCGGATCCTCATAGGGAATTTCATTACCAGACACCCGTATGTCATCAAACCAGAATTCAATGCCGGTCAACGCCTGTTCTTCAGCAACAATTTCAAAGCGGTCGACTGTCTTCCAATCAAATTTACTTTCTGGTGGAAACCAACCATTATCATACGATCCCTTTTCCTCTAAATTCTTAAGTGGTAAACTAATTTTCTTCCAGGTGCCATCCCACGTGGCTATCGTCTGATCAATGGTCTTGCCCATCCGCCAGGGATGGTCGGAGCTGTTCACCTTGGTGTCAATAAATCGAATATCAAACTTCACATCTGGTTTACTTCCCCTCGCCCAAAATTCCAGCACATAATCATTAACCGGCAAGAGCGACATATCGATATCGGGCTTAAAGTCAAAGGCAATACTTTGATATTGATTCACATTGCTCAGGTAGATGCACTTCGTTCCTTGCTGCGGATTGTTCGTATTATAGAAATCCAGCGTACCCACATTGACATAACTGGCATCCTCAATCCCTTCTCCTATCACATCATCATAGATCGCAAAGCTATTTGTCTTAGGTCGTTTGATGTAGGGTTGTTGTGTTGGAACGTTCATCCCCAACGCGCCAAGCAATGAAACATTCAGGTCATAATCGAATAGTTCATTCGAGTTCTTTTCAAACAATCCAAATCCACCCTGGTAGTCCCAGATCGTCCATGGTATTTTATTTTCTTCGAGATAGGTGCGCACTACTTGATACCAATAAACCCGGTCGGTGTCTCTGCTGTTGGGAATGTACACGCCAAATTCTCCGCAAAACAGGGGCACGTTGCGTGTGTTTTTAAAATTGATGGCGATATCTAACCATGACTTTACTTTTGCCACAGTTCCATCATTACTATAATTATTCAACGCACTCTCCATCCAGGTTCCCTTCAACGATAAAGGAGTGCCGGGCATATCCGATGCCCGGTAAGGAAAGGGTACACCACTGAGTGGAACCATAGAAGGATCCGTCCAACTAGCTCCCTGATGCGTAAATACAAAAGGATCGTAGAAATGAAACGTATAAATGAGTTTGTTATCCGTATAAAGCGGAATCTGATTGAGGCTGTTGTAACTGTTCCAGTTAGCACCTCCTACCATGATATAGTGGGAAGTATCTTCCGTGCGAATGGCATCAATCACGTTTTGCTGAATGCTCCCCCAAAGGGTATCAGAAATACCATGGGGTTCATTCAACACCTCATAGATAACGTAGCCTGATCGGCCTTTGTAATGGGCTGCCATTTGCTTCCATACTTTGACCAGCACATCGCCAATGGCAGGGTCAGTATTGGCGGTAACATCAAACGTATGATTATCCAGGATTAGGCTGATCTGAAGTTCTTCCGCCCAGTCAACGGCTTGGTCCAGAAACTCCAGAAATAATGGATCAGGTACATAATCCGGAGCACCATTTGTCATGGAATGCAGATTGATTGGAAGTCGGATGACATCAACACCCAACGATTTGATCTGCTCAAAATCCTTTTTGGTGTATTTCGAAAATTGAATCTGGTGAGATGAGGCCGACTGAAACCAGCCCGTAAGATTTATACCCTTTGAAAACGGGAGTTGGGCGTTCACTCCAAAGGAAACGACCGCCAAATAACAGAATAATAAAGTTCTCATCGTAAATCTTAATACCATGCAAAGGTAAACATTAGTCTATCTTTTTTAGCCTGCCTTAATGGTCTCTTCGATCGTGCGAATGGAAGATCCCATCGAAATTAAAATGCCTGGTGGTAGTTGGATCACCTGCACATTCATATACGCGATAGGTGCGATCCGTTTTCTTGCCGAACAACTCCATGTATTTCTTCACAATACCCGGGCATTCATCATAATATTTATGCACGGTTTCTCTTTCCTGGAAATAGACATCCGGATTTTGCGCACCTACTTTACATAGGGGTGATTCAGGGCGAAGTGCCAGGCTGCGGAAGGCTTCCACGTACTTCATGTCGAGCATCAATCCTAAATCATCATAATCAATGGGTACAATCTTTTGAATAGAGTGTGAGGTGCGAAATCCATCAAAGAAGTGCAGGAATGGAATCTTCGATTCAAGTGTTGCCCGGTGTGAGGTCACGGCCATATCCTGGGTTTCCTGCACCTTGTCTGAAGACAACATGGTTTAAATAGTCAAATCAGATGGACTTTTATCTGAATTACCCGGCTATCCATTTTACTGGTGACCCGGACTAAAAGGGATTCCCCCTTTCCTATATTTTATCTACCTTATCGTACTTATTTTCATTAACACTCAAAACCACAATCATCACCGTATGATCAACAGGCGAAAATTCATCAAGCAAACATTGGCCGGAGCTGCCGGTGTTACGCTGGTTCACCCCGCATTCCCGAATATTCTCTTCCCCCAAAATAAAAGGAAACTAGGTGTGGCGTTAGTGGGTCTTGGTTATTATAGTACGGATTTATTGGCTCCGTCACTTCAACTAACGGAACACTGCGAACTGGTCGGTATTGTTACCGGAACTCCTGCCAAGGCAGAGAAATGGAAGGAACAATATAAAATCCCGGATAAAAATATTTATAACTACCAGAACTTTGATTCGATTGCAAACAACCCTGCCATTGATGTCATCTATGTTGTACTTCCACCATCCATGCATATGGAGTATAGTGTAAGAGCCGCGAAAGCAGGCAAACATGTGTGGTGCGAAAAACCAATGGCCATGACCGTGACGGAATGTCAAAGCATGATCGATGCCTGCAATAAAAACAAAGTGACGTTGAGTATTGGCTATCGCGTACACCATGAGCCCAACACACAACGCATCATTCAATTTCGCAAAGACCAGGCGTATGGAAAAGTGATTTCAGCAGATGCCGCAGCAGGTTACGTTGATAATCGCACCAACCACTGGAAACAGCAGAAGAAAATGGGTGGAGGTGTGATGTATGATATGGGCGTGTACCCATTAAATGCCCTACGGTATTCTACGGGGTTAGAACCAATTGCGGTAACTGCTATCGCCTCTACCACACGACCGCAAATCTACACCGAGGTTGAAGAAACTATTAAGTTCGATTTAGATTTTAATGGTGGAGTTACCGGCAAAGGTGAAGCGAGTTTCGGGAAATCAATGAACACGTTAAAAGTGAATTGCTCCAAAGGCTGGTACACGCTCTCACCTTTCCAGGGATATAGCGGCAATAAGGGAGAAACCAGTGATGGCAAAATCATCAATACTCAACTTCCTGATCAACAAGCCAGGCAAATGGACGATGATGCTCTATCGATCATGAATAAGAAGCCCATGTTGGTGCCCGGTGAAGAAGGACTAAAAGACATTCGCGTGGTAGAAGCAATCTATCGCTCCGTAGCACAAAAGGGAAAAGTGACGATTGGTTAGTGACTCTCTCCCTGGCGTAATGCTTTTACACAATTGGAAAGGGAACGAAACTGATGATAGTTTCCTTTCCAGATGTTTCCTTTAAGTGCCGTTTTCATCTCCGGCTGTTTATCAATTCCTCCCGAATACCAATCACCATATACATGATCGATCAGGTTGATGTCAATGTATTGCCACATCAGTTTGAACTTGTCAAAATAGGCATGATCATCTTTTGGATAAAGATCGGCCATCAATAATAATGTATTTAAACCTTCGGCCTGTGCCCACCAGTTTTTGGTATCCTTGAGAATATAAATATCAGTGCTGTCTTTGAAGTAATATCCTTCATCATAAAATCCACCGACCGTATTATCCCAACCTTTGTCCAGTGAGTGATCGATCATCTTCTTGGCAATGGTATGTGTTTTCGTATCGTTTTCCAATCCCAGAAAATGAGAAGCTTCGATCATGAGATAAGCCGTTTCTACATCATGACCAAAAGAAACGTGATCGAGGTTATGATGTTTCTCGATCACGGCTACAGTAGAGTCCCTGAATGAAACCGGTGTCCAGTCGGGTTGAAGGAAAAGAATGAGTGAACCTTTATCATTCACGATGGTATCGCGAATCAGGTAGAGCATCTCAGCAAGTCTTTCCTTCACCAACGGATCTGGCCACACCTGGTACAACTCGGTTAATGCTTCGAGTATATGAATAGAGCTGTTCTGATCTTTATATCCAAGATCGGAAGTGGAAGCAATGGTATCAGGACGCACAATGACTTTGCCGCTCTTTTCGAGATGTTGAAAGTATCCTTTCTTGATCGGGTCATGACTATTCTTCTCCAGCCACGTAAACGCTTTCTTCACTAACGTTAACGCGCTCGTATCACCCGTTGCCATGATGTAGGCCGATAAAGCGAAAATACCAAAGGCATTGCCATAGGCCGTTTTCATTTCCTGGATTGGCTTGCCTGTGCGATCAACGAGATTGTAAAAGCCGCCATACTCTTTGTCCCACATAAAATCACGCAGAAATTTGAAACCATGTGTTGCACTTGTTTTATAAACTGGGTTCTCTGGATACAACACAGATGCTTTTGAATTCGACCAGGTGTGTCGAGCCTGCGTGACAATCATCTTTTCCTGATCACCTGTCGGTTGCCAATCGTAGGTGAAGGTGCTTAGAAATCCACCATACACGGTATCTACCGCACGAGGATACCACAAGTTAAGCATTTCCGTCTTGATGGAGTTTTCAATTTTATCCGCCATCTTCACCCGATCATCTGCTTCGGGCTTCGAGCATGACTGTAAAGAAAAGATGATCGTGACCACGATGAGCGTAGTCATTCCAAAAGCTAGCTTCCTTTGATTTACTCCCTTTAATACGGTTGACATGATGTATATTTTAAAATAGTTAACAGATATCCCAAACTACTTACTTCTTACTTCTTAATTCTTACTACTTACCCAATCACTTGCTGATCATCAAATCCAATAATTTCTTGTCCAGCTTGTGTCCATACCAGTCTACATAGTTCACGTCTTCCCTTTCGCTGTCAAGAATACCAAAGCTGCCCACAAACTCCCATAACGCAAAACCGATTTGATGGCTACTCAGAATATCGAGCACATCACCAAACCACGCCAGGAAAACATCGTGTGGAGTTTTATTCCAGCACCCACACTCACCGCAGTGCACGCCTACTCCACTTTTAGCAAGATCAATCCAGGGTTGGTAAAACGTTTCGAGCATGGCACGGCTAAAGTCCTGGTCACCCACTTTGCCAGGCCATTTGGGATCAGGAAGATTGTTAACATCCTTATTTGCCCATGGTGCTTTGTAATGCGAGATGGCGCCTGGATAATAACCCCGGCAACTTTGCGCAATATTCAAGTCTGTTAATTCAGGAATCACAAGGTTTCCCCCACGGTTTCCATCGGCAATGATCAGGTGTTTCGGATTTTCCTTTCGGATGGCTTCACCCGCAGCAATGGCCAATTTTCGATACGACTCACCCGGCACCGCACTTTTTTTTGAATGCTGGTCGTTCATGTCTTCAATCATGCTCGGCTCATTCAGTAAGTCGAAACTTATCTTCTTATGACTTGCGTTTTTATATCGCTTCGCCCACATGTTCCAATGAAAACAGAATGCATCCAGGGCAGCCTGATCTTTCCATAAGTTATACGGTTCATTAAAGCCTGCGTTGATACAATAACCAGGTGCCCGATGAAGATTCAAACTCACATGCATTTTGTGCTTATGGGCCATTTGCACAAGGCTGTCAATTTTATCTACAGCTTCTTCGTCAATATTATACACTTCTTCCGGTAAAATATTCCTGCTTCGATCGAACTTCAGATAACTGGGATATGCGATAGGTATCCTCACAAAATCAAATCCCCAGTCATGCATCCACTTAAAATGCTCCTCTGTGGTTTTGATTCGCTGGCTCATGGGGTCAGGACTAAAGAAGTCCAGCATATTGAATCCCTTCCATTTGGGAACTTTCAATTTGGATTTCTCCGCACTGGCAAACGCATCCGTTCCTGCAAGGCCCACAGCCGCTGCGGATAAGCCTGTGGTTTTTATAAACTCTCTTCTTTTCATAACGATGTCTCTATTTAAACTTTACCCTCTTCTTATAGATGCCCTTTACATTGCTTTCAAACAACGTGTAAGGGTGGTCATAGAATTTCATAAAATCCGGAACGCTTACCTGGCCGGGAAATGGCGCGTAATAATGAGTTGGACTGTTGATATCATTTCTCCACACCAATACATACGACAGTTCAATGTCATACCATTTCAATACTTTCAGCAAAGATTCCGTCCACCAGGTAGTGTTGGGAATGGTTTCCAATCCAGTCTCTGTAAAAGCTGCCAGTTTGCCTGTTCGTTTGGCAAAATCAGAAACTACTTTCAACTTCAGTGCAGCGGTATCAAGCGCGTAACGGTTGTTACGCCCCATGTCACCATAGTTATCCATGCCTACCATGTCCACCCACTCATCACCCGGGTAGCGATCTAAGTATTCTTCTTCTGTAATAAACCTATTGTCGGGAGAAAACGCGTAAATAAAATTATGAACACCAAGCGTATCACGAAGGTAGGAAACTGTGAATCGCCAGAGTGATATAAACTCTTCCTTTGTGCAATGAGGCTTTCCCCACCAGAACCACCCACCATCAAATTCATGATAGGGTCTGAAGATTACGGGCACTGATTTATTATTGTTGCCCTTCAGGCTCTTAGCCCAATCCCCTACTTCGTTGAGGATCGACTTATACTTTTCATGTGCTTCGCCACCGGGGATGAGGTATTTCACTGCCGGTAAGGAGACAGAATCTTTCCAGTAAAAACCACCCGGAGATACAGGATTGGAAAAGTGCCACGCTATTGTTATTATGCCTCCCCGATTATACGTGTCTTCAACATTCTTTTTTAACTTTTGCCTGATCAGTTGCGCTGCTTCCGGTGATGCCGAAAACCCCATTATATCCACACCGATTACTGCGGGATGCGAACCCGTTACTGATCTTACGTCAGAGCGGTTTTCATCGCCTGACCAACCATGCCCGTATTCCGTAGCGTGCTGATGTCCAAACAGAATGTGATTTCTTGAAACATACTTCAAGTTGCTGTATAACCTTTTTGTTTCGCGCGTTGCATGCACATCAATCGGTCCGTTCGCTTGCGCGGCAACTGAAAATGAAATAAAAACAAAAAGAATAATCGTTGTGACCTTATTCAAGACAATCTGTTTGTTTATGGATTTGCACTCATTTGCTTGCGCTGTTTAACTCATCTATCTTTTTAACCATGGCTCTGAATGAATCCCAGTCCGTGATGTTCTTAGCAGCAAGTTCTTTATTCCGGTCGCCCATTTCCACCTTCAATCCATAATAGCCATCCATGAAATTCCCGCATCCCATCCAAACGGTTTGAAGCATTCCATAATACCTGTCTTTCATTCCTGTGGTGGCATACTTTCTGAACTTCACCATGTCTTCCACCTGGGCCGTAGTCACTTCCGGGCGTCTCCATGGACAGGTCAAAACGCGGAGTCCTTTCATAGCAAAATATACCGCGGTCTGATCGGGTCGTTCATAATGCCAGTCGCAGATCACCACATCTTTTGAAATCATATCAATCGCACGATGGGTATTATTCATACTAGCCTCCCATATCCCCATGCCGGTAGTCTTTCCATCAATCAGGCGATCACCCCATATCCAAAGATCCCTGTTCTTTAATGCCAGATGATCGCGTATCGTGCGCACTTCACCGGCAAACAATTCGGCTTTATCACGGCCACTGCAACGAGGGCATTTGTCGTCACCGATATAAAATACTTCGTCCATGCCAGCATGAAAGGCATCGGATTGAAACGCATCGCAAATCTCATCCATCACGGCAAAAACAACTTTGTGCACATCCGGATGTAATGGACAGTAGCTCTTGCAATACAAACCATCGGCATTCGGCCACGCATATTTCTCCGGCATTTGAACATGTGGTGTCTCATCGAACTCGGGAAATACCCTTAACAATCCCACTACTTTAGTAGCCCAGGACTGATGACCCAATAAATTCACCTGAGGAACAATTCTGATTTTCTTCTTTGCACAGGCATCTACCATTTTCTTGACGTCTGCCTTTGACAACGCAATGGAATCTCTCAATTGAGAATAGCTTTGATACTGAAAATTATAATCAACGCGAAGTACCAACGTGTTAATGCCTTTAGGAGCCAGTTCCTCATTGATGAATTTTATAAACCGGTCCACTTCATTGGGTTTGGGTGCCGCTATGGCAAATCCTCGCACGGGCAATAAATTATCTATTCCTTGTTGCCCTTGCTGGGCCGAAACCTGGGCGCGAAACAAGAGTAAAAAGAATAAGCAGGGAATCAGCTTTAGTATTTTTATCATAGGTAATCGTTATAGCTTTATTAAGAACTAATAAAATCATTATCACGATAGCAGGAAACCTATTTTATTTAAAGCTTTATATTATAATTTTAAATGGTAATTGCGATTTCATAAACCCGTGAGAATGAACTTGATTTGCGAAGCACGAATTGCTATTAACGATTTACCAGCTTCGATTTGGAGACGCTGCGTGATTTTGATCCTATTGATGGCAGTCACATTCATCCTTGCGTTTTCGCAGGCTAATCCGTCTCCCAAAACCTGGACCGTTACCTTTGATGGCATAGGTATTTTCTCATCGCCCCGGGTGACTGACTTAAATGGAGATGGTATCGGTGATGTTGTCTTTGGCACAGGCCGTGTGGAATTCCATGCCTGTGATTCTGCGGTGATCGCCCTGGACGGTTCCAACGGCAAGATGCTCTGGCGTGTGCCTTCGATTGACCACATCTTTACCTCTGCCGCATTAATGGATATCACCGGTGATAAGGTGCCGGAAATTTTTATCGGTGGACGCTCCGCACAACTCATGGCCATCAATGGACGAACTGGCGATGTAGTCTGGAAGTTCGATCGATCACAAGGCGGCATCAAATGGTTTAATTTTTATAATACCCAATTCGTTGCCGATCAGGATGGTGATGGCACAGATGATATTTTGATCTCTAATGGAGGTAACGTTTTGATTTTACCCAACGTAACGGAAGGACGCTATCCTGGAAACCTGGTGGTCATCAGTGGTAAGACTGGTAGGTTGTTAGCAAGGGCTTCCATGCCAGATGGTAAGGAAACCTATATGTCGGTAGCTGCAATCCTCACTGAAAATGGAAAAGACTATAAAGTCATTTTTGGCTCTGGAGGCGAAACTATCGGGGGGCATCTTTATGCCACTACGCTCTCTGAGATTATGACGGGTGATTTGTCAAAGGCAAAGAAGTTAGATCAAAGTCCAGATAAAGGATATATCGCTCCACCCATTTGGATTGATGTCAACAACGATGGTACTCATGATGTTGTTGCCAATGCGGTAGAAGGAAAGATGTTGGCGTTTGATGGGAAATCCTACAAAAAACTTTGGTCCGTAAAGATGCCAAAGACGGAAGCGTATAGTTCACTGGCGCCCGGGTTTTTTACCGGTAATGATAAAGTGCCCGACTTCTTTGTCACCTATGCCGTAGGCGAATGGCCTGACCTGGGATGGAGCCAACAGTTTTTGGTGAATGGGGCGACCGGAAACATTGCCTATGTAGACTCATTGGGAAATTATCAAACCAGCACGCCTGTGGTGATTGATCTGGACAACGATGGACAAGACGAGGCCATCCTGAATATTAACGCAATTGTGTTAGATCAATTTGATAATAAGACCATGCAGAACATGAATGTGATTCTCGATTTCAGAACGAACGATCTGCTTCAACCATGGGATGGTTATCCCGGCAGTAACCTTGCCTCTACACCCTGGATCGGTGATTTGGATCATGATGGATTTCTCGATATCGTTTATTGCCATGGCACCAACATCAAGAAGACGTATTCGTTTGATGGCATCCGCATTACACGGGTGGCTACTGATATCCCGATCAAATCAGAAATCAAGTGGGGCTCGTATATGGGAAGCAACTACGATGGGGTTTATAATCGGCAGAACCTGAAGAAGCGCTAACTGTTATGCACAATGTCGCGGTCAGGCCATTGACGACTCACAATTTGAATTAAAACTTTTTATATGACCAAAGCCTCTCATTGGCGGACTGGACCATTTTGACACCTGTGATTAAGTATCTGTTATCGATTTCGTTCTTATTAATTATAATATGCAATACCTGTTTTGGACAGCGGACATTATTGATGTTACAAGGAAACAAAAACAAGAATGTGTATTACAAGGCAGGGGACGAAATTTCTTTTAGGTTAAATGGAAACAAAAGAAAAATTTCTGGTGAGATAGTCGACTTTAGAGATAGCGTTATTGTATTTCGAGGATTTGAGGTACACGTTACCGAAATATCAAGTCTTTATATAGATGAAAAGACGAAGTGGTGGCTTAGGTATAAAATTGAGCAACTCGCCCTCATTGTAGGTGGTGGATATTTACTATTGGACTTTATAAACACCGGAGAACTTAATAAAAATACATTACTAGTAAGTGCGACATTGATAGGTGTTGGACTCATCGCAAAAGCCATTATCGGCAATAGAATAAAAATAAAGCGAAGGACGAAGCTGAGAATTTTACAGGTGTGACGTAACTAAATTTGTTATCGCTACTTTGTGCATGTAGTACTATTGAATCTTGGCCGATAGAAATTTAGCCAATGCGTTATTGCCCACTTTCCTTCCCTGCTTCACTCCTTCCTCACAGGCATCACGAAAGTGAATGCCACCATAAAGACGGGAAATAGCCGCTTCATCTGCAGCCTGGTAAAACGAAGTAAAGTTTCGATTGGGCAAACCAAACAATCTTTCTGAAGTATCGGTGTAGCTAAAGTGATCGCCAAAGAAATGAGTCAGCACTACAGAAACGGATGAAGACGCTACACTATGACCGCTGGTATATTCCGGGAAAGGTGGAGTTTGAAGCAGCGGACGCCATGCCGGATCAAGGTATTTATTGATGGCTGTCTCCGGACGTATGCGATCACTCTTGTATTTCTCTTGCCAGCAGCTAATGAATGCATCGTGTAACGTTAGCGCTACCATAGCATGAACGAGCACCGTTGAGTCAAATGGAGTTTTACTTTGCTGGCAGGCGATTCCGGTAATTCCAATCCAATGTCCTCCCGGTGAAATCTTTTTCAATCCAATAGCCATGTGCCCAGAGTAGTCTACCGCAAACGGATTGCAATCCCAGAAGGCAGCAATCTCCCGTTGTTCCAAGGTAAGTTGCTTTGCTACCTCATAGACTTCCTTCATCTGCAAAACAAAACTGCTTCCGGGATTGGTGCTGAATGATGCGGGACGTGCCGGAGCAAACTGTGAAGCGGAATCCAGAAAGAACGGCCGCACTGTTTTCCACTGGGGTTCTACCGCACCCATATATTCCGGAGGCGTTGGATACCATTTCCCCTCTTGTTTAGCAGGAGAATATCTTCGGTAGGTACTCAACTTATTATACGAATCCTTTCTGGCATAAGCCACCACCTGGATGGCTATCGCTTGTGCATAGCTGATGTTTAACTTGATCGCCTTTGGTGATACTCCTCTCTCAATGGTATAAAAATCAATGAGTTTCTTTTGTTCTTTCTCCAGTAAAGCACCGGAAGGCATGATTTGCCGTCCTACATCTAACATGGCATAGGTTGCCGCAAAAGATGTGACTAAACTCTTTGGTTTGGCGGGAGCAGTTATGGCTAACTTCTCCTTAAACAGATCATTCAACTTCGTCAGCTTTCCTTCGCCTTGGTAAACTACTTCGTAAGCCCCCAAAATAGAATAAGCATAAAAGCGACTAGCAGCCGGAGGATTGGCTACATCATGCAACATGATTTCGGAAAGATGAAAAACATTTTCCACCCATACAGTGACATCATCTTTAACTGCTTCTTTAGGTTGACTAAACCCACTGCCCGACATCACCAACACGATTCCCGTGATCAGCAGGTAATTGACACGTCTCATTTTGAATTCAGTTTGTAAGTGGTGATACCAACATTGTTAACGCCCACTAAAATATACGTTTCATTATGAATGGTGACTACCGTACACGACTTTACATCGCCTACCGTAGTTAATCCGGACTTATCTTGTGCGATATACGTGAAGCCTCCTTTTCCATCTCCTTCAAACAACTGACCAAAGCTGGCATCGATAACACCCATCCTGATCCGGATGGAACTTTGATTGCCGTGCAACAGAAAGTCCATGTTCCCATCGTGATTATAATCAATTGGAGTGACTGCATACACCGGTGTAAACTGTGCCTGACCGGGAAGCTCATGCTTGATAAACTTACCATTTCGGTTTTCGAGGTAGATCGTCTCCAGCGTGGTTGCCTGCAGTACTTTAGCACCTTTCAAGTCCGCTTTGGAAAAGATGTCCTGCAGTTTTGCATTCGAGTAGGATTCATAGTTGGTGTACTTACTGCGCATGCTATACATCTGATCCAGCAGTTCATCACGGCTGGGGAAAGGATATTCCTGTCCTTCAATGTATACGGTCATGATGGGATCAATCGATCCGTTCTTGTCGAAGTCTTTATAAAAAATAGAAACCGGTTCTTTCTCGCTGGCGCTGAGTTGAGAGTTTAATCCAAAGTTTCCCGCGATGATATCCTCATCGCCATCTTTGTCGAAATCATATAGCGTAAGCTTGTTCCACATCCCGGTTAACGGCTTCTCAAAGAAATTTTGTGTCGCACGTTCAAAGGTTTTTCCTCCTTTGTTCAGGTAAACTTCGATGGCCATAAACTCTCCTGCCAAAATGAGATCCGGGTATCCATCGGCATTTAAATCCGTCCAAGCTACATCTGAAACCATACCGATGCGCGCGAGTTCTTTTGCCTTTACCTGAACCACATTTTCAAATGTCCCGTTGCCCTTGTTCTCCAATAGAAAACTTTCCGGTGTTACCGGATACTGACCGGGCACCACACGGCCGCCAACAAACAGATCGAGGTCACCATCACGGTCAAAGTCGATGGGCTTTACACATGATTTGCTTCCACGCAGGTCAGGAATTGCTTTTACTGACCTGGTATACTTACCATTTCCATCATTGACATAAAGACGATCCAGCATGGCAGGATCTTTCAACTCATATTCATTGTATCCACCGCTTGCCACATAGAGATCTTTATCACCGTCCTGATCGGCATCGAAGAATACAGCATCGGCATCCGTAAAGGAAGGGTTCCCTTCTATTTTAGATTCCGTAAAATTACCATCCTTACTTTGTGTATATAATTTTCCCGGGTTGTCCTCCGCTCCTCCCACATAGACATCCTGAAGGCCATCTTTGTTCACATCATCCACCGCCTGAATAGGACCACATGCTGTGTACATGGTTAAGATGAGCGGCTGCCGCTTGAAGTCGTTGTACCCTGGTTCGATATGACTGTAATTAATTTTGGTATCCACCTTACCGAAGTAAGTTGGTTTAGTCACAGCAGCGGCATTCATCTTAGCAGCACTTTCTGTGGATTCAGAAACGACCAGGTGCTGGTTCACTTTCACGTTGGTCAACAGCAATTCATTTCCATACGGCCACTTAATCCGGATTGAATCAACTTTGTCGGAGGTTCCGACACCGATGTGAATTTTCTGTGTTACGGAAGATTGAAAGCCGCGGGTGGGCATCTTCTCCACATACTGAATTTTATTTCCGGTATACACGTACACCTTCGCCCCGATAGCCATGGAATTCTTTTGCGATCCTTCCAACGTGAGTTGCACATAGTGCTGATCGGCATGCTGCTCACGCGATAGATTTTTATAAACCGATGCAGCTTCATTCTGATTGTTGACCAGCAAATCGAGATCGCCATCATTGTCGAGATCGACATAGGCAGCGCCACTGGAGAAACCCGGCTTGCCAAAACCCCAGGCTTCGCTTTGGTCACTGAAGGTGAGGTCGCCCTTATTTTTATACATGAAATTGTGAATGGGCGTAGACGTCATGGTGCTGACCAGGTGAAACGTGTCCGCCTTTTCTTTTACCTTCGACTTATCAAAGAAATAGTCGCCTTTATATTTCAGAAAATCGCGATTGGTATAGTCGCGGTAATATCCATTGGTGATGTATAAATCTTTAAATCCATCATTATCAAAATCGGCAAATAAAGGGGCCCAACTCCAATCCGTATTGCTAACTCCTGCAAACTGCCCGATTTCGCTATAGGTTCCGTTCCTGTTATTCAGGTGAAACATGTTGCGCATGTTTTGAAAATAAAAATTATTCAACACCATCAGCGCATAGTGCTCATAGTTCTCCGGACCATATAATAACTTCTGACGTTTATTGCTTTTCGGCAACATATCAGTAGTAAAAATATCTACCCAGCCATCGTTGTTGATGTCACTCACATCGCTGCCCATTGAAAAATAGGAAATGTGTTGCATGTATTCCGTCATCTTATCGCTGAAGGTGCCATTGCGATTATTGATATAGAGGTAATCCTGTTCGATATAGTCGTTGGAAACATATATGTCCTGCCACCCATCCTGATTGATATCGGCTACGGTCACACCGAGGCCAAATCCGAGGGGGCTACCTTTAATTCCTGCGCGGGCGCTGACATCGACAAACTTCCCATTGTCGTTGCGGAAAAGTTTATCTCCCGCATAGGGATGCCGCGTGTTGCGGACGGCAGCAAATTCCACTTCGCGGATCACCGTTACATTGTGATTTAACAGGTACATGTCCAGGTCGCCATCTTTGTCGAAGTCGAAGAACGTAGCGTGCGTGCTGTGAGAGGGGTCATCCAATCCATAAGCCTTGGCTTGTTCGCTGAAGGTAAGGTCGCCATTGTTGATATAGAGTTTATTCCTTCTGTTTTCGGGGTCTCCTTTTCCCGACAGGCAAACATAAATATCCAGGAAGCCATCGCTATTGATATCAATCATCGTTACTCCTGTCTTCCAGCCTTTTTCGCTGCTCACCCCGGCTGACTGAGAAATATCCTTAAACGTCATATTACCCTGGTTGACGTAAAGCACATTAGGTTTCATATTGGCCGAAAAGTAGACGTCTTCCAGGCCGTCATTGTTGATATCTCCGATGGCCACGCCACCCCCGTTATAGAAATACTCGTAGGTGAGCACGTTGGCCTTGGGGCCTTCTTCCAATGTGTTGGTAAAGGTGATGCCAGAAGTGGATGAGGGGAGTGACTGGAAGAGCGGCTGCGAGAAGGAATGCTGTAGTGAAAGAGCGCCTGTAATAATAATAACTATGAAAGTCCTCATTGAATCGTTTATAATACCCCTAACAAATTTGCCGCCACACAATTTACCGCATAAAGTTAGAATTCAGCAGCGTTTCCTCCTATCATATTGGACCGAAAATACGTGAAATGATTTTTATCAGGTGGGCCTTAAGTCGGATGAAATAATCCACCTAAAAATAGAAAAACCCTGCATGACAACCTTTCCGTGAAAAACGTAAACCTGACATGGAGTAATGCTGTCTGTCCCTTCCTAAAAAAAACTTGACAGATTTCCGGTTAAACACTTTTAAAATATGACTCCAATCCAGAGCGATCAGCAAAGAGAATGTGATTAGAGCAATGAATCTTCAAATTAGCACTGCACTATGAAAGAAGCACCAACGAGCAAAGTTTCTCCTCATACAGAAACCATGCTTCGTCCGGGGGGACCCTTCGCTGGTGCGGGTCTATGATGAAAGTTGTTATCGGAATTCTCTTTTTCGCTACTGATCGCCTACTGCCGCTCTGGATTTGGTTAACGTATTAAAAATCAACTCCGATCCAAAACGACTACTCACATCTATTAACCAGCTTCACGGTATTCTCATTTTTCTTATCTTTCAACCATGACACTCACCCCCGAACAAAAAGAGCATGCTATCGAACTGATTGCTTTTGGCGATAAGTTAGAGGCCGTGCGTTATTTTCAGGAAGTACTGAACATCAATGCTGATCAGGCCCTGGCTCTGGCTGAGAAACTGGAAAAGGAAATAGAATCAGGTGAAGGGCCCGAGATCGAACCTATGACACCGGCTCAGCAGGAAAAACTCGGTAAGTCTGGCGTACAGGTTGGAAAAATTGTTGGAATACTTTTCATGAGTATCGGACTGATCATGTTGGTCGTAGTGATCTACTTGTATAATTCGCATCAGCAGTTTGAAGAAAGGGCGAAAGCAGTAAAAGGTACCGTCACCGCCTACCAGGACTATCAAAGCAAAAATGACGATGGAAGTTTCACCACCATGTACACACCTACCTTTGAATATGAGTTTAATGGCCAATCCTACAAGCATGTGAGCTCCACAAGTACTTCCAACAAAGAATTTGAGATTGGTCAAACCGTGAACATCCTGGTTGACCCCGAAGACCCAAAAGAAATACTGGTGAATAGCTTCATGGAAAAATGGTTCGTGCCGCTATTGTTAGGCATTATGGGAATTGTATTTTCGGGAATTGGCTACCTCGTTTTTAGATTATTGGGGCGTGATTGATTAAATGTTAACAACTTCCATATGAAATTGTCATTCCGGGCAAACTCCTCAAAATCAAAGTCTGAAAAAGAGATTTTGTGGTTTACTGTACATCCTCTTCGATAGCTGGTGCGACCCGGAATCCCGTTGAAGTCGCACGAAAGCTTTTCATAGCATCGCTTGATGGTTGGATCAGCGGGATCCCGGCTCTCATTTTCTTCACGATCTAACGATTGACAATAGTTATTCGGCCGGGATGACAGCTTCGTAGTGAGGTGCATTGAGTTTTATGTTTAACCTAGTGGACTTCGTTATTCGGGTTAACAGACTAAAAGATAACTCCAACCGGCTTTAACTATAGACTGATTTCCCAAACGGGTCTGAATTAGGTGGCCTGAAGGGTTTGCTGTTTCATCCTTTTTTTTAACGTAATTACCGAATGTGATAGTAATAGTATTCGCCATTCCTTTACTTGACCCTCATCTCGTTTAATCTTAATTTAAAATTCTCTCTAACCACAACCCTAATGCACTTATCTAAACGGCTTTTTTTATTCACGTTCATTGTTCTCTCCTCGTTCCACAGTTATGCCTTGCTGATTGCCGCCAAAGAAAAAGGCAAAAAGTACGGTTACATCAATGAGCATGGTGAATATGTGATACCTCCCAAATTCGACAAGGCGGGAGCATTTTATCAAGGTATTGCGGTAGTGCAAGTCGGTAAGAAGTATGGGGTCATCAATAGCAAAGGTGAATTCCTCGTTCAGCCGCAATATGACAAAGCCGACCTCTATGCCCCCGAAGGAAAAGTGAGTGTGCAGAAAGCCGGAAAGTGGGGTGTCATTGATCAGTCTGGCAAAATTATCATCCCCCTCGTGCATGAATATATTTCTGTATTCGCCAATGGCTATGTGGTCACCGGAAAGTACTATTCCAGTAAGAGTTATAAGATGAGGGTATGCCCCACCGTGTTCAACGAAAAGAATGAAGTCGTTTTTCAGATCGGACAACCTGCAGGGCAAGATCAAGTGGAATCTCTACCGTGGCAGGATTATGAATGCTCGCAATTATTCCTTCCGGGATATGCCGAAAAGAAAACAAACGGCTATTCTCAAGGGTGGCCGATTGTGCGTGACAATAAGCTGGTTTTGTTGGAAACCCTGGAGGGTGGACCCTCTTACGCAAGTCTAAAAGTGATTGATTTGAAAACCAACAAGTCGATATCCATCCAGCGAGGATTAGAACTTGCTGACAATTACTATGGCTCTCGCGAGGGCTTGATCGCCATTGAGGTTCCGGAGGAAAAGGATAAACTGGAAGACTTAGGTGACTTCGCCATTGGAGGATTCTATGATACCGCAAGCTTCACATCAGAATATTTAGGTACACCGATATTTAATTCCACCGGCCTAAGAATACACCCTTTCTTTAATGGAGTGGCCGCTGCAGAGAAGGATGGTCACTGGATATTTATCGACCGGGATGGCGCGGTTATTAATGAAACCACCTTGTCTACCAAAGAATACGATGCGTTTCCACCCATGTATTTTAATGGCCTCATTGGCTTTTGGAAGAACGGCAAAGCAGGCTATGTGGATGTTTCCGGCAAAGTAGTGATACCCTTTGCACTTGAGGAGTATCATCCCTTTGAACAGGAGATCACTCCCGTAAAACAAAATGGCCTCTACGGACTAATGCGTAAAGATGGCTCCTGGGCAGTTCCGGCAAAGTTTGAAGACCTTCTTCTGTCACCCTGTCCTTGCTATCAATAAGTGTTGAATAATTCTTATATGAAACGGCTATTTGCATTTTGTTACTTTGTCTTACTGTTATCATCTGGCTGGGCGCAGTCATCATTAAAACTTATTATTCCCATCGGCCACACACAACCGATCACGGCACTTGCGATTTCACCGGATGATAAATTTGTCCTGTCAGGAGGTGATGACAATATGGTTCATCTGTGGAATGCCGAGGCAGGGCGTCTGCTAAAATCATATCGGGGTCATTCGAGGGCCGTTACGTCCATTACGTTTTCACATTCTGGAAAATATTTCCTGTCGCTGGATAATACCGGACGTGGTTTTGTTCGTGACGTGATGACAGGCGCAGCACTGGATTCCGTATTTGTAAATGAAGCGCGGCAATTGCAAGCCTCCAGCGACCTGGATGGATTTTGCTGGATTGGAGAGAAGGGCGAGTTGCACACCTGGAAACCAGGACAATCAAAAATCATTTCACCACAGCACCGTTTCTTTAAAGTTGCCTTTTCACCAAACGGAAAGTATTTGCTGGCCATGGGAGAATCCACAGCCAAAGAATTTAATGGGTACTATAGAGGAACAGAATTCTTTTCTCCGGTGGATGTTTATCTGTTCAATCTCACTACTGGCACATCGGGCATCCTTCGCAAAGCCAAAATCGCTACGGGCACTCAACTTGGTTTTACACCCGATGGTACGCTTGCCCTTGTGGGCGACCAAGGTAATGCCGTATTTGCTTATGCCCCTACCTCCCTGCGTTTGATGGCTACTGCCAATAAGGGCATCTGGCTTGATCGCTTTGATGTACACTCCAATGGGTTGGTGAAGTTGACGTGCTATGATGGCGAGTGGATCTGGAATCCGGCAAATAAAACTATTGTTCCATTTAATACATCAACCAATCGTCTCTTCGGAAGTTCATCAGAAGGAATAGAAAATCTAGGCGTTGTCATTTCAGCAAGAGAATTGGATAGCTTACGCACGGCTGGCTCGTGGGTTGCTGCTCAGGCAACACCATTATCATGGACGAGTGATCTCTATCGCGTTCCCCTGGAAGTAGTCGGAAGGCAACGTGAGTATGATGAAGCACTGGCGAAAAAATCGCGTTTTGCCTATTGGAAAGAAAATAATACCAAGGAGCCATTGCTCCTGCCAGCGGTGGTGGCAGCAAAATTCCATTCCAAAAACTGGTTGGCGAGTAGTGCCGGCAAAACCATTGTTCTTACTAATCTTGAAATCAATAAACCCGTTAAGGAATTGCGAGGTCTTAATGTTCATGCCCCCGCTGATCTTAGCTTCTCTCCCGATAATCAACAGCTTGCATTTCACGATCAATTCTTTCGGTCATGGAATTTCAGGCAATCGAAATTGCTTACTCTTACTGTCGATTCTGCTTCGGGGTTTTGTTTCATCGATCCGCCACTGTTGCCGAAGATGATGCTGGTGGGAGGCAAAGGCAAGATTGAATTCCGTGAAGCAGAGTCCGGTAAATTGGTTTATACACTCCAGTCTGAAGAGAACAAGCCGTTTGACCTGGTGAAGAGTATAATCGTAAGTCCGGATCAGAAGTTTTTGCTCTGGAAAGATGACAGTGAAAAAATGTTTGCGAAAAAAATAAATTGGAATAATCCGGAATGGTACTCCTACCAGGTAACCAAAGACACCTTGCAACTCTCCTATGAGGCCGTGGTTAACGGAAAGAAGGAGTACAGCTCGTTTAGCAAAACATATACGCCAACGATAGAATATTTTTTCCTTCCCGGCCAGCCGGACTTTATCCAACGTGTTATTGACATCAAACACGGATCCTGGAATAGAGTCTATTTGTATAAACAGAGCCTGAGTCATAAACTTAAAGGTGGTGTGATCTCAAAAGGCGAAGGTTATTTCTCCAAAGAGCCAGATGAATTTGTATTTAACAAAATCAAAAAAGTGTCATGGTCTGCCAATGGTGATAATGCCCTGGTGGTCACGGAAGATCGTGGTTGGAACAGGACTTATCAAGAATTATACCTACTGGACCTTAAGAAGGTGCAAGGGTATTCGAATTGGTATGAAGCCAAAGAAAGACGTATTGGTTATTGGCCTTTAACAGCAACGCTGCATCCTTCATTGCCCTGGTTTGCCGTGGGCAATGAATATGGGAATGACATTCGTGTATTTCCTTTGGAGGAAAGCGCTGAGTTAAAACCATTCTCAGGTCACAATGATGTAGTGACGTCATTAACTTTTTCTTCGGATGGTAAACTGCTTGCCTCTGGCAGTGCCGACAACACGGTGAAGATATGGAATGCCGAAACCCGACAGGAACTTGCTTCCCTGATCACCTTCAATCAACAGGATTGGGTGGTGCTTCATCCTTCAGGATTGTTTGATGCCACACCCGGAGCCATGAATTTTCTTTACTTCTCTTCCGGCACTGAAACGATTGGACTTGAACAGTTGAAGGATCGTTTCTATGAGCCAAACTTGCTCAAGAAAATTATGAGTGGAGAACTATTGCGAACCGTTTCAGGACTTGACCATATCGATTTGTATCCTGCTATTCGCACTACACTTGATACGTTGAATGCGCAACTCACCATATACCTCACCGATCAGGGTGGCGGCATTGGTAAAACATCCGTCTCCATTAATGGCAAAGAAGCTGTGGAAGATATTCGTGCCCTTGCTTCAAAGACACAGGCGCAAAGCAAAGGAGTGATGTCGATCACTGTTGACTTGTCGAAGTACAAAACATTGGTGTGGGGCAAACTTAACTTCATTGGCGTGAAGGCATTTAACAGCAGTGGTTACATTGCCAGCCCGGCAGAAAAGATTTACTATGAGGCGCCTCAAAAAGAACAACATTTGCTGGCGTATGAGCCCGGCCTTTATTGCCTCGTGGTGGGTGTCTCCGATTATGCCAATGATGAGCTTGATTTAAAATACTCTTCCAAGGATGCGCAGGATTTTGCCATGGCAATCACTACAGCCGGCAACCGATTATTCGGCAAGCGATCGCAGGTAACATTACTTTCCTCCGATGCTACCGATCTGGCACGCAAGCCTACTAAAGAAAACATCAACCACCAATTGAAAGACATTGCTGATAAGGCAAAAGTAGAAGACCTGGTGATTCTTTATTTCTCCGGGCACGGTACCAACCTCAGTGGTGATGATGCTGATTTTCTTTACCTCACGGCCGATGCGCGCGGGTTTACCTTCACTGATCCTGCCATCCGCCAAAGTACTACGCTCTCGAGTAGTGAACTCACCGAGTTTATGAAGACGATTGCTGCACAAAAGTTTGTGTTGATCTTTGATGCCTGCGCCTCAGGACGCATGGTAGAAAATATGTTGGCCAAACGCGATGTTCCTACCAGCACGCTTCGTGCAATGGAACGTATGAAAGACCGCACAGGCACCTATATTTTATCTGGCTGTGCGGCAGATGCGGTGAGTTATGAGGCGAGTCAATTCGGGCAAGGCTTATTAACCTATAGCTTGCTTAGCGGCATGAAAGGTGCAGCCCTGCGTGATAACCGTTTCGTGGACGTGCTTAAGTTGTTTCAATATGCCAAAGAAGAAGTGCCACGCCTGGCCGACAACGTGGGCGGCATACAGGAACCAAAAGTATTTAGTCCTTATGGTGGCGAATCATTTGATATCGGGTTATTGGAAGAAGCAGACAGGAAGTTGATCCCGCTCACGGAAGCAAAGCCCTTCTTTGTGCGTTCTTCATTTCAGAATGAAGTGAAGATGCGCGATGATCTTGGCCTTAGCAAACTGATCGACCAGGGATTAGGTGATCAATCCGTGCTTGGCAAAGGCTCTCCGCTGATCTTTATTGATGCCCAGGAATTTCCTGGAGCCTTCAACGTGTATGGCCGATATAAAATTGAAAACGGCATCACTACGTTGCATGTGGTTATTTATAAAAACGATGTGCAGGTGAGTGCATTTGATAAATCGCTAAACACCACCGAACCCACGCCACTGGCGAATGAAATCCTGCAAGCCATTGCCAGTGCCATTAAACAAAAGACACCCTAAGGTTAAAATACCCTGCTATGATATTCCATCACCGATCGTCTATTATCATCACGTTGCTTCTCTTTTACGGCTTCGGTTTTATCCATTCCGTCAAGGGGTTTAATAAAGCAGATTCCACGCTGGTCTACACCCTCAAAGAAAATGAACGTATCATTTATCTTAGTGAACACCGGTTGTTAGTGACGAACACCGGAATAGGACATCTACTATTTCTATCCCGGACTACCGGCAATTTCATTTTATTTAATGGAAAAGAATATGGCCCTTATGAAGCCATTGGATTTCAGGAATCGAACGCAAGTTTACTGGATTGGGCGGTGATGCAAGGAGGAAAATGGTATCAATTGATACTGGATAAGGCTGCGCTGCTGGGGCCTTATGATTATGTAGTGGACGTCTATCGCAGTTATGAGAATGGCTATTCCTATAATTCAATTTATTACACGGGCAGCCATTATGGGTTTCGTGCCAGGAGAGGGAAAGATTGGTTTACGATAGTGGATGGGAAGTCCTACGGGCCTTATGCGGAAGAGCCCACCAATGGAATTCCCTCCTTCCAGTCGAATGGTGAAACTGTATTCGCTTATCTGCAAGATTACGATTATAATTCAACCACGCGCACCTACAAATCGAAAGGCGATTCACTGGTGATGGAAAAAATAACGAGGAGTAAATACAATCTTATTTCCAATGCGCTATATAAAGATGGTGTGGTGATTAAAGATCCGGTCATCTATTTCGAAGAGGACATCGCCAATAAGAATTTTCTTGCCCTCGATAAAGAAGGTGTGGCGTCAATCAATGGCAATTTACTGGAAGGTTGCCCGAAGGCGTATATCTCTTCCTATGGCTATTGTGCACAACCCGCGTTCATTTCTACTTCCGGGCATGTGGCGGTGTTGCATCAGCAGGATGACAAGATGTATTATTATCTCAGTAAGCAAAAAATCTCCGTGGGGCCATTTGCTGATTCCAGTGGCGATGATCTTTGTTTCACCAATGATGCTGCCCACTATGCCAATAGCAAGGGAACCCAAATCCTCATTGATGGAGCCACGGCTCATAAAAAAGGGTTTAGCCTGGTGCATAACCCAGCTAACGATTCTTTCTCATGGCTTTCAGTGAAAGGCCGAAGCATTTACCTGCACCGTGTAAAACCATGAACCGGTTGCTTTTCATTTGTTCGTTTCTTTTCACGCTGATGGAGGCCAGGGGACAGACGTACATTGAGGTATATCCAAACGAAGCGACCGCCTTTCAGCAATTCAAAATAAAATATCAGTCCACCACCGATAGTGTATTTAGAAAATATGGAATTGACCGTGCGCTTGCCATCAGCATCGTGGCACCAGAGATTGGACATTACAGCGTATGGCAAGATAAGATGGAAGTCGCGGTGGTGTCTCTTTTCTATGTGGAGATGGGAACCGATTACAACAATTTTTCAGTAGGCTATTTTCAGATGAAGGCTGGCTTTGCTGAGAAGGTAGAAGAATACATTCAATCATTATCCCTTGATAAGTTTGCTTCGCTGCTGAACTACCGGAATGTTGCACCCACAGCTATTCGGGAAGAGCGATTGGCCAGGATGCAGTCGGTGGCATTTCAATCTGCTTACCTCGCTGCGTTCATCACCATCTGTAAAAAAATACATCCGGACTTGCTGTTGGTCAACAATCCCATCAAGGCACTGGCAACTGCATATAACGTAGGCTTCTGGCATAGCTCACAAAAAATCAGTGTTGCCATGGAGTGGAGACGGTTTCCTTCTACTGGTGAAAATGCTTTCAGCTATGCTGAAGTTGCTGCAGCCTATTACCAACTTGAGTAAATTTTTTTAAGTAGATACAAAATTCAAAGGCTGGAATATTTTTCATAGCCTCACTTCCACTTCTGCCTCACCGGGATCCAGGCTCTCATTTGCTTGATGAGCAAACGAAGGCAATTTGTAATTCGGGCGGGATGACAAGTTCATGGCGGGGTGTGCTAAGTCTAAAGTGGTGGAACTCATATACTTCAACATTCGCTAATCATAATTCTTCAATCGTTAATCAAATTCGAATGTTGACGATGACGGTTTAACAATTAAGTGTTAACAACTTCCA
>JAYVTB010000005.1:0-18689 GCA_043774805.1 Cyclobacteriaceae bacterium | reverse complement strand
ATGTGCTAAGTGAATTTAAAAAACTGAAAATACTTAAACACCAATACTATGGAAGTAGCCAAAAATCAGCAACTTAGTTGTGACAAAGTAGAGTTAAATGATAGCATAATTTTATTTTCGGTTAATTAATTCTTGTTTCATAATAGGTTCCTACTCAGCTGCTCAATTCCTGCTTTTTAACTCCTTCCCACGGTCATGCGATGATTTGTCCACTTCGCTACATCACTTTCGTAATGGGTGATTAATATCAGCGTTATCGATGCGTCTAAATGAGTTTCCAGATATTCACTAACACGTTTTTTAGAGTGTTGATCAAGGAACTGAAAAGGTTCGTCCAGAAGTAAAAGTTCCTTTTGTGAAAGAAACAATGTAATCAACAGGACTAGCTGTAATTGTCCGTTGGAAAGATGCTTTAACTTATTGGGTAACAATTTCTCTATTCCAAAGTAGTTGATCAAATGATTTAATTGCGATGTTGCCGAGGTTACCTTCTCCAGATAATCTATTACAGTATGTTGTTCGGTGGCATAATCCAGAAAATGAATCTGCTCTGGTCCCAGATAGCTGATGCGTCTCTTGATATCCCAGATGGATTCACCTGTTCCTCTTCTCTTTCCGAAGAGAAAGACCTTTTCACTATATGCCATCGGGTGATCAGCAAAGATTAAACTAAAGAGGGTGGTTTTCCCTGAACCATTCCGCCCGGTAAGCGCCCACCGTTCACCACGGTTGATTTTCCAGTTAAGATTCTGGAGGATCACTTTGTCACCGTACCGTATTTTCACTTCGCGCATTTCTACCACGGCTTCAGTGTCCTTCTCCTCTGGTTTATGATGAAGTTCAACATCTGATGATGAATCTTTTACCTGGAATGGTAAGTCAGTAATCAACACCTGATCATTCTCAATGATGCACTTTTTTGTGATGGTCTGTGGCAGCTGCGGATGTTCATGGTCTGCGATGATCAACTGAATCTGATGTACTGCCGCCAGGTGATCCAGAAATTCACGTAGCTCGACACGGCTTTGAACATCGAGACCTTCAAACGGATAATCGAGTAACAAGACATGCGGAATAGCATCCAATAACTGTTTCAGGATGATCAGTTTCTTGACTTGTCCATTCGATAGGTGTGTCAGCTTCAGATCGAGCAGGTGAGTGAGTTGAAAAGAATCCGGAAGTTGAATGCTTGCTATGTGGTGAAGTCTTTCACCCAGGTAATCTCGCACAGTAGGAAGGGGAGTGCTTTCTATGGTGTAGTAGCGCTGTTGATAAAACAAGTCCGGAGTACTGATCAGCTCATGTAGTGCATATGTGGGCACAAAGTGAATATACTTTTTGCGGAGTTCATATTTTTGGTCCCAGTCGAGCTGGTCGTCAATAAAATCATAATTCACTGAACCCTTTCGTGACTGAATTTTCCCAGCAATGAGCTTCAACAGCGTGGTCTTACCAACTCCGTTATCACCGGCAATCAGGTAGCCGATTCCCGATTCCAGTTGAAGATCAAGGCCATTGAATACAGCATGATTTTGATAGGAAAAGGTGACTTCGTTAAGTTGAATCATGCTAGCCGATAAATTGAATTTAATTCTCGTGACAATATAAACGATACATTTCCTTAGTTCAATCCCTGACGCAGAATTGCAACCATAAAATGAATTTCTTCATCATGACTTCAATCATGCCAGGCCAGGATCAATATCATGGACATCTACATGTTTGCGGAATACCTTGGGGTAAAAAATTATGAAAGAGAAAATTCAACAACATGGACCTCCCAGTGCGTTGTATGGCCTGGGGTTTAATTGGAGCTGCCATCTATTTCATTTCAAATGTTACTGGCTTCTGGATTGGCGCCTTGGGCTTACTCAAAGCCTTTGTATGGCCAGCATTCCTGGTGTACTAAGCAAGCATTAAAGGCACTTCAGGTGGTGTAAGTCCTTTGGAAGGAATAACGATGACTGCAATGCCTTAACTTCGTCTTACTTCCCTTTAAATTCCCTATTACTTAATCAGGTTGGAATTTCTTTTGCCATTCCTTATTCGACCAGTCAATAACTGCACCTGTTTTTTGCGTTAAGGTACCTTTGCTATTCAGCCAGCCTTCCCAAAAGTGATATATAGGGTCTTTACCTTCTGCCGGTTTCTCCGTAACAACTTGACCACGTAACGCAACTCGTCCATCACTCAGTGCATGAATATAAGAAACCGTAGGATTATTCAATAGGCTACAGGAGCCAATGAATTTATCCCATATGATGGCCCCCGTCTTGCTCAAAAATATAGCCCGCTCGCAACCTGCACGTCCTTTAGTGTTGTCATAGACAAGAATAAAGACATAGAAATTCCCAAACTTATCCTGTACAACACTCTGCGACTCCGACTCATCACCTTTAGGTTTAATAATGCGCTTCCACTGCACCTTGCCCGTTTTAGATAACTTGACCAGCATAGTGCCTTCATCACCATCACCAAAGGCGGCCCCGCCACCATCTGAAGTGAGAATTAAAGGAGCTCCGTAACCAGGATGTCCCTTAAACTGCTCATGATAACTGTATGAACCGATGTGATATCTCATTACGGCACTATCATTCGCCATTTGCATCGTTAACTGACTGTATCCAACAGTACTAGTCAACAAGAGGACCACCCATAGCTGCTTCATAGTTTCTATAATCTGTTTTTGACTTATCAAATTTACATAAAGGGAACTAAATAGCATCGACTTCAGGCCTGCACACCATTCTGTTCAATTTTCGACTTCCTATGATTTTCTCATTAGATTAGCCTTATGAATTTTACAATCGAAAAATCGTTAGAAATTCTGGAACGAACACCGGAAGTTCTCATGGCCTTGCTGTTGAATATCTCAGATGAGTGGTCATTACCAAATGAAGGTGGTGAAACTTGGAGCCCGTATGATGTGGTAGGACATCTTATTCACGGAGAAAAGACAGACTGGATTCCGCGAATGGAAATTATTCTTTCTGACAAGACTCCAAGAGTATTCGAACCATTTGACCGATTTGCGCAAGTAGGAGCCAGCAAAGAAATGTCATTGACGGAACTGCTTCATGAATTTAAGACTTTGCGAACAAAGAATGTGCATCAACTGCGCTCCAGAAATATTTCGTTGGAGCACCTAAAAGAGAAAGGTATTCATCCGGCTTTCGGAGAGGTTGCGTTGTCGCAGCTTTTGGCCACCTGGGTTGTTCACGACCTCAATCACATTGCTCAGATATCCCGCGTCATGGCCCATCAATACAAAACAGACGTAGGACCATGGATCGCTTACTTAAGAATATTGCAATAGTTTCAACGGTAGGTATCATCAATTTCTTAATTATCAGCCCGTACATCTTAAAGGTATCTTGATTATATTTGATAGGTCGCCAACAAAATTAATGGCACCTTCTTATGCAAAACAGTTGTTTGATTATTATGCCTCAAGGTGATCCTAATGGATATCCCCAGGGACATGTTGGTAGAGTTTATGATTTCGTTATAGTCCCGGCTTGTCGTATGGCCGGCTATTTTCCAACACGAGCTGACACGACCACTTACAAAGATCCCTTGGAATCGGTGAAGGAAATGGTTGATAGTGATATTGTTCTTTGTGATTTAAGTGCAAATAATACCAATGCGCTTTATGCCCTGGCTATCCGGCATGTGTTGAACCTTCCGGTAGTGCTGGCGAAAGACGTGAAATCAATTGTTGCCTTCGCTGCAAATGAACTAGGTGTGGTTGAATACGATGAGTCGCTGCGAATCGATACTGTTCAAAAGGCCATTGAAGCCTTGAGTGAAGCGCTAAAGAACGCTATGACGACTAAAAAGTCAAGACATGAATTACTCGACCGACTGAGCATTGGTTTGCCACCTGTATATGCACCAAGTCCATTGCCAGAAGTAATGATGAGTGCAGAGACATCAACGAATGAAACAACCAGTCAGGTGGAAACCGAAAGCAAGGAAACTCACTTGCCCATTATATCTCCACTACCTGACTACGTAGGTGAACCATACACGGAAGCCCAGATAGGTAAACTCAAGGCAGGTGATGCGTTCTTCCATCTCAATCATGGAAAAGGAAAAGTGAACTTTGTCAAAAAAATGGGAAAAGACAATGTTGCCAATGTACAGTTTGATTCAGGGACAAAGTTATTGGTACTGTTAGCGTCCGATTTTTTCAGAAGAGTCAAGGAATAGTGCAACTACCTGTCGCTTAGATTTTTTATGTAGCTGATATCTGGTAAACGAACAGTCAACTGACCTACCGCGAAGCATTTAACCAAGGAAATTTTTTATTCGGTATAGGGAGATTCAGAAAGTCACAGATGGGTTTCCAATCTGGTTGTTTTGTAATATCAATCTTGAGAATGTCGTTGGTGCGTTGTGAAAAATACCGATCTGCCTCGTCATAGTACTGCATTCGCTTCCGTTTGAAAATTTCTTCATCGAATACAGAAGTGCCATAAAATCTTTGATGGATGTCATCCGCAATCGATTTTAATCTTCCCTCCATCTCAGGAAATCGGGTATTAAAAAGCCACTCAACGCTCTTTAGCCAGGCACCTTCTTCTCGTGTGGTCAGAATGAATTTGCTACCCGGAAGTTGCTTATCCAGATCCTGATAAAGTAAGGGGATAGGATTATCCATGAAGGCATCATACTGATTCAAAATGGAGTCATGCAGATTATAGAATAGAGGAATAGCATGCGGAGCAGATTTGACTCCTAACATCGTGAGGGCCGAATAAAGCGAGGTAGTGCCTGTTCGTTGAAGACCTATTCCGAATATTTTTGTTTTTCTTATTATCGACATGGAATGTTATTATTCAATAAATTTAAGAATGAAATCGATCTAATTTGAAACCGACACAGAACTCTATCGGATTACTTACACCAGAGGCGTTGGTTAGCTGGAAAGTAAAGAAGAATCTTTTAAAGGTTCCAGTGGCACCCAAAACCGTCATACTTACTACGCAAAGCAGTCTTTTATCTTCTAAGAAAAAGTTCTTTGGAAACAAGTGGCTGCAAGGGTTGATTGGAAATCACTTATGCATAGACGCAGCGGCAGGAGTTTACCTTTCTACAGGATGGGGTATCGGGAGTCCGGGGATGATTGCCGTATGTGAAGAATTCAGGGTACTTGGGGCCACTACATTTTACCTAATAGGTATTGCAGGCCGCTTGGCAGAAGACATTGAGGAAGGAAGTATCGTGGTAGCCAGTGATTCGATATGCGATGAAGGTACTTCTACACATTATGAAAGAAATGATGATCAGATTAGTCCAGGCAGTAGCAGGCTAATCAATAATTTCCGCGACTTGCGCGTGGCCACCTTTGTTTCTACCGATGCCCCTTTCCGTGAGACGCTCGAAGTAGTCAATCATTGGATCCAACGAGGCGCATCTATGGTAGACATGGAAACTTCTGCGCTATATACATTTGCTAATTTCTATGGATTACATGCTTGTTCTATTGCCATTGGTGGGGATTCTCTTTTTAATGGCTCCTGGAAAATGGTGAAAGGTTGGAACGAACTACAGAGAGCTCAAGCAAAAATTCTCGATGTGATTCTAAGCAGAGTACATCTATGAATATGCATCCGCCTATCGTGATCAATGCATACCAACGCCCACAATCGCTTAAGCGACTGCTGTTAAGCCTTGATCAAGCAATTATTCCTGATCAGGTTGATATCATCTTTTCATTGGAAGCTGGAGCTGCAGCAGGAGTGAAGGATTTGACAAATTCATTTGATTGGAAATACGGAAACAAAAAAGTGATTCAGCATGAAGAAAAAAGAGGACTGATTGGTCATTTCATTTTTTGCGGAAATTTAAGCCAAGAATTTGGCGGTATTGTATACCTGGAAGATGACTTATTTGTTGGCCCTTTCTTCTATCACTATGCATTGGAAGCACTAAACCATTATGCCAACGAACCGATGCTGGCCGGCTTTTCATTGAATTGCCTTTGGTTCAATGGATATTTGCATACGCCTTTTAAACCGCTCGATGATGGTAACTCATGCTTCTTTCTACAGGTTCCCTGGTATCAAGGTCAGGTTTATTCCGCCCAACAATGGGCTGATTTCGAAACGTGGTATAAGCAACGCAAGGACATTCCGCCTGATTTAATGATTCATGATGCATTCCGGAATTTCCCAAATGATGATTGGTTTCCAATTAAAACTCAATACCTCATTGAGAACGGGAAATACTATGCTTTCCCCAGAATTTCACACTGCGTGAATTTTGGAGATGCAGGAACTCACTTCATTACCAAAACGAATTTTTTCCAAACAGAGTTGGCTATGGGGTTGGGCAACCAAACCTTTAACCTGTTCGATAAGTGCCTTGCTGTTTATGATTCCTTCTATGAACTTGACCCAGATCGGTTAAAGCAATTGGCACCTGAGTTAAAGGACATTGAACTCACAGTCGATTTCAACGGGTCAAAAAAATTGACGTTAATCAAATCACGCTTTATACTGACCAGTAGGACGTCAACAAAACCCATCCAACAATATGCCCTGGAAATGAGACCCCCTGAACTTAATGTGAGTTATAAAATCGAAGGAGATTTCTTTACCCTTAGCGAAGTACAGCATGTGAAAGACAAGACAACTGCTTTCAACTTTAACACCTTGTTTAACTATCATTATCGGTTTAAGCGGCAACGAAAGCTAACATTAAAACTGATACTCCAACTCATCAGATCGTTGTGGTAATTTGCCCTTCATGAGCTTATTTGAATTTCCTAACTAATTCTTTGAAATGTTTCAATTTCGCAAGTAATAGTTTGCTCTTAGTTATTTCCAATCGGTTTTCAATCGCTACACCGCGATGGAACAATAGCGAATTCAGAATTGACCATGAGAAATTAAAAACGTATCGTTTCCATTCGGAGGCGATACGTGTAGAGTTGTCAAAAGTTTTGAAATAATTCTACGCAGTCTATTTAAATATTTTCACCAGTAATCCTATCCAGCCAAAAAGCGATAGTATGATCCCAGCTATTAAAACGAAAACAAAGACCCATGTTTGGTCATAAATCAGTAAACAACAATCGGACGGGTTTTGCGGATCGTACTTTACTTCCGGGCTTTTAAGAAATTCAAGTTTATCCAGATCATAAGGTGACCCTAAACTATATTCAGGATGTTGTCGATATACATTATTCGATTGGTACCTGACGCCATTAACAAAATACTCGTATTCCAATTGCAAAAAAGGGCTTCTTCCTTGCGTGATGTTTGTTTTCAAAATCTTTCCATTTGTTTTCGACCATGTTGCCACGATCCTGTTATCAATTCCCATTTTACGATATACGTACAAAGAACTAGTACCAATGATTATGCAAAGGATTATTGCTGGTATAGACATACTTTTTTTTATATGGGATATTAAATATAAAAAAATAATGACATATCCATAAAACAAGTAAAAGGCAAGGATGCACTCAAATGGTGGTTGAGGAAAATTGATCCTATTAGCGTTTTTGAGGAAGTGCAATACTGTACTCAATGATTACATCTTTGGCGTAGGGTTTCAGTAACAATCGAAGTCGTTTTTCCATTTGTTCTTTCGCATCATTAACAAACGCAGCTTGTTTAGCGTAAGTCCTGGCATCTTGAATGAAGGCATTCGTGGCCTTGGTTCGATCGTCCATGTTAATCCAATTCCATACACCACTTTCATCGCGATAGGTAATATCAGCCATCGATTCAACTGATAGGATTTTGGGCTCGGGTAGCATGACAATGGCTTGGTCATCATTTAAACTAATGGAGAATCTTTGATTGAGGTCGAAGCCGGCTTTGGCTTCAAATGTTCCAGCGATGAAAATTTGCTTGGTACTGTTTAGCCAGGTATTGGTCCAGGAATAACGATGCTCAAAGTTTTGGGCGAGCACAGCCATTTCCAAAACAGGCGTCTGCTGATTTAAGACAACGGTATTGTTGACCGTGATTTCCGGGGTAAACTGAAATGCTTTTTTAAAGTCTTCACCTAAAGTCCTCGCTGCCTGATAGCCTCGTTCCGCGAGTTGAGAAGGGATGATCACTAATATAACATAGGAAGCAATGGTTCCGACAATAAGTAAAACGATGAGAAGTTTAAGATTTCGCGACATGCTGCGGATAAAGATACGAAATGATTATAAGTGCGGGTACACTTTAAGAAGGCTCTTCCAGTTGTTACGAACCCAAACAAAAATCAATTTGTACACTGAACTTCTCCCATTTATCGATTTGAAATCAGATGTTTGAATTTTGTAATGATTAATTTGGGAATAAATTTTTGCTGGAGAAGCGAACAGTTTAAAAGGAGCAGAGTAGAGAATCAGTAATCTTCTTCATTTGTCGGAATTGATATTACCGACAATATGGTATTTGAGTTTTGATGAACGTGGATTCTAATGCAAAGCCAGTGTATTAATTTTCCTCCGCATCATCATCTTCTTCTTCCGCTTCCTCATCTTCCAGAATTATATCCATGGCCGATTCCGTCCAGGCTACAATGAGTTCACGCTGTTTATCAGTCAACTTTGCGGACGGATGCATGAGTGTGTAAATAGGCATAGGCATGTTGCCTTCACCAACTTCAGTAGCAATGTCATCCAGCTTTCGGATCATTTTTCGCTGGTCGTAATCTGTCCAGGTCGAAAAATTCATTTCATCTCGGGCTTTGTGAACATCTCGGATTACCAGCCATGAGGAAGGAGCAACATAAGAGTACCATGGATACTTCGTTTCATTGCTATGGCAACTATAGCACGAAGTTTTCAAGAGCATGGCTACATCCTGGCTGACAATCCCACTTTTGATGATATCTCCTGCATTATCATTTGAAACAGGAGGTAAATCGATTGGTATGAATTGAATAATCAACAACACCAGTGCTACTCCACCTAGAATGTAGCGCCAACGTTTCATTATTTAGATTTTTTCTTTTTCCCAGCACTCCACTCCACCAAAGTGGCTAATTCTTCTTCGGTCAATGCGCCTTCTGGTTTGTTCTCTAAGAATTTCTTGGGAGGCATTTCGCCTTTCGCCAGCATTTCGGAAATTTTGTCCATCGCTGCCATACGCTTGGACTTTTTCATTTTATCCACCACATCCCAATCTAGTTTTCCTTTGGCTTTTTCATTTTTTGAATTCGCATTGTGACATCCGTAACACTTTTTATCAACCACTGCCTTTACATTGTCAGGTATACCTGCGCCAGTAGTGGCTACTCGAACTGATTTACCTTGCATGAACAAGAGACCAATAAAGAGCGCTAACGGGATAAATAATAGTTTTTTCATAATTGGTTTTTATTTTACTAATGGAAATTTCAGCAAGTTTTTGTAATTGACCAAAGTTATTTTAAAAAATGAATCGTATTTTAGACAGTAAAAGGCGCTATGGTAATCAATAAAGCAGCAGCAGAAGGATCAGCGGCACTTATCGAATTAACCATCGCTGATTTAAAAGCCATTGAAGCTGCTGCTTCAGAGATTGAAGTGATTGGTGTGCGCTGCCCGGAGTATCTTGAAAAAACAACTGGACTATAAATTAAACCAATATGAATCCTACCGAAAATTTTCATACCATTTTTCCAAAAGGTGAAAGAACCCCTGCTGATTATTTTACAGGCACTGCCTGGCTAAATATGTTGGTTCCTAAAGATCAAACCGGCCATTATTCTATTGGAGATGTGGTGTTTGAGCCAGGCTGCAGAAACAATTGGCATACACATCCTGCCGGTCAGATATTACTCATCACCAGCGGCAATGGTCTTTATCAGGAGCGAGGTAAGCCCGCGAGAAAATTAAACAAAGGCGATGTGGTGGTAATTCCATCGCATGTTGAGCATTGGCATGGAGCAACGCGCGACAGTTGGTTCAGCCATATCGCCATTAATAACATCACCGAAAAGGGTGCAGTAGAATGGCTGACTCCCGTAAGCGATGAAGAATACAACAGCAGTCAGGAGATTGGTTCCAAGTGACGATACCGAATGCCTATTCGAATATAAACCGATCGTGTTTTTCTTTTGAGGATTAAATGGATTGCAATGAGAATGGTCAGCAATTATTTTGTCGCTGCTTTCTGATCCAAAAACCAATGGAGTGTTCCCTTCTCTGGTCGAATTAATTGAGCCGGGTACTTTTCAATATCCCTGGCACCAGACATGGCATGCTTTACTGCCTCGGCTTTGGATTCACCGTAAACGAGAAACACAATGGTGTTGGATTGATTGATCATAGGAGAAGTCAACGTAATACGATGCATTTTTACTTCATCTACATGTACGGCTTTCACCCATTCTATTTTTTCGTGCAGCACTGAACTGTATGGAAATAGTGAAGCTGTATGGACATTGTCACCCAATCCGAGTAAGATCAGATCGAAACTTGCTGGTCTGGCTTTGAAATAAGCTTGGATATCGTTTTGATAGGATTGAGCAGCAGCTTCAGGAGGCAGTGTGGTGTCCACTGCATAAATCTGGTCTTCTGAGATATTCAATGGATTAAAAAGTGTTTGCTTTGCCATTAAGAAATTACTTTGGGGATCAGTGGCCGGCACATAGCGCTCATCGCCAAAGAAGAAATCGACATTTGCCCACGCTATTTGGTTTCGATACTTTTCACTCGCCAGGAGTTCGTAGAGTCGTCTGGGCGAACTGCCTCCCGATAAAACGAAAGAGAACCTGTCATTTTTCAGAATCGCTGCTTTGGATTGTGTGAGCACAAATTCAGCGAGTGAATCAAACAACGCAGGTAGATCGTCAAAAATATGAAGCATGTTTACTTAGCGGAGTAGTGTATTCATTATCTATTTCTTTTCGCTTTTGTTGGGAATCTTAAACCAGTGAAACCCATCTTTGGCAATCAACGCTTCTGCTATTTCAGGTCCCCAGGAATCGGAAGAATAGTTGGGAAAATTTAAACTCTTCTTGGTAGCCCAGGTTGATAGTATAGGCATTAATAGTTCCCACGCGGCTTCCACCTGATCGCCCCGCATAAAAAGAGTCTGATCACCCATCATCACATCAAGCAGTAACGTCTCATAGGCTTCAGGTGCCTCGCTTTTATAGGTGCCGTTATAATCAAACACCAGGCTTACCGGATTAAGGATCATATCAAGACCCGGTCGTTTTGCCTGCACTTCCAATCGAATGCTCATCTCTGGTTGGATACTAATGATCAGACGGTTTTGTTGCCAGGCATCCAATGCCTCTGTTGGAAAAATCAAGTGAGGAACATCTTTGAATTGAATGGAAATCATGGAAGCCGATTGATGCATCCGTTTACCGGTACGCAAATAAAATGGTACCCCGTGCCACCGCCAGTTGTCAACATGAAATTTAATGGCGGCAAATGTTTCGGTATTGGACTCAGGGTTCACACCTTTTTCTTCCCGGTAGCCTGATACTTCTTTGCCTTCAATCCACCCCTTGCCGTACTGTCCCCGAACGGCACCCTTTTTAATATCTTCAGAAGTGAATTTACGCATGGCCTTAAGCACATCCACTTTCCGATTTCTTACTTCATCCGCGTGAAAACTAACAGGAGCTTCCATCGCCACCAAACAAAGCAACTGAAGAATATGATTTTGAACCATGTCGCGAAGTGCTCCTGCCTCATCATAATAACCACCTCGATCACCTACACCCAATTGTTCTGTTACGGATATCTGCACATGATCAATATAATTTCTATTCCACAATGGTTCGAGGATGGAGTTGGCAAACCGAAAAGCGAGAATATTCTGAACTGTTTCTTTTCCCAGGTAATGATCGATGCGATAAATCTGATGCTCAGAAAAATTACTAGCTAATAATGCATTCAATGCTTTGGCGGATTCCAGGTCACGACCAAATGGCTTCTCAATCACGATGCGTGTTTTCTCCCTATCCTCTGTAAGTTTTTGTTTTGAAAGCCCGCTGCTGATGGTACTGAAAAAACGAGGCGCTACCGCCAGGTAATTGATCACCGTTGGCTCGGCACCCCACTCACTTTTAAATTGCGCAACGCGATTGGCTTGCTCCTGATAGGTCTCGGGTTTATCCACATCCGAAGTCTGGTAGTAGATATTATTTGAGAAAGAATCCCATTTATCTTTTTCCACTTTTCCTCTACGCGAAAATTCATTCACATCTTTCATCAATGCTTCCCTGAAATTTGTATCCGTGAAAACGGTACGCCCCATTCCAATGATGGCGAAATGTGTTGGCAACCAATCATCCAGAAAAAGATTATAGAGCGCGGGAATTAATTTTCTAGACGTTAAGTCTCCAGTGCCTCCAAAGATGAAAAAAATGGCTGGTGAAGACTGGGTGGTTTCTCTTTTATTCATGAGGCATGCTTAGTTTTCTGTAGGAGTAGGATTCCATTGGGTATGAAATACACCCGCTGCATCAATGCGTTCGTAAGTATGCGCTCCAAAATAATCACGCTGTGCCTGAATTAAATTCGAAGGCATCCGCTCGCTTCGTAATGCATCAAAATAATTCAATGAAGCGGAGTAAGCAGGCGTGGCAATTCCGGAAGAAGCACAAGAAGAGACTACCTGACGCATGCTGTTAATTGAATCATTTACTTTTTGAGCAACACCAGGGTCCAATAATAAATGAGCAAGACCGTTATCTTTTTTATAAGCCTGATAAATGTCCTCCAGAAAAACAGAACGAATGATACAACCTCCCCGCCAGATGAGTGCAATATGATCAAGCTTCAATTCATAATGATATTCTTTAGAGGCTTGCGCGAGTAGATGCATGCCTTGCGCGTACGTGATCATCGTGCTGAAATAAAGAGCATCTTCGAGAGATTGGATGAACATACTTTGATCAGTTGCCAGTTTGAGACTTCCCTGTGGATACAAGGAAGAAACTTTTGATCTTATCTCTTTATACCTGGACAAGTCACGCATTTCTACGGATGAGTCAATAGTAGGTAAGGGGAGTTGTAAATCCATGGCCACTTGTGAGGTCCACTTACCCGTGCCCTTAGATCGCGCTTCGTCTTTAATGAATTCTAATAAGAGTGTATCGCTGCCGGGCTCTTTGACTGTAAACACATCGCGGGTGATTTCAATCAGAAAGGATTTTAACTTGCCTTGGTTCCATCGTTTGAAGATATCATGGATCTGTTCTGCCGATAAATTCAATCCCTTCTTCATGATCTCATACGTTTCTGCGATCAGTTGCATCAGGCCATATTCGATTCCATTATGCACCATTTTTACAAAGTGTCCGGAGGCGCCAGGACCAATGTAGGTCACGCAAGGTTGATCATTCACTTTTGCTGCAAGCGCTTCAAAGATAGGCCGCACCACTTCGTAAGCTTTCGGATCACCTCCGGGCATCATGCTAGGACCTTTTCGTGCACCTTCCTCACCACCTGAAATTCCCATTCCAAAAAAATGTAATCCTTTTGCTTTTAACTCTTCCACTCTTCGGTTAGTATCCGTGAAGTGAGAATTACCACCATCAATAATGAGATCACCTTGATCCAACAGAGGTACCATTTCCGCGATAACACTGTCAACAATTTTCCCGGCCGGAACTAGCATCATAACCGCCCTTGGTCGTTGAAGGTTGTTTATAAAATCGATAGCCGATGCAAATCCTTTTGAATTTCCTGTTCCTTCCTGTTCCAGTAAAGCAACCTTTGCTGAATCTTTATCGAACCCTGCTACCTTGAATCCATGATCCGCCATGTTGAGTAGAAGATTTCGCCCCATGGTGCCCAGACCAATCATTCCTAAAACATATTTTTCATTTGACATACCTGCGATGGTTAACGTGAATTGAATTGCGAATTTACTGTCGTTACGGATTTTCCAATTGTCTGATTTTATCTAATCTTCTTTTGTGTCTCTCTTCCCCAGAGAACTGAGCACTTAGAAATGTCTGGATAATTTCTTTTGCTAATTCTTGCCCAATGATACGGCCACCCAAACAGATCATGTTCATATCATCATCTTCTACACCCTGATGAGCAGAAAAGGTATCATGCACAAGAGCTGCTCTCACACCAGCAACTTTGTTGGCTGCAATGGATGCACCAACACCACTTCCACATATAGCAATTCCCCGATCGATTTCATGAGCTGCCAGTGCATTGGCCATTGGCACCACAAAGTCCGGATAGTCATCTGCAGGATTTAAAATAACTGCACCAAAATCCTTTACCTCATGATGTTCAGAAAGGAGGGAGGCAATTACTTCTTTTAATTCAAAGCCTCCATGATCGGCTGCTATTCCAATTTTCATAACAGCAAATTAACGAATTCAGGCTTTCCATTTAGCTTTTGTATTTGACATCAGTCTTTAGTATGAAAGCCCTTAAACTTCCAAAAGTAAAGCACCAAGTTCTTCCACGACATGGAAATCAGTCTGAAATGGTCTGACGTTTCATTAGTGGTTCTTCCATAAGCAGTAATAAAAAAGGTGGCTCATAGCTGAACCACCTTTTTATTCTAAACAATTCTCACTAAAATCAAGCTAAATCGAAACGATCGAGGTTCATTACCTTATTCCAGGCTGCTACAAAATCCTGGACGAACTTCTCTTGGGAATCCTCACATCCATAAACTTCGGCAAGAGCACGGAGTTCTGAGTTCGAACCAAAGATAAGATCGACACGGGTTGCCGTCCACTTCACTTCGCCTGTTTTACGATCACGACCTTCAAACATATCCTGAGCATCCGATGTTGCTTTCCACTCAGTGTTCATGTTCAGCAAGTTCGTAAAGAAATCATTGGAAAGTGACTCGGGATGTTTGGTAAATATTCCGTGTTTCGATTGATCGAAGTTGGTATTCAGTACACGCATGCCACCAATCAGAACCGTCATCTCTGGTGCGGTTAGCGTTAACAATTGTGTTTTATCAATCAACAATTCTTCCGCCTCGATAGTGAATTTACCTTTAACGTAATTACGGAATCCGTCAGCGACTGGTTCAAGCACAGCAAATGATTCTGTATCAGTTTGCTCTTGTGTAGCATCAGAACGACCGGGTGTGAAAGGCACAGTTACGTTGTGACCTGCGTTCTTTGCTGCTTTCTCAATACCAACACATCCACCCAATACGATCAGGTCGGCAAGTGATACTTGCTTATCCGCTGTGTTGAATTCATTTTGAATTCCCTCAAGGGCTTTCAATACAGTAGAAAGTTGAACCGGGTTGTTTACTTTCCAATCTTTCTGTGGAGCCAAACGAATACGCGCGCCATTGGCACCCCCGCGCTTATCAGAACCACGGAATGTAGATGCTGATGCCCAGGCGGTCGAAACTAACTGTGATACCGTTAACCCTGAGGCAAGAATCTTGCTCTTCAGCGCAGCGATAGCTTTATCGTCAATCACTTTATGTGTCACTGCCGGAATAGGATCCTGCCAGATCAATTCTTCCTTCGGCACTTCTGGTCCGAGATAACGGGCAATTGGGCCCATATCGCGGTGGGTCAACTTGAACCATGCACGGGCAAATGCGTCAGCAAATGCATCGGGGTATTCAAAGAAGCGTCTCGATATTTTTTCATAGATCGGATCGAACCTCAAGGAAAGATCAGTAGTAAGCATTCGCGGTTCCTGACGTTTTGATTTGTCGTGCGCATCAGGCACTGTGTTTGCACCTGCACCATTCTTTGGTTTCCATTGATGAGCACCGGCAGGGCTTTTGGTCAATTCCCATTCGTGTCCGAATAAGTTCTCAAAGAAGTTGTTGCTCCATTTGGTTGGCGTGGTTGTCCAGGTAACTTCAATGCCACTTGTAATAGTGTCACCACCTTTGCCAGATCCATAACTGTTCTTCCAGCCAAAGCCTTGCTCTTCAATGCGCGCGGCTTCCGGTTCAGGGCCAACATGTGATTCAGGAGCAGCACCGTGTGTCTTACCGAACGTGTGACCACCTGCGATGAGCGCAACAGTTTCTTCGTCATTCATTGCCATGCGCTTGAAGGTCTCACGAATATCAATCGCTGCTGCTATCGGATCTGGATTTCCGTTAGGTCCTTGTGGGTTAACGTAAATCAAACCCATCTGCACAGCCGCGAGTGGGTTCTCAAGATCGCGCTCGCCTGAATAACGTTTATCGCCACCCAGCCATTTTGTTTCTGTTCCCCAATAAACATCTTGTTCCGGTTCCCATACATCTTCGCGTCCGCCAGCAAAGCCAAACGTTTTAAAACCCATCGATTCGAGGGCAACATTGCCAGTGAGAATCATGAGATCGGCCCATGAAATTTTCTTACCATATTTCTGTTTGATCGGCCAAAGCAATCTGCGCGCTTTATCAAGACTTACATTATCCGGCCAACTGTTGAGCGGAGCAAAGCGTTGCTGACCAGCACCGGCACCACCACGGCCATCACCGGTTCGGTATGTTCCAGCTGAGTGCCATGCCATGCGTATAAACAACGGGCCGTAATGACCGAAGTCAGCTGGCCACCATTCTTGTGAGTCGGTCATCAATGCATGAAGGTCTTTCTTCAAGGCTGCAAAGTCGAGGCTCTTAAATTCTTTCGCGTAATCAAATGTTTCTCCCATCGGGTTTGATAGGGACGAGTGTTGTCTGAGGATGTTCAGTTTCAATTGGTTAGGCCACCAGCTTTGATTTTGTGTGCCGCTTCCAGCAGCCGGGTGGAACGGGCATTTAGCTTCACCGTTTCCTGAATGTGTGTGATTTGCCATACTTAAATTAGTTAGTCATTATAGTGTTAAAATTTCCTGATGAGTAAAAAACTGCTGCATATTACATAGTGCCCAATAGACTTACTATGATAAATTTCATCTACAAGATTACCTTTAGAATATTAATAAATCAAATTGATTATTTTTATGATCATATAGTTATTATCTATGACCTTAACACAGCTCGAATACATTGTAGCGTTGGATACTTACCGGCATTTTGTGCTGGCCTCCGAGAAATGCTTTGTGACGCAACCTACGCTCAGCATGCAAATTCAAAAACTGGAGGAAGAATTAGGCGTGAAGCTTTTTGACCGCACCAAACAGCCCGTGATCCCAACAGAAATTGGAGCGAGCATCATCGCGCAGGCTCGCATCGCTCTCCGAGAAGCCAGCATGGTGAAGCAAATCATCAGCGATCAGAAAGATGCCCTTAGCGGTGAATTGCGAATAGGAATTATCCCTACGCTTGCACCCTATTTGCTACCGCATCTTTATAAAAACATGCGCGAGAAATTTCCTCACCTGAACCTCATTGTGAAAGAGACGATTACAGAGGAAGTGATCCACGAACTTAAAAATAATCGCCTCGACTGTGGCCTTGTCGTTACTCCGTTAAAAGATCCTTCCATCAAAGAAGATATTCTTTTTTATGAGGAACTCTTTGTCTATGTGTCTAAACGAAATTCTTTGTTTGATAAAAAGTATGTACTGGCCAATGAAATTGACCCCAGCCAACTTTGGCTATTGGAAGAGGGGCACTGCTTTCGATCACAGATATTAAACTTATGTGAGTTGAGAAAGAGCAGTGATTTTCATTTTAAGTATGAAACTGGCAATATAGAAACACTCAAACGCATGGTTGACAAAAGCGATGGCATTACCATTTTACCTGAACTGGCCATTATGGAGTTTAGCAAGTCACAACTGAAATTGGTGAAGCAATTAAAGGAGCCAAGACCCGCACGAGAAGTAAGCCTGGTAACACACCGCGACCACATCAAAACCAAACTTATCAAAACATTAAAGGAAGAGATCCTCCAAATTGTGCCAAAGCAAATGCAGAAGCTACAGAATAAGAAGGTGGTGGAGATTGACTGAGTAAATAGCTTGGTCAGGTGAAAACGATTGAAATTACCGTTCATAATTAAATCAGGGTTTTAATCCGTAGTTGGAACCTTTTCTGTCACTCTTTACGTTTAACAAAAATGTTAAATTCATTAACAAAAATGTTAACTTTGCGCGCATGAGTGAGCCCTTACAAACCGAACAATTGATCAAAGTGAAGGCACGGGAGCTATTCTTTCAAAAAGGATACCTGACCGCAACCACTCAGGAAATTGCTGACGAGGCGGGGGTAAACCGAGCACTGATTCATTATTATTTTGAGTCGCGCGAACACCTCCTGGATCTTCTTCTGGACGAGACTATTTTAGAGAAAAGAGAGCGCGCTAAAAGCATCCTTTCTTCTACGATGCCCTTCCGCGAGAAAATTGCCCGCTATATTGATGTCATCGTTGATTACGGTTTAAAGTATCCCTTTCTGGAGAATTTTATCATTAGTGAGACGGCACGACATCCCAAAAAAATAAAGGACTATTGCGAAAGGGATAAGTATAAATCCACCGACCTTATACGAAAGGATTTGGAGGATGAAGTTAAAAGTGGAAAGCTTCCGCCTATTTCTGTGGAGCATTTTATGGTTAACCTTTCATCGCTCTGCAATTATCCATTGCTGGCTAAACCGGTTTTGCAGTCCATTCATGGAATGACGGATGCCAGCTATCATAAATTCTTGAAACAACGCAAACAAATTATTTACATGACCATCTTCCGGGAAGAAATGCCGGAAATCAAAAGCTAATCACAACCCTATTAAATTCGCTTAATTTTTATTTCACCTATGTATAAGAACAAATTTATGAGTAAGTCGAGTTGGCTATTGTTTTTTATCCTGCCCATTAGCACTTATGGCCAGGTGGCAGAC
>JAYVTB010000004.1:0-14566 GCA_043774805.1 Cyclobacteriaceae bacterium | reverse complement strand
ATGTGCTAAGTGAATTTAAAAAACTGAAAATACTTAAACACCAATACTATGGAAGTAGCCAAAAATCAGCAACTTAGTTGTGACAAAGTAGAGTTAACTCACTATTTTATTTGAACCTTAATCTCCGCCCTGCGATTCTTCTGATGCTGATCTTCCTCACACACCACTCCGTCACTGCACTGGTTCAGCAATAGCTTTTCACCAAATCCTTTAGAGGTAATCCGTTTGGATGAAATCCCCTGCGAGGTAAAGTACTTCACTGTATTTCTGGCGCGGTCATCTGAGAGTCGCTGATTGTACGGAAAACTTCCACGTGAATCCGCATGGGCACCTATGTTAAGCGTAGCGGCCGGATATTTCTTCAACGTGTTTACAATGGGGTTCATCACGCTCTTCGCTAAGTCCGTGATCACACTCTTGTCATAATCAAAGAATGCAATAGCATCGTGAATGGACTCTTCGGAGAGGACAATATCATTGAGTAAGTCTCCTTTATAAATGCCATCGGTGTTAATATTCAACTCAGCGGTAATATAGTCGGGCTTACTGAATTCAAGTTTGTATTTCCTGTTCGGATACAATGGAAATGAATATTGGCTGGCATCATTAAGTTCCAGGGTTTCTACTTTATTATCAGTGAGATCATAGAGTTTTGCAGTAACACCCGTGAGCGGTTGTTGTGTTTCATTGCTAAAGATGCGTCCCTTCGCAAAGAGTTCTTTCTTCCATACTGCGAAGTTAAGAGAATCAATCCCCATAGGTTTTCCCATAGTTGAAAATTGGGGTTCCTTCAGCATGTCAAATCCATCTTTTTTCACCACCAGTTTATAGTCTTTGTCGAAAGGAAGACTAAGGCCATAAATACCATTCTTATCGGTAACATCAGAATCTAAAATATCACCGGTCTTGGTATCGACCGCATATACCGTTGCACCTTCTACCGGATCACCAGCAAGGTCAACGATTTTCCCGGTCAGGAAAAAGTTAGTCGCGATATAATAGTAAATGTCGTCAAGCCCTAATCCACCGAGGCGGTTAGAGGCGATATATCCTACGCGTCCAATAGAATCACCCACCAGGGAAAAGTCATCATAACGCGAATTGAGTGGCCCACCAAAATTAACCCCCTTCGTAAAGGAATTATTTTTCTTGTAGCTCACTAACACATCGAGACCTCCTAATGTACCATGTCCATTGGATGAAAAGTAGAGCGTGGAGTCATTGGCGATAAAGGGAAACGACTCATCTCCTGCCGTATTAATTGTGGGTCCGACATTAGCGGGCTCCGACCACTTGCCATTCACATAATTGGAAACATAAATATCAGAAGCACCATATCCTCCTGGCGCTGTTGAGCTGAAATACATGACAGAGCCGTCCTGTGCAAGGGATGGATGTGCTACCGAATAATCTGCGCTGTTGTGTTCAAAGGGAGTGATATTAGTCATGGAGGTCAACGTCTGCACATCGGCAAAAAAGATTTGAAGATGAGCCTTGTGATTTTTATCATAAACCGGTTTCCCTTTTTTAATGTTTGTTCGCGTATAGGCGGCCCTGGTGTCATTCTTAAAAAATGCCATCGGGCCTTCATGCAACACCGACTTGATATGCTCGCGATGAAGATGTTCAACACTACCATGTTCCCCATGGGCCTTGCCCGGTACATAATACATGTTTAACAACGACTCATCCAGATCCACCGCATCAAAAGGTGTATGCTTCAGGTACCAGTCGAGATCGCGGGAGGAGGCAAACACTACTCCTTCATGAAAGTAATGCGCCCCATATTCAGAATGCTCGGAGTTGAAATTCACACCGGTAACTATAAATCTCAAGGAATCCTGCAGATAACGATCCAGATTATCAATAAAGGCAATCTTTTCTTTGGTCATTTTACTGTCTGGATTCTCTTTTAAATATTGCTCAAACCAGTATTTAGATTCGTCATATTTTCCATTCATGGATAACGCCTCCGCATATTCAAATTTTGATTCCCGATGAAGTTCTGGCTCGTTGATAATCCTGGAAAACCATTCAGCAGCCGCAATCGGATTATGTAACTTAAAATAACAGTCAGCAATCTGATCCTGGATATATACGTTTTTTGGATCGCGATCATGGGCGTGCAGATACAAGTTCAATGCATTGCGATACGCATAATGGCTAAAATAAATATCCGCCTTCTTTACATTGCCATGGAAGGCAGTCGTGAAGTTGGTGCTTTGTGAATAAGAAAGAAATGGCAGAAAAAATAATGCCGTATAAACGATGTACTTGTTCATTAGAAATAACGCGGTGATACCACACCTTTTTTATTGAACCAAAAACGATAATTCAGCATCACTTCGTGAGATCCTAATTCTACCGTGCGAATTGGTCCAGCAGTGATTGTGTAGGAATAACCAAATTGTAATTGATCATTGATTTTAAACTGTGTGATCATCACCACTTGTTTGGATGATTTGTAGGATAGGCCAAACCATATTACTTCGTCAAATAACATATTGGCGTTAATGTCAAATTCTACCGGCTGACCATCCACCATTTTAAAGAGGAAGTTAGGCTTCAACTTTAACACTCGATTAAGAGTAAATACGTGACCACCGGTCAGGATGAGTGGGACACTTTGATATACGGTCGTAAAATCCTTACCGCGATCAAATACATTGTTGAGCATCGAAGGCATGGATAAACCTATATAACTCAAAGGTGTGGTGTAATAAACACCTGCACCAAAATTCGGTCTTGAATCGCGGATGTCCTGACTGAAAACCGGATCTGTGTTTCCGTTAGAAGAATTATTATAAAGATCAAGTTTGGTGTACTGAGCGTTATACATGCTCATACCTCCCTGCAGGCCAAATGAAAGGGTTGACTTATCCTTCTTGATGGGAAGCCGATAGGCATATGAAAAATGAACCCCTGTCTGGCCGATCACACTCAGTTCATCGTGAATCACCAGCAGGCCAATACCTACCCTGGGATTAACAAGGGGTGTGTGTACAGATATCGTTTGGGTGTTGGGTGCACCATTCAACCCTACATTCTGGAACCTCCCGAGTGCAGTAATGCTCAGCGCATCGTGGCTACCGGCATAGGCCGGATTGATCGCCAATGTATTAAACATATATTGGGAATACGTAGCCGTCTGCTGTGCTGATGCGAGAGAAGAAATGAACAGAACTAAACTACCGATTAAAAATATCCTCATGATTGGTTAATTCTTTTTGAGTACTACATATCCACTGAACAAGTCTGATCCATCACCCAGGTTAACAGAGTAGAAGTAGGTTCCTTCCGGAAGATTACCGCTGATCAAACTGTGATTGGTTTGTCCCCGCCAACTATTTTCATCATTGTTATAACCGTTGACTTCAAAAATCATATTGTTATAGCGATCGAATACGCGTACATGGTTGTTCGGAAAGGCTTCAATGCCATCAATTCTCCAGTAGTCGTTAAGTCCGTCACCATTTGGAGAGAAACCGTTGTAAATCTTGAACGGGGCAGGACCTACTTCTATAAATACCACGCCCTCATCACACAACGATGGTGTGCCGTTATCACAAACTTTATAGCGAATTGAATCAGCGCCCATGAATCCAAATTCCGATTGGTAAGTGATACTACCGTTAGCGTTCATGGTCACCGTGCCATGGAAAGGCCCGGCTAATGGCGTAGTGGTTAGTGTCAGCGCATCGCCATCTACGTCAGTATCATTGGCGAGAATATTGGCGGCTGTTGCAGTGGAACTCAATGCGATTAGCATATCATCAACGGCAACCGGAGGGTCATTCACCGGTGTAACATTAATCTGAACCGTTACCTCCGTACATTTTGACGGAGTACCAGTATCACACACGCTGAATTTCCATACTGCCGTGCCATTGAAATCTTTCGCAGGCTGAAAAGTGAAGCAGAAGTCGAAGGAGCTGCTTGGTGTCATCGTTCCACCACCAGACACCATTACTGGAGTTTGATAAGTAACCTGATCGCCTTCAACGTCAGTCACCCCGATGCATATATCGATTGGGGTATCTTCAGGTGTGGTGATAACAGGAATCGATGAAATAATCGGAGCATCATTCACTGGGGTAACCGTTATGTTAACCGTTGCGGTATTCGAGTCACCGGTTCCATCATTTACTTTATAGGTGAAACTATCATTGCCCACATAATTAGGTTCTGGTGTATAGGTAATGTTCGCCCCTGATCCACTGATTACACCGTGTGCCGGATTTCCAACAATGGTATACGTGAGCACATCGCCATCGACATCCGTGCCGGCCAATGCAATGGTGACAGGGGTATCTTCTGGTGTTGTCGTTGTTACATTCGTGGCTACGGCAGGATCATTCACTGGTGTTACGTTAATCTCAATAGTAAAGGTTCCGCATAAAGCAGGGTTGCTATCATCGCAAAGCGTAATAGACCAGGTAGTCTTTCCATTGAAATCCGGTGTTGGCGTATAGGTAAAGCAGAGTTCATTTGCACCATTGGCTCCCTGCACAAGAGTACCTTCACCAGAAGTATTGGCAATATTGCCTACGCTGATAATTCCACCCTCCGGATCTAGAACATCGAAGCAGAAATTAAGTGGTGTATCCTCTGGAGTTGTAAGAATAACTTTATCTACTGAGTTACCATCTTTGACAATCCGAGGAGGATCGTTTACAGGAAGTATATTGATGGTGATCACGCCAGAACTACATACTGTAGGATCGTTGGCATCACAGACCGTTACCTGTACTTGATCAGTACCGTTATAATCCGGATCTGGAGTATAAATGAAGCAGAATGGATTACCGGCCGGATCGGCTGTTATTGTTCCGTTGCCACCCAATGAAACTCCACCAGAGAACACCGAAGGGTCATTTTCAACATCGGTAACGGTGAAGCAAATCTTGGTTGGCTCATCTTCATTGATGGTGACTGTAATCGGAGTTACCACCGGTGCGTCATTCACCGGAGTGACGATTACCTGAATGGTTGCCACATTGGAGAGCTCACCAATGTTATCTTTTACTGTATACGATATCGGTGTAGTGGTGCCATTATAGTTAAGGTCAGGTGTAAAGGTTACGTTGCCGGCATTATCTACAGTATATGTGCCCTGGCCCGTCACTGTAAACGTCTTTTCCTCCGCAATGGTAGTTGGATCGAGATCCACGGTAGCCGGGTTTACTGTTCCATCTGGGTCAGAATCGCTATTGTTGATGATGTTAAAGGTTACGGCTATATCTTCTTGCGTGGTGATTACATCATTCACAGCTACAGGAGGGTCGTTCACCGAACCCACATTAATGGAGACTGTTCCAGGACTAGAATCCAGTGAACCATCACTCACCTTGAAGGTGAAGCTATCCGGTCCGATGTAATCCAGATTAGGAGTATAGGTCCACGTATTTCCCGATCCTGTTAATGTGCCATGCACGGGTTGAGTGAGTACCGTAAAGGTCAATGGACTATTCTCAACATCGCTACCTGCCAGGACAATTACTTTAGCGATATCTTCCTGTACTGCTACCGTCTGGTTAATAGCAATGGGTGCATCATTGACCGGAAGTACATTCACCTGGATTTGAGCCACGTTGGAAAGAGCTCCTTCATTATCTTTTACGGTGTAGTCAATTGCTGTAGCGAGACCATTATAATTAAGTGCAGGAGTAAAAGTTACGTTACCTGCATTATCTACAGTATAGACCCCCTGCCCCATTACGGTAAAGGTTTTGTCTTCGGCCGGGGTACTTGGATCAAGGTCCACCGTTGTCCCGTCTACAAATCCATCTATATCGGTGTCATTGCTAATTACGGAGAAGGTCACGGGCACATCTTCATTGGTAGTGATGTTGGTGTTACTAACGGCAACGGGAGCATCATTTACCGGAACAACGCTAATAGTAATCGTTCCTATATTGGAATTCAATGAGCCATCATTCGCCCTGAACTCAAACTCATCAGGGCCAACATAGTTTAAATCAGGAGTATAGGTCCACGTGTCACCTGAGCCTGATAACGTTCCATGCGTAGGTTGTGTGAGAATAGTAAATGTTAAAGGACTGTTCTCCACATCAGTGGCAGTAAGTGTGATTACTTTGGCAACATCTTCCTGCACGGTTACAATCTGTGTAGTTGTAACAGGAGCGTCATTAACCGGGGTAACCGTGATAGACACCGTTGCCGTGTTGGAGGTCAGGCTACCGTCATTTACGCTAAAGGTAAAGCTGTCAGGACCGTTATAATTGGCATCAGGGCTATAAGAAATGTTCGGCCCCGTGCCGGAGATTGTTCCATGCGCTGGACCTGAAACAATCGTATAGGTCAATGCATCTCCATCCGGATCACTTGCACCTAAGGTGATATTTTTGTTGGTATCCTCAATAACAATCACCGTCTGGTCTTCAGCTACTGGAGGGTCGTTGACCAGGTTGTCTAGTACGAATGTAACGGTTGCAATATTCGAATCTACTGTTCCATCGTTTACTTTAAAGGTTAAATTGTCGGTTCCATTAAAACCTGTGTTCGGAGTAAACGAAAGGTTAGGCGCAGACCCTGTGATCGTCCCATTGGCAGGGAGCGACAAAATAGTGTAGGTTAACGGACTGCCCTCCACATCGAATGCTGACAGTGTAAAATTCACTAACGTATTTAATTGATACAAGACAGTCTGATTGAATGCTACTGGCGCATCATTGATCGGATTGACTGTAATGGTAATGGTAGCAACGTTGGAATAAAGGGTACCATCATATGCCTGGAAAGTGAAACTGTCTGGTCCTGTATAATTAGGATCAGGCGTATAGGTAAGGTTAGGCGCTGTGCCACTAAGTGTACCGTGCAGTGGAGTCGAGATGTTTACAAATGTCAATGGCTCGAGGTGTTTGTCTTCTGCGCTTAACCGGAACGAAACAGGAGTATCTTCATTCGTTACCACGGCCTTGTCATAGGCTATCGGTGCATCCTGATCAGGAAGAATATTAATGAAAACCGTGGCGATATTAGAGTTAGATGTTCCATCATTCACCATGAATGTGAAGCTATCTGTAAGGAAAGTGCCGCTATAATCATTAGAGGTATATGTTAGATTAGCTCCGGTACCGGTGAGTACTCCATTGATTGGGCCGGAAACAATCGTATAGGTTAGCGGAGATCCTTCTATATCCGCGCCAACAAGAGTGATGGCCGTTGGTACTTCTTCTACCACTGTAACAGTTTGATCCAGTGCTATGGGCGCATCATTAACAGGCGTTACCGTAATGGAAACTGTAGCATTATTGGAAGTGCTGGTACCATTGCTTACGTTAAAGATAAAACTGTCGGGGCCGTTATAATTAGCATTCGGTGTGTAGGTCAAATTGGGTGCTGTACCTGAAAGGGTACCATTAAGTGGCCCGCTTACAATCGTATAAGTTATCGCTGCTCCATCCGGGTCAGATCCTGCGATAGTAAATGAAACTGGTGTATCTTCATTGGTAGTAATCGACAAATTGCTGGCTATGGGAAGGTCTGTAACTGGAGTTACTGTAATAATGATGGTGGCAATATTAGAGTTGGTAGTCCCATCATTAGCCATGAACGTGAAGCTATCCTGCCCGTTGTAGTTTGCATTGGGTGTATAGGTAAGGTTAGGCGCTGTTCCGGTAAGCGTTCCAAACTGTGGAGGAGTTACTATGGAATACGTCAACACAGTACCAGCATCCGGATCCGTTGCTGTAAGGGTGATCGGCAATGCCGTATCTTCTGGTGTGGTGAGGTTTTGATTATTGGCCACCGGGGGATCACTTACCGGTGTAACCGTTATCGTAACGGTGGCGATGTTGGAATCGGTAGTTCCATCGTTCACCTTATAAGTAAAGCTATCCGGGCCGTTATAATTCGCTGCAGGTGTATAGGTGCGACTCGAGCCAGCACCAGTTAAAGTGCCATGTGCTGGCGGAGTAACAATAGTATAGGTCAAAGAGCTTCCTTCTACATCAGTTCCTATCAATCCAATAACTACAGCAACATCTTCCGGAGTGGTGATGGTAAGATTACTCGCAACAGGAGCGTCATTTACCGGAACTACTGTGATGGAAACAGTAGCAATATTGGAATTGATGGTTCCATCATTTGCAACGAAAGTAAAACTATCTGCACCATTAAAGTTTGCGTTCGGTGTATACGTAACCGTTGCCCCTGTACCACTTAATGTTCCATTAGTCGGCTGTGCTACGATAGCGTACGTAAGAGAGGTTGTTTCAACATCGGTGGCGGTAAGTGTAATGACTTTCGGGGTATCCTCATTCGTAGTAACCGTTTGGTTATTGGCCACCGGTATATCATTCACAGCCTGCACATTAATCGTAACTGTGGCAATATTTGATAATTTGGCTCCATCAGATACCTGGAAGGTAAAGCTGTCAGGCCCAAAATAATTCAATGCCGGAGTATATGTTGGGTTGGCACAATTTGTACAGCTGAGCGTGCCATGTATTGGATTTGATAACACCGCATAGGTAAGCACATCCGCAACATCACTATCTGTACCAACCAGTACAATTGCCTTTGGGGTGTCTTCTATAACATCCACCGTTTGTGGTTGTGCCACCGGTGCAGCATTGGGAGTGACAACCGTTACAGAAGTACTGGTAGTATTATTACTGTTTGAATCGCAACCTGAGCCATCAACGGTAAGTTGGGCTTTGGCTACTACTTTATCATAGGCTAATAGTGGACCACTTAAGGTAACTGACCATGTGCCATTGGCGAGAACAGCGACTACCTTTTCCTCGCGGGGAGTTGCACTCCACGTAGGTGCGGCATCGGTACCCCCATTTCTTACGTAAATGGATACCTTTATGAATGTACCCACTTCAGAAGTACCTGATATTACTGATTGTCCGGCACGAAGTGGCTGATTGATCGTAGGAGCATTTGGCAAACCAGCATTAAATCCTTCGCAAGTTTCACAAAGATCTACAACTGCTGTAGGACACTGAGCATTAATAAGATCAGTAAAGGCGCATGCATCACAGTGATTATAGAGCGGATCATCGTTATCAATACCCCCGATATCAGAGATGACACCTGACATAGAGCAGGTGGCTGAAGAACTGGTGGTAGCCACATAACGAAGACCCGTACTTGAGGTGATCGTATTATTCAATGCTCCCGCAACTGAACTAAACGGTATAAAAAAGTCGTAGAAATAGTCAGGATCACCGCAGGTAACTAAGTCGCCCACCGCAATTTGAAAGTTAGTGGCCAGGGGGTACTTTACGTAAGGATTAGGACATCCGTCATTCCCATCAATATTGGTTACAAAAACACCAGGGTTTTGTTTCTTGATAAGAGTAATATCTATTTCAAACCCTGGGTTATCAGCATTGGCATTGGGGTCTTTGCCTGGACCAAAAAGGCCATCCGCATCTATTAAAACGTGCCAGGATTCGATGCTATTGGCATTATCTCCAATCCTGAACCGGAACACAAGATTATTACTGGCATCTTTAAAGGCATATGCCGAATAGCCTTGCGTATCAGGAATAAGGTCGGTAACCCCGCAATTTGGGCCTGTTTGGTTGTCTCCGTTTACATCTCCGCCTAGTTTAGGAATACCAAACATTTTAGACTCAAACTCATCTACGTAATACCCATCATTAGAAAATCCAGGAGGAACCTGGATTTTATAAATAAAACCATCCCCATTGGGGTCCAGTGGGTTAGTGGCCGGGCTTGCCGCGGTGATTATTTTTCCTCGCTGTACGGGTGCCTGAGCGATTACACTGCTAGCAACGAAGAGTAGCGCAACGAATGAGATTAACCAGTTAGTTTTCAAGAGAGATATTTTTTGTAAAAGTAAACTATTTTTAGCCGAAATATTCAATTTCCACGATGTGCTACATCGAGTTGTCGTGAATCCTATATCCTATAATCTTGGTAACTGGCTAAAAATCAAATTAGAGAGGAAATAGAGGCTTGGTTAACTTATTGGTTACCCAGGAAACTTGCTGATGTAGTATAATTATTACTCCAGACATTTTTCAGAATGGTCAAGAAGTCCCTCATCTCATTGAGAGGAACCATATTAGGCCCATCACTCAGTGCTTTCTCTGGATGCGGGTGCGTTTCAATAAAGAATCCATCGACTCCCACGGCCGCAGCCGCTTTGGCTAAATAAGTTGCAAACTGCCTGTCACCCCCACTTTTTCCACCCAAACCTCCTGGCCGTTGAATGCTGTGAGTAACATCAAACACTATTGGCGTGTATTGCCTCATAATTGGCAGCGAGCGCATATCCACCACCAGGTTATTGTATCCAAACATGCTGCCTCTCTCCGTGAGGAACACATTCTTATTTCCCTCTCCCCTTACTTTATCGATGGCATACCTCATATCTTCAGGTGCCATGAACTGTCCCTTTTTCACCTTCACGGGCTTGCCCGTTTTGGCGGCTGCAATTAACAAATCAGTCTGCCTGCAGAGGAAGGCAGGAATTTGAAGTACATCCACCACGGTAGCCACCTCGGCACATTGATAGGACTCGTGAACATCTGTAACCACGGGAACATTAAGCTCATTGCGCACCATAGAAAGAATCTCTAAACCCATATCCATGGATGGACCGCGGTACGAACCAGATGAAGTACGGTTCGCCTTATCGAAAGAGGCCTTAAATACATAATCAATTCCCAACTCTTCGCATAACTTCTTCACGTGGATGCCTGTCTCCATGCAAATATCATAACTCTCTGCAGCACAAGGTCCTGCAAAGAGAACCATGCGGTCGCCACCAAGGGTTATCTTGTCAGTAATTGAAACTTTCTCTTTAAATATTTCCACGTGCAGGTTGTTGGATAGTTAACTAATTATTCCTTTCAATTCTTAAGTATCTTTTCAAGAACTCCCTGCGAAGCAAGCACCAGATCACTAATCTCTCTGGCTACACCATGGCCGCCTTTTGCAGTTGTCACCACATCAACATTTGCCTTCACATAGTCTAGGGCATCGGCAGGGCAGGCGGAAAGTCCACAATCGCGAAGCACGCCCAGATCATTGATATCATCACCGATATAGGCCACTTGTTTCTTTTTCAGTTTATGAAACTGCACCAGTTTTTCAAATACGGCATGCTTATCCATGATGCCCTGATGACAAAAATCAAGTTTCAATTCGGCAGCCCGGTTACTAACAACTTTTGACTCGCGACCAGTGATAATACCGACCAGAATACCGGCCTTTTTAAGGTGACTGATAATATAACCGTCCTTTACATTGAACTGCTTCGACTCGCGCCCCGTATCATCGTAAATGATTTTTCCATCTGTGAGCACACCATCCACATCAAAAAAGATGGCTTTGATCTGGGCTGCTTTCCTGATCTGATCCTTCGAGTACTTACCCAGAACTTCTTTTACAGGCATTTGCTGCGGAATTTCTTAAATAATGCCGAAAATTAAGGAAAATATCGTTCACCCTATTACATGAAGATTGTCAAGCTTAGTATTTCCGCGATCATTACTATCGGATTAATTTACTTTCTCAATAACAACTGGAACTTCGGTTCTCCTATTCCTGCACTAGGCAAATTCCTGGACCCGTTTCACGGTGTGTGGCAAAATGCAGAAACGAAGCAACAACCAACGGAACGTCTTGAACTAACGGGACTGAAAGACGAGGTGACCATCGCCTTCGACAGCATGATGATTCCTCACATCTACGCAAAGAACGATGAGGACCTCTACTTCGCACAAGGTTATGTCACAGCCCGGCAACGGTTATGGCAAATGGAATTTCAAACTCATGCAGCCGCAGGAAGGATCAGCGAAATCATTGGACCAGCAGCGCTCAACTTTGATCGGATGCAACGAAGACTGGGAATGGTTTATGCCGCAGAACAGGCGTTGAAATCTGCTCAAAATAATCCCGAAGCGCTAGCCATGGTAGAGAGTTATACCCGCGGTGTAAATAAATACATTGAATCATTGGATGATGAGGATCTGCCCTTCGAATACAAATTATTGAATTACAAACCGGAACCATGGACACCCCTGAAGTTTGGATTGTTACTTAAATATATGGCCAAGACCCTGAACGTTGGCGATAAGGACCTGGAGATGACCAATGCTTTAAAGCTCTTCGGTAAAGATATGGTCGACCTGCTATGGCCCGACAATGAAAATGTGAGTGATCCTATCGTAAATAATACCAACAACTGGAAGTTCAAACCCATCATGCTTGACAGCATTCCCATGGCATTGCCAGATGAGTTGGTGCACATAACTCCAATGGAGAAACCCGTCAAAGGTGTTGGGAGCAACAACTGGGCAGTAAGCGGATTGAAAACACAAACAGGATCCCCTATAGTCTGTAATGATCCCCATCTTTCTACTAATCTCCCCTCTATCTGGCACATTATTCATCTTCAATCACCGGATATGAATGTAATGGGCGCCTCCTTGCCGGGAGTGCCAAGCGTGATCAGCGGCTTTAACGACTCGATCGCATGGGGTGTGACCAATGCACAACGTGATTTGGTGGACTGGTATAAAATTCAATTCAAGGATCATCGTAAGAATGAATATCTGAGTGATGGTCAGTGGAAGTCATCTAAAAAACAAGTTGAAGAAATAAAAATCAGAGGAGGCAAAGCGTTTTACGACACCGTCACCTATACCCACCATGGCCCGGTGGTTTACGATGAAAGTTTTCATGGAGAGAATGAAAAGAATCATTATGCATTCCGCTGGATAGCACACGATCCATCAGAAGAAATATTAACATTCTACAAGCTGAATCGGGCCAACAATCATAGCGACTACCTAGAGGCATTGGATCATTATACTTCGCCCGCCCAGAATTTTGTATTTGGCTCTGTGAGTGGAGACATCGCTATGCGTGTACAAGGCAAGTTTCCCGTGAGAAGAAAGGAAGAGGGAAAATATTTGCTTGATGGAACAAAAACATCTACCGAGTGGCATGCCTTCATTCCCAATGATCAAAACGTGATGTATAAAAATCCAAGTCGGGGATTTGTGAGTTCAGCCAATCAGTATCCGGTTGATGCGACCTATCCTTATTATGTTACATCTACCAGCTATGAAGCTTACCGAAACCGGAGAATCAATCAGTTACTTTCTGAGATGACAGAAATTACTCCGCGCGATATGATGGAAATGCAATTTGATACTTACAACCTCAAGGCATTTGAGAGCCTGCCTGTGATGTTAAGTGTGATCGACACCACCACCTTAACACCTTCTCAACAGAATGCTTTCACCATATTAAAAAGATGGAATTATGAAAATGACATCAGCTCATTAGGGGCCACATATTATGATGCCTGGTGGAAATCATTATTCGCGCTGACCTGGGATGAAATTAAAGCCAGCAAGGTTGCGTTGGACTATCCTACTGATTACACCACTATTAAGTTATTAAAAGAAAAGCCAGATCTCACCTTCTTTGACATCACTGAAACGCCTGCAAAGGAAACGGCCCGCGAAGTGGTTCAAATTTCTTTTGCAAAAAGTGTAGAAATGGTTGAAGCCTGGAAAATTGAAAAACAAAAGGAGCCGCGCTGGGCGGATTATAAAGATACTTTTATTGGACATCTACTTCAGGGAATTCCTGCACTCAGTTATCATGTGGAGCATGGAGGAACCGGAGATGCCATTAATGCTTCGAGCCGAACACATGGACCCAGTTGGCGCATGATTGTGAGCCTTGAAAAGACAAAAGTGAAAGCCTGGGGAGTTTATCCGGGGGGACAATCCGGAAACCCGGGAAGTCCTTACTATAATAATATGCTCAATTTGTGGGCAAAGGGTAACTATATTCCTTTTCAGTTTGAATCAGACCCAATTAGAATGAAAGACGTTTCCTATTCTCTCACATTAACTCCTGCAAAATGAAATTTCTTGTTCAACTACTACTGACCATTGTCATCTGTTTGTTGCTTCAATTCTTTTTGCCCTGGTGGACCCTGGCGATAGGAACATTCGTTGTGGCCTTCCTCTTTGATAACAAGAGCGTCCCTTCTTTTGCTGTCGGATTTATAGCCGTGGCAATACTCTGGCTAGTCATGGCCAGCTATATCACTATTTCAACTGACTCGGTATTGACGACAAAATTAAATCAGTTATTACCGATTAACTCGTTCATCATCACCGCAGTGGTGGGCGGACTAGTAGGGGGGTTCGGTGCATTGACCGGATCGGTGTTTCGGAAAATTTAAGATACCTAAAACAAAAAAAGCCTCGCTGAGTGAGTCTCTTTTGTCGGTGACCCATTCGAATTAACAATCTTGGCGCCTAAGCGCCACGCGATATCCTCATGGCTCATAGGCGGACGCCCATATCGTTAAGAAATCTGGAGGCACCTCGTGCTTTAATTTTTCTTTCCAATTTCATGGCTTCAGCTCTACTTTCACTCTCTGTCTTCCAGATCACATACCAAGGGATACAGGATTTAATAGATTTAGTTTCTCCTGAGTTATGTTCAATAATACGGTTGTCAATGTCTTGACTTTGACCTGTATAGAATTTATTACATGACTTACTGAAAAGAATGTAAACAGTATAACTCA
>JAYVTB010000003.1:0-60791 GCA_043774805.1 Cyclobacteriaceae bacterium | reverse complement strand
ATGTGCTAAGTGAATTTAAAAAACTGAAAATACTTAAACACCAATACTATGGAAGTAGCCAAAAATCAGCAACTTAGTTGTGACAAAGTAGAGTTAATCAATACAGTTTTTTTGGAATGGGTGCTTTTTGGCAGTGGAATCATTTACAGCCTAAGGTTGACCCACGTACCGAGTCAAGTCCAGATCAACTGGAGATCATCGATTATAGGTTTCGCACCATTGGTGCCCGGATTTTCTATCAGATTAATACAACGGATAAGGTATTCTTTCCAACAACTGGCCGTTGGCTACGGGCAGAGCTTAAATACAATATCAGCAATCCATTCAGTGCACACTTATTTTATGATTCAACCGGTGTTATGACCGAAACGTCATTCAGCGGTCATACGCAATCATACGCCCGGCTGAATATAAAAATTCAGCGAAATATTTCACTCTCAAGTAATGTCACACTTCAGTTAATTGGGCAGATTGGATTGACCCAAGAGATGTTTACCAGTGCTGATAACTATTCAGCCTACGTGGTGGGTGCCGGGGATTTTATTTCGGTGGGGGGTATATTACCGCGTCCGCGAACCAACAGCTTTACATTTGTCGGCTTGCGGGAAGGTGAACTCTCAGTGCCTCAAGTAATGATCACCGGTGCCCAGGTTCAATTTAATATCAGCCAAAATATTTATTTGACGCCAGCCATTAATGTAGTGGCGGCAGGCTATAACCCTTCGGATTATTGGAGCACGTTGGGTGATTTTCATTTTGGAGATAAGACCACCGAAAAAGCGTTCTACCAACTGGGTTATGGCCTCACCTCATCATATATGTCACCCATTGGCCCAATTCAATTTACCGTATCCAAGGATAGCCAGGTGGGTAAGACTCGTGCATTTTTTAGTATTGGATTTACCTTGTAATCCGACTTGATTCAATTTTTGATTCCTGCAAGATCAACGATGAACGCAAACTCCTGAGCGATTTCTTCATACACTTTAAACCTACCTGTTGTTCCTCCATGGCCTGTCTCCATATTGGTGCGGAGTAACAAGGTGTTGTTGTCAGTCTTTAGTTCCCTGAGTTTGGCCACCCACTTGGCGGGTTCCCAATATTGAACTTGTGAATCATGGAATCCGGTTGTGACCAACATGTTTGGATATTTCTGCGGCTTCACCTGATCATAGGGCGAGTAATCTAGCATGTACATGTATGACTCCGGACTTTTTGGATTGCCCCATTCATCAAACTCACCGGTGGTCAATGGAATCGATTCATCTTCCATCGTGGTAACTACATCCACAAATGGAACTTTGGCAATGACACCTTTGAATAAATCGGGGCGCATATTTACTACTGCACCCATCAGCAATCCTCCGGCACTTCCTCCTGATGCGAAAAGTTTTTCGGGTTGTGTATATTTTTCTTCAATGAGGAATTCAGCACAATCTATAAAATCCGTAAACGTATTTTTCTTTTTAAACATCTTTCCATCTTCATACCATTGCCGTCCCATTTCCTGTCCACCACGAATGTGGGCAATGGCATACACAAAACCGCGGTCGAGTAAACTCAGACGGGTAATAGAAAAAGTTGGGTCCATGCTGGCGCCATAGGAACCATAGCCATAAAGCAAAGTTGGATTGTTTCCATCTTTCTTTAATCCTTTTTTGTAGACAATAGACATTGGAATCTCTGTTCCATCTGCCGCAGTAGCCCAAAGTCTCTCAGTCTGATATTGTTGGGGATCATAACCGCCAACTACCTCGGTTTGCTTTAAGAGTTTTTTCTCCCTCGTGTTCATGTTATAATCATAGGTTGTATTTGGTGTGGTAAGCGAGGTGTATCCATAGCGTAATAAATCCGTATCAAAATCAAGGTTGATGGATGGAAATACTGTGTAAGCCGGCTCGCCAAAATTCAAGTAATGTTTCTGGCCGGTCTTCTGATCGATCACCCGCATAAGTGTATTGGCATTGGCGCGTTCATTCAATACAAGGTAATTTTTAAATATCTCTATCCCTTGTAATAAGGTGTCCTTGCGATGGGCAATTTTCTCTTTCCAGTTTTCCTTCGAAGTTTTGGTTTCAGGAGTTTCCATTAAGCGAAAATTTTGAGCATCCAGATTCGTGACAACATAGAATTTATCTTTGTAATGATCAATTGAATACTCGAGCCCCTTTTCCCGTGGATTAAATTCTTTAAATTTTCCATCGGGTGTATTGGCATCCAGTATCTGGTAATGGTTGGTAAGGGTGCTGCCTGCCCAGATCACCAGGTATTTATCGGATTTTGTTTTGTAGATGCCGGTATAAAATGTTTCATCTTTTTCTTCAGACACGGCAATGTCTTTAGATGAGGTAGAGCCCACTTTATGTTTGTAGATCCAGCGAGAGCGTAAAGTGGCTGAGTCTTTTTTTGTATAGAAGTAAGTTTTATTATCATTCGCCCAGGTTACCTGACCTTCGGTGTTGGGTACGGGTGCTTCAACTAATTTTCCGCTGATTAGATCCTTGACATAAATAGTATATCTTCTCCGACTAATGGAATCTTCTGCATAGGCAAGCAGACGATTGTCTTCACTCACGCTCAGCCCTACAATCGAATAGTAGTCATGACCCTTCGCCATTTCATTCACATTGAGAAGAATCTGCTCGGCTGCATCCATCGTTCCTTTTTTCCGGCAATAAATAGGATACTCCTGTCCTTGCTCATAGCGGGTATAATACCAGAAGCCATTGTCTTTATAAGGAACAGATTCATCGGTCTGCTTAATCCGTCCTATAATTTCGTTGTAGATTTTCTTTTGTAGATCTTCCGTATGCTTCGTCTTCAGTTTCAGGTATTCATTTTCAGCTTGTAGGTAATTGATTACTTTTTGAGTTTGTTCATCTTTTTGTTCTGCATTCTTTTGTTCATCGGTTAGCTTCATCCAGTAAAAGTTATCAATGCGATTACCGGAAAGTTCCTTGGGCGACTTTTCTGCGACCGGGGCAGCAATGGTTTCAGTGATTTCTTTTTTTTCAGTATTGCATGACACCAATCCCACATAAAGCACAAACAGACCAAGAGAATTGAAGCTTTTCATATTGATAATTTTGGAGGACGAATATAAATTAGATTCTTTGTTTAAAGGAGTAATTGTCAGTTATTATAGTAGTAAAAAATATTTTTCAAGGTTTATCCATGGATAGGAAAATAAGTTGAAGGGACATATTACTTATTTATGTGGAATAACTGGTGGCCTCCTACATAAAGAAATTGAAGTAGATTCCTTAATTTTGGGTACTTTTTAAACTAGATGGCAGAAAACACCTTTAAATCCAACACTTTTAAGAAACCTGAAAAGGAGAAGAAATCAAAGGCTGGCAAATCAAAATTTAAATTTGACTTTTCTTTTTTCAAAGACCCTCGTTTATCGCTGGCAATCGGATTCTTTCTTCTGATTACTTCGCTATTCTTATTCACCGCTTTTCTTTCCTATCTGTTTACAGGAAAGGCCGATCAAAGTGTGGTTGAATCATGGACGAGCGATATTATTGAATCAGGTGTGGAAGCCGATAACTGGTTAGGTTTGTTTGGCGCCATCGTATCGCACTACCTCATTTTTAAATGGATGGGAATCTCGGCCTTCTTTATTCCACCGCTTTTGTTTTTCCTGGGCTTTCGACTTGTTTTCAAGCGTGATTTGATCTCTCTTTTTTCAGCGTTTATTTTTTCTGTGTTTGCTGGATTGTGGTTGAGCCTTTTGCTTGGCTACATCACACATAGCCTGGCAGGAGTAAATGAAATAGGATTTCTGAGTGGTGGCCTGGGTTATGAACTGGCTAAAATTTCCGATGGGCTATTTGGATGGGGTACATTTCTTATTCTCGTTTTAACATTATTCATATTCATTATCTACTATTTCAATATCACCGCTATTAATGCGTTCCAGGTGAAGGATCCGAAGCCAATGGGTCTTGACGCAATTACACCGGATGACGACTTAAAAATAAAACCAACCTACACAGACGATCTCGACAACTGGACAGCATCATCTGGAGATGGTGATGATATTCCAGAACCTGTGTTGATTGTTAAGGATCTAGTAGTTGAAACCCCACTGACGACCAATGAGATCAAACTGGAAGTAGAAAAATCGACACCAATAAAGACAGAAAAGACAAATGAACCTGTCTTTACCATCGAAGAACCAAAAAGTGATACGGACGAATTGGCTGAACAACTTGTTGAGACGCAGGGTTTTTATGATCCAACACTTGATCTGGCCAGCTACAAATTCCCCACGTTGGAATTATTAAATGAGTACGAAGCCAGTAAAGTACAAGTAACACAAGAGGAATTGAATCAAAACAAAGACCGCATCCTAGGCACCCTCACCAACTTTAAGATTGGTATTCAAAGTATTAAGGCAACGATTGGCCCAACAGTAACTTTATATGAGATCGTGCCCGAAGCAGGGATTAAAATTTCGCGAATCAAGAATCTGGAGGATGACATTGCGTTGAGTTTATCGGCATTGGGTATTCGTATCATCGCTCCTATTCCCGGGAAGGGAACCATTGGTATTGAAGTGCCCAATAAGAATCGTGAAATGGTAGGCATTCGCTCGGTGTTGGCCAGTGAAAGATTTCAAAAAACAGATAAAGATTTGCCGGTGGCGATTGGAAAAACCATTTCCAATGAATTGATGGTGATCGACCTTGCCAAGATGCCTCACTTATTGGTGGCCGGTGCAACCGGTCAAGGTAAATCAGTGGGATTGAATGTGATTCTGGCTTCATTGCTCTATAAGAAACATCCGAGTCAACTTAAGTTTGTGCTGGTTGATCCGAAGAAAGTGGAAATGTCGTTGTTCAGTAAAATTGAAAGACATTACCTCGCCAAGTTGCCTAACAGTGAAGAAGCGATCATCACCGACACAAAGAAAGTAGTGTACACTCTGAATTCGTTGTGCATCGAGATGGAGAATCGTTATGAAATCTTGAAAGATGCAGGCGCAAAAAACATAAAAGAATACAACACAAAATTTGTTGCGCGCAAGCTCAATCCAAAGGAAGGCCATCGCTTTTTACCTTATATCGTGTTGGTGATTGATGAGTTGGCTGATTTGATGATGACTGCGGGCAAAGAGGTTGAAACTCCAATCGCCCGACTAGCTCAGCTGGCGCGTGCGATTGGTATTCATTTGGTAGTAGCCACACAGCGACCTTCAGTAAACGTAATCACGGGTGTAATTAAAGCAAACTTTCCTGCACGGTTATCTTTTAAGGTAACTTCTAAAATCGACTCAAGAACAATATTGGACACCGGTGGTGCCGATCAATTGATTGGTCAGGGAGATATGTTGTTTTCATCAGGTTCTGAAATTGTGCGCTTGCAAAGCCCTTTTGTTGATACACCTGAGATTGAAAGAATCTGTGATTTTATAGGGGCACAACGCGGTTACGATTCGGCCTATATGTTACCAGAGTTTGAAGGTGAAGATGAGGGTGGAGCATCAGCAGTAGATTTGTCTGATCGCGATCAACTGTTTGAGGAAGCAGCCCGATTGATCGTAGGACATCAACAAGGAAGCACGTCACTCATCCAGCGAAAGCTAAAACTTGGATATAATCGTGCGGGGCGTTTGATAGATCAATTAGAAGCAGCTAAAATTGTGGGCCCATTTGAGGGGTCGAAGGCCAGAGAAGTGCTCATAAAAGATCCCATGAGTTTGGAACAATTATTGAGTGAATTGAAAGAAAAGCATAGTCCATCTTAACTATAAATAATGAAAAAGTTCGTTTTCGGTGCCATTTTTATGTTTCTCGGCACAGCCTCCTATTCTCAGTATGATCCCAAAGCCCTTGAAATATTAGAGGCCATGAGCAAAAAATACAAAGCTATTCCCTCGTTTGAGGCCAATCTCACTTCGTCACTTACTAATGAGTCGGAGGGGGTTAAGGAGGAATTCAAAGGAAAAATTATTGTGAAAGGTGAAAAATTCCGGTTGTCGCTGGATGACCAGGAAATTATCAACAATGGTGTTACGGTATGGACGTACTTACCTTCTGCCAAAGAAGTAAATATTGATAACTATGATCCAGGTTCTGATGACATCAACCCCATTAAGATTTTTGAGATATACAAGAAAGGTTTTAAATATCTCTATCTGGAGGATAAAACAGAAGCCGGAGTAGTGTTGGAGGAAGTGGATCTTGTACCTGAAAAGAAAGATGCGCAATACTTCAAAATTAAAATGATGATTGTAAAGAAGGATAAGAGCATTCAAAGCTGGACCATGTTTGATAAATCGGGGAATCGCTATAAATATGCCATCACCAAGTTTACTCCTAACATCAAGGTCGATGATGTTCTCTTTACGTTCGATCCAAAGAAGTACCCAGGCGTTGAGGTGATCGACCTGAGATAGAATCAAGAAATGACAAAAGTAAAAGCCATCTGATCGATGGGCTTATTTTTTTCTCTTGTACTAACCTTTCTTTCCAAGACCTACTGTTCCTTAAACGTGTAGATAAGTGAAAGTAATAGTACTCGATTAAATATAGCCGCTTTGGTATCATCAAAACCACCATTATTATAGACTTGATCTTTACCGATTTTTATTAGTCCATATTGGTAAAGCAGCATAAGTCTCATTTTTTCATTTATTTTATAGGTAGGGCCAACATTCAATCCAATATCCAGCTTGCTGTAAGAATCCTTTGCGTCTTCAGTTTCCGGAAGCCCATAATTCTTTTGAGCATTTTTATCATTTTTTACTTTTGCTCCCAGTAAAAAACTTATCTGAGGGCCAAGTCCAAGTGACCATTTTTCAGAAAAATTATAGTTAACGATGATAGGAATATCTAGATAGGAGAGTTTTTTTGTATAGGAATAAGTATAAAACTGGGAGGTGACGTCATACGCTCCACCGGAATACTTGGCACCCTTAGAGGAGAACAAAAGGCCAACCGATAAGTATACTTTTTCTGAAAAAAATCGATCTGCCATAATCCCTCCATGGTAACGAAACACCAACTCAGGGTCTGAAAGAGTTCCTCCCCAATCTTTTTTGTCTTTTCCTCCGAAATTGGCCAGTTGAGAACCTGCGATTGCGCTGAACTTCCATTGGGCGAGTCCCTCATTGAAGAAGGAAATCAAAGCGCACATTAGAATGATGATTTTTTTCATATGGCGTGTTGTTTGGTGTATACAAATTTTACACAAACCGGGAGCAAAAGCAAAAATGATCTTTATTTGATTGTTTTATCAGCATTAAATTGAGCGCCATTAGCTGAATAACCTCTATTTTAGAGCCATGAACCGTGCTCAGTTATTTGAACAAATCAAGAAGAAAAACTCCTATTTATGTGTGGGGCTTGATACCGACATCACAAAAATTCCAAAGCATCTTCAATCAGTGCCTGACCCTGTCTTTGAATTCAATAAGCAGATCATTGATGCAACGAAGGAATTTTGTGTTGCCTATAAACCCAACATTGCCTTTTATGAAGCAGAAGGTCCGAAAGGCTGGGAGAGTCTCCAAAAGACATTGGATTATATTCCCAAAGATTGCTTTACTATTGCCGATGCAAAACGTGGAGATATTGGAAATACCTCTTCCTTATATGCCCGGGCTTTTTTTAGCCAAATGAATTTTGATGCGATTACGGTCGCTCCTTATATGGGTGAAGATTCTGTTAAACCGTTTCTGGAATTTCCCGGTAAGTGGGTGATACTTTTAGTTCACACTTCTAATCCGGGCAGTGTTGATTTTCAACAACTGGAAACTCGCGATGGCAAATATCTTTATGAAGAAGTAATATTTGCCTCTCAGCGTTGGGCTACAGCGGATCAAATGATGTACGTGATAGGTGCAACCAAGGCTGACAAAATTGGGACCATCAGAGCCCTTGCACCGGATCATTTTTTTCTTGTTCCTGGTGTTGGCGCCCAAGGTGGTGATTTGGAAGCAGTGTCCAAAGCAGGGATGAATACGCAGTGCGGTTTGTTGGTGAATTCATCACGTTCTATTATTTATGCTTCTTCAGGAACCGATTTTGCAGAAGCAGCGCGAAAGGAAGCTTCCATCGTCCAAAAGGAAATGAATTCCCACCTTCAGTATTTATAGGATGATCTTATTTACAGATCTAACCAGTCATTAAGTGAGTGAATCTTTTTTACATTACCTCTGGCAATTTCAATACTTTGATAAGAAGGCGTTAACGACAACTGCCGGTGAGAATCTCATCATATTCAAACCGGGAATTCTCAATAGTGATGCAGGCCCTGATTTTTCGCAGGCAAAAGTGAGAATAGATGGGATAGAATGGGCCGGCAACGTAGAAATTCATATTGAGTCATCCGGTTGGACTGATCACGGACACCATCATGATCAGGCCTATGAAAATGTGGTCTTGCATGTCGTTTGGACGGAAGGCATACCCATACATCGAAAAGATGGAACGCGCATTCCTACACTCGAATTAAAGGCTAGAGTGGATGAGCAGCTGATAAAGGCGTATCAAAAGTTAATTAATCACTCTTCGCTAATTCCTTGCGAGCATTCATTTAAGAGAATTGATCATCTTACGAAACTCTCCATGGTTGATAAAGCCTTGATGAAACGGCTTGAAGATAAGTCGATAAAAGTTCATGATTTACTTTCGCAAAACAATGGTGATTGGGAAGAGACCACCTATCAGCTACTGGCTGCTAACTTTGGTTTTAAGGTAAATAAAGAGGCATTTGTTCAATTATCAAAAGCGCTTCCTTATAAGATCATACAAAAACATCGTGATCAACCTTTACAAATAGAAGCATTGCTTTTTGGTCAGGCTGGATTCTTAGTTGCAAAGACCAGGGATGAATACCTAACCCGGCTTTACCACGAATATGACTTTTTAAGCAAGAAGTATTCATTGCAATCATCCCATATGAATCCCGTTCAATGGAAATTCTTACGATTACGCCCATCAAATTTTCCAACTTTACGAATCGCCCAGTTTGCCGCCATGCTCCACTCTCGGAGAAGTATTTTTTCCAATTTCACAGAAAGAGAGACGTACAAAGATTTGCGACAGTTTTTTGAGTTCACACCATCTGCCTATTGGCAAACACACTATCGATTTGGCAAGAAGTCAGAGAAGTTAGTACCTGCATTTGGTCAGGCCAGTTCCGATGTGGTGATCATTAATTCCGTGGTTCCATTACTGGTTGCTTATGGAAAGGCAAAAGATGACTGGAGCCTGGTCGATAAAGCCGTTGCAATTTTACAAGAGATTCCTACTGAGAAGAATAAGATTGTGACCATGTGGAAAAATCTAGGCTACGCCAGTAAAACGGCATTTGACTCACAAGGATTAATAGAATTGTATCATCATTTCTGTGAGCAACGACAATGTCTTAATTGTGCCATTGGCTCTTCCATTTTAAGACCGGATACACTTACGAGATGACAGCAGCGTTTCATTTCGTTATTATCACAGGCATTGCCTGGCTGGTTTTCAAAAAACACGGTAATGAGTATCCACGTGTTTTCTGGTTGGCCTTTTTATTCAGGGTGGCAATGGGTGCGGCATTAGGACTAGTCTATTTATATTATTATACCGCCAATGACACATGGCTTTTTTTTAACGATGCCAATGCTCTGGCGCAAATTGGAAGAAGTGATTTCGCCACATACCTAAAATTTTTGTTCACAGACGAAGCGCCAGTTGACCTGCTTGATCAGCTCGTAAACAGCCAGGAAAGGTCTCTGTTCTTAATCAAGATCATGAGTGTGTTTTCATGGATGGGAGGCCGTAATTATTGGATCAGCGCTTCCTGGTTTTCGCTCATTTCTTTTCTCGCTTCCTGGTATTTGTTTATAGCAATTACGCGTCAGTTCGAAAATTCATGGTTGGCTGCTTCCCTGGCTTTTTTATTTTTTCCTTCCGCTGTCTTTTGGAGTTCAGGCTTGGTGAAAGAAACGCTTGCACTTGCTGGAATATATTTTATATCTGGCCTCTTTTTGAAAATAATCTTTCGCCATAAATCTAATTGGTTTGAATGGGCGCTCGCCCTCTATGGCTTCTGGGTAGCCTGGAATCTGAAATATTATTGGGCCGCACTATTTGGCGCAATCGTGTTTACTTACTTATTAGTTTATGTGCTAAGTAGGAAGGTGACATTTTTTCAAAACCGCAAAGTCGTAACATGGATGATCGTTTTCACTTTATTTTGTGGTGGTGCTAGTCTTCTACATCCCAATTTTTACCTCGATCGTTTTTTGGAAGTGCTCATCACCAATCACAATGATTTTATCAAGATATCAGATGACAATGGACTAATTCATTTCTATCATCTACAAACGAGTTGGAGCAGTGTACTACTCAACGCACCGTGGGCATTATTTTCAGGATTACTTCGACCGTTTATATGGGAGGCAATGGGATTACTTTCTATGCTTGCGTCTCTTGAGAATTTATTCATTGCTGCTATGTTAATTTCTGCTGTGAGTAGAGTAAACAAAATCGATTCAAATCGTCTTCTCTTGTTATCCACAGTGGTGTATATTATTCTTCTCTGTATTTTCCTTGCTTTGTCAACACCTAATCTGGGCACACTTTCACGCTATCGCGTTGGTTTTCTTCCTTTTCTGATATTTATTATTTCTTACCGGAATCCTTTGCTTGCTTTATTAACCAGCCGAATTAAGTTTCTTTCCTCTCAGATCACGCATTTCCTTAACTTTGTGTTATGGAAAATCCGGTAATGATTTTTGGTGCCAACTACCTTGGCCGTGCTGCAAAGGAAATTTTTGATACAAATGGAGTAGTCGTCTATGGATTTTTAGATGACGACAAAAAACTTCATAACACAGAGATGGATGAAGTAGTGGTGTTGGGTGATACTGACAATGATGGATTTCTTAAACTCATAGGAAAGAAGTGCGAAGCCTTCGTGGCCATAGACGATAATAAACTTCGGAAAGGGGTGGTGAAAATGCTGCAGGAAGTGAGGCACATGCAACCTGTAAATGCAATTCATTCCCAATCCGTGATTTCACTCAAATCAACTATTGGTCATGGTAATTTTATTGATTACGGTGCATACCTCGCGCCTGGTGCGAAAATAGGCAGTCATTGTATCCTTAATGCCCGAACGACTATTGGAGTGGATGTCTCCCTCGGTGATTTTGTTCAGGTAGGAGCGGGGAGCAACATTAATGCAGGTGTCGTCATTGACGATGAAGTATTTATTGGATCGGGAGTAACGATTGTTTCAGGCGTGGCGGTTGGAAAAGGTGCCCGCATCGGTGCTGGTTCGGTAGTGATTGCTCCTGTGAAAGCAGGGGAAACCGTATTTGGAAATCCAGCCAAGTCAATTAAATAATTCAAAATTCTACATTCAAAAAAGTAATTGGCTTGAAATGAAAGATTTTGAATTTTAATGTCTGAATTTTGAATATAAAGCCATGGCTAAAATCGCTGAAACAGATCTCGTCTTAAATCCTGATGGAAGCGTATATCATTTAAATCTGTTGCCCAAACATATTTCAGATATCATCATTGCTGTGGGCGATCCGGGTCGTGTTTATTCCGTGAGTCAGTATTTCGATGAGGTTGAATTTGAAATGAATAAGCGCGAATTCATTACCCATGTTGGGAAGTATAAGGGAAAGCGCATCACCGTAATCAGCACAGGTATTGGTCCGGATAATGTCGAGATTGTTTTCACAGAACTGGATGCCCTGGTGAATATTGATTTGAAGACCCGCGAGCCAAAATCACGCAAGAAGAAATTAAAAATTATACGCATCGGCACTTCAGGTTCATTGCAGGAAGATATTCCTGTAGGTGCGCACCTGGTTTCGGATTATGCCGTGGGCCTGGATAACTTATTGAGTTTTTATGATTTGCCCATGGATGATGCCGAGGCAGGAATCGCCCACGACATACATCGGAAAACGGGACTGCCCTTTATGCCCTATGTCGTAAGAGGTTCTGAAACCCTGCGCGACCAGATTGCCGGAACGGATATGGTTAAAGGTAACACGGTAACTTGTCCTGGATTTTATGCACCTCAAGGTCGGGTTCTTCGTTTACCGATTCGGTTTCCAAACTTATTGGAGGATCTTAATTATTTTCACAAAGGCGACTTCTGGCTTACCAACTTTGAGATGGAAACATCCGCTTATTATGCTTTTGGAAAGTTAATGGGGCATGAAGTGCTGAGTGCCAATGCGATTATCGCTAACCGCATGAAGACTAAATTTTCAAAAGACCCAAATAAGATCGTGGATGGGTTGATTAAGAAAGTGTTGGATCGTGTTTAATTCAATGCGCCAGATTCAAATATGATTTCCAACTTGATCTAGCTTCAAACCGCGAATGGAAATTACCATGTTGCGGTCATGCTCTCCATTTTCACGATATGCTTACTGGCATTGAATGCATCGGTGTTGTAGAAACCGGAAAGGATGCGATGAGCTATTTGTTCTACAATCAATTCATCATCTGACTTTCCTTCCTTACCCCTCCAGAATACTCGTTGTGGATGTCGCTTCATGTCGTCTACATACGCTTTGGCATGATTAAATTGATCATCAGAGAAGGTAATGGTAAAACAGGTTTTTACTTTTTGCGTTTCCATGGCTGCAGGTTATAAGTTATTCTTTTCAATTCTTATGCCGTGATTATCTACGATTTTACAAAAAAAGAGAAGCAGCTGTCAATACCCCTGCCCGCTTACGGTCATTTATGTTCGGGCTTGGTACAAATTAACTAATTTTACCAACTGCTATGAGAGAATACGAGATACATACACTGAAGAACGGGATAAGAGTTATTCACAATCACATCAGCACCACAAAAATAGTGCACTGTGGCATTATGCTGGACATTGGTAGTCGTGATGAGTCGATTAAAAATCAGGGCATCGCCCACTTCTGGGAACACATGGCTTTTAAGGGCACTCGCAAACGGAAATCGTTTCATATCCTCAACCGGCTTGAATCGCTGGGTGGAGAATTGAATGCCTTCACGGATAAGGAGAAAATCCTTTTCTATGCTTCTTTACGAGATGATTACTTTGAACGTGCTGTAGAGCTCCTCACGGATATCACGTTTGATTCCATTTTCCCTAAAACTCAAATTGAAAAGGAGCGCCAGGTAATATTGGAAGAAATGTCGATGTATTTTGATGATCCGGAAGATTCGCTTCAGGATGAATTTGATTCAGTCATTTTCACTGGCCATCCCCTCGGAATGAATATTCTGGGAACGGAAAAGACAGTAGGGTCATTTAAAAGAAAAGACTTTACCGAATTTGTAAAAGCACATTTGGATACGCGCAAGATTGTGTTCTCGTCCGTTGGAAATATACCGATGGTAAAAGTAATCGAGTTGGCAGAGAAGTACCTCGGTAGAATACCAGCTTCAAAATCGAAAAAGCGAAGGGAGAAATTTATTGGATATACTCCGAAGCATGTATCCTTGAAGCGACCTGTAAAGCAAGCGCGCTGTGCAATGGGGAGAGCTTCCTATTCCTTTACGGATACTAAAAGAAGTTCTTTTTATATGCTAACCAGCATTTTGGGTGGCCAAGGAATGAACTCACGATTGAATCTTGCCTTGCGAGAAAGACATGGCTTTGTGTATTCCATCGCTGCACAGTTTGTTCCATTTACGGATACTGGATTGTTTGTCATTTCATTCGGTACTGAACCTTCGCAGATGAAGCGAAGTATTGAATTGGTGAGATTAGAGTTGCAAAAACTTCGCGATGCCCCATTGGGTGTAAAGCAACTCTCCTCCAGTAAGGAGCAAATTCTGGGTCAGATTGCAATGGCAGAAGAAAACAACAGCAGCTTTATGATGATGATGGCCCGTAATCTGTTGGATCAGGGTTATGTTACCTCATTGGAAGAAATTTTTGAGCGTGTTAAAAACACCACAGCTGTGCAACTTCAGGAGTTGGCCAATGAAATGTTTAATGAAAAGAGACTGAGTTACCTGATCATGGAGCCAATCAAGTAATATGGATTTCATTTCTGATGAATTACAAAAGTACGTAGCGGACCACACCTCTCGGGAATCGGAGTTGCTAAAAAAAATAACACGCGATACCCATTCAAAGGTGTTGATGCCACGTATGCTGTCCGGTCATGTGCAGGGCAGGTTTCTTTCTATGATGAGCCGCCTAGTCAAACCTAAAAATATTCTTGAAGTGGGTACGTATACGGGTTACTCGGCCATTTGCATGGCGGAGGGATTACCTGAGGATGGTAAACTGGTGACGATTGATGTAAATGAAGAATTGGAAGTACGTGTTAGAAATTATTTTGAGGAAGCTGGACTTGCTGAAAAGATTGATTACCGGATTGGTGATGCCGCTCAAATTATACCTTCCATCAACCTAGTCTTTGATCTCGTATTCATCGATGCCGATAAGGAAAACTATTCGAAATATTATGATCTCATTTTTGAAAAGGTCCGTCCCGGAGGGTTGATTCTTGCAGACAATGTGTTGTGGAGCGGAAAAGTAATAATGCCTAAACCGGATAAGGATACACGGGCACTATTGGAATTCAACCAGAAAATACGGAATGATGTTCGTGTTGAATGTATGTTATTGCCTTTGCGGGATGGCATTATGATGATTCGCAAACGGTAAGTTATCCTGTTTATTCCTGAGTTTTTATATATCTTTGTAGCATGAGATTTTTTGCAGTCGCACTCATTTTTTTTGGAGTTGCTGCCTCATACGCACAAACTCCTGAAGTGCCCCATAAAATGCGTTTCGCAGATATGACGCTCACCATTCGTGATGACGCCAGACGCGAAATACAAAAAGATGTGGACGCACTCACCAAGTCGCCAAAATATTTTGGAGTAAAAGTAGAACGCGCGCGGACGTATTTTCCATTCATTGAAAAAGTATTTGCAGAAGAGCGTTTGCCTGATGATTTCAAATACCTGGTGCTACAGGAAAGTGCGTTGATTTCTGATGCTGTCTCCGTTTCCAATGCGGTTGGCTTTTGGCAGTTTAAAGATTTTACGGCCATGGAAATGGGAATGCGGGTGGACAAGGAGATCGATGAGCGAATGAATATTGTTTCGGCAAGCCGTGGGGCGGCAAAATATTTGAAACAAAGCAATTATCAGTTTAACAACTGGCTATTTGCACTGCAGGCATACCAGATGGGAGCAGGTGGAGTAAAGAGGGCCGTTGGTGATGAGTTCAATGGTGCCAAGCATATGGAAATCACTTCAGACACTTATTGGTATATAAAGAAATTCCTTGCTCATAAGATTGCCTATGAAGATGCAGTAAAAGGAGAACCCCAGGTGAAGGTGGAGGCCATTGAGTTAAAGGAAAAAAGGATGCTTGCAGATCTAGTTAAAGAGTTAAGCATTGATGAAGCCGAACTCCGGGCAAGTAATAAATGGATTCGTTCTAATGTAATTCCTGGCGATCGAACTTACGTATTGGTGTTGCCAAAGGGAAAATACAATGCCGAGTTTAATACATTAGTCGTCCCAACGGCTGCAGTTGCTACATCAACCACAGGCATCACCCCGGATAAATCCATCAGCAAAGAGATAAATGGCGTAAAGACCATTCAAGCAGTGGCTAATGAAAAGCATGCAGCGCTTGCTTCACGTGCCGGTGTAGGGCTGACCGAATTTTTAAAGTTTAATGACCTTTCCATCACCGATCCGATCAAAGGTGGAGAGTTCTATTTTACTTCTAAGAAGAAGAATAAATCTAAAACACTTACACATACCCTTGCGGAAGGGGAAGACTTGTGGGCAGTGAGTCAACACTATGGTGTGTCACTCAAGAAAATCAAAAAATTAAATCGCTTAAGTGCTGATGATAGAATAAAGCCAGGTGATGTGGTGTGGGTGGGTGCACGGAAACCAGCAGATCAACCTGTTGAAGAAGTTGTAACGGTTGCCGTAGTGGAGGAACAAAATGGACAAAGTGATTATTTTAACTGGGATGTGAACCCCGGGCTACCTACACCGGTTGCTAAAAATGATGCTGTAGTGAGTAAGATTGAATCAAAGCCAGTAGTGATTAATGAAAGTGAGGGAGAGCTGGTCGTGAACGAAAATCGGCAGGGAGTTCACACGGTAGTTCCAGGAGAAACTCTTTATGCCTTAGCGAAACGATATAAGGTTGAGGTGACCCAACTATTGGAATGGAATCAATTGGATATAACAAAGGGCCTGAAGCCAGGTCAGGAAATCAGTGTTGTTGGTCCCGCATCTACAACAAGTAAATTGGATGCAAAACTTACCGATAGCAAGAAGGATGAGTGGGTGATGCACGAAGTAAAGACTTCGGATACATTATACAGTATAGCCCGTCAATATAACGTTACCATTAAGGAAATCATGGATTGGAATAGTAAGTCTGATTTTACCCTTTCTCAGGGTGAGAAACTGAAGATTTTATCCAAATAATCTGATTTTTTGATAAAATAGATTTTGAATGGACATTTGGCCCATTCTGAAATAGTTCTGTATGTGCTAAAAAACAATAAATTTGCAATAATTGTGTTGTTGAATCTTTTTCTATAAATAACTATTGAAGTGAAATCTATTGATCTTGTTTTGTTGGTGGATGATAATGACACCGATAATTTCATCAGCAAGCGTATTATTGAGATTACAAAATTTGCGGAGCGTGTAGAAGTAAAGAGTTCAGGAAAGGGTGCCCTTGATTATCTTCGGGAGCATCAAAATAATCCAATACAGATTCCAAGCATTATTTTTCTTGATATCAATATGCCCATCGTTGATGGATTTGTGTTTCTCTACGAATTTGAAAAATTTAATGAGCTAGTGAAGAACAAGTGTAAAGTCATTATTTTATCAAGTTCAGATAACAAGCGTGACATTGACAAAATTGTAAATAACAATCACGTCATCAAATTTATTACCAAGCCGTTGACCGAAATGGCACTCGATGAAATCCGGCTGAACAATATTTAATCCATATTGTTTATTTACACACCTAACCATCTGGCTAATGAAATATAACATTACATTCACAATTACTTTGATTGCGTTGCTGGGCATTGGATTGATAAATTCACAGGCCCAGGTGATACGGGTAGACTCAACCTCACATTGGAAAAAGTCATTCAGGAGCGGGTTAAATATTAATCAAGCCTCTTTCTCATCTAACTGGAAGGCGGGCGGTGTGAATTCACTTGGAATTAATGCGTTGCTTAATTTTAAAGCAAACTATAAGAAGAATAAAACTTCATGGGATAACCAATTCGATTTGCTGTACGGAATGGTGAACAATCAGGGGCAAGGCTACCGAAAAACGTTAGACCGGATTTATATGGAAACTAAAGTAGGACACGATCTTAATAAGAATTGGAGCCTCACTACTTCAATCAACTTTCTGTCGCAGTTTGCAAAGGGATATAAATATGATAAAGATGTGAATGGGGTTGAGCAGCCTACCCTTATCTCAGACATATTTGCTCCAGCTTTTATTACTTCAGCCTGGGGTTTTGAATATCATCCTGTCAGCTATTTTAAACTGACACTTTCTCCATTTTCACCACGGGTCACCATTGTTACGGATAATAATGGACGATTTGATGCCGTTGATCCCATAAAACCCTATGGTGTTATCAAAGGAGAATCAACTCGATTTGAGTGGCTCGCTTTTCAAATGCAAGCAGAATTTAATAAAGACATTGCAGAAAACTTGAATTTGAAATGGAGGTATGTCATGTTTGCCAACTACCAGACACTCAATACTAAAACGATTGACCACCGCCTGGATATTGGCCTTACAGCCAAGGTGAATAAATTTATGAATGTCAGCCTGGGCGCAATTATGCTTTATGACTATGATCAGGACAGTGGACTTCAGCTCAGTGAAGCCTTTTCATTAGGAGTGTTATACTCATTTCAGAACTATGAAGAAAAAAAATAGAATTGTGATACATTCAATCGAAACCCTGTACACACGGGGTTTTTTTATATTCGTACTATGATAGAAATCAGGCAAGCTCGTATTTATGATATTCCTGAAATGCGACAGGTTGCCATATCTACCTATCAAACAATTCTCCCGAAAATATGCAAAGCTATTTTGAGCAAGCCTATAATCTTGAAACGCTGACAAATGAACTCGAGGAAGAGAGTTCCAGGTTATTTATCGCTTATGAAGGAAGCCGGCTTGTAGGATTTGCCCGCTTACGCGAATGCGATGAAGTCCGTCATTTGTTGGGTGATAATACGGTCGAGCTTCAACGGCTATATGTGCTTACTCAAGCACAAGGAAAATCTATTGGTAAATTGTTGATGGAAAATTCATTGCTTTATGCCTCAGAAAATCACTATGAATGGATATGGTTGGGTGTATGGGAAAGAAATTTTAAGGCACAGGAAATTTATAATAAATGGGGTTTCGAAAAATTTTCTGAACACACCTTTTGGATGGGTGACGATCCACAGGTTGATTGGTTATTAAAAAAGAGACTATTTAACTAGCCCACTGCAGTTAAAGCTTAAAAGAATAACTGGCTCAAGGCATTAGTTGCATCATTAGTCTTCGGCTTAAGATTCATGAATTGAGTAAACTGTTCAGGTTTAAGCGCACCTTTTAATCCGCTGAATAGCGTCTTTTGCTCACCATCGAATTTGGTTTTGTACTCGTCAGGCTTACTTTGCATGAGTGAGGCAAAGCCCGATTTATTGGTTAAGAATTTACCAACCAGATCGGTTAATTTTGAAGTTTGTGTGTCAGCGAGCTTCAATTTGCTGGTTAATGTGCTCATGATGTTTTTGGTCAAAGCGTTCACATCCAGTCCAACAGAGGAAGCTGCTTGCTTAGCTTTATTTAGATCGAGTTGTGCCATTGCACTATTTATCGAAAATGCCATCATAAGAATTACTAAAGTCTTTCTCATACTGTTAAAGTTTGGTTTAATTTGAGTTACTAAAAATGCACCAAAAATGTCAAAGGAAAAATTTATTGAATCAATATCTAAGTCGTATTCAATCGCTGGATCTTCTATTTACCTGGGTGCTGGAATTTACCAGGGTGAAATTGTGGCGGAGGCTAAAGTAAACCTTCCTCTCAAGATGATGAACCGGCACGGACTGGTAACGGGTGCCACTGGTTCTGGCAAAACGAGAACTTTACAACTTCTGGCTGAACAACTTTCGGCAGCGGGTGTGTGTGTGTTTATGCCTGACATGAAGGGTGATGTTTCCGGGATGGCCAAAGAGGGTACGGTAAATGATAAGATAAAAGAGAGAACAACTGCATTAGGTATCCAATATACGGCAACGGGTTTTCCGGTAGAGTTATACTCCCTTAGCGGAAAATCAGGAGCACAAATGCGTGCAACCATCACCGAATTTGGCCCAGTCTTGTTAAGCAAAGTACTAGAGCTAAATGAAGTGCAAAGCGGTGTGTTAATGATTCTATTCAAATACGCTGATGATAAAGAGTTACCGATCGTTGATCTTAATGATCTGAAAAAAGTACTTAACTATCTTACGGATGGAGTCGGTGCCAGCGAGATAAAAAATGATTATGGCAAAATATCTCCCGCCACCGCCAGCACTATTCTTAGAAAGATTGTTGCCCTCGAACAACAAGGCGTAGATCAACTCTTTGGTGAGAAGTCTTTTGACATTGATGATCTGTTCGAAAAAGTGGACGGAAGAGGAGTGATCAGTTTATTGAATGTAGCCGATGTACAAAGTCAACCTGCTATTTTCTCAACGTTCATGCTTGCCCTGCTTGCAGAATTATATCAGCAATTGCCTGAGGCTGGAGATTTGGATAAACCAAAGTTGGTTTTCTTCTTTGACGAAGCCCATTTACTTTTTAAAGATGCTCCTAAAGCATTCCTGGATCAGATTGATCAGATCATTCGTCTTATTCGATCAAAGGGTGTGGGAGTATTTTTCTGCACCCAGGTTACGCAAGATGTACCCGCTAATGTATTGGCGCAATTAGGCAATCGCGTGCATCATGTTATCCGTGCGTTTACCCCTAATGACGTAAAGGCACTGAAAGAAACAATAAAGACATTTCCCAAGTCTGAGTTTTATGACATGGAGCAGCAGTTCACCCAGTTGGGTATCGGGCAGGCATTCATTACCGTTTTAAATGAGAAAGGTATTCCAACGGAGACCGTGGTAACGCACCTGGCACCGCCATCTTCATTCATGGGCCCATTAACCTCGCAAGAATATCAGTCTCATCTGGACAACTCCGACATGTATAAAAAATACAAAGAGACCGTTGACCCCCGAAGTGCTTTTGAAATGTTGGGTGAAAGAATGCAGTCAGCCAAAAAAGAAGAAGAAAAGCAGGAAGAGATTAAGAAAGAAGAGAAGGAGGTTTCCCGTAGTTCCACAAGGAAAGAAAAAAGTACAATCGATGAAGTCCTTTCTTCACCAGTAACGAAGCAGATTGGCCGCGAGTTGGTGCGTGGAGTTTTCGGAATGTTGTTCGGGTCAACTCCGCGAAGAACGACTTCACGCAGGCGATATTAAGATAGGAATCAGAAAACTTAATTCGAGTTTTTTACTTATGGAACCCAGGGAATTCACCCGATAATGCCACTTGTTTATAATAAGTCTAAATAATTGGTAATTTTGAGACATACCAATTTGTAAATATTGTGGCAGGAGTGAACATCATGATTGCTGATAATCAGCCTCTAACTGTTGCTGGATTACAGTTTCTGATTCAGGAGAGGCCTGACTTCCAGGTTTCTTCAATTATTATAGACATAAAAAGCCTTGAAATGGAGATTTTAAGGCTATCTCCTGATGTCTTGATCGTGGATTACAATCTACCCGATTACATATCACCTGATCAGTTGGAAAAGGTTTTGAGGGAGAAACCCGTAAATACCCTGGTTATTACGGCCGATGATGATAAAACCAGCATGATGAAGGTGGTTCAAATGGGTGTTCAGGGTTTCTTAACCAAGTCGTGCAGTAAAGAGGAGATTTTACTAGCCATTCAGGCTACTGCCCGTGGCGAAAAATTCTTTTGCCATAAGGTGTTAAACATGGTGTTGGAAAAAAATGATCCTGAGAATAACGAATCAGACTGCGAGCCAACCGGCTTAACGCAACGGGAAACGGAGATACTCAAAAATCTGGCATCGGGCTTTTCTACCAAGAAAATAGCTGATTTGCTCAATTTGAGCCCACATACGGTGCATGCGCACAGGAAAAACATCATCAAAAAACTTAACATCAAGTCGCCCACTGAATTTGTAGTGTATGCTTTCGACTTCGGCCTGATTAAGCCCAAAAAGTTTTAATACCCTCCAGAGGGTAGGTGATTCCAGAAATTTTACCCCTGAAAGGTGATTGACTGCATGATGCTTGATTTGGACATTTGCCATCGCAATAATTTATAATCAGTCTAAATAAAATCTACGATGATAAAGATGACCAAAAAAATATCTCAGCCTAAAATTCTACTTCTTCTGGCTCTATTTGTCCTTTTCTCATGCAATGAAGAGGATGTTAAGCCAAGTATCAGAACTAAAATTGACTATTCGTTAGTAACAGCAGCAACGCCTTATACTACCTTGTTTGTCGATGCGAATAATCAAACCACGGTGGATTTTCTGCCGGGAAACTCGCTCCATAAAATGTTTCAGGCGATGAACTATTACGCTACTTCGTCAGTATCGGCCAACACCAAGATCAATGCTTCTAAACTTAGCGCTATGTTTAGCAATACGGGTAGCCCGTTTAACGATATTTCGACATCCACGATTTCGGTTGTTGGGTCTGCATTGAATTCTTCAGGACTGAAACTAAAAAATGTGGTGGCGTCTTCTCAATCAACTACCCAGGCTGAAACTGTGCGCGCAAAATTTGAAAGCCTGTTTAGTGAGATTGATGTTGCCAGTAACTCAGTTACGAATACTGCCTCTGCAGGAGTAGCCGGTAAACTGGGAACTTATCTCGTAGATGCAAAAGGAATTGAGACGGCTCAGCTTATACAGAAATCACTTATTGGTGCCCTTCAACTGGATTACATCGGAAACGTTTTGTTGAAGGAAGGATTAAACGCAGACAACTATACATTGGTAGAGGGTAAAAACTATACGCAGCTTGAACAAAATTGGGACATGGCCTATGGTCTGCTTACGCTGAATCCAATTTATTTATCAGGCGCAACCAATGAAACCCGGGGCACCGTTGAATTTGGTGCCGGTTCTTACATCTGGGAATACAACAAAGCGAACTATGCCAATGTGTATCCAGCCTTTCTAAAGGGCAGAGCTGCAATTGTTAACAACGATCAGGCAGAACTGAAGAAGCAAGCAGAATTTATTCGCACAGAGTTTGAAAAGGCCATTGCCAATGCTGCATTGGGTTATTTGGATAAATGGAAAACAGGTGCCACTGATGCCGCACGCGCTCATGCTATTGGCGAAGGCTTAGGATTCATTTATTCATTGCGATTTGCCACGATCTATGGTGCTGATGCTACCTTTTCAGATAATATTCTCAATGGCTTAATAAGTTCAGAAAACGGTTTTTGGGATTTAAGCGCGGCAAAGATAAATACAGCAGCCGATGCCATTAAAGCGAAGTTCAACTTATGATTTTGTTTTTTATCTTTTAATGGGTTGATGGAAGTACCATCAATCCATTATCATTTTAATTACTATGAGGTATTTATTGAGAGTAAAAAAGGCTTTTGCGTTTTGTTGTATACTAGTATTCCTGCCAGGTTGCAGCAAGAATGAAACGGATCCATCCCCCAATAATAATGACAAGGACAGAGGTCTCATTTTAACGCATTGGGTTGATAAAATCGTAGTACCTTCTTATGCCAAATTCAAAGTGAAGCAGGATGCCATGTTGGTAAAAGCGGATGCCTTCACCACTTCTCCAAATACCACCACGCTTACGGAATTTCGCACTGCCTGGGCCAGTGCATATGCTGAGTGGCAAAAGGTGGAGTTATTTGAGTTTGGCGCTGCCGATAAATATACCCTTCGCAATTTCTTTAACATTTATCCCGCGAGTGTAGAAGGGATAGCGGCCAATATCCAGAATCCGTCTGCTAATCTTGGGCTGGCAGGTTCTTATGCCATGCAGGGCTTTCCCGCTCTTGACTATCTTATCAATGGCGTGGGCGCAGATGATGCAGCCATCATCGCCTACTACACAACCGAGGCGGACGCGGTCAAGAGAATAAATTACCTAAAAAAGCTAACGGCTCGCATGAACACGTTACTCACCGGTGTAATCGCTGAATGGAACGGTCCTTATCGGGATACATTTATAAGTAAAACAGGGTTAGACATTGGCTCTTCCATGGCACTGGTAGTAAATGCTTACGTGCTTCATTACGAACGGTTCATCCGTTCAGGAAAGTTTGGAATCCCGGCCGGTGTTCTCACCTCGGTTCCAGGTCCTGAAAAAGTTGAAGCGTATTATAAGAAAGATATATCTCTTACACTTGCCAATAATGCCCATCAGGCAGCCATTGATTTTTTTAATGGTGTAGATGTAACAACTGGCACTGAAGGCCCTTCCTTTAAATCCTACCTGAACGGTCTGGGTGCGAAAGATACCAGCATCGGAATGTTGCTTTCGGATGTCATCAATGATCAGTTTGAACTCATCGGAGGAAAGCTGGACGCATTGTCTTCAAACTTCTATCAACAGATACAAACCGATAATCAGAAAATGATTAGTGTTTATACGGAAATGCAGAAGACGGTAAGAATGTTGAAGGTAGACATGACTTCTGCGATGAGTATAACCATCACCTATACCGATAATGACGGAGACTAGCATGAAGTCCGTTACATGAGCAATTACTTTCAAAAATCGACTTCGGCTGCACCGTTATCTGTTTTTAGAATAACGTTTGGGTTGTTGTTGTTTGTAAGTATGATTCGGTTCTGGTCGAAGGGTTGGATCAATGAACTCTATATCAAACCAAAATATTTTTTTTCCTTTTATGGTTTTGAATTTGTAAAGCCGCTGGGAGAATATACCTATGTTCTTTTTGCCATCTGTGCTGCCTGTGCGCTCCTTGTTGCTATTGGTTTTTACTACCGGATAGCAAGCATTGGCTTATTTCTAAGCTTTACTTACATCGAGCTAATGGATAAAAGCACGTATCTAAATCATTATTACTTTATCAGCCTGACGAGCCTGTTGATGATATTCCTTCCGGCACATGCCTATTTTTCAATCGATGCCAATCGAAATAAACAGTTGAGTGCTGACCGAGTTCCGCAGTGGAGTATAGATGCGCTAAAGCTCCTGGTCTGTATTCTTTATTTTTTTGCTGGCCTGGCAAAGGTGAATAGCGATTGGCTGCTGGAAGCATTACCGATGCGTATCTGGCTTCCTGCCAAGAATGACATTCCGATCATCGGATCACTTTTTAATTACACGTGGGTGGCGTATGCATTTAGCTGGATAGGTTGCCTTTATGACTTAAGTATTCCATTCCTATTATTGAGCCGATCGACACGGGTCATTGCTTATTTTCTGGTAGCAGCTTTTCATTTACTCACCTCACTGCTATTTCCCATTGGTATGTTTCCCTACATCATGATGGCTACGGCATTGATATTTTTTTCAGCACGGTTTCATGGCAACATCATTGATAAATTAGGAGCGTGGTTGAAGGTACGAAAGGAATTGCTGAGGCCTGCGAGAGCGTTTCGTTTCAAGCGCGCATCTCAATATAGTTTGATTATTCTCCTTACGCTTTTCTTTGCGATTCAAGTTGTTCTGCCATTTCGTTATTTGTTATATCCCGGAGAATTATTCTGGACCGAAGAAGGATATCGCTTTTCGTGGCGTGTCATGTTAATGGAGAAAGCAGGCAATGCATTGTTCATCATTCAAGATTCATCAGGAAAAAAGGTGATGGCAGATAATACGCAATTCCTTACACCGCTGCAGGAAAAAATGATGGCTACTCAGCCCGATATGATTTTACAATATGCGCACATACTACGTGACTATTATAAAAGTCAGGGCTTTGATGATCCGCAGGTGTACGTGGATTCCTATGTAACGCTGAACGGCAGACTGGGTAAACCACTGATCGATCTGAACACAGACCTCGCGAAAGAAATGGATTCGTTTGCCCATAAAACATGGATAGTAAATTTTAGCGATGAAATCAAAGGCATTTAGTATCGTATTGTTTTGGTTTCTTTCAGTAACTGCCCTTGCTCAGTTTAATTTGTCGGGCATTGTTCGTTCACAGGAAGATAGCACAACCATTAAAGATTGTATTATCCATCTCAACCGTGGCAATAAAGTTGCTGTTACAGATTCCCGTGGCGGATTTCTTTTTGAAGATCTTCCAAACGGTAGTTTCACATTGCACTTTACGAGTCCGGATTTTGAATATTTTAAATTGGAAGTCGCTGTCGCCAATGGTAACAAGCGTGTTCAGGTAGTGCTTACTCCGCGATTGCGCGTATTGGATGAAGTAGTGATAACGGATGTGAAGACAGACTATGGGTTTACCAGAATGCGGGCCATTGAAAATATGGGCATCTATGAAGCGAAGAAGTCGGAAGTAATTATTCCGGAACAACTAACTGCTAATCTATCAACAAATAACGCCCGTCAGATTTATTCACGTGTGGCTGGCCTCAACATTTGGGAGAACGATGGCGCGGGCTTACAGTTAAGTATCGGAGGCCGCGGCCTTGATCCGAACCGAACATCTAATTTTAATGTAAGACAAAACGGATATGATATCAGTGCCGATGCATTGGGTTATCCTGAGAGTTACTACACGCCACCCACAGAAGGCGTTGGCAGAATTCAGATTGTGCGGGGGGCGGCATCGCTTCAGTATGGAACCCAGTTCGGTGGACTGATTAACTTCAATATGAAAAAACCGGTTGCAGATCGAAAGATCGAATTGTTGGCGCGACAATCTGTTGGATCGTTTGGTTTCCTAAACACTTTTATAAGTGCGAGTGGTACGGTGAATAAACTCAGTTACTACACATTTGGTCAATACAAGCAAGGAGATGGATGGCGCAGCAATTCACACTTTACTAACCATACCTTTTACGCAAATGTCAATTATGCCATAACCGATAAGACTAAAGTGGGTGCCGATATTACCCAAATGGGTTATCTCGCTCAACAGCCGGGCGGACTTTCGGATGATATGTTTAATACGGATGCCAGGCAAAGTAATCGCGAGCGAAATTGGTTTGAGGTAAACTGGAATTTATTCGCTCTTCATGTTGATCACAAGTTTAGTCCAACGAGTGAATTTAATGTGCGGGTCTTCGGCCTTGTGGCCAACCGATATTCCGTGGGCTTTCGACCTTATCGCGTTTCCTCGGTAGATGATAACAGCGAGCGCGATTTAATAAAGGGGGATTTTAAAAACTGGGGTGCAGAGGCCAGGTACTTAAAACGATATACAATAGCTGAAATGTCTTCAGCGCTGTTGGTCGGCACGCGCTATTATCACGGCTTTAATCACAGCACCCAAGGATTGGGCAGCAAGGGAAAAGATGCCGACTTTAACTACATCAATAATGGCGAGTTCATTACTTCCGACTACCGTTTTCCCAATCGGAATACAGCCATTTTTGCTGAGAATGTTTTGTACATCAATGATAAACTCTCCGTTACTCCCGGTGTTCGCTATGAGTTTATCAAAACAACGGCCGAGGGATATTATGGAACAATTTATAAAGACCTTGCCGGCAACGTCATTGAAATAACCCGAACGGAAGAGAACAGAACCCGACCCCGGCAATTTATTCTGGCCGGTGTGGGCGTAAGTTATAAACCCAATTCCCACATCGATCTTTACTCGAATATCTCTCAGAATTATCGCTCCATTACATTCAGTGACATGCGCATTTCAAATCCATCTTCCGTGATTGATCCGAATCTGAAAGATGAAAGGGGTTACTCCTTTGACGTGGGCATGCGGAGTGAACAGACCACGCTTTTCAATTACGATGTGAGTTTATTTTATCTCAACTATAACAATCGAATTGGCGAAGTAATAAGATATGATGAATTCAACCGGGTATTAAGAAGCCGCGAAAATATCGGGCAGGCAATCATCAAAGGTGTGGAGATGTATGGTGAGGTGGATGTATTGGGTTATACAAATCCCACTGTTCGTGACTGGACGGGCGTGCTCTTTACAAATCTTGCATTGATTAACTCGGTTTATAAAGAAAGTGAAATTACGGCTGTGGAAGGAAATGAAGTAGAGTTTGTTCCTCATGCAAATCTGAAAACCGGAGTTCGGTTTGGTTATAAAAATTTCAAAGCTTCTTTTCAATATACCTATGTGTCCGATCAGTTTACGGATGCCACAAATGCTACGGAGGGTGGTGTTTCTGCCGTGGTTGGAACGATCCCTGCGTATTCCATCATGGACTTCAGTGTTTCGTATCAGTATAAAATGTTCAGGATCGAAACCAGCATTAACAACCTTGCCGATCGCATGTATTTTACCCGAAGAGCAACCGGCTATCCGGGGCCAGGAATCATCTCATCGGATGGACGGAGTTTTTATATGACACTACAGGTAAAACTGGGTAAGTAAAAAAAGAACATCTTGTTTCGCACACCTATGCTCATGCTTTACAGCCGCCTGTAAAGGGATTCAGACATTCATAAAAAAATGATTTATGTCATGGTTTTTACTATTTCATCGAAAATCACCGGATTTGGCTATTTTCGAGAGCATGATTCATTTTAAGGGTTATTAGTGAGGTATTAGTTATACTTATAGGGTTATTTTGTTAATTCCTTTGGGAGCATTTTTGTGTCCTAAGCAAATTTATGTAAGTGGACTATTTCAGCTTTTTTAGAAACCTGGAACATTTTGTAGTGATGGGTACCAACTTCACGAAGGCGGATACCCAGATCCGGAGTAAGTTTGCAATAACGAAGCAAGAGTCTAAAGACCTATATCAGAATGCGTTAGAGTCCGGATTCAGTGATTTCTTTTTGTTATCTACCTGTAATCGTACCGAATTTTACGCGTGCGCTCCTGTTTCATCACTCAAGAGTTTAGTGGCTCAACAACTTTCGGTGACTGAAAAGGATTTTGATTCATATTTCTATATCCATACCGGGATGGATGCAGTGCGTCATTTTTTTTACGTGGTTTCCGGTCTCGACTCCCAGATTGTTGGAGATTACGAAATTGTATGTCAGGTCAAGTCGGCCTTAGATGAAGCCCGCGTGCTTGGATTGATAGGAACCATCTCGGATCGCATTTCAAATTTTGCTTACCAGGCTCAGAAGAAAGTAAAGGCTCATACCAACTTGAGCAGTGGAAAATATTCGGTGAGCTATGCAGCAGCCGAACTCATGTTTCACGAAAATGAGACACGAGACTTTAAAAATATTTTGTTGGTAGGCACGGGCGATTTTGGATCTACCGTTGCCCGTAATCTCCGTCATTATTTTCCGAAAATAAATTTAACCTTAACCAACCGCACATTTGAAAGGGCCGAAAAGCTCGCTGGTCAGGTGAATGCCGTAGCGTTACCTTTTGAAGACTTCAGATCACAACTCGATTCATTCGATGTCATTATCACTACGGTTGGCTTGGAGAGCTATCTCATCAATTCAACCGACCTCAATACAACTTCCAATAAACTCTTCCTTGATTTAAGTGTGCCGCAAGCTATAAATCCGGAAGTTAAAGAAATGCCTGGTGTGACTCTTTATTCAGTGGATGAAGTCTCAAGATTTCATAATGAACTATTGCAGCAAAGAAAACTGGAAATACCACGAGCACAGAAAATTGTTGAAGTCTTTATTCATCAATTGGTAGAATGGCAACAAGTCTATAACCACCGTGAAGTTATTCTCAGTTATAAAGAGAAAGTCAAAAATCTTAACTACGACTATCAGGTAACTCATGCCGATATCAAGGCCATTGATCAGGAAAGAAAAATAGAAAAGACTTTTTCCGGATTGATTCAGGAAATCAGGGAATCCGGATATGCGGGTTGCCGGATGATTGAGACCATTAATGATCTGGTCCCTGCCGAAAAATGAAAAGTGCACACGCGATTCGCATTGGTACTCGTGATAGTGCCCTGGCATTATATCAGGCGCATGAAGTTCAGCGAAAGTTAAGTGGGCAGGGAATTTCCACAGAAATAATTGAAATTACTTCTGACGGGGATATTGATCTGGTTACGCCACTTTATGAGATGGGGATACAGGGAATCTTTACCAGGTCATTGGATATTGCGTTGCTTCAAAATAGAATAGACATTGCAGTGCACTCCACCAAGGACGTACCAACCAAACAAGCAAAGGGACTTACACTGCGTGCGGTGCTTGAGCGCGCCACCTCTTACGATTGTCTTGTGTTACCTGAGGGTAAACCTTCGGTTGATTTAACGACTGAAGGTATCATTGGCACCAGCAGCTTGCGTAGAAAATTACAGTGGTTGAATCGCTATCCTCATCATACTACAGAAAATCTGCGAGGCAATATTCAAACGCGTTTGAAAAAACTCGATGAGTCGGATTGGCACGGAGCCATCTTTGCACAGGCGGCATTAAATCGGTTGGAGATATCGTCTCATCAATTGATCACCCTCGATTGGATGTTGCCTTCACCGGCACAAGGCGCCATTGGAATCATGTGCCGAGAAGATGATCAACGTGCATTGGAGATTTGCGATGCCATCAATAATATAAATACCAATATCTGTATTTCTGTAGAGCGCGATTTTTTAGCTGCGCTGCATGGTGGATGTGCTGTTCCTATTGCTGCTTATGCAGAACTTCGTCAGGATCAGTTGTTCTTTAAAGGCAACATCATGAGTTTGGATGCCAGGCAGAAGATGGAGGTTGAGATGCAGTTCGATATAGCGTTAGCAAAGCAGGCCGGTGAATTGGCAGCACAGGAAATTCGCAAACAGGGTGCGGAAGAAATCATCAAAACCTTTCGTGGGTCATGAGTGCAACACCACATATTGTTTCCACGCGCTCGTTAACTTCTGATAAGTTGCCTGGCCTTCAGGCGAACGGATGGAAGTTTACCAACCATGATTTTATCGGCAAGGTGATTCATGTGCCCACTGATCTTATGGCTGCATCGATTCACAAACACGTTGTGCTTACGAGCATCACCGGAGTAAAATCATTTTTGCAGATTGGCGGGCATCTTCAACTGAATCGTGTGGACTACACCATCTATTGCATTTCGCGTGGCACGAAAGAATATGCAGCCGCTTCGGGATTAAACATCAAAGCTACGGCTCCCAATGTTTCCGCATTGGCGGATGAAATTTTAAAAGATGTGGAGGTGAAAGCAGTAACCCACGTGAGTAGCAACCTCCGAAGAGATGAATTATCTGATAAGCTATTGAAGGCAGGTGTTATGGTTCATGATGTCACTGCCTATCGTACGGAATTTACACCCATCGCTATGGACTCATTGTATGATGCCATTGTTTTTTTCAGCCCTAGTGCGGTGGATAGTTTTCTCTCAATGAATCCGCTTCAGCGGGTTCCTTGCTTTTGTATCGGAAAAACCACCGGTGATTACGCAAAACAAAACGGATATCAACAAGTTTATGTAGCAGATGCTCCTTCAGAAGACATCTTGTTACAAACTATTATCAACCATTATTCAAAAAATCCAGCGCATGTTAAAGAATGATTTGTTATTAAAGGCCCTTCGTCAGGAAGAAGTATCACGACCACCGGTGTGGATGATGCGTCAGGCAGGAAGGTACTTGCCCGAATACATCGCATTGAGAAATAGATACGACTTTTTCACGCGCGTGCAAACGCCTGAGCTTGCCTGTGAAATTACCTTGCAACCGGTAGATATCGTAGGCGTTGATGCTGCCATTATCTTTTCAGATATCCTGGTGATTCCGCAGGCATTGGGAATGACGGTGCTGATGGAAGAAGGCAAAGGTCCGTTGTTGCCCAACACCATTAAAACACAAAAAGATATTGATCAACTCAATGATCAGGATATCGCATCAAAACTTAAATACGTTTTAGACGCATTGACGCTAACCAAACGTGAACTTAATAATCGCGTTCCTTTGATTGGCTTTGCAGGTGCTCCATTCACGTTGTTGTGTTATATGATTGAGGGAAAGGGAAGCAAAGGGTTCGACAAGGCAAAAGCATTTTGTTTTTCGCAACCTGAACTAGCTGCTAACCTTCTTGAAAAAATTACACAAGCTACCGTTCAATATTTAATTGGCCAGGCGAAAGCCGGTGCAGATGTATTGCAGGTGTTTGATAGCTGGAGTGGGTTACTCGCACCTGATGATTTCGATCGCTTTGCTGCTCCTTATCTCATCAGGATCGCGGAAGCCATAGCGCCACATGCTCCGGTCATTCTTTTCCCGAAGGGAAGCAACTATGCGTTGAGTTCGTTATCACAAAATAAAAGTGTGTCCGGCATTGGCCTTGATTGGACGATAAGACCAGCTGATGCAAGAGAGGAAACACAACATCGTATAGCGTTGCAGGGAAATTTTGATCCGAGCAAGTTACTGTTGTCACCTAAAGAAATCAGGAGTGAAGTACACAAAATGATAGATGCGTTTGGAGTGAAAGGATATATTGCCAATTTGGGTCATGGCATTACACCTAACGTGCCGGTGGATCATGCCAAAGCATTTGTGAATGCCGTTAAGGAATACGATCATGTCGCTGTCCATTAAAGAGCAGTTTACTGCCCACATAAGATCATTGCAAAATGAAATTTGTCAGGCACTGGAAACGGTGGATGGAAAAGCACGTTTTGTTGCAGATGTTTGGGAGCGTCCTGGAGGTGGTGGAGGCGAAAGCAGAATTCTCAGCGGAGGAAAGGTTTTCGAAAAGGGAGGCGTAAATATCTCTATCGTTCATGGAAAATTACCTGCATTAGCAGCACTGCAATTGAAAGTGCAAGGCGATTCTTTCTTTGCCTGTGGTTTATCGTTGGTGATTCATCCCATCAATCCATTTGTGCCCACGGTTCATGCCAATTGGCGTTACTTTGAAGTGTATGATGAACAAGGCAATGCAATGGACGCCTGGTTTGGTGGAGGCACGGATTTGACACCGTATTATTTATTTGAAGAAGATGCCATTCATTTTCATTTGGCACAAAAAAAATGTTGTGATGAGTTTGATGCAACGCTTTATCAGCAATTTAAAGAGCAATGCGACAATTATTTTAACAATCATCATCGCGGTGGCGAGCGCAGAGGCATTGGAGGAATTTTCTTTGATCACTGTAAGGAGACACCGGGGCGATCATTGGAATTCTGGAAAGCATTTACCGAACGAAACGGAAAGGAATTTATCGATGCTTACGTTCCCATCGTGAACAAAAGGAAGGACATGGAATATGCATCAGAAAATAAGTACTGGCAGGAAATACGAAGAGGTCGTTATGTTGAGTTTAATTTATTGCACGACCGTGGTACCTTGTTCGGAATTAAAACGCAGGGAAGAACAGAAAGTATATTAATGAGCCTTCCGCCCACCGTTCGATTTGAATATAATTATCAACCGCTTCCGGAAAGTGAGGAAGCGAAATTGTTGGAAGTACTGTTGCACCCTAAAAATTGGTTGAAGTTAAATCCTATTGAGTCATGAACAGACGAAACCGAATTTTAAGAAAATCAACTTCTGTACGAAGCCTTGTGCAGGAGACAACGTTGCACCCTTCTGATTTTATTGTGCCGGTGTTTATCACTGAAGGCGAAAACATTAAGGACGAAATTTCTTCCATGCCAGGATATTATCGCTTCTCGTTGGATCTGGCGTTGGAAGAATTGAAATCCTGTTACGAAATGGGATTGCGATGTGCATTGCTATTTGTAAAAGTGCCTGACGAGTTGAAAGACAATACCGGAAAGGAAGCCCTGAACGAAAATGGTCTGATGCAGCGAAGTATTCGGAGAATAAAGTATGAATTACCTGATATGGTGATCATGTCCGATGTGGCACTTGATCCATATTCTTCCTTTGGTCATGATGGCATTGTGGAGAATCAGCAGATTGTGAATGACAGAACTGTGGAGGTGCTTGCGCGCATGAGTGTCAGTCATGCCAAAGCGGGAGCTGATTTTGTTGCACCCAGCGACATGATGGATGGACGTATCGGAGCTATCCGACAAGCATTGGAAGAAGGAGGGTATCACAACACAGGTATTATGAGTTATGGAGCAAAGTATGCTTCCTGTTTTTATGGTCCCTTTCGCGATGCGTTGGATAGCGCTCCGGGTTTTGGTGATAAGAAAACGTACCAGATGAATCCGGCCAACCGCATCGAAGCGATCAAAGAAGTATTGATGGATGTAGAGGAGGGTGCTGATATTATTATGGTGAAGCCTGCCCATGCCTATTTGGATATTATCCGTGAAGTAAAAAATAATGTTCAGCTTCCGGTAAGTGCATACCATGTGAGTGGAGAATATGCCATGATTAAGGCTGCGGCAAAAGCTGGATATCTCAACGAAGATCAGGCCATCGTGGAAGTGTTGACGGGTATTAAGCGTGCCGGGGCCGATTTGATTGCTACGTATTTTGCGAAAGATGTTGTTAGACTATTAAATAGGAAGTAGGCTGCGGGCAACAAGCTACAAGCTTCTGGCATATCAGCCTTGCTTGCAGCCTGAAGCATGTAGCTTGAAGCTAAAATTAAATATGAATTCATACGTACAATCAAAAAGCCAATCCTTGTTTGAGCGCGCACAACAACATATTCCCGGTGGAGTAAATTCTCCGGTGCGTGCATTTAAAAGTGTAGGTGGCACTCCCATATTTATTAAGAAGGCAAAAGGCGCATACCTTTATGATGAAGATGGAAATCGATATATCGATTACATCAATTCATGGGGCCCGATGATTTTAGGTCATGCTTACGAACCTATTGTTGAAGCTATTCGTGAACGCGCTGCCGACTCTACATCATTTGGTGCACCCACTGAATTGGAAATTGGCATGGCTGAGTTGATCAAGTCGATGGTGCCCAATGTGGATCTCATCCGTATGGTGAGCAGTGGAACGGAAGCGTGCATGAGTGCGATTCGTTTAGCCCGTGGATTTACCGGAAGAAATAAATTTATCAAGTTTGAAGGCTGCTATCATGGTCATGCCGATTCATTTTTGGTGAAGGCAGGAAGTGGTGTTGCCACCTTGAACATTCAATCTGTACCAGGTGTTTCGGCAGCCGTTGCGCAGGATACGTTGACGGCACCTTACAATGATCTTGCTGCAGTTAATGCATTGATTGCTCAACATCCCAATGAAATTGCAGCCATCATCATTGAACCAGTGGCAGGTAATATGGGATGTATCTTACCTCAGCAAGGTTATCTCGAAGGATTAAGAACATTGTGTGATCAACATAACATTCTATTGATCTTTGATGAAGTGATGACGGGCTTCCGTCTTGCAGCAGGTGGAGCACAGCAGTTGTATAATATTAAAGCGGATCTTGTAACGTATGGAAAGATCATTGGAGGCGGATTGCCAGTAGGTGCCTTTGGTGGTAGGAAGGAAATCATGCAGCACATCGCTCCGTTGGGAAGTGTATATCAGGCAGGAACCTTAAGTGGTAATCCCATCGCGATGATTGCCGGTTATACATTATTAAAAGAATTGAAAAATAATCCGAGGATTTATTCAACACTGGAACAAACAACAAAGCAGTTAGCGGACGGAATTGCAGGTGCGCTTGCGGCTAAAGGAATAGATCACACCGTGAATTGTTTGGGTAGCATGATGAGTGTTCACTTTGGCAAACAGGAAGTCATTGATTTCGAAACGGCCAGTCAATGTGATATAGCGTTGTTCAATCGCTTCTTTCATCACATGCTACAACAGGGTGTGTACCTGCCTCCTTCTGCGTATGAAAGCTGGTTTATTAGTTCGGCTATTACTGAAGCAGAAATAGAAGCAACCATCAATGCCGTGAAAAGTTTTAATTGATATGCAGCGTTGAGTATTTATAGTTATCGTATTGCCTTTTATTCCTATGCACACGTGCCTTGAAAAAGCAAGGGACAGAGGAGATATACTGAGTCGGATTTACCTCAGGTCTCAGATAAATGGCATAGATGCGCGTATGTGGCGCAAAAGTAATGGTGAAAGAATATTCAGTAAAGCGATTTAACCAATAGCAATGGCAAAGAAAGCAATCTTGTTAGCAAACCTTGGTTCTCCGGATTCCACGCAAGTGAAGGATGTGCGTAGCTATCTCAATGAATTTTTAATGGATGAGCGCGTCATTGATATCCCGTATTTTGCCCGATTGCTTTTGGTGAAGGGAATCATCGTTCCATTTCGCGCTCCGAAGAGCGCTGCCAAATACAAAACCATTTGGACCGAAAACGGATCACCATTGATTCACATCTCGAAGCAGGTTCAGAAGAAATTAGCCGGTGTCATTGATATGCCGGTAGCGTTGTGCATGCGTTACGCCAACCCCACGCCTCAATATGCAATGGATAAGTTGATGCGTGAAAACCCTGACCTGCAGGAAGTGGTAATGCTGCCCCTTTATCCGCATTATGCCATGAGCAGTTTTGAAACAGCGGTTGAGCATGTGAAGCAGATTGTTCAGAATGCCAATTATCCCTTCAAGCTGAAAATCGTTCCTCCGTTTTATAATCATCCGGATTATATTGAATCATTGACTAACAGCATCCGGCCTCATTTGCAAAAGGAGTTTGATCACTTGTTGTTCAGTTATCATGGCATACCAAAACGCCATGTGCTGAAAACGGACTGCACAAAATCGCATTGCTTCACCAGCGCTAACTGTTGCGAGGTAGCTTCGGCTGCTCACGGCTTTTGCTATCGCCATCAGATCATAGAAACCACTCAGTTGGTTGCAGCTAAATTGGGATTGCCGAAAGAGAAATTCAGCTTCTCGTTTCAATCCAGATTGGGTGCGGACGCCTGGTTGCAGCCTTACTCGGTAGAGCAATTTCAAAAATTTCCCCAGCAGGGAATAAAGAAATTAATCGTGGTGTGTCCGGCATTTGTAAGTGATTGCCTGGAAACGCTGGAAGAAATTCAAGTGGAAGGACATGATGATTTTTTGAAAGCGGGTGGGGTTGAGTTTTCGGTGATTCCTTGCATGAACGAAAACGAAGATTGGATCAACACGATTGTCACCTTAGTAAATGAAGTGTCAACAGAACCTGTAACCGTGTAAGTGATGACTTACTTTTATGTAAAAGCCCTTCATATCATTTTTGTAGTCACTTGGTTTTCCGGGTTATTTTACATCGTGCGTCTTTTCATTTATAACCGAGAGGCACAGGAGAGGCCTGCCACAGAAAAAGAAATTCTACAATCGCAGTTTGGCATTATGATCAAGCGGTTGTGGTTCGGCATCACCTGGCCCTCCTGTGTATTGACATTAGTTTTTGGATCGTGGCTGTTGTTTTATAATTATCCATTCCCACCCTGGCTATGGATAAAGCTTCTTTTTGTTTTTGGATTATTAGCGTACCATTTGTCGCTGCATGTGATCTATCAACAGCAAATGAGTAATGTATTCAAGTACTCATCTCAACAACTACGCATCTGGAATGAAGTGGCCACTATTTTTTTAGTAGCTATCGTAATGTTGGTGGTGGTTCGTACCGGACTCGCGTTGCTCTGGGGAATGGTAGGTCTGATTGGTTTCGCGCTCATACTTATGGTTGCGATAAATGCCTATAGGCGATTGCGTAAGAACTAAGCTTTACGTGAAAGATTCATCAGGTATTTTTTCGGAGTAACTCCAAACTTCTTTTTAAACGCAGCAATAAAATGACTGGGGTTGGCATAACCAATCTGGTAGGCTACTTCATTAACCTGGAATTTTGCCGTATCCAATAACACGCGCGCATGATCGAGTTTATGATCCAATAGATAGCCGAACACCGTATTACCATAAATTTCTTTGAACCCAACTTTTAGTTGGTATTCATTTAACCCCGCAGTCTTTGCAAGTTCCTTCAGTCCGGGAGGAGCATCCATGTGTTTCAATAAATACTCTTTGGCATGCTTGATTTTGCGCACTGTTTCCTGATCATTTAAAAATGGACAAGCCTCTGTATCTGGTTTCTTGTCTGAAAAATATAGTCCAAGTATCTCAAACACTTTCCCCAGATAATAAAGTTTTTCAGCACTTTCACTCAAATTGGCGCTGAAGATCTGACTCAAAACGACCAGAAGATTTGTTGGTATTTCACGCTCATCATACAACTTGGTCTTTGCATTTTCGGGCTTTAAAAAGGGTAATGCATCATCGGTAAATAATTTATGCAGACTCTCCAATTTGATGGAGAAGGCGACAATTCTGGTTTGAGGCGAAAGCTGTAACTCAAAAGGTAAATCCATATCAGGATTGTAGAAAAAATAGTTGCGTTGCTTTTCAATCGAGCGACTGTAGTGAGGGCCAAAGGCAAAAACACCAGACCCTTCCAGACAGAAATAGAAATGGATGATATTTTTATTCACCTGGCTTTTTAAAACCCGTTCTTCTTCAGTTTTATTTTCGGCTGTTTGCAGGGTAATGTCATCGCGCTCAAGCAACGTTTTGAATTCACTTTTTTGAGCATTTATTGTTCCTGGCATTTCCATGATCATTATGGTCTACTTAAAAAAATAACAAGTAAGGCATGACCCTATAACTAAATTAACCTGCTTTAGTTCAAAAATACCCCATTATTGACTAGAACCTTAATTAATATGTCATTTGTCATTAATTCTACTTTATAAGGTATTTTTTGAGGGTTGACCTTTTAATCTTTACGGATAAGTAGATTTAATGTTTCCACGTAGTACTATTGATAGCTACTAATCCAACAGCATGAAAGAAAGAATAAGTAAGTTAAGATTGATCGGTTTTATTGAAGGAGTTTCTTTCCTGGTGTTGCTCTTGATCGCTATGCCGCTTAAGTATTATCTTGATTTTCCAATAGCCGTGAAAGTTACGGGATGGATTCATGGGGTCTTGTTTATCCTTTATGTAATCGCAGTGATCATGGCAATAAAGGCAATGCAATGGAATTGGTTTTCCGTCATGGTAGCGCTGGCCGCATCACTCATTCCGGTGGGCACATTTGTATTGGATAAATCATTACGAAAACGCCAGGAAGAGATTGAAGAAATCGTGTGAATTACATGACCGGATCTGTGTCTTTTTTATATCGCCTTGATAAGACGGAAAGGGAATAATAATATTCCTTTTATTAAACTGAATACGACATCGAGTGTAAATCCAACTATCCGGAAAGGAAGTAAGAATAACCACACCAGCGGGAATAGGAAAATCATAATCAGCGCCAGTGGCCAACAGATGGCGAGCAGAATAAACCAAAGGGCTAATCCGATAAAAGTTCTCATAGAATAAGTTTTGTCTTCCTTCTGCAAACCAGAAGCCAGAACAGAAATCATCGTTTTTAATGGATCTGCGAAGGCTTGTGAAATATGATTATCCGAATTTGTACAGTTCAATGCTCATTTCTGTACAATGACTTACTTCCGCATGGGCTCAATTAAATCCCAAAGATTTCCATAGAGGTCGGCAAACACGGCAACCGTACCATACTCTTCTACGGAAGGTTCTCGTATAATGGACACCCCGTTGGCTTTCAGGTTTTCAAAATCGCGATGGAAGTCATCGGTATAAAGAAACAGAAACACTCGTCCACCGGTTTGATTTCCTATACGGCTTTGCTGCTCGTCATTGGCAGCTTTGGCAAGCAAAAGACAACACCCACCCGAACCGGATGGAGAAATCAAAACCCAGCGCTTGGTTTCACTCTGCACGCTGTCTTCAATAAGTTTGAAGTTTAGTTTTTCAGTGTAAAACTGAATCGCCTTGTCATAATCATCCACTACCAGGGAGATGTGTGCTATCCGTTGGTTCATACGCTTATTAATATGTTTTGGTCATGTCTGTTGGAACACAGATAATAAAATCAGCTGCTTTTTTATTGGCATCATCAAGTTTTGCAATGTCATCCTGTTCGACTACGTGAATGGTGGCAATTATCAATCCGGGTTGTGATTTTCTCAGGTACCATATAATTCCTTCTCCATTTTGTGAATGATAAGACCCGTTGATATGATATACCTGTCCACTTTTATTTTTCAGAATGAAGTAGGCCATCGTGGCATCTTTTGATGCTTGTGACCTGACCATGTTGGTTGCCGTTCCAGAACTGCCGTGAGGCCCCATGGCTGAAATCATACTTTTATATCCGGGCAACTCCAGATCAATCTCAAAAGGAAGTGGAGCAATCCATTGCTTGGCTTCACCGGTTAATGAGTCGAGGGCAGAAATTCCTTTTCGATAAATGAGGTTGGCATATCGCCTGGGAATATTGGAGGCTACTACCGGCAACTTCTTCTCTTTGGCGAATTCAACGAGCGGTTTGTAATCGGTCTTATAATTGTCCCACACTTTGGCTTCGCTTAACAAGTGTTTTTCTTCAATAACGCCATGAAGATATTCGTTTAGCACCAGTTGATCATCGGCTTCAAACATTTCCATCGCCACGGTAAGGTTTTTATTTTTTTCGTAAAGACTCTTCAACACCTGGAGTTCTAACCAGTGAGAAATAGGGTCGTTATGTTCTTCGCCAAAGAATACGATGTCTGCTTTTTCGAGTTCTTTGATCATCTTCTCATAGCGCATTTCTTTTCCATCCACGTTGAATAAGATGTAGGCTGGTTTTTCTTGCCCGAAATTTTGAAATGGGATGTGCAGAATTAAAATCAATAGAAATTTCATAGCGCTAAAGTTAGTAGTATCGTCAACTGCTATCCGTGATATAATCAAAGATAATTCTTAAAGTTTCAATATCTTCACCTGAATTGTGAGTAAGAATCAAGAAGGATTTCAAGCATTTACCATTGGTGGGAACCAATTACCATTAAAGTAAATGAGAACTGTTATTTGCGTGCGTTACATTTAAAATAGATGATCTTTATAAAAATTGTTTTAGTGTGAAATCGTTATTCTGTTTAACCTTCATTTTAACTGTGTTTGCTGTTCAACACGTTTATTCACAAACCGTAGTGAACATGCCCGATGTGCAAAAACGACCTTCCGCAAAGGCAGCCACGCTGAATGCTGAATTGAAAATTGATGGTGATGTGTTGAATGACGAGATATGGAAGGAGCTTTCTCCCATTGATGAAATGTGGCAGAACAAACCAAACTCGGGTTTCCCCGCTACAGAAAAAACAGAAATCCGGATTGGTGTTTCGGCAACTACATTTTATCTGGCCGTGGTTTGTTATGATAAAGAACCCGGCAGACTGGTGGTTTCCGATGCGCGCAGGGATGCCACACTTGATAACACCGACAGTTTCATTTTCATCCTTGATACCTATCACGACAGTCAGAATGGATTTGTGTTTGGTAGCAACCCGATTGGTATTGAATATGATGCCCAGGTGGATAATGAAGGACAAGGAAATTTTACAGGCAACAGATTGCAAACGGGAACAGTAGGAGGTTACAACATAAACTGGGATGCTTCCTGGGAAGTGAAAAGTATCACAGGTGATTTTGGATGGAGTGCAGAGTTCGCCATTCCATTGCGTACGCTACGTTTTGCTTCAGGGAAGGACCAGGTGTGGGGTATTAATTTTCAGCGCAACATTCGTAAGACCAACGAGGTTGATTATTGGGCAGCGTTGCCGATTCAGTTTGATATTAAGCGACTTTCCCTGGAGGGAACGCTGACTGGTTTGAATCTGCAAAGCCCTGGGAATCTTAAGTTGATTCCCTATGTATTGGGGCAGGCATCGCACGATCATACACAGCCTGATCCTGAAACGGAATTTCGTCCTGCCGTAGGCATGGATGTCAAGTATAGTATCACGCCCGCGGTGACGCTTGATCTTACTTACAATACGGACTTTGCTCAAGTAGAAGTAGACCAACAACAAATAAATCTGGATCGTTTCAATTTATTTTTTCCTGAAAAGCGCCCCTTCTTTCTTGAGAATGCCGGCTTCTTTGGCGTAGGAAGTCCTGGTGAAGTAGATTTATTTTTCAGTCGCAAGATTGGCCTTGATGCGTCTGGTAAAAGGGTGCCAATTATTGGAGGCGCCAGACTTTCAGGAAAGGTGAATAATACCAGCTTTGGTTTTCTGAATATGTTCACCGATGAAGTGAAGGAAGGAGATGTGACTACGATAGAGAGAAATAATTTCACGGTAGCACGCGTGAGCCATCAATTTGCGCAGCGATCCTATTTTGGTGGCATGTTTGTGAACCGTGAAGGAATGGGAGGGTTGGATAATGATTACAACCGCACCATGGCAGTGGACGGGCGATGGGGATTTGGAAAGAAAGCGCAGTTATTTGGCTTCTATTCTAAAACAATTACCCCGGGCGATTCACTCAATACAAATGCTTATCGGTTACAAGGAAATTATGAATGGAATGGATTGCGGATGAACGTTTCCTATCAGCAGGTGGGAGAAGGGTTTAATCCAGAGGTCGGATTTTTATTGCGATCGACTTACCGAAAGCCAGAAGTTCTGATTTACAAACAGGTGCGGATGAATGGAAAGTATGGATTGCTCGAGTTGCGACCACACGTCAGCTATCGAAGCTACTGGAATTTTAACAACTTTCTTGAAACCAGTTATCTGCACATTGATAACCACTGGGCGTGGGTGAAAGGGTTTGAAATACATACTGGAATTAATTTTACCACCGAGGGCGTGGTGAAATCCTTTGAGATATCAAAAGATATTTGGGTGCCTGCCGATACCTATAATCACCAGGAAGTACAAGTCGTCTTCATGTCAAATCCGAGTAAACCGATCTACCTAAGCACACGCTCTATATTGGGTGGCTCTTTTGGAGGCACACGCTATATTAATAGTGTTACACTGGGCATGCGTATTGGCGATAAGTTCAATTCAGATGTAAGCCTTGCGGTGAATGATGTAAACTTACCGTCAGGAGATTTTGTAGCCAGTATTTTAGGCGCCAGAATTTCTTATTCTTTCCGGCCACGTATTAATCTTCAAAGTTTTATTCAATACAACAGCGCTGCGGATTTATGGTCGGCCAATATTCGCTTCAGTTTGTTAGAGCAGGCGAATACCGGATTGTTTGTGGTGTACAATGAAGTGTACCAGTATGGAGATATCAGCAACCGAAGCCTCACCATTAAGTACACCCGTATGTTTGACGTGTTGGGGAAGAGAATGAAGGTTTAATTTTTTTATCTTTGAGAGAATAAATCTGCACAAGAAAACCAGGAGTATGCTGCTGAATTCACTACAAAATTCTAGTATAAACTCACGCAATCGCTCGAACTACATTACAACAAATGAAGAGTGATTGAAAAGGAGTATATTGGTTTGATGAACTTGGAGTATCTGTTTTGTTGATATTTCTATGGTATGGGCAAGGGGTACGACACACCCAAGAAATTAATTTTAGAAAATGAACAGCATTAAACTAAACGACATATTACGACTTGAACATCTTAGCAATGTGAAGATTCGTTTCAATTTAATGATTCAACAGAATTGGAATCCAATTGAAATCTTTAAAAACGGTGACATCAACACAATGCTTAGAGGACAATATTGGAACTACAATAAAAATAAATCATACAAAGCAGGACAAATCACGGTTGGACTTGTTAAGATAAAACCGACCGAAGATGATTGGTTACTATTTCATATCGGAAAAATTACTAAGGACCTTCAAAAATTGAATGGTGTAGGTTACGAATATGAAGATTTGCCTGAATATGAAAAATATGTCGGACGACTAATAGTAAAATTTAAGAATAAGGCACAGACAATGATTCGTAATGCCGAATCGGTTATAGACGACTGTTACATATCACAAATATTACCTGACACTTTTGACAATGACTTGTTTCCAGGTTATGAAAAGGTAAATATCACCTGGGACGAAATGAATAGAGTTTTAGAAAAGGATAATTGGAAAACAGCACTTCAAAACCAAAAAGGAGTTTACCTTATGACTGACATATCAAATGGAAAAATGTATGTTGGTTCCGCATATGGAGAAAGTATGATTTTAGGACGTTGGAGAGCTTATCTAAAAACAGGACACGGTGGAAACGTAGGACTAAAACCATTGACTATTGATTACATAAAACAGAATTTTAAATATTCAATTCTCGACATCTATAAATCAACAACTGACGACCAAATTATAATTGACAGAGAAAGTTGGTGGAAGGAAGTGTTGCAAAGCAGAAAATTTGGTTATAATGAGAACTGACGGAAGAGAAAACCCCCAGCCCATAACAAAAATGTTCTGCAATGGTCGGGTGAAGTGTGCTCAAAGAAGACTAAGAAATAGTTTTCAACTCAATAATCAGGATCAAGTCCTAATTTTTCCTGTAGCTCCTTTAATAAAGGATTTTTCTCTACCAGGTATTCAAACTTTTCTTTGTTGGTGTAGGCTTTTCGCTTGGTATTATTTGTTTGCATCTCACCTTCCACAAGGAGGGTGCTGTTGTTTATTTTTTCGCGCAGGTAAGTCACCAGATCAGGTTTCATTCCCTGAAGCATCGGTTCTTCAATTGGGTTGGTAAGCTGAAGTGTGATCACATTATTTTTTAAAGTGAACTCCCGGGTCAGCAAATGATATTCGGCCACTTGATCCTTTCGTTGTTCGGCATACTCTTTCCAGGCCTGCCTTACTTTGCTTTCTACAATGGGTTCATCTTGCTTTTGAGCGCCACCGATTTTTTCAGTATTAACTTCCTCCGCTTTGAGCTGAGGCTTTAGGATGTTTCCAAGGTTAATGGTAGTCTTGGGCCGGGTGTTTTCTTTGGGAGGAATTACTTTTTGAACCGGGATTTCTTTTTCAGGCGCAGTGTTTTCTGCTATCTCATTCGCAATGATTTTTTCCTGAACTGGTGTTGCTGGGATGGAAGCCGGTATTTCCGGACTTAATTCAATTTTTTTTTTAATCCAGCTTCGGCTGTTGCGTTCATCACTGAACCTTTGAAGACTTCATTGACATGAGCCATCTTCATCATCGCCAATTCCACCAGCAGGCGCTGATTTTTACTGCTTTTATAATTGATGTCGCATTGGTTCGCAATATTCAGCCAGGAGAGCAGAAGTGAAGGAGGAGCTGCTGCAGCCTGCTCCAGGTATTTTTTTGCTGTGCTTTCGGGCACTTCCATGAGGGTAACCGTGCGTGCGTCTTGTGAGATCAGCAAATTTCTTAAATGCTCACTAAGGCCAACAATGAAATTGTGCGCATCAAATCCTTTTTTTAGAATCTCATCTAATATCAGCAGTGGTTGTGTATGATTTTCTGTAAGCAAACCATCCACCACTTTAAAGTAGTAATCGTAATCGAGAATGTGCAGGTTATTGAGTACATCTTTGAACGTCACCTTGCTGCCCGAAGAGAACGTTACCATCAAATCAAAAATTGAAAGTGCATCGCGTAAAGCGCCATCGGCTTTTTGAGCGATCAAGTGCAACGCCTCATCTTCGGCTTTAATATTTTCACGATCAGCAACTTTTTTTAACTGACGCGTGATATCGGAAACCTGAATGCGATTGAAATCAAAAATCTGGCATCGCGAAAGAATGGTAGGTATTACCTTATGCTTTTCCGTAGTAGCCAGGATGAAGATGGCATAGGAAGGTGGCTCTTCCAGCGTTTTCAAAAAAGCATTGAAGGCTGAAGTCGAGAGCATGTGCACCTCGTCAATGATATAGACTTTATATTTTCCAAACTGAGGAGGGTAGCGAACCTGGTCAATGAGGCTTCGGATATCATCTACCGAGTTGTTGGAAGCAGCATCAAGTTCAAAGATGTTCAATGAATTTACTTCCGCTTTTTCTTCGAAGCCGTTGATCATCCGTGCTACAATGCGTGCACAGGTGGTTTTACCTACGCCACGAGGACCGCAAAATAGCAGCGCCTGAGCAAGTTTATTACTGTCGATAGCATTTTTCAGCGTAGTCGTAATGTGCTCCTGGCCCACCACTTCTTCAAATCCTAAAGGCCTGTATTTACGCGCTGAAACAACGAAATTCTCCATCGGCTTGCAAGATAAAATCAGTTGCCGGATTATGCCTACACATCACGGTTATTTTTTGAGATTTTCTATTGGAAAGGAAATGATTTGTAAAATAATGCCGAGAGACTAGTCCTTTGGATCATAATGGCAGATTTCCAGTTTATTTTTCCAACGCGTTTTTGATATCATGTAACAGGTCATCAATGTGTTCAATGCCGATAGAAATTCTTAGTAAATTATCCGGGCTTTTAGCATGAATGCCTTCCACGGATTGCCGGTGTTCAATAAGGCTTTCCACTCCACCTAAACTGGTAGCATGTTTGAAAACAGAAAGATGGTTGGCGAAATCCATAGCTTCCTTGCTTCCGCCTTTCACGAGGACAGAGAGCATGCCGCCATAAATTCCTTTCATTTGTCTTTTGGCAACATCATGATTGATATGTGAGGTAAGGCCGGGATAATATACACGTTCAATTTTCGGATGGGCAGAGAGATAATCGGCAATCACACCCGCACTTTTGGTTTGGGCCGCCATGCGCAATGGTAACGTAGCGATACTTCGGTCCAATAGCCAGCAATCAAAAGGTGAGGGCACTGCGCCACCAATGGTTTGATATTCGCGAATTTTTTGTGATGCTTCATTTTTTTCTTTCACGATCACGCATCCTCCAATGATGTCAGAATGACCACCGAAATATTTGGTGGAAGAGTGAAAGACATAATCCGCTCCAAGCATAAATGGTTGGATGATGTATGGCGTAGCCCAGGTGTTATCGCAAGCAACTGCTATATTTTTATTTTTAACAAGATCACAGATGGCTGCGATGTCTACAATTTTCAGAAGAGGATTTGAAGGAGTTTCGACAAGGATCATTTTTGTTTCCGGTGTAATGGCAGCTTTTACATTGTCTGGATGAATCATGTCCACTTCCGTATAGGTGATGCCCCAGCGGGTGTACATATTTTTAACTAGGTGCGCCACACCATGATAGCAGTCATCTGGAATAATGACGTGTGTACCTGGTGTCAGAAGGGAATGACAGAGCGCCATGGCGGCAGCCATACCCGATGAAAAAGCCATTGCCTCAGCACCACTTTCAAGCGCAGTAAGTTTTGCTTCCAGTCCACTGCGGTTAGGATTGCCAAGCCTCGAATAAACATATCCTTTAGGCGCCAGGCTACCATCTTTATCACGTTCAAACGTGGTGGATAAATAGAGAGGGTTTACGACCGATCCTGCATTAAGATCTTCGAGATGGCCGGCATGCACTGCGTTCGTTTCAAAGTTCATGTTGTTCTGTTTATTTGAAAAATAATATTTCTCGGGTTAAAGCTTCTCCAGCATAATGGCCAAAAATGTTTTCACAGCATCAATATAATTTCCAACTCTGATATTTTCATTTTCAGCATGTTGATTATTATCTGCATTAACGGTGGGTACGGCTACTGCCGGAATTCCCAATGTAGTAACGAACGGTGAAATGGGAATCGATCCACCAGTAATTCTGATTTTAATCGGCTCTTTACCGAATGCCCGGTTCATGGCTTTGCTTAGCCAGATGCCTGTTTCGGAATTGAAAGGGGTTTGAAAAGCACCATAGGATATGCTCGATTGAAACGCTGCGATCTTTGGATATTTCATCCGCTCTTCCTCCGTTGGTTCTTTATCTACCAGGTAATATCCCTGGTCTTCAATATGTTTTTTTACAATACCAATCAGTCGCTCTGCATTACTACTTGGCACAAGACGAATATCGATTTCTGCAGTAGCGGTGGCCGGTATCAATGTACGCGCCTCTTTGCCAACAAACAACGCATCCATTCCCCTGATATTCAATGTTGGGTACTGCAATGATTCCTGAAAATTTTCTCCGATATTATCGGGGTCGGCTATGCCCAGAAATTTTTTGATTTCATTTTCATCATCAGGTACTTGTTTCAGTATTTTCTTTTCTTCTTCAGTAAGTGTGATGCCATCATAAAATCCAGGAAGTGTAACTCTTCCGTCATCGTCTTTCATAGATGCCAGCAATCGCGATAAGCGCATGGCAGGATTAGGGGTATAATTTCCATAGTTGCCGCTGTGCACGGGTACGCGCGGCCCAAACGTAGTCAGTGTGATTTCACAAATTCCACGGGCACCAAAACTCAACGTAGGTTGGTTGCTCACATGACGTGGGCCATCAAAAATGATGAGCATGTCGGAAGCCAATTCATTTTTGTATTGTGATACTGCTGCCGGTAAATTGGGCGAGCCAAGTTCTTCTTCAAAGTCCATAATGACTTTCATATTGAAGTTTGGTTCCGACTTCAATTCTTTCAAGGCATCCAATGAGGCCAGAAATGCCATGGCAGGCCCTTTGGCATCGGAAGTAGCGCGAGCAAAAATTCGCCAATCGGGATTAATGTCTTCATACAATCTTTCATAGGCAATGATGTTCCATTTTCCGCTGGCATCTTTTTCTTTGAGCGTTGGTTTCCACGGACTTTCTTGTTCCCACTGTGTAGGGTTTACGGGCTGTCCATCAATCTGCAAATAGATCAGCACCGTCTTCTTTGTATTTTTAACCTGACGTTCTGCAAGTAAAAGTGGTACAGTGGGAGTGGTGAGTCTCTTCGTTGCAAAGCCACGACTGGCGAATGCTGTTTCGCACCACTGAATATTTTTTTCAATGTCATTAGGAAAGTGTGCATCGTTACTCAAGCTGAGTAATTCATAAAATTCCTTGAAAGAATTTACGGCATGCTTATTTGAGATTTCGTCCAGATTTGAATTTTTGGATCGTTGCGCCAGAATAGTAAAGGAGATAAATAGGAAAAGGAGTAAAGCAGTGTAATGTTTCATTTGGATCGTCTTATTTCTGATCGCCTAAATATTTTTTAGGTAACTCAAATCCCATGCTTTCGGCACACCAGAAAATATTCACAATATAGTAGCGGTCCTTATCCTTAAACAGTTGAATGCTATTGATACCCCGATTGGTGACGGGGCCATCTTTTTTCTCCTTGGTTTCATATGTACTAAACACATGTGAAATGGTTCCATATTGCTCTACTTTTCTACTCAACTCGCGCTCGAAGAAGCCAGTGGGTATTCTGGAAGTAAATAATTGAACATATTCTTCGGGTGTCAGTGTTTTTGTAATCAGTTCACCCTGATCATCTTTCCGTGTAGGGATTAGCCTGCCCTCCGGTTTAAATAAATTTCTAAATCGATCCCAATCGCGCGGTACATCAGCCCCTCCGGAGATCACCTCGTATAATGCTGTGATGGTGGATTCAAGGGTCTTGGTGTCGGTAGTATAACTTTTGGTTTGAGCAATGGAGCAGAAAGCCATAAGTACTGCGATAGAAGTGAAGAGCTGTTTCATCTGTTAATATATTTATTTTTTAACGGTCAGATGGTTGCCTTGTACCATCTTATCATTCCATTGAGTTTGCGTTGCTGATAGGCGTTTCATACTCGGGTTAGTGAGATGTTTTGAAAGGTAAGAAAAGGACGGTGAGTTATAAAGCCATATTACTTGAGCAGAATATCCAAAGGGTAATCCGTCTTAATCGCTATTTTTGCAGCCATGAGTCAGCCCACTTATTCCATCATCATTCCGGTTTATAACCGGCCTCAAGAAGTGGCAGAACTGCTGGAAAGCCTTGCTCAACAAACTTTACGAGATTTTGAAGTGGTATTAATAGAAGATGGATCAACCATCACTAGCGAGAAAGTTTTTGAGCGGTTTTCATCAAAGTTGAAGATCCAATATTTCTTTAAACCAAACACAGGCCCTGGCCCAAGCCGTAATTTTGGTTTTGAGAAAGCCTTGGGAAAATATTTTGTCGTGTTTGATAGCGACTGTATTTTACCTTCACACTATTTCGAAGTTGTAGACCGATTTTTAAAAAGTGAGAAAGTGGACGCGTGGGGTGGACCTGACCGGGGCATGAAAGACTTTACACCTTTGCAACAAGCGATGGCTTTCACCATGTCTTCTACGCTCACTACAGGTGGCATCCGCGGAGGAAAGCAAAAAGCCTTTCAACCACGGAGCTTTAATATGGGGATCAGTCGGGCGGTGTTTGAAAAAACAAAAGGATTTCATTTTGATCGGTTTGCCGAAGATATTGAATTGAGCATCCGTATCGGGAAGGCGGGGTTCAAGACTGCGCTTATTCCTGATGCTTTTGTGTACCATAAAAGAAGGACATCGCTTCGACAGTTTTTCAATCAGGTTTCAAATTTTGGAAAGGGAAGAGTATTGGTAGGACGAAAACATCCGGGTGAAGTGAAACCGACTCACTGGCTTCCTGCCATCTTCTTACTTGGTTTGTTGACCATCCCGGTTTTGTTTATATTCTCTCCACTCTGGTCGATTCTGATTGCGATGACATATTTTTTTTATGCAGTGTCGGTGGCGATCGATTGTTTTATCACAACACGTTCCTTAAAAGTGACTTTTGTCAGTTTTCCCGCTCTCTTTGTTCAGATGATTGGCTACGGATCGGGCTTTATCAAGACTATTTTGAGTAACGAATAAAGGACCTGTTCAGTAATAGTCTATTAACGATTTGGTAATCTCCATTCCTTTTCTGAAAATTCGTCTGTTCTAACCTAAGGCCATGAAAAAGATTTTTAAGAGTTTCTCTTTAATCATCAATTACAAAACATTCATCATTACCGCGCTCTCAGTTATCTCGGCCTATCTTTGCTTTCACTTTGGACTAACGGCAAAGTTTCCGGATATGTTGGTTGGGGTGGCTATCGTTTTTCCAGTTGTTTTTTCCATTGGCTCTGCCTACACGCGCAGGGAAACGGCCCTTCAGCGGTTGGCTGATTTTAAAGGACATGCCATTGCGTTATATTATGCTACCCGCGATTGGTCAGCGGATAAAAACAACGACTTGCCGGTTCAGACAAAGCAAATTATCATTGACATGATGCGACTGATGAGAGATATGTTCAAGACCAATCATCATCCATTGTGGATCGAAAATGAGGCAAAGATTTATCAACTATTCTCCCGACTTTCCGGTTTGACGATGGAAATGCGCAAGTATGGAGTGCAGAGTGGTGAGATTTCAAGGGTAAGTCAGTATGTTAGTAAAATCATCATTGCATTTGATAATATGAAGATTATTCATAATTATCGCACGCCTATTACGCTGCGGACCTATAGCAAAGTATTTATCTATATTTTTCCTATCATCTATGGCCCTTACTTTGCCAGCACGTTCAATGACTATTCCTCCTCGTTGGAATACGTGATGCCTATTTTGTACAGTTTCATTTTAGTGAGTCTGGATAACATTCAGGATCATCTTGAAAATCCTTTTGATGATGTAGGCGAGGATGATATTGTCATTGATGCTGAGGAAACTGCCAGGTTACTGGTGTGATCATTTCTTAATCAGTGAGTTTCCGTGGATTACTGATCCACTTTCTGCAGGGCAGGAAGTGCGATTAGGTGATTAACGATGATCCAATAAAATTATTTACAGCTGGCAGCAAAAGTCTCTGCCTCTTTCTCTCCAAGTTCCACGGCCTTTTTAAAATCTTCACAGGCCCCTTTTTCATCTTTCAAATTTTGCTTTGTCACCCCGCGGTTGAAAAAGGCAGTACCATCTGTAGGATTCAATTCAATTGCTTTGGTGTAATCTGCTATGGCTTCCTGGTGTAACCCGGTATAGTCTCTCGCATCGCCTCGATACATAAAGGCTAGTGCGTTGGTTGAATCCATTTCAATGGCTTTGGTAAAATCACTGATCGCCTGATCGAATTTTTTCGAGCTGTAATAGGTATCACCTCGTTCAAAATATAGGGCGGTAAGCACTGTCTTATTTGCTTCATCGATCGGCCATAGTTCAATCGCTTTGTCATAATCTTTTAAAGCTTCATCCATGTTACCAAGGTTATAGTGAGCACTGGCACGCGTTGCCATAGAGGAGACGTGATCGGATTGGAAGAGTAGGGCGGAATCCAGCAGGGATACAGAAGTTGCATAATCTTGCTGGTCAAAATACTTTTTGGCTCGTTGAAAATAATCGTTTGCCAACGCTTCCTGTTCGTCTGTTGGATTCTTTTTATCCGACCCGCTGCAGGCAACTAATAGTAAGACAATGCCAAATAGGACTTTGGTATTCATAAGCAAGATTTAATAATTCAATTTAATGTCTTTGATCTTTCTTGGAAACCATACCTGCATGGGATTGCTGCCCCGATTGCACCAGCTGTAATATGGGATTGCCGTAATTGTTTTTGTTTGTGTGTTGATGCTTACTCCGTCATTGCCAATAGTAACTGCCGGAACGCTAGCTTGAATGATAACCACTCCATTAAGTAGCCCAGAATTATATTGACTGGAGTATTGCGTGTTTTCCGGAACAACAAAGTTCCAGGCCTGGCCATCATTATCAGCACCCTCTACACAATACACCAATGGACCTCTTTGTAAAGCAATTCGTCCTTCATCCACTTTGATGGTTTCTTTCGAGGCAACTTCTTTGACTTCCATTGGCAAAGAAAGACTGATCACATCTCCTTTTTTCCAATCGCGTGTAATCACGGCATAACCTTTGTCGGTGGCAAATAGAAAATCTTTTCCATTTACTTTTATAGATATGGTTGCGGTGGATTTTTTAACAAAGTGATATAAATCGCCAGGTACAGTTTCCCCGGTGGCCCAGCCAGGTAATCGAAGCATGACACTGAATTTACTTTTCTTCTCAGGATTTACAGTAACAGTAACATCACCATCCCAGGGATAATTGCTTTTCTGTTCGATGGCAACAGGCATTTTGCCCATCATAACTTTCGTCTGACTACTTACGAATAGATTGATCCAGATTGATTCATTGGATCTATTGTAAATGTAATCTCCCAATGACGAGACCAGTCTGGCGATGTTGGCTGGGCAGCAAGCGGTTCCAAACCATTCTCTGCGAGAATGCTTTCCGTTTGAGGCGAGAGGATTTCCATAAAAGAAGCGATCACCACTTAGCGAAAGACCATCTAATGCGCCATTATATAAGCTCCGTTCGAGCACATCAAAATATTTGCTTTCACCTGTCAGTAAATTCATGCGTTGATTCCAAAAAACCATTCCTACCGAAGCGCATGTTTCACAATAGGCTTGTTCATTGGGAAGATCGTAGTCGATGGAGAACCCTTCATTATTTCCGGATGAACCAATTCCACCGGTAATGTACATGTTACGATGGACTACATCTTCCCATACCGTTTTCATAGCTTTCATGTAGCCTTCATCTCCGGTAAGTGATGCAACATCAGCAGCTCCCGTATACATATACATGGCGCGCACAGCATGTCCGGTAATTTCGGTTTGTTCTTTTACCGGTTTCACATCCTGGGCATAGGCGGTATCTTTCCATTCTGTCCAGGTATAGCCTTGAGCATATTTATGACCACGCTCATCAAGCAACCACTTAGCCATATCGAGATATCTTTTATTTTGAGTTGCCTTATAAAGTTTAACAAGAGCCAATTCCAGTTCCTGATGACCGGTTACCCAATGCCTTTTGCCAGGACCAAATAGTGAATCGAAATGATCGGCAAAACGAATGGACACCTCCAGCAATTTTCTTTTTCCGGTTGCCTGATAATAGGCTACAGCCGCTTCGATCAAATGACCGCCATTATAATCTTCATGCATGCTCATGTCGGTCCATCTTTTGTCGAGGCCGTTAAGGGTATAGTAGGTGTTGATGTATCCGTCCTTTTGCTGTGCAGCCGCAATTTTATCAATCCATTCATCGGCTTTTTTCTCAAGCGTTGGATTCGGTTTGTTTTTAAGAGAATAGGCAATAGCCTCCAATGCTTTGAATACATCCGAGTCATCGTAAAAGATTCCTTCAAATTTTCCCTGACGGGTGCCGCCTACTATTTCAAAGTTTCGGATACGTGCTGTCTTTACTTCTGTTTGATAAATACAGGCCTCGAGTGTAGTGGTGGCTACCTGTTCGATTCTTGGTTTCCAGAAGTTGTCGGTAATGGTTACTTCTGAAAAACTCACTGGTTCGATGGTTTTTAATTGTGCAAAGGTGATGAAGGGCAAAAGCAAAAGAGGCAGAATCAGCTTCATGGTTTTCGGGATTTGAAATGAAAGCTATAAAAAAAGCGAGTAACTTTTGAGGAGATTTTTCTGGGCGGGCAAAAAAGAAAAGAACCAGACACTGCTGACTCTTTCTCTATTTGGGTTCTTGCAATTGCCTTCGTGAAACTTCGAGACTTAGTGCCTTCGTGGTTTGATTCTTTATTGAACCACTAAGTCACGAGGACACAAAGAATCACAAAGATGTTTTTAGCTACTTACTTCTTAATCTCCTTCACCAGAATATTCAGCTCATTCAACTGTTCCTGTGAAATAGTAGAAGGCGTATCGATCATCGTATCACGACCTGCATTATTCTTAGGGAACGCAATGAAGTCGCGAATAGAATCAGCACCACCAAACAAAGAGCACAAGCGGTCGAAACCAAAGGCAATTCCACCATGTGGTGGCGCACCAAATTCAAAGGCCTCCATCAGGAAACCAAATTGTTTTTTTGCTTCTTCTTCGCTGAAGCCAAGTTTGGTGAACATCAGTTGCTGTGTGGTGCGGTCGTGAATACGAATAGAACCTCCCCCTACTTCGGTGCCATTGATCACCATGTCATAAGCATTGGCGCGCACCTTGCCGGGATCGCTATCCAGTAAATGCATATCATCAGGTTTGGGAGAAGTGAAAGGATGGTGCATGGCATGCCAGCGGCCTGCCTGTCCGGCAGGCAGGTTGGTGTCTTCACTCCACTCCAGCAATGGGAAGTCAATCACCCATAAGGCAGCAAATTTATTTTTGTCGCGCAAGCCCAAAAGATCGCCCATGCGCAGACGAAGTTCACTCAATGCTTTTCTGGTTTTGTCAGCATCACCAGAAAGAACAAAGATCAAATCTCCCGGTTGGGCATTGCATTTCTCTGCCCACTTTTTCAATTCTTCTGGTGAATAGAATTTATCGACCGATGATTTAAATGTGCCACCTGCCTGTCCGGCAGGCAGGTCGGCTTTGCATTGTACATACACCAAACCTTTAGCACCAATCTGTGGCTTCTTCACAAATTCAGTAAGTTCATCCAGTTGCTTGCGGGTGTATTCGGCACAACCCTTTGCACAGATACCCACTACCAATTCAGCGCTATCAAACACCTGAAATCCTTTTCCCTTCGCCACATCATTCAGTTCAACAAACTTCATATCGAAGCGTGTATCGGGTTTATCCGATCCATAATATTTCATGGCATCGTCATAGCTCATATGAGGCACGGAAGGCATGTCAATTCCTTTCACGTTTTTGAAAAGATGGCGAACCAATCCCTCGAACGTGGTTAAGATATCTTCCTGGGTGATGAAAGCCATTTCGCAGTCGATCTGTGTAAATTCCGGTTGACGATCGGCACGCAAGTCTTCATCGCGAAAGCATTTTACTATCTGATAGTAGCGGTCAAAGCCGGATACCATCAGCAATTGCTTGAACGTTTGTGGTGATTGTGGCAGCGCGTAAAACTCACCAGGGTTCATACGTGAAGGCACAACAAAATCACGTGCTCCTTCAGGAGTAGATTTGATCAATACTGGCGTTTCTACCTCAATGAAATTCAAGCTGTCGAGGTAAATGCGTGTCTGCTGCGCCATCTTATGTCTGAGCTGAAGACTTTCACGAACAACATTTCTGCGCAAGTCCAGGTATCGGTATTTCATACGAAGGTCATCTCCACCATCGGTGTTGTCTTCAATGGTAAAGGGAGGAGTCTTAGAAGGGTTAAGTACTTCTATGGAGCTTACCCGGATCTCGATATCGCCTGTAGGCATTTTATCATTTTTAGAAAGGCGTTCTACCACTGTTCCTTTCACTTTCAATACGTATTCACGACCAGACTGGCGGGCAGTTTGTATCAGGGCCGGATCTGTTTTACCATCCTCTAAAAATAATTGGGTGATTCCGTATCGGTCGCGCAGGTCAACCCAAAGCAAGCTCCCTTTATCGCGCAGGCGCTGCACCCATCCGGTAAGGGTTACTTCTTTATTTACATCACTGATTCGCAGTTCACCGCAAGTATGAGTTCTTAACATGGTAAAATCATTAAATTTGGGCTCGCAAATTAATAAAGGTTGACGTTATACAGAGCCTTCAATCCATTTCGTTTTTTAAATTCCTTATGAGAAAAGTCCTACTATCCTTAGCCATTATCGCCCTTTTTGCTTTTTCCCCATCTAAATTGGTGAAGACCAAGGTGGCGGAAGGCATTACGATATCCATTCCATCCGAACTGCAGCCCATGACGGAAGATGACATCATTTTGAGATATCCCTCCGTGCGTTCTCCGCTGGCGGCCTTTACTGATATTAACCGTACGCTTGATTTCAGCGTGAATATTTCAGCTACGCAGTGGCCAGATACCAACCTGGAAATGGCCAGTAAGTTCTTTAAGTCGAGTATTACTAATCTTTTTGACCGGGTGGATTTCATTGAAGAGGGTGTTCACACGGTCCATAAGAAGCAGTTTATTTTTTTTGAGTTTGAATCGCGTGTCAACGGAAACAAAATGGCACTTGGAGAGCAGCAGTCTGTATTTCGATACACCTACATCCAGTACATGATAGAACCCAATCGTACACTAGTGATTTCTTTCAATTGCCCAAAGGCAATGCGCGAAGACTGGCAGGAGGCTGTGCGGTCAATGATGAAGTCTGTAAAAGTTAAGTAATTTCAATTAACCAGTTGATGGAATTATACACGCTTGACTATTTTATGCGTGAAGCGCTTAAAGAAGCCCATAAAGCATTTGAAAAAGGTGAAGTTCCGGTGGGGGCGGTGGTGGTTTGTCAGAATAAAGTAATCGCCCGTGCACATAATCAGACGGAGCAACTCAACGATGCTACGGCTCATGCCGAAATGCTGGCGATTACCTCAGCATCAAATTACCTGGGATCAAAATATTTAAATGAATGCACGCTATACGTAACATTGGAGCCTTGCGTAATGTGCGCTGGAGCACTGCATTGGGTACAGCTTCAGAAACTTATTTTTGGTGCGGAAGATGAACAGCGGGGTTATTCTCTCATCAAGAATCCCTTACTGCATCCGCGCACAGAAGTATTGAAAGGCATAAGTGGGCAGGAAAGCAAAGAGTTACTCTCCCAATTCTTTAAAAGACTGCGAGAGTAACTCTTTTACTGCTTTTTGAAAGATTAATCCTCTTTGGATTTCTTAGCCTTAGATTTATCATCCACTTTTTTGCCGTTTTTATGCTCGCCCAGGATAATTACATCCTTGGTCATCTCATACTGTTTGGCTGCCTGCATCATAGCCTGCTGGCTATCGCGAATTAGAATAGTGCCTGTTCTTGCGCCTTTATTGCGCACTTCAAGCCAAAAACCGTCTTTTTTCTTTTTTGGTAGTACAGGAGGTCTTCCCATGATTATTTGTTGTTTTTTAATGTTTATTCGGCCCTTTTGAGGTCATCAAATAAACCGGTGATCAAAAATTTTAGTTCGAAGCGTGCAAAGATACCAAATTAAGGCCTAATCTCAATGATTTTCACTTGCTTAGGTAGGTAGGCAATGCAACTCCAGCTTTTAGAGCAGGATCAGGGATAGCCGGCAATCGCTCTATTTTAATGGGTTGAACCCCTGCCCATATATCCAACAAATAATCTTCATCATCGTCTTTAGGTGGACCCGTTCTAACTTTGGCCGATGCTTCCTTAATATCAAAAGATAAAACCATCGTAGCTTTCCATTCTCCATTGTTTGGCTTTCGCACATCGGCCCAGCGGCCATGGCACATCTTCTCAGTGAAGACCTCCAGCACATTGTAAAGTTCATCTTGATCGGTTACTAACTGAGGTTCACTAAAAATGATTACTGACCGGTAGTTGACGGAATGATGAAACGCTGAACGGGCCAGCACAAGTCCATCGATTAACGTGACACCAATGCACGCGGGCAATTTTTTAGTTTGAAGCTCTCGCAGGTAATGGCTCCCTACCGATCCGTGGATGTACAACTTATTACCAATTCGGCAAAACCCGGTAGGTATTTGAAAAGGCTGGCTGCCGATCGCAAATGAAACCGTACAAACAAGCGCTTCATCCAAAATGGAATAAATCGCATCCTGCTCATACACTCCGCGCTTGGGAAGACGAGTGATTTCAGTTTTATCGGTAATAGGGAAACTGCTCATCGTTATTTTGGGACTTTATAAACCCAATCAAATTCATCCGGCTCATCACCATGACGTATGTTTTCGAGTTTTTTCTTTAGACGAAGTTGAATGCTGTTGCTATCCACTGCGGGCAATGTGTAATCCTTACCTGCGATGTTTATAGCGGCAATAGTCGATACTACAGCAGCAGTGCCAGCACCGAATGCTTCTGTAAGAGTTCCTTTTGCAAGACCCTCTTTAACTTCTGCAACGCTCACTCTTCTTTCCTCTACCGGAATACCCATTTTACCTGCCAGCGCAATTAAAGAATTTCGGGTTACTCCATCGAGTATGGCGGATGTAAGTTGAGGGGTTACTAATTTTCCATTCAATACAAACATCACGTTCATAGCACCAGATTCATCAATGTATTTATGCTCGCGTGCATCGGTCCACAACACCTGATCGAAGCCTTGTTCTTTGGCAAGTTGCGTTGGATAGAATGCACCACCATAATTGCCAGCGCATTTGGCAAAGCCAGTGCCTCCTTCAGCAGCACGAACGAAATGCTCTTCTACTTTTACATGAACAGGTTTGGCAAAGTATGGTCCTACCGGACTGGTGATAATGATAAATTTATATTCATCAGAAATTTTAACGCCCAAACGAGCTTCTGTTGCAAAAAGGAAGGGCCTTAAATACAGTGAAGATCCTTCTGAGGTTGGCACCCACGCTTCATCTACTTTAATAATAGCATTTAAACTTTTTATAAAAAATTCTTCACTCATCGCAGGCATACACATGCGCTCCATTGATTTGAGTAGTCGCTGATGATGGCGTTGAGGTCTGAAGACGACCAACTGTCCGTCCTTGTTTTTGAATGCTTTCATTCCTTCAAAGATGGATTGACCATAATGAAGTGAGAGCATGGCAGGAGACATAAGCAGGTCACCATAGGGTACTATCCTTGGATCTTGCCATTTGCCGTCTTTGTAATCCGCCACCAGCATATGATCGCTGATGTGATTTCCAAAACCAAGGTTATTAAAGTCGATTGTTGACAGACGGGATTGAGTAACGCGTTCTACAGGAATAGCATTCATACGGTGTTCATTTTGCATGGAAGGTAAAAATATTTTTTGTGAATTTGCTTAGCCCTTTACGGGCAATTTCATTTGCTTTCGAGAATGGTTCAATCCAGTGGTATTATTTATCTACTAATCTTCTGTGATAATTGATCTGACCAAGATGATAAGTTAAGTGAGTAGCCAGATGTACCAAAAAAAATTCGGTTGAAGTGGGTTCCTTAAGAACAATCATTGGATATTCCTGCTCAAGTTGCTCTTGGGTAAGTTTTGGCAAGACGCTATCAATTACCTCGATCGTTTCTTCAATTTTCTGAATCAATTCTTTCCTTGGCACATTTTTCAAGGCGAATTCAGCATCCCGATCTCGCACAAAGTTGGTATGTCCTAGGGTGGCTCCAATATAAGTATTCAAATTCCCGATAAGGTGCAGACATAAATTGCCTCCGGAGTTGGCTATATTCTTTTCGATATGCCACAGATTTGATTCTTGTTTATAAGATTCGATCTCTGTTTTTAATTTTACTAGTTCGCGCTTAAAGATGGAGTTCAATACTTCGGTTATCATGGTTATAAAATAAATGTGTTTGTGATTGAGTAATACATGCAATAATTCCAGATTGATACTTTCCTTTTGAATCTTCTCTTGAAGGTAATTTGAAAAATCGTAGTCAGGTTATTTACAATTTTAATAGTAACTTCGGATGACGTTGACTTCCATCTACTAGTTTCTATCAAAGTATAAATATAGACATGATGATAAATGACAAATACTCTAGGCGTGAATTTGTGAAGAAGAATTCATTGACTGGATTGAGCGCGATGATAGGAATGGGAGTCACACCCTCAGTATTTGAAAGCTTCACCAACGAAGGCGATATGCCTGCCATTTTGGGAGGGAAACCCGTGCGAACCAAAGGTTGGCCAACCTGGCCACAATGGAATCCGGCCACGGATGAGAAGCAAGTTTTGGAGGTGCTTCGAAGTGGCGTCTGGTATCGTGGTAGTTCTGAACGAAGCGTAGTCTCTGAGTTTGAAACCAAATGGGCTACAACCATTGGGGCAAAACGTAGTCTGGCAGTTGTAAATGGAACAAATGCGCTGATCATATCACTGCGAATGCTTGACATTGGCGGTGGTGATGAAGTAATTGTAACACCGTATACTTTTGTCGCAACGATTTCTGCTATTCTGGAGGTGGGAGCAATGCCTGTTTTTGTTGACATTGATCCAGAAACTTTTCAAATCGACCCGGAGAAAATTGAAAAGAAAATCACGGCAAATACACGTGCCATTCTCCCTGTGCATATCCTTGGCTTGCCTGCGAATATTACCAGGATTATGGAGATCGCTAAGAAACATAATCTTATTGTGGTTGAAGACGCTTGTCAATCATGGTTGGCTGAAGTAAATCATCAGAAAGTCGGGACGTTTGGTAATGCCGGTTGTTTCAGCTTTCAAAATTCAAAGAACCTTCCTATTGGTGAAGGTGGCGCAATTGTGAGCAATGATGATGACTTTATGGACAGGTGTCATTCGTACCATAACTGTGGAAGGCCTTATGGAAAAATGATTGATCCCGTAGGAGGAAGTTATACCATGCGCGGCAACAATCTTAGATTGACAGAATACCAGGCAGCGATTGGACTGGCCCAATTGAAAAGACTGGAAGGACAAACTATAATAAGAAATGATAATGCCGCTTATCTGAAATCGCATCTCAAAGAGATACCTGGCATTATTCCGTATCGATTGTATGATAACGTAACGCGTGCAGCATTTCATCTTTTCCCTTTCCGATACATCAAAGAAAACTTTGAAGGATTATCCAGAGAAGGATTTATCAAAGCGATGTCTGCGGAAGGCATTCCTTGTTCATCGGGATATACTTCTACCCTGAATAGCATGCCTTATCTGAATGATGCATTTCAATCAAAGAATTATAAAAAAATGTATTCAAGCGAGATGCTTGATTTTGGAAAATTCGTTGAAAAAAATCAATGTCCGATGAATACTCGCGTGTGTAATGAAGAAGCAGTTTGGATTTTTCAATCTCTGTTGCTGGGAAGCAAATCAGATATGGATGATATTTCCAATGCTATTATGAAAGTTCAAAAAAGTGCGGGCAATATAAAGGCCAAGATCTAGTCCAATGAAAAAGAAAAATGCTCCCCGATTATGGGGAGCATTTTGTCTTTCTGTTCACTGAACTTTTATTTCCCTTCTTTCAGTTTCTTAATTTCACCTTCATAAAATGCGAGGTTGGTTTTTTGATCTTCCGGTAAATTCTTCATAGCCAATTCCCAATATTTGATGGCATTTTTCTTATCGCCTAATGCGGCATAGCCACGGGCTAAGCCCACATTCGGTGTGAATTTATCCGTGGGATTCTTTTGTGCATTTAACTGGTCTCAAAACGTTAGCTTAACTCTACTTTGTCACAACTAAGTTGCTGATTTTTGGCTACTTCCATAGTATTGGTGTTTAAGTATT
>JAYVTB010000002.1:0-45198 GCA_043774805.1 Cyclobacteriaceae bacterium | reverse complement strand
ATGTGCTAAGTGAATTTAAAAAACTGAAAATACTTAAACACCAATACTATGGAAGTAGCCAAAAATCAGCAACTTAGTTGTGACAAAGTAGAGTTAATCCATCACCATTTTTATCATTCAACCTCCACATATCAGGACCAATGTCTACAAACAGGTCATTGCCATGTTTCATGATACCACCCATGGCATCCGTAACTTCATCATTAAAATCTTCAATCATCAATTGTGACATATCAGCAACACCATCACCGTTGGTATCCTCCAGGCGATAAACGTGTTCTTTCTCGATAGTCATGTCTTTCCAATCATGAGATCCATCGCCATTCAAATCCTTTAGCCATTCATTCTTCTTACTGTTTTCCGGTGACAACACCTTTCTCAGAAAAGCTCTCTTCTCCTCAATGTTGGTTAGCTGGATAGATTCTATTTCCCAATCCTGATGGCCACGAATATCAAACTCGGAATTCTTCTGGCGATTGGTTCGAGTGTAATAGAGCTTGCCATAATCGTCCACATCAATGGATACCGGGTCAGCTACTAAAGAATCAACACCCCATATTTTCAGGGTGAACCCTTCAGCGAGTTGGGGAGTTACTGTCGCCTCAATTGCTTTCGCCATTTGTGCTGCCCGTTCAGGTTCTATGCTCTTGATTTTTTTGTCAGCTACTTCTTTTTCCTGAATGCAGCCGAAGACGAAGAGGCTAGTAAGAAATGTGGAAATCCAAAATGTTTGTCTTATTCTCATAATATGATTAAATAAATATTTAGCTCAGTAATTGGGTTATAATTGAGTTAGTATTTCCTGTGTATGTTCACCAAAATGAGGCGGTGGAAGTAAATTGACTAACTGTTGTTGGCCCATAATTTTTGTTACTACTGTTTTTACTCCTGTCAGTCCATCCCCATTTAATAGAAGTTCTTTTGCCTCACTCATCTCAAAGACCTCTTTCATATTTTGAATGATACCCGCTGGAATTTTTCGGGTGTTAATTTCAGTCATTAATTCCATTGAATCAAATTCCTTAATTGCCTGAGCTAAAAGATCTGACAGTTCATCACGATTCTTCACTCGCATGTGATTCTTAAGAAACTTATCACCATCGTTTAGTTTCTCCAACTTCAATAGCTTTAATAAATCAGAGAATTGCCGGTCACTGCCGATCGCTAATAAAATCCGCTTACCATCCTTAGTAAGAAATGATTCTCCATAAGGGGCTATGTTGGGATGGGCTGATCCCTGGCGAACGGGAAGTTTTTTTGCCACCAACCAATTTGTTGCCTGATTGGCCAATGAAGAAATAGCTGCCTGTATCAATGACACTTCCACTAAACTTCCTTCTCCGATGCGGTCACGCTTCAGCAATGCCAGTAACAATCCCTCCTTTAAGTGGTGTGCCGCTAAAATATCAATCAAGGCAACAGGCATTTTTACTGGATCTCCATTCTTCTCTCCATTCAAATCAATGAAACCACTCTCAGCTTGTATCACAGCATCGTACCCTACCCGATCATTATCAGAACCATAGCCGGTAATTTGCCCGTAAATGAGTTGTCGATTATTGGTTATTAGCTGTTGATACGACACGCCTAACTTTTCAGCATCGCCAGGCTTATAACTAGCGATGACGATATCGCTTTTAGAGGCTAGCTTTTGTGCTATCGATTGTCCTTCAAAAGAACTTAGGTCAATTGCAATTGACTTCTTCCCCCAATTCACCGAACAGAAATAGGCAGAACGGTCATCGGTCATTTCATCATGACCTTTCCACGTTCGGGTAACATCGCCTCCGGTCTTTTGATTCTCAACTTTAATTACCTGCGCGCCTAATTCGGCAAAAAACTGACCTACAGAAGGGCCAGCCAACACGGAAGCTAACTCAAGTACTTTTAAATCTTTAAACATAGAATTTTCGATCGAAAAAGCGCCTTCGCCTATTTATCTAAATGGTTTGTTAATAAGCAAAAACGGACAGCGAAATTAGAATGATTTGTCGCATTTTTGCATTTAAAATCAAACTTAAAAAAGCAAGTAATGAGAATTTTCTTGATAATTATATTGGTGGTAGTCACGGTGTCATGTCGCCCAAAAAATGCTGACCTTAAACCAGGCATTTGGCGCGGTGTAATTAAAATGCAGGGACAAGAGTTGGCCTTTGGGTTTGAGGTCACAAAATCAAATGATCAATACGTTATCTCGGTTATTAATGCAGAAGAAAAGCTTGGACTTGACGAGATCTCGGTAAACGGAGATTCCGTTCGCATCGTGATGCATATTTTTGATTCCGAACTGAGAGCCAAAATAGAAGCGGGGCAATTGAATGGATACTTCGTCAAGAATTTTGATCCTAAAAACAAACTTCCCTTCATTGCCACGTACGGTGATACTTTTCGTTATGCAAAACCTGCGGAAGCTAAGGTCGATTTTACTGGTAAATATGCATTAGAATTTCAAACGCCTACCGAACGATATGTTTCGGTTGGTCTTTTCAAACAAACCGGCAATCAAGTAACGGGTACCTTTCTCACTCCAACCGGTGATTATAGATATCTGCAAGGTAATGTTGTTGATGACCAACTCATGTTAAGCACCTTTGATGGGAATCATGCATTTGTATTCACTGCTCACTTTGAAGGTGATTCAATTAAAGGAAATTATTATTCAGGGAAAAAAAGTTTTGAAACCTGGAGAGGCATTAAAAATGAAAATGCTGTCATGCCCGATTCAGAATCATTAACTTTTTTGAAACCGGGTTATGATAAACTTGAATTTAGTTTTCCTGATATCAATGGAAATAAAATCAATTACAACGATGAACGCTTCAAAGACAAGGCGGTCGTCCTGCAGATATTCGGTACGTGGTGCCCCAATTGCATGGATGAGACTAAATTCCTGACACAATGGTATTCTGAAAATAAAGATCGAGGTGTAGAAATTCTTGGACTTGCCTATGAGCGCAAAGCTGATTTTGAATATGCCAGCGGTCGTGTGAGAAAAATGAAAGAACGATTGGGGGTAGGTTATGACTTTGTAATTGCCGGTACCTATGATAAAGAAAAAGCCTCTGAAACATTGCCTGCTTTGAACAGGGTATTGGCTTTTCCTACCACTATTTTTATTGGCAGAGATGGAAAAGTAAAACACATTCATACTGGGTTTTCAGGTCCTGGAACAGGCATTTACTACGAGCAGTTTAAGGAGCGGTTTAATCAGATCGTCAATGAACTTTTAGCTGAGAATTTGGCTTTAACAAAATAGCTTAAAGCGATATGGGAAAAAGAGCGGTAGTCGGTTTATCAGGTGGAGTGGACTCCAGTGTTACAGCATACTTGTTGAAGGAACAAGGTTATGAGGTCATTGGTATCTTCATGAAAAACTGGCACGATGACTCCGTAACCATCAGCAATGAATGCCCTTGGTTAGACGACAGCAACGATGCCATGATCGTAGCGCAACAGTTGGGTATCCCCTTTCAAGCAATCGATCTCAGCAAAGAATATAAAGAGCGCATCGTGGATTATATGTTTGCCGAGTATCAACGTGGCAGAACCCCCAATCCTGATGTGTTGTGTAATCGTGAAATCAAGTTTGATGTATTTCTTGATGCCGCTATGAAACTGGGGGCCGACTTCGTTGCCACGGGTCATTACTGTCGCAAAGGCGAAATTCAAATAGAAGGAAAGACGATTTACCAATTACTGGCAGGTAAAGATCCGAACAAGGATCAGAGTTATTTTCTTTGTCAGCTTACACAAGCACAGTTGTCAAAAGCATTATTTCCTATTGGAGATTTGTTAAAACCCGAAGTAAGAGCGATTGCAAAAAAGGCAGGACTCACTACTGCGGAAAAGAAAGACTCGCAAGGATTATGCTTTGTTGGCAAGGTGCATCTGCCAGATTTTTTACAACAACGCCTTGAGTCCAAAAAAGGAAAAGTAATTGAAATAGATGCGCATTCACCTGCTTTTCAGAATGGCTTTGCTTCCGAAGATTTGTTGAACATTACAAAACCGTATGCGCTTAATCCAGCATTAGGCGAAGTAGTAGGTGAACATAATGGTGCACATTTCTATACCATTGGTCAACGTAGAGGTCTGAACATTGGTGGTTTTGAAAAGCCTTTATTTGTAATCGGAACGGACACTGATACTAATATTATTTATACGGGAATGGGTGATGATCATCCTGGTCTCTATCGCAAAGGGCTTTTCATTCCTAACGCAGATGAGCATTGGATAAGGGAAGATATTAAACTACACGTTGGCGAACAAAAAAACTATCTTGCCAGAATTCGTTATCGTCAGCCACTTGAACGTTGTGTGCTGCACAAAAGAGATGAAGGAACTTATATCATTTTTGACAGACCTCAACGTGGCGTAACGCCTGGCCAGTTTGCTGCCTGGTATAATAATGATGAATTAGTTGGTTCCGGAGTTATTAATTAATAACCAGTACTCATTTGCAATCAATACATTGGCTTTAGTAAAGTATCGGTTATTTAACCTAAACCATTTTGTTTTAAATTAAGAATTCCTGTTTTTTGCATATCAACATAACAGCATAGCCACGAGCTTAATATAAATGAAGAACCCCAATCTGCTCCTGGCCATGCTGTTCTTAATATTCAGTCTGCCCACGCTCGCTCAACCGGAATCCAAAACACAAGAAAAAAAGGCACTTCATGGAACGTTCTTTTTCAATTGGGGGTATCATCGTGATGCCTATACTAATAGCACCATTCAGTTTAAGGATTACGCAACACCAAACATCACACATTATGACTTCACGTTTCATCATGCCAAAGCTCATGATCAACTGGATCTGGATAATTTCTTTAATACTGCACCAACGGTTCCACAGTACATATTGACAGGTGGTTATTTTTTCAATGATAAGAATGACTTGGGTATCGAAATAAGTTGGAATCACTTGAAATACGTTGTCACAGACAATCAGGTAATTCATATGACTGGCACCATTAATGAAACTTTTTATGATTTAGATACCCTTGTTACACCCAATTTTGTTCACTATGAACATACCAATGGCAACAACTATCTGATTGTAAGTCTCCTTAAACGTATCCAATTGTTGAGTTCGGAAAATCAACAACATAAATTGAGTGCTAACTTTCGCCTTGGTCCCGGATTGTTAATTCCAAAAACCTATTCTACAATTAATGTAAATACTTCTCCTTACAGTAACGATGGGCCTTTTCGTGTCTCGGGTTGGGTCGTTTCAGTTGGTGCTGCTGTGCGGTACGATTTTTTCAAGTATTTCTTTTTTGAACCTAGCGTTAAGGGATCATTTGTTAATTATACAAATGTGAAACTTTATGGCGATGGGAGAGCGAACCAGCGTTTTTTATCCATTCAGTACATACTGTCATTAGGGATCAATGTGCCAATAGGCCAGAGCAATTGATACGAGAATCAAATTCACTGCACTATCCTTGTTCTGAAATTTTGGGGTAAGGAATAACCAAGTCATTTAACTTATCATGCAAGTGTCTTATTGCTCTTTGAAACCGGAGACCCCACCCGAAACAATAAACTTCATTGCTGCCGGACCGGAAATATTAAGTGGCTTTACACTTGACCTGGACACCAAAAAGTGATTTCCTGAAAACGCATAGCTGTGAGGAAAATATACCGCCACCATATCATCCAGGCCCAGATCAGCAAGATCTTCCTGGGTGACAAATCCAATCTGGTGAAGTGTGTTTTCCTTATTGATCGTTACCAGCACGGGCTTATTGAATTTTCTTTTATCGCCCACAAAAGCGCCAATCAAATCCTTGATGGAAGAATAGATCAATTTGATCAATGGAATTTTATTCATCACATGATCAAACCAATCCGTAGCGGTGCGCACAGCAAAATTGGAAGTGAGATAACCAAATAGGGTGATCACGCCAAAAATGATTACGAAACCCAGGCCTGGATAAGGTAAATTAAGCAAACCATCTAGCCAGGAGAAAGAGAGAAAAACAAAATAGCCAGTGGCAACCAATGGTACAATGAACAACATACCGCTGAAAAAATACCGGGCAATAGTCCTTAATGGAGTTTTCATAATTACAAAATTAAAAAGGCCCCCGATTAGTTCGGAGGCCTTTTCATTATCATTTCATCAACCCTTAGAGCGTGAATCCTAAGAAGCTCAGGAATCCGAGTGACATCAAACCTACTAAAATAAATGTGATTCCTAGTCCACGTAACGGGGCAGGAACATTTGAGTATTTCATTTTTTCACGTACACCAGCCAGTGCTACGATGGCGAGCATCCAACCGATGCCTGAACCCACACCGAATACTGTTGCTTCCGCAAGATTATAAGGACGGCCTACCATAAATAGTGCAGCTCCCAATACTGAACAATTCACAGCAATCAGTGGAAGGAAAATTCCAAGTGTACCATACAATGCAGGCGAAAATTTTTCGACCACCATCTCAGTCAACTGCACGATCGCAGCGATTACGGAAATGAAAACGATAAATTGCAGGAAGTTTAAATCGATGGAAGCAAAATCATCTCCTAACCATACCAATGAACCTGCATTAAGGACATAGTTTTGAATCACCCAGTTGATTGGCACGGTAACACCCAACACAAAAACAACGGCTATACCCAACCCAAAAGCCGTCTTCACTTTCTTGGAAATAGCAAGGAAAGAGCACATACCCAAAAAGTATGCGAAGATCATATTGTCGACAAAAATCGAACGAATACCTATGTTAACTAAATTCTCCATGATTGAACTGAATTAATGAGTTTCACGATAACCGTTAATTGAGCGCTGTACCCAAATGATGACTCCTAACAGGATACAGGCTCCTGCCGGCAATAACAATAATCCATTCCCCTGATAGTGGATTCCCATAGATTCAAACACGTGCCATTCAAACGGAAATCCCTTAAACAAGGTGCCTGAACCAAACAACTCACGCACAACAGCCAGGATGATCAAGATGATTCCATAACCTAATCCATTTCCGATACCATCAAGAAAAGATGGCCAAGGCTTATTGCCCATCGCATAGGCTTCAAGACGTCCCATTACAATACAGTTCGTGATAATCAAACCGACGTATACCGACATCAGTTTTGCCATATCATATACATAGGCCTTCAATAACTGATCAACCATAATTACCCATACTGACACAATTGCCAATTGAACAATGATACGAATCCGCGAAGGGATGCTATTACGCATCAACGAAATGAATACGTTTGAAAAGGCCGTTACAAAGGTGAGGCCCAACGTCATTACCAAGGCTGGTTTTATCTGTGACGTAATTGCCAACGCTGAACAAACTCCCAAAATCTGAACCGTGATGGGGTTGTCGATATCCAGCGGGTTGGAGATCAATTTTTTATTTTTCTTCGAAAAAAGTGGTTCTGCTTTTTTCTCTACTTTTTCTACTTCTAATGTTTCTGTACTCATAAATTTTTAAATCAATTGAGTGCCGATGTTTTTTTCTTCAGATACTTTGCATAACAACCGAAATAATCTTTCATCATGTTGTTAACTCCTTTTGCCGTAAGCGTTGCTCCTGACATACCGTCTACTTTATGGTGATCGTCAGAATAATTGTTGCCCTCACCTTTCATCATGATGATGGACATTAACGCGTCATTTTGAAAAACTTTCTTTCCTCTATAGCGAGCCTGTATTTCTTCCGATTCAATGCGTGCGCCCAGACCTGGAGTTTCACCGGCATGAGCAAACTTAACACCGCGCAAGGTATTAAAGTCAGATTCCAACGCCACAAAACCCCACACATTATTCCAGAGCCCGTATCCGTAAACTGACAAAACAACAGCTTCCACTTTACTGGTATCCGCATCATTAACGTACTCGTATACAGGCAAAACTCTGTCTTCAGGTTTTTTCTTGTATTCAGAAGCAACTGATACTTTAGCGGGTTCCATGTTAGGAACCTCGTTTCCATTATGATCAATTACAAAGCCCCTGATTCGCTTGGCATATAATTGTTCAATATTCGCCCCTTCTTCAAGAGTTGTTACTGTGGAAAGGATATTCCCTTTCTGCTCCAGAGCAATGTTTGCGTCCTGCTTGTCTTTCAGGCTGATGGATGCAAAGGCAAGGATAGCACCACAAAATATGGTGAGACCTGCAGAATATAAGATGATGTAAAGATTAGACTGTCGCACGTTGTAATCTCCTTTTTTTGTTTGCACTAATTACAAAATAATCAATCAGCGGAGCGAATACGTTCATTAACAATATCGCCAGCATGATTCCTTCCGGATAAGCCGGGTTGAAAACTCTTACCAGAACGGTGAAAACTCCGATCAATGCACCATAGATCCATTTCCCGGTCTCGGTTTGAGATGCTGTAACCGGATCGGTTGCCATAAAGACGGCACCAAATGCCAATCCCCCGATTACCAAATGATAGTAGGCGGGCATTTCCATGAAGGTGTTTCCACCAAATAAATTTAATAGTAATCCCATGGCATAAGCTCCACCAAAAACACTAACGATGATTTTCCAACTTCCGGCACCGCTGGCAATTAAAATGAAAGCGCCAATCAAACACATCAGTGTAGAAGTTTCGCCAATGGAGCCTGGCCTTAATCCGAAGAATAGATTGGAGAGAGAAAATACACCTTCATTCCAACCTGAACCAAAATGGTTAAAAGACTCAACCGCATTTGCTCCAGTCGTTGCAGCATCTGCAGCTAACGATAAAGGAGTCGCCCCGGAATATCCTGCAACTGCTTTTCCATCTCCGATATAAGTCCATACGCTTCCTGACATATTTGTTGGATAGGCAAAATAAAGGAACGCACGAGCCGTGAGTGCAATATTCACAACATTCATACCCGTGCCACCAAATGCTTCTTTTCCGATGATGACAGCAAATGCAGTTGCCACCGCAACTTGCCACAATGGAATATCCGGAGGCATCACCAAAGGAATTAACATACCCGTTACCAGGAATCCTTCATTCACAGGGTGTTTTCGAAGAGTAGAGAAAACAAACTCGATTCCTAATCCTACACCATAAGAAATAATAATAATAGGAACTACCTGCATGGCGCCAACATGGAGTTTATCTCCTAACGTTGCACCGGCCTGACCAATAGCCAAAAAATGTTGATGCCCAACGTTCCAGATGCCAAATAACAGGCAGGGCACCATAGCAATGATCACGGTCATCATCAAACGCTTCAGATCAATGGCATCACGAATCTGGACTCCCTTTGCATCATTGGTGGTATTAGGAGCAAACATGAACGTATCCATAGCCTCGTAAGCATAGTAATACTTCTCCCACTTCTGCCCTTTTTCAAAATTGTGCTTTACCTTATCAAGCTGATTTCTCAAAAACTTCATCTCAACTGAATTAACTGTTTTGAACTAAATCAAGTCCTTCTCTCAATATCTCCTGCACTTTGTGCTTCGACACATCCACAAACTCACATAAGGCCAGGTCTTCTTCGATGACTTCATAAATGCCCAACCCCTCCATCTCATCAATATCTTCTGCTAAAATACTCTTTAATAAATGAGTCGGCAGAATATCCATTGGAGTTACCTGTTCAAAAACTCCACTTTGTACAAATGCCCTTGGTTCTCCATGAGTATTGGTATCAACAACTCTTTCCTTTCCAGGAGATAAGAAAGAGAACAATCCGATGGAGCGGTGGAAGCTTAGCTTTCTTGCCCCTGGTGTAATCCATCCTATAAATTCATAGTAATCGCCTTCTGGCAACACAGATACTTGTTGATCAAAAAATCCTAAGTGACCGTCTTTTCCAATCCATGTTCCGGTTAACGGATTACCTGAAATAACGCGAACGTGATCATTATTAAGATTATTGTCCAAAAACCTCTTTACAGAAGCCCCTGTATAAGTCTTGTAGTATTGAGGATTCTTTACTTCAGATCCAGCAACTGCTACCAGTTTGGACGCATCATAGATTCCTTGCGAAAAGAGTTTTCCGATTTGAATCACAGCGGACGGGCTCAATGTCCAAACCACATCGCCCTTATTAATTGGATCGAGGTGATGAATTTGCACTCCTACGCAGCCGACTGGATGCTGACCTGAAAATTTATTTACCTCGGCACCTTTTACCTGCGAGAACACCGTGGAGAGTTCGCTGGAAGCATGTGTATTAACGTGAACAGCTCCTGAAGTCAATTTCCTCAATACATCAACACCAATCTGAAAGGCTTGATCCTGACCTTTGAAAAGGATATTGTAATCCGGAGCGAGTGGATGGGTATCAAATGCAGAAATATGAATTGCTTTAGGCTTAGTATTTGGATCAGCCACAACACCAAACGGGCGCTGAATGATTGACGGCCAAATACCGGATTTCAAAATTTGATTTTTAAGATCAGCTACCGAAAGATTCGCGATCTCTGAAACAGAATACTTTTGAAATAATTCGTGCTCAACCTTTTTATCGGCAAGTATCTTTATTTCAAGAAGTTTTCTTTTCTCGCCACGCTTAACTTCCACCACCTCACCACTGACCGGGGAAGTGAATAAAATATTTTCATGCTTCTTATCGTGAAAAAGTGCTGTTCCCGCCTTAACAGAATCACCCTCTTTTACAACGACCTTCGGCAAATAGATGCCATGAAAATCAGCGGGCTTAATAACAAAAGTTTCAGGCTGCTCAGGTTCTACAACTTTGGGGGCGGCTTTGCCAGCCAGATTAATTGTAAAACCCTTTTTTAGTTTGATGAATTTGCCCATGAGTGGCAATAATTTGGTTTAGAACGGGGCAAAATTAGCAATTAAATTCTACCGTCAAAGACTCGGATGAATCGAAAGCTATGGATTTTATATAAGTCTAAGAAAGGCCCTTAAGTGCGGGAATCATCTTCGTCAACGCCATACGAATTACCTCGTCAACCTGTTCATCAATGGTGATGTGAGTGGTATCAATTAAGGTCGCATTTTCTGCCCTCACCAATGGGCTCTCCTTTCGGGTACTGTCAATCTGGTCACGTTTGGTCAGATTTTCAACGATTTCATCAATATCTACGAGGTCATCCCTTTCCAGTAATTCCTTCTGCCTCCGGAAGGCTCTGACCAGCATATCGGCCGTCAAAAAAACCTTGAGTTCTGCATTGGGAAAAACTACTGTGCCAATGTCCCGGCCATCCATTACAATCCCTTTCTCCTTTCCCAGTTTTCGCTGCTGTTCCACCATGGCCACCCTTATTTCCTTCAATGCGCTCACCTGGCTTACGTTTTCAGATATTTTCATCTTCCGAATCGCAGACTCTACATTTATTCCATTCAAAAATGTCTCAGAGATTCCTTTGGAATTTATAATAAAGGTGATCCGAATGCAATCCAGTGCTTTTTGAACTTCCTTTGGATTGGTGATGCTTGCATGGTGATCCAGAAAATACTTTGTAACGGCACGATACATAGCCCCAGAATCGATATAGCGGTAATTCAACAGTCTGGCAACTTCCCTGGCGGTAGTGCTCTTGCCACACGCTGAAAACCCATCAATGGCTATGATAATTTTCTTTAGATCCATTTCAACAATCTTTCAGTGGACAAGGCATTGGTTTGTTGGGATCAGGTTTTTTGTATTTTGGTTTATAGGATTGCTGGCTTGAAGCGCAATTCATTAAACAAAATATAATCAGGAGCGAAATGATCTTAATTTTCCACATACTAAAAAATCTTAGTCAAATGTATTCGATCCATCTTAATGACCCAACGCTCTTTTAGAACAAATTAACCATTGGTTGAACTTTGGTAACTCATTTTAAATCCAATTTTCTGACCTGCACCTAATTCTTGCGTCTTCTCATTTTTTTGATACACAGTGATAAACCGAACATCCGGAAACGGTGGCGCCATCAGGTCGTTTTCAATGGCTATTTTTAATGATTGTTTGACCACCGTATTTAAGTCACTTTCCAATATAGCGCCTTGTGAGATGGTGTTGAACTGTAAGCCTAATGAACCCTCTCCTTCAACAAGAAAACGATTCTCGTGATTGATCAGCATTCGGGCGAGTAAATAACCCGGATCATTCATTCGGTTATACTTTATTGAATCAGACATAAAATTATAGATCATGATCTGACCAAAATAACGATTGATTTCTTTTTCCTTTATGTATTCAGACCGCATCAAAGGATGATCATCTGCAAACGTTACTACATTGGTATGAAGTACAAACACTAATAAATCTCCGGCCAGCTTAACATGAAATTCATGTTCATTAATTAATTTAAAATCTACCGTCACGTCTTGATCACCTGGCTTAACCCGTTTCTTTAATTCAGTGATAATTCGCTTTGATTCCTTTGCCAATTGGTCAAATGATGAAAGTAAATTCTTATAGGTGATCTGCTTGGCAGATGATTTACTCTCTAGTAATAGCTGAATATGATCGAGGGCGTCTAATTGATCAGTCATAAGAAATGATTAGCTTAGTAAGTTGAAAAAATAATTTGGTTATGGAAACTAATCAGGAAGGAAAAGCAGAAAAGTTCTTTAAAGAGTTCGGTAAAAAGATGGACCAGTTTCTGGTGGAGGTGAAAGAAGCAGGAACCCGCGCTGAAGCGGATATGCACGAGAAATTTGAAGAATTAAAAGTGGCTGCCGAGAAAATCAAAAACGATGCGGAAAATAAAGAACGCTGGAAAGAGGTGGAGAACTCATTGAAGAAAGCCGCAGGTGAGCTTGAGAATGCGTTTAAATCTGCCTTCAAGAAAAAAGAGAATGGTTGATGGTTGTTTTGGTCCAGGTAAACCCTAAAACGACCACCAACCAGTATTATATCTTTACGGTCTTCCACTTTCCTCTTCGGAAAATGATAATACCCGCAATGGCCATGAACGTTTCTGCCATCACAATCGCAATGAATACTCCTTTGGGTCCCCATCCAAGGACATTGACCACCAGGTAAGCAAAAGGTATTTGGAATATCCAAAAACCAAACACATTAAGGATCGTTGGCGTGTAGGTATCCCCTGCACCATTTAAACCCTGCACCACCACCATTCCATATCCATAGAAAATATATCCCAGGCTCACATAGCGAAGGGCCTGAACTCCGTAGGTCAATATCTCTGGTTGTTGTGTGAACAAGCCTATAATCTGAGGAGCAATCGTCAAAAATAGAATCATCACAAAGACCATAAAGAACGCATTGATGTAGGCCGCTCTCCATACCGATGTTTCGGCCCGATCGGGTCGGAGTGCTCCAAGATTTTGTCCCACCAATGTTGCCCCGGCATTGGCCAGCCCCCACGATGGCAAGAGTGTGAAAATAAATACACGTATAGCAATGGTGTATCCGGCTACTGCATTATCGCCAAAGGTTGACATCAACTTCATCAGAAATATCCAACTGGCCGACCCGATAATAAATTGAAGAATACTACCACCTGAAACTTTAATCACATTGAAAATAATATCTGATTTAATACCGAGGTTTTTCCAACCGATTTTGATGATGCCGAGGCCCTTCAATAAAAAATACAATTGGAACAATACTCCTGTACCTCGTCCGATATTCGTTGCAATGGCCGCACCTTCCACCCCAAAGGAAGGAATAGGCCCCCAGCCAAAAATAAATATCGGATCTAAAATCATATTCAAGACATTCGCCAGCAACAACGCTCTCATCGCAATAGCGGCATTACCTGCACCTCTGAAAATCGCATTGATTAAGAAAAGAAATGTTACCGTATAATTACCGGCAAACATCCAGAATGCATAGGAAGAACTGGAAGTAATAACATCGTGTGATGCACCCATTAACCGAAGGATATCTTTATAAAAAAAGATACCGATCATGCTAATCATAAAGGATACTCCCAAGCCAAGATAGAGTGCTTGAACAGCTGCTGTACTGGCACCTTCCTTATCGTGCTCACCAACTCTTCGGGCTACAATAGCAGTAGCACCCATGCCCAGACCCATAGCAAGGGAATACAGAATACTTAACACTGACTCCGTATAACCTACTGCAGCCACTGCATTACTATCATTGAGTTTACTGACAAAAAATATATCGACTACAGCAAAAATGGATTCCATACCCATTTCCACAATCATTGGAATCGCCAATAGAAAAATGGCCTTGTTGATATTGACTTCGGTGAAGTCTTGCTCCGAGCCCTTAAGGGCCTCCTTAAATAAACGAAATAGGGAAGCGGTTTTTGTAAAAGCTGCTTTCATGAAAATAGAAAAATAAAATTAATTTAATGAACCAGTATGTGCCACAAAGGGCAAAGACACGTTGGTGCGTAACCAAAAACTCAACTGAATCCCGCAAATCCGGGACGTCTGCACAGTTGAATTAAAATACCAGGATCATAGTTCGTAGCAATTTATATAAGATTAAATATCACGGAAAAAGGGGAATAAAGTTTCATACCGATAAACTTTATTTCAATTGCTTCACAGAAAGCTGATTCAACGCTGATTTCTTAAATGCACGACCAAAAGGGAGTTCCTTACCATTCAATTCAACCCCTTCATTGGAGATCGTTTTTACCCAATTGATATTAATGATAAACGAACGATGTATACGGACAAATGGTGGATTAGGAAGTTTTTCTTCGAGGGTCGAAATGTTCTCACGCGTAATCAAGATCATTTCCTTCAGGTGAACTTTCACATAATCATCGAGGCTTTCGATATAGCGTATTTCGGCTTCACTCACCTTATGGATTTTCCGATCTGCTCTAATATGAACAAATCGTTGTGCATCATGAGTGACTGATGTAATCGTATTTTTCTTCTCTGCTTCCTTATCAAAAAACCGATTCACCGATTTTAGCAATCGCTCGAATGAAATTGGTTTAAGGAGATAGTCAATCACGTTTAGATCAAACGCCTCCGGGGCAAAGTCACGAAATGCCGTGGTTAGAATAATGGCCGGTGGATTTTTCAGTGATTGGCAACCTGATATTAAATGGGCTGTTAGCTATTCGCCTAATAACTTACAGATAAAGGATTATACCCGACAAACAGAAAAGGGAGCTCATCGCTCCCTTTTTATTATTAGTTATGAATGTGCAATTAAGCGATTGACACGCGCTTGAACTCCACTACAGTCAATCCTTTGGTTACGCTATCCAGATATTGAGCAACAGTTTTTGAATTGTCTTTTACAAATATCTGAGGTAACAATGTGTTGTCCTTAAAGAACTTATTCAATTTTCCCTGAGCAATTTTATCCACCATGTTCGCTGGTTTGCCTTCCGCTATGATTTGTGCTTTCGCGATTTCAATCTCTTTTTCGATCAAATCCTTATCTACCCCTTTCTCATCCACAGCAACAGGGTTCATGGCGGCAATCTGCATACCTACATCTTTACCTGCATCGGTAACATCTTTACCGTTCACACCTTTCAGCGAAACCAACACACCAAGTTTGCTTCCGGCATGAATGTAAGGCACTACAGCCTCACCAGTCATACGAACAAATGCCGTGATCTCTAACTTCTCACCAATTTTTCCAACCAATTCCGTAATGCGATCATTGATTGTTAAATCACCTACCTTCTCGGCAAGTAAGGAATCTTTATCGGCTGACTTTTTAGTAAAAGCAGTTTCTGCAATCAACTTGCCCAGGTTTTGAAACTCCTCGTTTTTAGCTACGAAGTCAGTTTCGCAATTCAGCGCAATCAAAACGGCTTCCTTCTTATCTTCTGAGGTCTTTACGAATACAGAACCTTCCTTAGCATCTTTATCAGAACGGCTGGCAGAAACTTTCTGACCCTTCTTTCTTAAAATCTCAATGGCCTTTTCGAAATCACCTTCTGCTTCAGTGAGTGCTTTCTTACAATCCATCATACCAGCACCAGTCATGGTGCGGAGTTTATTTACATCTTGTGCGGTAATTGCTGACATAACGACTTACAATTTTAGATTTATGAATTACGATTTTTGATCTCCTTTATTTATGAAACGTATTTAAAAAATTAAACACCGGCTTACGACCGATGTTTAATTGTATTTGGGACTTTAAACCTGCCTGCGGCAGGCATCGGCCTGCTGATTTTTTAAGCTTCTTCTACCGCTTCGTCAACTTTACGTTTCTCTTCTTCTTCCTTCTTCAGACCTGCCTCTTCTTTATCCTTCTTGCGCTCCATCAATGCTTCTTCAATTGACCTGCCAATCTGGCCAGCGATCAATGAAATTGACTTGAATGCATCATCATTAGCAGGAATAGGGTAGTCTACGTTGGTAGGATCCGAGTTGGTATCTACCATAGCAAACACGGGAATATTCAATTTCTGCGCTTCTGCTACTGCGATATGCTCACGCTTAACGTCAATAACAAAAAGTGCAGCAGGCAAACGGTTAAGATCGGTGATACCGCCTAACAATTTTTCCAATTTTGCTTTCTCGCGGGTGACCATCAAGCGCTCGCGTTTTGCAAGGTTGTTGAACGCCTCATCCTTCATCAACTTGTCAATCTGAGCAAGCTTCTTCAATGATTTACGGATCGTGGCAAAGTTGGTAAGCATACCACCCAACCAGCGTTCTGTAACGAACGGCATATTTAGGCGGGCAGCTTCCTGGGCAACAATATCCTTAGCCTGCTTCTTCGTAGCTACGAACATGATCTTACGACCAGAGCGTACAATGTTTTTCAGCGCATAAGTAGCCTCTTCAAGGCACTTCAGCGTTTTGTTCAAATCGATAATGTGGATACCATTATTCTCCATGAAGATGTACTCGGACATCTTAGGGTTCCACTTGCGGGTGAGGTGTCCAAAGTGAACACCAGCATCCATTAAACTTTCGGTTGTTAATTTCTCTGCCATGCTATATCGATTAACGCTTGCTGAACTGGAATTTCTTTCTCGCCTTTGCACGTCCTGGCTTCTTTCTTTCAACCATACGTGAATCGCGGGTTAATAAGCCTTCTTTTTTCAATGGAGGACGATTTTCGGGATTGATAATTACCAAAGCCCTGGCTATACCTAAGCGAATCGCCTCGGCCTGACCTTTATTGCCACCACCCTCAACATTTACTGTAACATCGTATTGACCGTCTGCCTTTAATAGCGTGATGGCTTGCTTAACAGTAGTTTGAAGAATTTCTGACTGGAAATAGTCGTTCAACTCTCTGTCATTAACGATGATCTGACCTTTGCCTGGTTTTACATAAACTCTGGCGATTGAGGTCTTTCTTCTACCGATGGTATTAATAATCTCCATTTATCAGAACTTTATTTCTTTTGGTTGCTGTGCTGTGTGAGGATGCTCTGTGCCGGCATATACGTGCAGGCTTCTAAAAATCTCACGGCCGATGCTGTTTTTAGGAAGCATTCCTTTTACAGAAATCTCCACTAATTTAGCTGGATTCTTGCCTGTGATCATTTTAGGAGTAAGCTCACGCTGCCCGCCTGGATAACCAGAATATGTGAATATGAGCTTATTGCTAAACTTCTTACCCGTCATCCTTACTTTGTCTGCATTGATGATCACCACGTGATCGCCAGTATCTACATTCGGAGTATAGCTTGGTTTGTGTTTTCCGCGCAATACGCGGGCAACCTCACTGGCTAAACGACCCAAAACCTGGTCCTTTGCGTCCACCAAAACCCAACCCTTTTCTACAGTTGCGTTATTGGCATTAATTGTCTTATAACTGTTATGATCCACTTTATTAGCTTTTTAGGCCCTGTTTAATACACTTACCCCCTTAAAAAGGGACACAAAAGTAGATTCAAGAAACTGAATATGCAAGCCCGGCTGAATATTGATTTCTCAACTCATCGCGAAATGTCAAATTTGGGCTATCGCAGGTTCTCACTGAGTTGTTTAATAAGTGCCTGAAAGTCTTTTGGATAGGGCGCTTCTACCTGCTTCATTTCGCTATCTAAACGGGCGAATTCTAATGAAAAAGCGTGCAATGCCATTCGCTTCATAAGTGGTTGTTCCTCGCTCATCTTCTTCAAATTAAATCCTCTTTTCACTGAAGAAACAAAAAAAAGCTTCCCTCCATAGAGTTCATCCCCGGCAATTGGCGCCTTAAGGAAGGCCAAATGAACGCGGATCTGGTGCATTCGCCCTGTCACCGGTCGGCACTCAATCAATGAGTGATTTTTGTAGGTTTTAAGAGTCGTAAAATAAGTTTGGGCCGATTTTCCTTGGCGGGATAACCTGGCTGTGCCATCATTCTGCTTCTCTATAGAAGCATCCACTAGCTGATCAGAGAAACTATGAATGCCATCGGCCACAGCATGGTATATTTTATTCACTTCGCGATTTTCAAATTGCATGCTCAGATGGCGGTAAGCTTCCGGGTTCCGAGCGATTGCCAATACTCCCGAAGTGTCCTTATCAAGGCGGTGACATACCTGAGCCTCTGGTTCATATGCCTTGGCTAAGGCCAGAATATTAACGGGATCATTTCTGTCCTCAAGTGTAGAAATAAAAGGAGGCTTATTAATCAAGATAAAATCGCTGTTCTCAAACAGGATGGATTTTTCAAAATTGAATTGAGGCGTTTTCACGCTGCAAATTACGATCAGTGATCGGAATCTGAACTATCATGCTTGGACCGATGAAGCTTAAAGCTGAAGACCGAGCCCTTGCCTACTGAGCTTTGCACTTCTGCTTTGCTGTTATGTCCCTCCAGAATGTGTTTGACAATGGCTAAGCCAAGACCGGTGCCTCCCTTTTCGCGACTACGACTTTTATCAACCCTATAAAATCGCTCGAAAATTCTATGAATGTGTTCTGATGGAATACCTTCCCCGGTATCCGATATGAAAGTTGTTACATTTTTTTTGCCCACTTCAAAGGAGATAATTACTTCACCTCCATCAGGAGTATAGTTGATGGCGTTCGAAATCAGGTTTGTTACCACTTGGGTGATTCGTTGCCAGTCGGCAAAAACGATAATCTTATGATTGCCTCCCTGAATCTTTAATCGGATTTTTTTCTCGGCTGCCTTTTCCTCAAACTGATCAACTACCTCATCACACAATTTACGCAAATCAATGTTCTCAAACTTCATTTTTATTTCACCGGTTTCGATTTGAGACAATGTGAGTAAATCCTGAACTAACACATCCAAACCATCGAGGCTCTTCGCTGCTTTTTGTAAGAATCTATTCCGTACATTTTTGTCATTCACCGCGCCATCCAGCAGCGTATGCACAAATCCCTGGGCTGCAAAAATGGGAGTCTTTAGTTCATGCGACACATCGGCAATAAATTCCTTTCGAAAGGCTTCTAGTTTTCTTAGTTCATCGATCTCTTTTTGTTTGAGGGTGGCAAAAGAATAGATCTCCTCATTTATTTTTTGAAGGGGATTTAGCGCACCAGACTTCTGCTTTGAAATGCCCGAGAGTTCTTTCTTGCGCAACTTCTCCATCATCTTGTATATCTTATTGATTTCACGAAAAACAAGAAATTCAAGAACAACAAAGATGAGCAGATAAGAGGCAGAAAAACTGATGACCGCAGCAACCACCAACGCTTCGAGGTTAACATTTTCGAGCAGTGAAAGAAAAAGAGAAGTAACAATGGCTATAGAAACAGCCAGAAGCAAGGCTAGTGTGCGTGCGCTATAGACCATGAATTAACCGAGATTGAACTTATACCCTACCCCTTTTACAGTAGTAATATAATCATCTCCTATCTTTTCGCGCACTTTGCGAATGTGCACATCCACCGTGCGCGCTAGCACATATACATCTGAGCCCCAAATGTTCTGCAACAAATCATCGCGGCTAAATACCTTATTGGGATTCTGGGCAAGAAAGTAGAGTAATTCAAATTCTTTTTTCGGGAGATTAATCTCGCGCCCTTTTATCTGTATCGTATAGCTGGTCCGGTCAATGACCAGCTCACCAATCTTTATTTGTGGCGATGAAGTGGTTTTCTTTGATTCCCTCCGGAATAGGGCGCTAATCCTACTCATTAATGCACGTGGCTTAATGGGCTTTAAAATATAGTCATCGGCACCTACGTCAAATGCCGCTATCTCTGAATATTCCTCGGCCCGGGCAGTTAGAAATACGATAAATGTATTCGCCAATTCGGGCATAGCCCTTAAATGCCTGCAAGCTTCTACTCCATCCATTTTGGGCATCATAATATCTAACAAAACCAAATCAGGATGAAATTTTTTAGCAACGTCTAAGGCCACTTGTCCGTCACCAGCTGTCTTTACCTCATAGCCGTTTTTCTCAAGATTGTATTTTAAAAGTTCCAGGATGGGCTCTTCATCATCTACTACCAGCACCTTTTGCGATGGTTTACTACCCATATATTTTAAGTTTTAATTCGCATTAAAAGTAGATACAATTAACCCAATAAAAAACCCATGTTATGATCTTAACAATTACTTAATGCGCTGATTTTGATGTCTTAATATTAGAGGTAAGGATACTTTTTAATCAGGTGTTGAATGTATTTTTTAAGGTCACCATCATAGTCATCATCCAACTCTTTTTTAAAATTATCCTGCCGACCCTGATAAAGGTGGAACGACATAAAATAGGTGTTATTAGGGAGTTTGTCAGTTGAATACTTTCCTCTTGGAGTGAACAATGACAATGTATCGGACGAAGACATAATTCGTGAGATCATCTCTCTCTTTCTTTCCTTTTTCACTTCAAGAGGATCCTCTGGCCTTATGGCCTGATACAAACTATCCAACAGTTGAGTGCCTCGCAATATATGATGGCTATACTTCCGGTAGTCCTGGTCATCGTGCAGATATTTCAGGAATTCTTCTGAGTCACGTCCAAATTTAGAAGCCAGGAAGTAATATGACGCGGTATCTCCTACAAACGAAGCCAGGTTCTCATTGAAGTCGACATCGTCCTTAACAAAAATGGTAGCATGCACCATCTCATGAATGATCAAGCTGGCCAGATCTCCATCATCGCGTTTCAGCATGCCGCTTAATATCGGATCTTTAAACCAGCCTAGCGTTGACCAACCACCCGGGTTTCGGATACTAACATCAAAGCCTTCTTCTACAAGGCGGGTCCGTTCGTCAATTGCCTTTTGTTTAGCGAAGAAGCCTTTATAAGGTACTGCCCCTATCACTGGGAAATTCCACAATTTAGGCTTCAACGCAAATGGCTCGCATGCCTGCACCACCCACATAAGTTCTTCATTCTTTTGATCAAATAATGTCTTGTAGTTTTCCGTGTCTTTCAAGCCAAGAGAATCGATAGCATACCTGCGAACTTCTTCAATAAGCAATAGTTTCTTCTTCAGGGAATCCGGAAACTCCGGATCACTCAAAAATTCCTCGATGGGTTTTGATTGCCAAACAATTTGAGATTGTCCATATCCCTGTCGAATTCCATATGCAACCAATTCCCAATTCCAGGTGATAAGAATGACGAAAATCGCAGCAAAAACTAAAATTATTTTTCTGATCATGATGAAGGCGCAAATTAAATCTCCTGATCTTTAGTACTCATTAATTAACATTTCTAGAGTAAGCCATTTCAAAATGGAATACTAATAATATTAGTTTTTAAAATCGTTATCCCTTGTAAATACTATTTTAATTAGTAATTTAAGCCCGAATAAAAGCCGAAAATAAACGAATAATTATATGAGTGACGCAAAAGAAAAGTTAAAAGCACTACAACTTACCATTGATAAGTTGGAAAAGACGTACGGGAAAGGCACCGTCATGATGCTAAATGACACTAAAGTGTCTGATATACCAGCGATTTCAACGGGCTCGTTAGGGTTGGATATCGCACTTGGCATTGGAGGTATTCCACGAGGCAGGGTAACTGAAATCTATGGACCTGAATCCTCCGGTAAGACTACATTGACCATGCATTGCATTGCCGAAGCACAAAAAAAAGGAGGATTGGCTGCCTTCATTGATGCCGAACATGCCTTTGATAAGTCGTACGCTGAGAGACTTGGAATTGACACTGAGAACCTATTGATCTCCCAGCCCGACAACGGAGAACAAGCGCTGGAAATTGCTGAGCACCTGATTCGATCTGGTGCAATTGATATTATCGTCATTGACTCCGTGGCCGCATTGGTGCCAAAAGCAGAATTGGAAGGAGAAATGGGTGAAAGTAAGATGGGACTACAAGCCCGCCTGATGTCTCAGGCCTTGAGAAAACTTACCGGAACTATTAGTAAAACCGGATGTGCCTGTATATTCATCAACCAACTTCGCGAAAAAATCGGGATCATGTTTGGAAACCCTGAGACTACCACGGGTGGAAACGCCCTGAAATTCTATGCATCCGTTCGCCTTGACATTCGCAAAATTGGGCAAATCAAAGAATCGCCCGATGACATAACAGGAAACCGTGTCAAAGTAAAAGTGGTGAAGAACAAAATGGCTCCTCCTTTTAAGGTAGTTGAATTTGATATCATGTATGGACGAGGCATTTCCAAGTCGGGAGAGATTGTTGACCTTGGTGTCGAACTAAATGTGATTCAAAAATCAGGCTCATGGTTCTCGTACAGTGGTAACAAATTAGGCCAGGGAAGAGATGCGGTAAAGCAACTCATTGAAGACAATCCTGAGTTGTGCGAGGAACTGGAAAAGAAAATCAAAGAGAAGATCAGTGTTGGTGCCGAGATCAAAGAAGAGAAAGAATAATAAGTAGTAGAGTGATAGTAAAAAACGAGGCCTGAATTTCTTTCAGGCCTCGTTTTTTTAGGTGGCGCGAATCGCAATAACAGGATCCAGCCGGGCAGCCATCGCAGCTGGAACAATTCCTGCCACCAGGCCGATCACGGAAGAAACACCGAGACCCAGCACAATATTTTTAATGGATAAGATAACTTCCAGGCTTCCAAATGGAATAAAGGTAAGCAAATACACAAGTAACAATCCCGCCAAACCGCCAATCAGGCTGAGGAAAATGGACTCAAACAAAAACTGGAATAAGATAAAGTAGTTTTTGGCACCCAATGATTTTTGGAGACCGATGATACTAGTTCTTTCTTTCACTGACACAAACATGATATTGGCAATACCAAACCCTCCTACCAGCATAGAAAATCCTCCTATTATCCATCCTGCCACACTTAGCACATCAAACACGCTCCCTATGGCGTTGGCAATCGCCTCCGGGCGATTCATGGCAAAATTATCCTTCTGAATTGGTTTCAATCCACGCTTCACACGCATGAGACCTCTCGCTTCATTTTCTAATTCAACTAGACCGATATCTGTTTCAAATCCTTTTAACCCAACCGATGAACCTAATTCATTCCAGCGGCCCGTTCCTGTTTGATACAATTTTCTAAACGATTCATAGGGAATTATACATCCGAAATCATTGCTGGGAGTTCCCAGAAAACTCTCTCCTTCTCTTTTTAATACTCCCACAATATTAAACTTGAGATTCTTGATTTTAACCTGCTGACCAATCGGGTCACTTTTTTTAAAAAGTGAATTTGCTACTTCATATCCAAGGATTACAACGTTTCTTCCTCCTTCAATTTCATCATTAGTGAGATATCGTCCTTTCTCCAGGTTCATCTCAAAAATTTTATCATAATCCAGGCCGGCACCCCTTAAATTCAATTGGTTTATGCTGCTGTTTTTTGCTTTAGCCGTAATGTTTTGGGTGGCGGCATAAATGGAAACGGTTTGAGCAGTCTTCATATTCGCCTTCAGGAATCGATATTCAGAATATGAAACATTAGGGCGTTTGATATAATCTTTCCACCAATCGCGGCCATTGCCGCCAGTGAAGGGCCACTTGCCCACATAAATCACATTACTCCCCAGAAAATTGAAACTATCACGAATATTTTTTTCAAGAGAATCTACCAGCGTGAGAACTGCTATGATTGAAAAAATTCCAATGGTAACTCCAAGGAGTGAAAGAATGGTTCGCAATAAGTTGGATTTCAGCGCTCTGAAAGCAAATCCAAGGCTTTCAAAAATTAATCGAAGGGTAAGCATGTGAGTTAAACGCAGTTTTGCTGATTTCGGGTGCAATAAACATGGATTTTTGCTGAATCCATGAATGATCTCTCTCATTTGAGAATTTCTTTGTTCAGGACGATCACCCCTGTTGATTGTTACTAAAAACCTCCTCAGAATTTTCTTCTGGAACGAAACAAATCCTTACTTTTGCGTCCTTAATTATAAACCAACCCTTTCCATAAGGGCTCAAGCCCGTAAGCTTATGAAATTATCTGAATTTAAATTTGATCTCCCCAACAGTTTAATTGCTTCTCATCCTGCCGAAAACAGAGATGAGTCCCGGTTAATGGTTATTCACAAAGACACCGGAAAAATTGAGCATAAAGTATTCAAAGACATCGTGAGTTACTTTAATGAAGGCGATGTGATGGTGGGTAATGACACGATGGTATTTCCTGCCCGACTATACGGCAGAAAAGAAAAGACGGGAGCCAAGATTGAAGTGTTTCTGCTTCGTGAACTAAATGCCGAAATGCATTTGTGGGATGTTCTTGTGGACCCTGCCCGTAAAATTCGTGTAGGCAACAAGCTTTATTTTGGCGATGGTGATCTTGTAGCAGAAGTAATCGACAACACCACATCCAGGGGGCGTACGATCCGCTTCCTTTTTGATGGCGACTCTGTTGCCTTCGACAAGATTGTGGAGACACTCGGAGAAACTCCCCTTCCAAAATACATCAAGAGAAAAGTTGAACCCGCAGATAAAGAGCGGTTTCAGACTATTTTTGCCACAAAGAAAGGAGCCGTTTCTGCCCCTACTGCAGGGTTACACTTCACCAAGCAATTGATGAAGCGATTGCAGATAAAAGGCGTTGACATGACATTCGTAACGCTGCATATTGGGTTAGGAACCTTCCGTGCCGTTGATGTTGAAGACCTGACGAAACACAAGATGGACTCCGAGAATTTCATTGTCGGCTCCGAGGCAGTAAAGGTAGTAAACCAGGCGATTGACAATAAAAATAAAGTGTGTGCCATCGGCACGACCACCATGCGGGCGTTGGAAACTGCCGTTTCTGCCAATAACCGTTTGAAGGAACGCGAAGGCTGGACAGACAAATTTATCTTCCCTCCTTACGAATTCAAGATTTGCAGTGCCATGGTGACCAACTTCCATCAGCCTGAGTCTACCTTATTAATGATGGCCTGCGCTTTTGGCGGATTTGATTTAGTTATGAAAGCCTATGAAGTTGCCAAAAAGGAAAAGTATAAATTTCTCACCTATGGCGATGCCATGCTGATCATTTAGCAAGCACATTGACATTAAGAAATACAAAATGCCTGATGATGAGTCAGGCATTTTAGTTTTTGATACATCGAAGTCTCTTATGAATTTCGAATCAGATAAAGATGCAATGAGATCGCGACAGGGTATAAGAATAAGTAAACCGGAGTTGGCTTAATAAACCCGAATATCATCGTAGTGGGAACTAGCAAAAGAAAAATGCCAATCCCTATTTTCCATCCCTTTTGATCATCACCCGATTTATAGATCTGGAGCAGTCGGTAAATGAGATAGGTTACAACCGTCACATTAAACGCCAATAGCAGTATTCGAATCAGCATCATAGCCGGAAAAAAGTATTTTTGTAAATCTATGAATAAAACCAAAGAGTTTGCACTGGTAGTAGCAGGAGGAAAAGGCACTCGCATCAAAACCAAACTACCCAAGCAATTCCTTGAACTGAAGGGGAAACCCATTCTGCTCCACACGCTTGAAGCCTTCTATCGATATTCGGATAAAATTCAGGTTGTCCTTGTCCTGCCGGAAGATGACTTTGAAATCTGGAAAGACATCTGTAAAAAGTTCACCTTCAATAAACCCATCACCTTACAAAGTGGTGGGGAAACACGATTCCAATCCGTGAAGAATGGATTAAGTAAAATTGAAGGTCCCGGACTCGTAGCCATACATGATGGCGTCCGCCCCCTGGTAAGTGAAGATATTATTGGCGCTTCTTTCCGATTGGCCGCTGTTCATCAATCCGCAGTTGCAGCCGTGCGTTTGAAAGACTCTATCCGCATGACCGATCAGGATAATACCAAGGCAGTTGATCGATCACGGTTCAGGTTAATTCAAACTCCTCAAACATTTGATATTGATCTTATCAAGCAAGCCTACCAGATAAAAGAAGATGCAAGTCTTACAGACGATGCCAGCGTAGCCGAAAAATCAGGACATGTAATTTCCCTTTTCGAAGGAAGCTACGAAAACATTAAAATCACGACACCAGAAGATCTGATTGTTGCTGAAGCATTGCTTAATTCAAAATCGGTGTAAAACAAAAGAGGCCGGTTTTCACCAGCCTCTCTAATAAGTGTTCATACGATCAGATTTCAATACTCATCTTCATTAAAGAAGAAGTCTTCTTTTGTCGGATAGTCAGGCCAGATTTCTTCAATGCTTTCATAAGGCTGACCATCATCCTCCAGTTCCTGAAGGTTTTCTACAACTTCCAAAGGTGCTCCAGAGCGAATTGAAAAATCAATCAATTCATCTTTCGTGGCCGGCCAGGGCGCATCTTCGAGGTATGAGGCTAATTCCAGTGTCCAATACATAGTGTCGTCCTCCCTGTTAAATTTGTCGCAAAAATAGAATTAATTAGACCATAGTCAATAGTCAGCTGTCGATAGTTGTCTAATTAAAAAAGTAACCTGCAAGTTCCTTTTGTGCACTCTTTCTTCACTATGAACTATTGCCTTAAAAACGCCATATTTGCGCCTGCCTTGCCGGCAGGCTGGGCTCTAAACTCACTTTTACCTCCATGGCTGACGAAAAAATTATTTTCTCAATGACGGGTGTTAGCAAGATCTATCCACCCAACAAGCAAGTTTTAAAGAACATTTATCTCTCCTTTTTCTACGGTGCCAAAATAGGGGTTCTCGGTTTAAATGGTTCTGGTAAATCCAGTTTGCTGCGAATAATTGCCGGCATCGATAAAGAATTCCAGGGTGAGGTCGTATCTGATTTAGGATATACCGTTGGCTACCTGGAGCAAGAGCCTCAATTGGATAAAACAAAAACGGTAAAAGAAATTGTAGAAGAAGGAGTAAAAGATGTGGTGGCCCTCCTGAAAGAGTTTGAAGCCATCAACGAAAAGTTTGGTGATCCAGAGGTATTGGAAAATCCAGATGCCATGGACAAACTCATCACCCGCCAGGGCGAGGTTCAGGAAAAGCTGGATGCTGTGAATGCATGGGAATTAGATCATATGCTCGAGCGCGCCATGGATGCGCTGCGTTGTCCTCCGCCCGATGCAAAAGTGGAGCATCTTTCCGGTGGTGAAAAAAGAAGGGTAGCACTTTGCCGTTTATTATTGCAAACTCCCGATGTTCTTCTGTTGGATGAACCCACCAACCACCTGGATGCAGAATCAGTGCAATGGCTGGAAGAACACTTACGTCAATATAAAGGAACGATCATCGCGGTAACGCACGACCGTTACTTCCTCGATAACGTTGCAGGTTGGATTCTTGAGTTGGATCGAGGTGAAGGTATTCCCTGGAAAGGAAATTATTCAAGCTGGCTAGATCAAAAACAAAAGCGCTTAGCTCAGGAAGAGAAGACCGAATCGAAAAGACAAAAAGCGCTGGAACGTGAATTGGAATGGGTGCGCATGAATCCTAAAGGACGTCACGCCAAGGGAAAAGCGCGATTAAGCAATTATGAAAAGTTGATTAGTCAGGAGAACCGTGAGAAAGAAGAAAAACTGGAAATCTTTATTGCTCCCGGACCGCGTCTTGGAAATAAAGTAATTGAAGCCAATGGCGTGTCAAAAGCGTATGGTGATAAACTCCTTTACGAAAATCTTACCTTCTCTCTTCCTCCTGCGGGTATAGTAGGAATCATTGGTCCTAACGGAGCAGGTAAAACTACGCTCTTCAAAATGATTACAGGTAAAGAAAACCCAGATAGTGGAACCTTCTCTTTGGGCGAAACTGTAAAAATTGCCTATGTAGATCAGGAACATGATGATTTGAAGCCAGAGGATACCGTGTGGCAAGCTATCACCGGTGGACTAGAATTGATTTTGGTGGGAGGAAAAGAAATCAACTCACGGGCCTATGTGAGCAAATTCAACTTCAGTGGAAACGATCAGCAGAAAAAAGTAAAAGAACTTTCGGGTGGTATGCGCAACCGTGCACATTTAGCGATTGCCTTAAAGCAAGGTGGCAACTTATTGTTATTGGATGAACCGACCAACGACCTTGACGTAAACACACTTCGTGCCCTGGAAGAGGCGCTTGAAAATTTTGGAGGTTGTGCCGTGATTATCTCTCACGATCGTTGGTTCCTTGATCGTGTATGTACGCACATTCTTGCCTTCGAAGGCGATTCACAGGTATTCTGGTTTGAAGGCACCTTTAGCGAATACGAAGAGAATAAGAAAAAGCGATTGGGTGATGATCAACCGCACCGGATTAAGTATAAGAAGTTGGTGAAATAATAATTCTTCTTTGTTTGTTGTTCGGTGTTAGAAATTCTACCCACGAACAACTAACAACCATCAACTAACAACGATCAATGAGAGCCTTCTACACCATTCTCCTTCTTGTGTTATCCAATACGTTCATGACGCTGGCGTGGTATGGCCATTTGAAGTTTAAAGAAATGAAATGGAGTGCGAGTCTACCGCTGATATCAATCATTCTGATCAGCTGGGGAATTGCATTATTTGAATATATCCTACAGGTTCCGGCTAACCGAATTGGATTCAAGAACTACGGTGGACCATTTTCACTGTTGGAACTCAAAGTAATCCAGGAAGTAATTACACTGATTGTGTTTGTGATCTTCTCTCTCCTCTTTTTCAAAACAGAAACTTTCAGATGGAATCATTTCATTGGGTTTGTGTTTCTGGTACTGGCAGTCTACTTTATCTTTAAGAAATAATTTCTACTTCTTATTGCTTACCGGGTTCTGTGTAAGTCGATACATGAGTAGAGCAATGCGTTTGGTTTGTCTTGGCATCCAGTTCAGATTAGCATATTCTTTATCAGTGTGTCCATGACCTCCAAATAATCCCAAACCATCAATGGCCATATCCACGTAGCCGGAAGTAAATGAAATATCAGCAGCACCAGCATTGCGTGGATTCACAGCCGTAACTTTTCCTAACCCAAGATCTTCACTGACCTTCGTATAATACTCCAATAGTTTTTTGTTTCCATCCGTGGGTGCTAATGGAGGATAGCCTTCATCAAAAACTAATGTGGCATTGGTTTGGGGAAGGTGCTTCGATACAACATTCAGCATTACGTCCTGCGCCAACTTCAATTGTTCAGGCGAAATTGCTCTAATGTCACCAGTGACTACGGCCTGTTTTGCTACAATGTTTTCCTTTCCGAATGAAGAACCCCCATCCATAACGGGATCGCGTTGAATATCAGAACCACCCAGGATCATTCCCGGATTGAACGTCAAATCTTTTTCGTTCGAGAGGCCTTCGTAAAATCCTGTCAATATTCGCGAAGCTTCATAAATGGCACCGGCACCAATCTTTGATGTGAAAATCTGGGATGAGTGAGCTGGCAAACCAGTAACACTCAATTCCCAACCCGATGAACTTCTTCGAGAGATGACACCGGTCGTTGGATCACTGTCGCCATCCTCCATACCCAATGCAATGTCTGCTTTCTTTGCCGCTTCAATCAGATCTTTGCGTGCAAGTTCCAATGGTCGTCCACTAAGTTCTTCATCGCCTGTCATCACCACAATGATGTTCATATTTTTTAATAAGCCAGCCTGCTTCAATGCTTCCAACGAATAAATAATCATAACATCACCACCCTTCATGTCGCTGATGCCCGGACCCGAGGCCGTAGAGTCATTGATCATCGTGAATTTTTGAAATGGACTGGTTAGCTCAAATACAGTATCTAAATGACCGATCAATAAAAGTGTTTTTCCTACGCCCTTACCTGTATGATAACCCACAAGATGTCCGGCACGACCAAATGGTTTTCCATCCACCCAGTTGGTTTCAAAACCAAGTGCATCTAATCTTGCTTTAAAAATTTGCCCTACTTTTTGCACGCCTTCAAAATTCATCGAACCGCTATTGATGTTCACTACTTCCTCCAGCAACCTCAATGCACTTCCGTGGTCGGCATCGATGGCGGATGTAATCTTCTTTTCAGCTTTCGAAATTTGTGCCTTTGAGTGGAGTACAAGGCTCAACACGCATAGGATTAGCAGTAATCGTTTCATAGATAATTTAAATCATCAGGCAATTTCTTCTCCGGGTCTTGTCCTCCATCGCTCATGCATCCACACCCATTGATCAGGGTGCTCACGTACGATCTGTTCGGTGAAGTTGGTGAAGTTCTGGGTGTTAACAATCAAGTCGGTTTCGTCATCACCGGTAATCACCAGCGGTATCTCCGGCAGGATGTGCATATTCTGCATCCCATTTTCGTCCAAATAAATATAAGTGGGCACTACGGCAGCACCCGTCCGCAATGCCAACACGGTAGCTCCAATGGGAGTTGCCGCCTTCATGCCGAAAAAATCCACAAAGCGACTTTTTACTTTTGTATCCTGATCGATCAAAATAGCGATAGAACCTCCCGACTTCAAAACTTTAAATAACCGTACGCTTTCCTTACCCCGCTCAATGGCCACGGCACCATATGCATTCCTATACTGCCAAAGCAATTCATTTAGTCGTTCATCCTTTAATGCCGTACCCACAATATTGGGATTCAATCCACGCAATGCCATGTTCGTGATCTGCAAATCGAACGCCCCAAGATGTGATGTCAGAAACATAACTCCCTTCCCTTTGGCATAGGCCTGTTCATAGTTCTCTATGCCATGCGTAATCAAAATTTTATTAAGATCGGAAAGAGTACGCACCTTTAAAGAGCGAAGTATATCTCCGGCATTTTTACCTAACATGACAAACACTCTCTTGCTTAACTCAAGGATCTCACGGGATGATTTTTCATTTCCAAAAGCAAGACCCAAATGATAAACCACACGCTCTCGTGGCTTGGGCGACACAGCATAAGCAATTTTTCCAAGCCAACCACAAAACGCTAACCATACCCTCCTGGGTAACAGATTGGAGGCAAAAATCAAAAACCTGATAAAGAAATAAAGTGACGTGTACTTAATTCGCTTTTTTAAGGGTCTGTTTTCCATATACGAATGGCAAAGATACGAGTAGGTTTGATTAATTTTATTTCACCGTTATATGAAGACCCTATACCTTATCCGCCACGCCAAGTCGAGTTGGGACGACCCTGACCAGGGTGACTTTGAACGACCGTTGAATAAACGAGGCAAAAAGGATGCACCTGCTATGGCCACGAGACTTAAGGAAAGAGGGGTCACACCAGATTTCATGATTACAAGCCCTGCGACCCGGGCCTATGACACCTGTAAAGAATTCGCTAAAATATTAGGGTATGATAAGGACAAAATCAAAACTGAAAAACGCCTCTATCATGCCACCGAAGATCAATTCCTGACCGTGATTCGTGAATTAAAAGAACGCGAGGGCGATGAGGAAGAAGTCGTTTTCTTATTTGGCCATAACCCAGGATTAACCGAGTTAGCTAACTTACTTCTCCATGAAAGCATCGACAACATTCCCACGTGCGGAATGGTGAAGGCTCAATTGAATATTAATCACTGGAAAGATGTTAGTTTTGGTTGTGGCAAACTTATGCTTTTTGACTTCCCTAAAAACAAAGAAGACTGAATAAACAATTAATCCTAAATTATATGAAAAGAAGAGCAACAGCCGTATGGCAAGGAGGCGGCAAAACTGGAAAAGGAAACTTAACAACACAAAGCACCGTGTTGAACAAAACCCAATATTCATTTGGCAGTCGTTTTGAAGAAGGCATTGGCACTAATCCCGAAGAGCTGGTAGCTGCTGCGCATGCCGGATGTTTTAGCATGAAGCTAAGCTTCAACCTCGAAGGGGCAGGCTTTATACCCGATCAGTTGGAAACAAAGTGTGAAATCAATTTTGAGGATGGTGTGCTCACAGAATCTCATTTGATTTTAAACGCTACTGTAAAAGGCATCGATCAGGCCAAGTTTGCTGAATTGGTGAAACATGCGGAAGAAAATTGCCCCATCTCAAAAGCATTGAGCACGAAAATATCAGTGGAGTATACATTAAATTCATAATGTTCAAAATAGCAATCATAGGCGCTGGCAATGTTGGTTCTGCCCTCGGAAAAGGTTGGTTGAAAGCAGGGCATCAGGTCGTATTTGGTGTGCGTGATCCTCAATCAGCTAAAATGCAAAAAGCCTCATCATTAATTCCGGAAGCGAAAGCCCAAACTATTGCTGAAGCTTCAACGAATGCAGAGATCATCGTGATTACCACTCCACCTGAATCTGTAATCGAATTAATACCGCACCTTGGTGATCTCACGAACAAGGTTACTATTGACGCAACCAACTCCGTGCGCACCAGACCAGAATCCTTTGCCACCGCCTATCACGCTATTAAAGAAATTACGAAAGCATCAGATGTAGTTAAATGCTTTAACTCAACCGGTTTTGAAAACATGCTCAATCCCATCTACCATGGAGAAGGCATTGACATGTTTGCAGCTGGTGACAGTGTTAAAGCAAAGAAAGTGGCAGAACAATTGGCCAACGACTTAGGGTTTGCTATGTGTTATGATTTTGGCGGAGACGATAAAGTTGAATTACTGGAAAAGTTTGCGTTGAGTTGGATTAACCTCGCCATTATGCAGGGGCATGGAAGAAATCTTGCATTCAAATTACTGAGGAGGTGAGCATGCGGTAGCTTAAGGAGTGCTGTGGGGGATGTAATCGTGCGCTCTCTTTTTCAATATTCCTACTTCGTTGAACCGATATCCAATCACCAGTTTTGCAAACGTGTTGGTATTGGCAAATTGAACATCCTCAAATCGAATGTTACGGGATTGCGTCACCAGGCTCATCCCACCAAAGAATCGATCACTGTTATAACCTATCGACACTCGAATATCCGTAAAGGTATTGATGGCGGTATCATAATGTTCTTCCTCGCCAGGCCGGTTATACAAAATCCAATTATGAGCAGGTCCAATCGAAAAGGCACCGTTCAGGAAAAAAGATCGGTAAACCAGGGTGTACGTGTAGCCTCCGGCAATACTCAGCGTGGTATACCTCATCAGTTGAAAACCAGAGCTGGGACTACTGGATGCTGCTTGTTGCGTCACAATTGCCGAATCAGCAGTAAGCCTGAATGTATTGAGATTACTTGTCAGAATAACTGACCCACCACTTTTTATTTGTCGCTCAGAATAATTATAGGCGGACTTCAAAGAGAAACTTTTTTTATTAAACACATAAATTCCGTTGACTCCTGTATTTGTGAGCTCAATATCCGGTCGCTTTATAAATACATTTTGTGATGATGATTTTGAATGATCCGGAAAATAAAATCCGGCATACTTCTGACGAAACACGTCCATGCCCCAGCCATTGCCCAGGAAATTAGCGTGGAACTCCCGTGCATCCGTATTTCCATACGTATATTGATTCTTTTCATTAATGGGAAGAGCAAAGGAAATTTCAGCCGAAATCTCAAATAAATAAATTCCAAATCCTAAGCTAAATGAATTGTTGGGCTTGTATTTTATTTTATCATGATTTGCAGTTCGTACATCGAACGAAAGCGATCGCTTTTTAAAGAGAGGCCACACAAAAAATTTATCGGGGTAGCGTTCTATAAATTCACTCCTCGTTGAATCCGAAGCACTCTGTGCAACGGTTGCTTCCATCACAAAAAAAATTAAAAATGAAACAATGAGGAAACGGGTCATCCGCTATAATATATACTCACTCAAATCCCTGTTCTTGACCAGACCACTTAACTTCTCTTTCACCATTTCTTTTGTTATGCTTATTCTGGAATTTTCAGAAATCTTATCCGGCACATCAAAAGAAAATTCATTTAACAATCTGCTCATCACGGTATGCAATCTGCGTGCTCCAATATTTTCAACTTCAGCGTTGATGTCAAAGGCCGCCTGAGCAATTTCAAAAATGGAATCGTCAGAAAATTCTAATTGAACTCCTTCTGCCTCAAACAATGCTTTATATTGTTTAGTCAACGCATTCTTGGGTTCTGTTAGTATGCGCACAAAGTCCTCGCGAGTAAGATTTGTTAGTTCTACCCTGATTGGAAATCGACCTTGCAACTCGGGGATAAGATCAGACGGTTTGGAAATATGAAAAGCGCCTGCCGCCACAAACAATACGTGATCGGTTTTTATTACACCATATTTTGTATTCACCGTACTCCCCTCTACAATTGGTAATAAGTCACGCTGTACGCCTTCGCGGCTTACATCGGGGCCGCCACCTTTCTTCCCGGAGCCAGAAGCAATCTTATCAATCTCATCAATAAAAATAATTCCGGCATCCTCCGCTTTACGCAATGCTTCCTCCTTCACCTCATCCATATCGATAAGTTTAAGCGCCTCTTCCTCCAACAGAATTTTTCTTGCCTCCCCAACAGTAACTTTTCTCCTCTTAGGCTTCTTTGGCATCATGCCGCTCAGCATTTCCTGGAGGTTCATCATCGATACCTCATCCATCATTCCCGCTCCGACCATTCCTACACCTGGTCCTGAACCTGATTTTATGTTGATTTCAATTTTTCGATCTTCCAGTTCACCATTTTTTATTTTCTCCCGAAATAAATTACGCGTGCGCTCATTCAATTCCACATCGGTGGTGGGTGTTTCCTGTGATTCATCCTGATTCACTGTAAATCCTGCTGCGTTCGATCGCATCGGAGGGATCAGCGCATCCAGGATAATTTCTTCCACCATCTGTGCTGCTTTCTCCTTCACTTCTTCCTTCTTTCTCGCCTTCACCATATTTACCGATTGTTCCACCAGATCGCGGACCATGCTCTCTACATCCCGACCTACATAACCCACTTCTGTAAATTTAGAAGCCTCTACTTTTACAAATGGGGCATCAGCAATGCGGGCAAGCCTTCGGGCGATCTCCGTTTTACCTACACCTGTAGCTCCGATCATCAAAATATTATTGGGAACAATTTCGCTTTGAATTTCGGACTTCACACTCATCCTTCTCCAGCGGTTGCGCAAGGCAATAGCCACATTGCGCTTTGCTTCGTACTGACCAATGATATATTTATCCAGCTCCTTTACGATTTGCTGTGGGGTAAGGTATTTTGAATCTAACATGTAGTGTTATTTATGAATTTCAGGGTTATGCTTTGGCATCGGTTAACACAAACGCTAAGGGCTTGGCTACTTTCTCTTTTAGCAAAGCAATATTTAATACCTGATCAACGGTGTCGACATAATGAAATTTAAGCCCTTTTATATAGGGCTTTTCAATTTCGAGGATGTCTCGTTTATTACGTTCACTAAGAATAATCTCCTTAATGCCACTTCGCTTAGCGGCCAGCATTTTTTCTTTGATACCTCCTACCGGCAACACTTTTCCACGCAAGGTAATTTCGCCCGTCATGGCGAGTTTATCCTTCACTTTTCGTTGAGTATAAATAGAAGCCAACGAAGTCAACATGGTTATACCGGCTGAAGGTCCATCTTTCGGAACTGCTCCGGCTGGCACATGAATGTGTAAATCATATTGTTGAAACACCCGATGGTCAATACCCCATTGCTCGGCATTCGATTTTAAATACGACAAGGCGGCCATGGCCGATTCTTTCATTATATCACCTAACTGACCAGAGATGGTAAGGATTCCTTTTCCTTTATTCAAGCTTGATTCAACAAAGAGAATATCACCACCCACTTGCGTCCAGGCAAGGCCTGTAACCACACCGGCAATATTATTTCCCTGATACAGTTCTTCATCAAAAATTTCAGCGCCCAATACTTTCACTACAAATTCAGGCGTGACATTCTTTTCAAATTCTTCTTCCATCGCTACCGACTTCGCCATACTCCTTACTACAGAACCAATTTTGCGCTCGAGATTTCTTACCCCTGATTCCCTCGTATAACTCTCAACCACTTTTAGAAGCGCCTCTTTTGAGAATTTAACTTGCGAAGATTTCAATCCATGCTCACCCAATTGCTTTGGCACCAAATGTTTAATGGCAATCTGAAGTTTCTCTTCTACGGTATAGCCCGTTAGCTCAATAATCTCCATACGATCGCGTAAAGCCGGATGTATGGAATCCAGTGAATTTGCTGTGGCAATAAATAATACTTTGGAGAGATCATATTCTACTTCAAGGTAGTTGTCACCGAATGAATTATTCTGTTCCGGATCCAACACCTCAAGTAAAGCAGAAGATGGATCACCACGAAAATCTGATTTCACTTTATCAATTTCATCCAAAATGAAAACAGGATTGGAAGACTTTGCTTTCTTGATATTCAATAAAATCTTACCGGGCATGGCGCCCACATATGTTTTTCGGTGCCCGCGAATTTCAGCTTCATCATGAACACCGCCTAACGACATACGCACATAGTTGCGCTGAAGTGATTTCGCGATAGATTTCCCTAATGAAGTCTTTCCAACACCCGGAGGCCCATATAAACAAAGGATAGGTCCTTTCATATCCTTTTTCAACTTGAGCACCGCGAGATACTCGATGATACGCGTCTTAACCTTTTCAAGACCAAAGTGATCCTTGTCAAGAATCTTTCTCGCCTTCTTCAAATCAAAATCATCCACTGTATATTCATGCCATGGCAAGTCGAGCATGAATTCCACATAGTTCATAGCGACAGGAAACTCAGCCGCCTGCGGATTGATGCGCAATAACTTATCAAGTTCCTTATTAAAATGTTCAGCAGCTGTCTTTGACCACTTTTTATCCACTCCACGTTTGCGAAGTTTTTCAATCTCTTTATCCGGGCCGTCATAACCCAATTCATCTTGCAACACTCTTATTTGCTGACGCAGGAAATAATCACGTTGTTGCTGATCAATATCCGTATGTACCTTCTTCTGAATCTCGTGCTTGATCTCCAGCATCTGGATTTCCTTTAGCATGTATTGCAATAACAAAGTGCCCCGGTCAATGATATTATTTGTTTCGAGAATCCTCTGCTTGTCGGATACTTCAACGTTAAGATTTGATGCCACGAAGTGAATTAAGAATCCGGTACTTTGAATATTATCCAATGCTATCTGGGCTTCCTGCGGAATATCAGGATTGAGTTTCAGAATTTTCGTAGCTGCATCTTTCAAGGATTGAACAAGCGCCTGTACCTCCTTGCTTTCCAAATCGAGCGTAGGTTCAGTCTGCAATTCAATCTTTGCTGTCATGAAAGGCTCGTCTTGCAAAAACTCTTTGATAGCAAAACGATTCTTACCTTGAATGATAATGGTCGTGTTTCCGTCAGGCAGCACCAACATTTTTATGATGCGTGCTACCGTTCCAAATCGATATAGATCTTCAGAGTTTGGCTCTTCGGCTTGCTTATTTTTCTGTGCGATCACACCAATGATCCGATGGCCCTGGTAGGCTTTCTTAATCAGGCGAATTGATTTTTGACGAGTGACTGTAATGGGTATCACCACGCCAGGAAACAAAACAGTATTTTTTATAGGAAGAATAGAAAGCTCTTCAGGAAGGTCTTCCGGTTTAAGGTCTGATTCCTGCTCCGGATTGATCAACTGAATCATCTCCTCCGAATCTTCCTGAACCAGTGTTGGTAATGCTAGGGATTTAAACATAGTTATGAAGTGCCAATTTGACACAAAAAATGGGCGTATCCAATTAATTTTAAGTATTGCCGGTAAGGGTCAATCCATGTGCCATGGTTTTGTTTATCCGCCAAAATAGTGGCAATTTTCCTATACTAATGAGTTTACCCATCACGTCAAGGATCAAACTGAAGGTCTGTATTTTGCTGTTTTTCGCAGCTCTATTCGCGAACTACTCCCACCTATACGCGCAAAAAGAAAAAAAAGGTTTTAAAAAAGGTGGCACAATAGCGCTTAATGACTCCGTAAGTACCTACAGCCAGTCTGACATATTTAATTTCCCCAATGTCAATAAAGTTGGCTTCTATTACGATGCAGCCAAATTGAAGAAAATACAAGCGTTGGATCAGGTGGGTGACGAGACAGCACTTTATACTGCTCTAAAAGATTATGTAAAGAATTTCGGGATAGAAAACTTCAATCGAAATGTCGCTATGATCTGGAAGTTGGCCAAGCTCTCTGAAAAAAATGGGACTCCAGGCGAGTCGTTGCTTCTTTACAAATTAGTATTGAAACATCATCAGCAAGGATTGGATATTAAAAATATCTATGCATCGTATCAGCAACTGGATCCCGATAAAAAAGAGAACTATGTTCCACTGGATTTTTATTATCAATTGGTGGATTATCGGAAAGACATTGATACGCTTCGTCCACCAAAATCAATTTTACTTAACATGGGTGATGATATTAATTCCCGAAAGGAAGATTATGGACCCACGGTAGGGAATACCGATGATCTCATTCTATTCACTTCAAAAAGAAATGAAAAGAGTGATGGTTCGTATAATGAAGATCTTTTTTTCAGCATCAAGGTCGAGGGCAGGTGGTCAATCGCGGAACCCTTTGCAAAAATCAATAGCACCTACAACGAAGGCTCTGCTTGTATCAGTGGCGATGGAAAATATCTTTTCTTTTCACGATGCAATACACCCGATGGAATGGGCAACTGCGATCTGTACATGGCGACCATGAGAACCGATAGCACGTGGGGTGAAATAAAAAATCTGGGAACAAATATTAACAGCACCGGCTGGGACTCTCATCCATCACTCACGCACGGTGGTGACACGCTGTTCTTCGCTTCGAATCGTGCGGGTAGCTTTGGGTTGTCGGACATCTTCTTTGCGATAAAGGATAAAAAAGGAGTTTGGCAAAAAGCGCTGAATGCTGGCCCCATCATTAATACCGTGAACAGTGAAGTAAGTCCTTTCTTCCATCATAGTTTCAATGTACTTTATTTTAGTTCGAACGGACATCCATTAAACTTTGGAGAATTTGATATTTATAAATCCAATTTATTAAAGACAGGTTGGAGCGAACCAAAAAATACAGGACCCTTAGTGAACGGTAGTGGTAGTGAGTATTATTTTACGATCGACTCAAAATCGGAGAACCTCTACTATGCACGCTCCACTCAAGAAGATCTAAAGAATCTCGACCTGCATTCCTTTCCTGTTCCCATGGAAGCTCAGCCGAATGCGATCACTACCTTAAAAGGAACAATGAAGAATCCCGAGGGAAAACCAGAGAAGGGTATCGTATCGGTAATTGACCTCGATCAAGGAGTAGAAGTGGCACCTAAGTTTATTCGCGATGACGGAACATTTGACTTCACCCTTATTAACAAGCGCAACTACTTGTTAATAATTCAGGGCGATGAATTCTTTCGCATTGAAGAAATCTTCTTTCTGGATGGAGACCGGGAAATCAACAAGATTGCCGAGCCCATTGAGAGCAAGCTCGCTTTTCAATCGCTTGAATTTGAAAACGGCAAAGCCAATATTCTTCAGACCATGCATGATGATTTGGATAAACTGGCGAATTATTTAATCGACCATCCCGCATTCAAATTAAAAATCTCAGGCCACACAGATTCCGCAGGAAAAGAAGAATCCAACCTGCGTTTATCACAGGCACGCGCTGATGCCATTAAGAACTACCTTACTAGTAAATTCCCCATAGATACTTCCCGGATTACCGCGATTGGGTTTGGAAGCTCAAAACCTATCGTACAAGAAGTCACGGATGAGCATAAGCAGCTCAACCGCAGGGTGGAATTTGAAATCGTAAAAGATTGATTTCAATCCTCACAATTTTTCACTTTATTACTGCACCTAATTCTTAACTCATGAAAAAAATATTTTTGCTCTTGTCGTTGCTTTCTGCATTATTTGTTCATGCGCAAACTGAAATCAATCCTAAGGTAAAACCTGATCGCGATAAAGAATTCGTCACGACTGAATTGAATAAGAAATTCCCCATTTATCAAAAAGTAGCACAGGACATCTGGTCTTATGCTGAGCTGGGATTTCTGGAAACACAAAGCACGGCACGATTGCAAGGTGTATTAAGCAGTGAAGGCTTTACGATAAAGGCCGGTGTTTCTGAAATGCCAACAGCTTTTTTAGCAACGTATGGCAGTGGTGGTCCTGTCATTGGTATTCTTGCCGAGTTTGATGCTTTACCCGGACTCTCACAGGATTCCGTACCCGACAGAAAAATAAAAGTAGAGGGTGGCCCCGGTCATGCGTGCGGACATCATTTGTTTGGTACTGCTTCGGTAGCTGCTGCCGTAACATTGAAAGACTGGTTGATAAAAAACAAAAAGGCTGGAACTATAAAGTTATTTGGAACACCCGCTGAAGAAGGTGGTTCAGCTAAAGTATATATGGTGCGTGATGGACTCTTTGATGATGTGGATGTTGTATTGCACTGGCATCCCTCCAGTTCCAATGACGCCAGTCCTCAATCCTGCCTTGCTATCAAGCAAGCTATTTTTAAGTTTTATGGTCGTTCTGCCCATGCCGCTGCTGCACCTCATGCCGGTCGTTCCGCATTGGATGGATTAGAAGCGATGAACTATATGGTGAACCTGATGCGCGAGCATGTTCCGCAAGAGACACGCATTCATTACGTAATCAATAAAGGTGGATTAGCTGCGAATGTTGTTCCTGATTATGCAGAGGCAGAGTATATGGTGCGTCACCCGGATGCGCGCATGGTGGAAGAAATCTGGAATCGTATCGTGAAAGCAGCCGAAGGTGCTGCCAGCGGAACTGAAACTACCATGAAGTACGAAGTGATTTCCGGTTCGTTCAATCTTGTGCCCAACGAAACACTCGCCCGACTGATGTATAATAACCTTAGTAAAGTAGGTGGTGTCAATTATACTCCGGATGAAATTGAGTTTGGAAAAAAGATTCAAAGTACACTGTCTACCAAATATCCTCCACTTGAATCCGCTGCACGAGTAGAACCTTTCAAGACGGGTGGCTTTTTCCCTGCCTCCACGGATGTGGGCGATATTACATGGGTAGTGCCAACAGTAGGATTAGGTACCGCAACCTGGGTTCCAGGAGTGCCGGCACACTCATGGCAGGCAGTTGCCAGTGGAGGTACGAGCATTGGCTATAAAGCAATGAACAATGCTGCTAAAGTTATTGCCATGACGGGCATTGATATTTTCAATAATCCATCCATCGTTGTAAAAGCCAAAAAGGAACTGGCGGATTTTGTTGGTCCTGATTTCAAATACAAGTCTATGATTGGCGATCGTAAGCCTCCGTTGGATTTCAGGAAGGGGAAGCAGTAATTAAATTAGTAGGGGGTTTCATGTAGGTGAAGAACACCAACACGGGCGGAGATTGATTTTTTATTAGGGCCCTGCGTTTCCAAATAATCTGGGTGGGATGAAGTATGATGAGGGTGCACCTTAAAGGTAACGAGACCGAGGACTTTTACAATTTTCACTACTTTATTGAGGTCTCCAATGGCTGCTTCCAGGTATGACAGATGACTAATGGCTGTTGATCGGGCAGCTTCATAACCCTGCTCTATTGTTAGATCCTTGCCAACTTTTCCGATGAATTTATCACCTGTAGGTCCGGTTCCTGATAGATAAATCAGATTGCCAGTTTTAGTTGCGAATTCAATATTAATACCTGGCGGAAGTTTTGGAGTGACTAATACAATTCCTAGCTCCTCAATCCTTTTTTCCACATCATAATCGTAAAGCTTATTCTGGCCTTGGGCATAGGAACTTATTGCGAGTACCAGAAGGAAAGGTGCTATTGTTTTCATTTTGTTTGTTTTTTAATGATTGCCAACTTTTATGTATCTGACGTTGCGGGTCTTTGAAATATTAAACTGTCCCAGTAACAAAGCGTTGTTTGAAACTGCACCCCGCAATGCTCACATACATTTTGTTAGCGGCTGCCTTGCTTCACTATAACTTGTCCATGAACTCCTTAAACTTTGTCCAGTAAATTTTAGGCTCTTGTAGGAACCCATTATGTCCGCTTCGCTGAAGAATTACTTTTTCTTTTTCAATACTTGATACTTTATTAAATAAACTGTCCCCCACTGCTGGAGGTGCTATAAAGTCGTACTTACCCCAAAGAATTAACAGAGGAATGTTTATTATTGAAATTGCTTCTTCATAATTTTTCTTATAAGCTCCCTTTTCTATTTCATTTTTTTCGTTGCTAAAAAGATTAAACCCCAAAGCAGTAAAAGGCGCATTGTTGGTTTGTGACTCGCTCCAAAAAATATCAAGCGTATTGAAATCCACTTTAACAACAGTGTCAATGAGATATTCTGCTTCACCTAGTAATTCATTTAGCTCCTTAGCATCAGAATAATTATTTGCCGGATCGTGTGAATTACAATAGCTTATTATCTCATTCCATTTTGAAACATTATTGCCAGTTGCTATTTGGTCATTCCCAATAGTAACCGCCATTGGGCACATAAGTCTATCTTGCAGGTGGAAGTCATGAGGGGCATCGGAGTTTATCCATCCATCCACCATTTGTTGATTGTTCTCTTTTGTTAAAAAGGCTGCAGTCACAACGCCTCCCCAACTTTCACTGTACAAAATTATCTTTTGATTGTTTCCATATCTATGTCTAAGAACGGAAATTGTTTTTTTTACTCCTTCTGCAAAGTCGTCTATAGTATGTCCCACATTGTTTCCTTGAGACCCGCCAGCAATTTGCTGGTCTAGATATGCCACAGCAAAATCTGACTCTATATCCTTCATCCCATCTAAGTAGCTTAAATAATATGATGACCCTCCCGGTCCGCCATGGATAGTCAGAATGATTTTACCGGATAAGGTATTGCCTCTGACTTGAACGCGTTGACTAGCACCACTATTTTGAATATAAAATGTGTCATCAGCTTTTGTGTCTAATGTGATTTCTTCTCGTTGGCACGAAAGCAGAAACACTATAAAACCAATGTAGATTAGATGTTTCATTCTATTTTCTATTAAAGACCTTGCTTCTGATTCGCTTTGAAATAAAATCTTCTGGACAATAACTAATCCCAATCTCCACGATTGGGCGAACATAGAAATAATTGTTATAAGGAAGTGAAAGTATCAGATTTGGTTTGATATAAGCTTTTAATGGAATTGCGTTTTTTGAGCTACTAAAATCTTTACCAATTGAAAATCCAAATTGAGCATTAAAATACCAATAGCCTGCACCATTTACCTTCCTAACATTTCCATTGTTATCCACTTTGTATGTAGTTCCATCAAGAAATGTTCTGCTCACACCAATTTGTGGGTTTATGTCAGCAAACCATAATTTCGAGTTGGTTCTTCTAATCAGATATCCGGCAGATAAGATATAGTTGCTGTGGAATGTTTTATGGTAGTAGAATCCGATATTTGATGTGAGATATTGTTCCTGAACTTTTTTTATTTTGTCACCCTTAAGAAAGTTCTTTCTCGCCAATGGTATCTCAGTTCCAACAGTAAAGCCTGGGTATTTAATCGTTGCCCAATAAGCTAACTTGAAGCTAACTGCTACTGTGTCCTTAGTCGTCCGCTCAATTGTCCACCGCTGGGCATTTGATTGGGTCGTTAGTAAGGTGATTAAACATACTACAAGAATTATTTTTTTAAACAGTTTCAAATCAGTCAATTGTAATAGAATATCCAATTGTCAAAAACTAATACGAATTATTTTTGGTCGTCTGGCAAGGTTGCCTCTAGTCGAGTCACCTAAGGGAGTTGCACCCTTAGGTTCTCACGGAACCGTACGTGAAAGTCTCCTTTCATACGGCTCTTCCTGTTCAATCACAAATGTATTTCTACATCATGGATATACCAACTTCCAGTGCGCGAATAGATTCGGTCTCTCATCATGCTTCTTCCTCAGCCACCTCACCGATGCCATTTTATACAAGCCCTTTTCCCACTTCACCCACTTCTTTAATCGCTTATTCAGTTGATTCCATAATGTGTGAGTGTGATAAGACCAAAATTTACAATAATAATTCATCACTCCTCGAATAACAGGATTCAATTCCTTTGCTAATTCTTCGATGCTTTTACGCCTCTTATGAATGCCTTTGAATTTATCCAGCACACTACTAATCGACTGTTTGCTGATAACAGATCTGGGCAACAAACGGCAACCGGCCTTGGTTCTGACCCAATGTGGCTCTATCGTGAATCCTAAGAAATCAAAGCTCCGCGAATACTTCTTCGCTGAGCTACCTCTTACGTTCACAATTCTGGTTTTCTCTTTCTGCAAGCTAAGTTTGCAATCCGATAAACGTTGTGTTATTGCTTTCAACAGGTATATCGACTGGCGCTCACTCTTGCAATGAATTACAATATCATCTGCATAGCGCTCAAATGGTTTTCGCGGATGATGTAGCTCCATCCATTTATCAAAGGCCACATGTAGAAAAATATTGGCCAGTAATGGACTAACTACTCCTCCTTGTGGAGTACCACTTGCGCGATCTACATAACTACCATCTTGTTGAATAATACCTGCTTCTAACCACCGTCTTACATAAAGCAACACCCACGTATCTGTACAGTAGTGTGTAACGGCTCGCATTAATAGCGAATGGTCTATGCTGTCAAAGAAACTTTTGATGTCAAGATCAATCACCCAGTCATGTGTGAAAACATTTGATACTGCCTTCTCTACCGCTTGATGACAATTTCTTTTCGGACGATAACCAAACGAACTCTCATGGAACCGTGGCTCTACTATTCGCTCAAGATGTGTCTTTACTACCTCTTGGGCTATACGATCTAAAATAGTGGGTATCCCTAACTTGCGAACTCCTCCTGACTTCTTCTTAATCGCTACTTCTTTTACAGGCTGCGGAAAATAACTGCCCGAACTCAGGCGGTTCCATAGTTTGTATAAGTGAGATGACCTGTTACGATCTAACATATCCCAATCTACATTGTCAATGCCGGAACCTCCTTTATTCGATCTTACCTTCTGATAGGCCTGCCATACCATGACTCTGGTAATTGGCTGTGATCTCGTTTCATAGTAATCAATCATCCCAATGTTACTCGGTTGTCAAAAATTATAAAACTAAACAGGCTAAGTTCTTCGCTCCATCACCTTTCGATAACTTCATCGCTACTACAACTTAGTCCGTCACTGCTATCTCGTGTTATCCTTACACGACCGATGGTCTTTCAACTCATCAGTACGATAGCAACTTCTCTTGTTCCATTCAAAAGCCTGTGTGGATGTCCCCTCCTTTTGCGGGATGAAAC
>JAYVTB010000001.1:0-21150 GCA_043774805.1 Cyclobacteriaceae bacterium | reverse complement strand
AGGCACTCCGGCACCGGCAAAAAATATTTACCACCAACAACCACTACGAATGGAGTAAAAACCAGTCGTGCCGGATATGCCATGTCTTTAATCTACATTGTCATGTAAAAATTTATTGTTTCCCAATAGACTGTTGTCATCATTGAGGCTATAACGCGAGATATTAGACTCGGATGAATGGGGAACATTATCCATTTTCACTCCCCTGCGTAAATAGGCCGGAGCTTCCCACTTTTGCTTGAACTCATCCTTCGTCATTTCCTGAACTTTTCCCTTCTTCAGTTTTTCTCTGCGTTCCTTTGCCTGTTGCTCAAGACGCTCCTTCGTTCTTCTATATTCCATAAGCCCATCATCATTTATTACCTGGTCTTCTGAAACTCCTTTACCTAATTTGAAATCCTCATCTTCCTCGAACAGATCAGCCTCATCTTCAAAGGTGTTTTCCCCCTGGGATAGAATTTCATCTTTATTATTTATCGTAAATTCAACGGTGCGAGAGGTAAATGTCTCTTCCTCAGACAGAGTAGAGTTTGTGGATATTTTTGAATCCTCCTCTTCTTGAAATACCTCCTGTTCATTTTCTAATATGGGCTTGTCTTTATCTACAATTTTTAATTGCAGATCATTGTTGCGCTGATTGACAGAATTATCAACAGTACCAAACAATGGTATCTGGGTGCGATCCAGTTCATGCACTTTCTTCTCATCCCTCTTTTTAGTCATTTTCCCCTCGGAGAGAAATCCTGTAGCAATGACGGTAACACGAATTCGATCTGCCAAGCCTGAGTCCACACCATGACCGAAGATTACTTCCGCTTCATCACCAGCCTGCTGTTGAATGTACTCCGTGATTGTAGTAAGTTCATCCATCTGAAGTTCGGCTTCTTCGCCAGAAATAATTGAGAGTAGAATTTTCTTAGCACCCATGATATCTTTGTTATCCAACAAAGGTGAAGCAAGTGCTTGCTGAGCTGCCTTGATCGAACGATTATCTCCTCGTGTTTCAGCGGAACCCATCACGGCCGCTCCTGCATTTAACATCACTGTGCGCACATCCTGAAAATCAACATTCACATAACCGGCCAACGTGATGATTTCAGCAATGCCTTTAGCTGCAGTAGTCAAAATATTGTCCGCTTCACCAAAAGCCTGACCAATGGATAAGTTGCCATAGATTTCTCTCAACTTATCGTTTAATATAATAAGTACGGTGTCACAGCTTGAGCGGAATGCTTCAACGCCCAACTCGGCTTGTGTTAACTTCTTTTTCCCTTCAAAAGAGAAAGGGACTGTTACGATACCAACAGTTAGAATATCCATGTCCTTGGCAATCTTGGCAATCACCGGAGCTGCCCCTGTTCCGGTACCGCCACCCATTCCCGCAGTGACAAAAACCATCTTAGTGCCCATTAGCATTTCGCGAATCTGCTCTTTGCTTTCAATCGCAGCTGCGCGTCCAACTTCAGGATTGGCACCACAACCAAGACCCTCAGTCAGGTTTACACCGAGTTGCAATTTGTGTGGAACAGGACTGCTGTTCAGCGCTTGCAAATCAGTATTAGCAACCACAAACTCGACATCCTTGATGCCTTGTTTATACATGTGGTTAACGGCATTGCTACCTCCACCACCGACCCCGATTACTTTGATAATCGACTTATGGTGTTTCGGGAGATCAAATTTGTATCCTATTACTGGTTCAAACATGACATTATTATTTAGTGGTTGATCAATATTCATTTTTGCCATCAAGGTCATCTATCAATAATCCTTTTGTTTTGGTCAAGATGCTGGAGAAGAAATCTGATGTTGGGTTTGACTTCGGTGTCTTCTTCGTTTTCACATTCTTCTGCTCCTTAGCCTCTTTGTATCTTTCTTCGCGTTCATCCAGAGAGCGGAAACCTGACAACACAAGGCCTACAGCCGTTGCATACATTGGGCTTTTCACTGCCTCCATCTTACTTTTGCCAAGGTGCTCATTAGGATATCCGATGCGAGTGTCCATTCCGGTCATGTACTCTACCAATTGTTTTAAACAACTGAGCTGTGAACCTCCACCTGTAATGACAATTCCACCCGCCAAGCGATTTTCGTATCCGGAGTTAATGATTTCAGTATGCGCCATTTCAATAATCTCTTCCATGCGTGCCTGGATAATACTGGAGAGGTTCTTAACTGATATTTCCTTTGCCGTTCTGTTTCTTATTCCAGGAATTGAAACGATCTCATTAGGACTTGCTTCCTCCGCAATGGCTTTTCCGAAACGCGTCTTCAATTGTTCAGCTTGTTTAGCCATCACCTGCAACCCATGCTGGATGTCAGTGGTAAGGATGTTTCCACCAAATGGAATCACAGCGGTGTGTCTAATGATGTTATCGTAGAATACCGCGATATCAGTAGTGCCGCCACCAATGTCAATCAAACAGACACCTGCTTCTTTTTCCTCCTCACTTAATACAGCCAGACTGGAAGCAAGTGGTTCGAGAATAAGGTCTTCAATTTCTAGCCCACCTCTTCGCACACACTTGTTTATATTGTTGATCGCGCTGGTTTGTGCCGTAATGATATGAAAATCTGCTTCTAACTTCACGCCACTCATTCCAACAGGATCCTTAATACCTTCTTCATAATCGACAATATAATCCTGAGGCATTACGTGAATGATTTCACTGCCTGGCGGAATCACGATGCGATACATGTCTTCTGTAAGACGATTTACATCTTCGATGCTTATCTCGTCATCCTGCGAATTGCGAGTAATACTCCCATGGTGTATTGAACTGCGAATGTGCTGACCAGCAATGCCAACATTGACCAGACCGATGTCAATTCCCGACATATCACTGGCCTCCTTCACTGCTTTTTCAATGGCAAAAACCGTCTTATCAATATTGGTGACGATGCCCTTGATCACTCCCTCTGATTCGGCTTTGCCCAAACCAAGCACCTCAAGTTTTCCAAATTCATTTTTACGGCCCACGATGGCGCAGATCTTGGTTGTTCCAATATCAAGACCTACAACTATTTTTTCGTTTCCCATGATTATTACCTTTTAATTAGTGGTTGTTACTTCGGTTTATATATTTTAAAAAAATGTTTCTCTATTATTCTGCTATAATTTGTCCTTCATATTGGAGATTTACCCGTTCATATCTGGTCCATCCCCGCTGAGGGAGAATCTCTTTGTAAAAAATCATCAACTTCTTAAACTTCCCTTCGATATTCTCTGCTTTCCCAAACTCAATACGTTGTCCAGTGACTTGTGGATAGATTGTAACTTTTCCATCACTTGCAATATCCAGTTGGGCAATCTGTGCTTTCCAAAAGTCATTCTTATTAACAAATTCAATCATTTCCTTTAGTCTTAATCCGTCTTCTGACTTTGTCAAATCCTCAGCTTCCAACAGTCTCTTTACAAATGGTCCGCTAATCAGAATCACTCTTGAAGTATATTTTTCTGACACGGGCATAATCACACCGTCTTCTGCGATATACGCATCAGGTGCATCTGACTGAACAATGCGCGCAATCGGTCTGCGTAATTCAACATTAACAATCAAGTTGCCCTTCAGGTCTCCGAATAATTCAGCGTCCAGAATATGCTTGTCAATTTTAATTTTCTTTTCAATGGCCTTAAGGTTTATACGATCAATGCCCACGCCTTTAACATTTTGGCCACTGCCTTCCACCAACTTCATCACATCCGCTTCATCCAGAAAATGATTTTCGTGAAGATTATCCAATTCAATCACAATGTCCTTACACACAGAACCACCTTGCTTGCGCTCACTGAAGGCAATCAAAAATGAAATTGCCAGCAGCGCAGTAGCTACCTTAATTTCCCTTCGAATGTTCAGTTTCCAATTCATGTTACTTCTTATTTAAAAATTCCTTTATGGGTTTTACAAACGTGTCGATATCGCCTGCACCAACTGTAGCCAGCACTTCAATATCAAGTGTTTTCAGTTTCTGAAGCAGGTCATTTTTTCCACAGCGTAACTTCACTGCGGAAGTAATGTCTTTGAACAGCATATCAGATGTTACACCGGGAATAGGTTCTTCTCTTGCCGGATAAATATCCATTAACAAAACTTCATCGGCTATGCTCAAACTCTTTGAGAAGTCCTCCGCAAAATCCCTGGTGCGAGTAAATAAGTGTGGTTGAAAGACTACCGTGATCTTTTTGCCTTTATACATCTCTTTCAGTGAACCCAGAAATGCTTCTATTTCTGCAGGATGATGCGCGTAGTCATCGATATAGATGAGATCATCCTTCCTGATAATAAATTCAAACCTTCTCTTCACGCCCCTGAAAGAAAGCAAGGCTTCACGAATCACCTTCTCATCAATGCCCAATTTTAATGCAACCAACATAGCGGCTATGGCATTTTCCATGTTATGAAAACCGGGGACACCGAGCTGTATCTTCTCAATCTTCTTTTCAAAACCATGGAGATCGAATTCAAAAAATCCGCCCTTGGCGATAATATTACTGGCAAAAAATTGTCCCCGACTCATGCCATACGATACCTTTTTAATATGAGTTGCTTCATTGGCCAATGGGGCGATCGACTCATGAATAATGAGATCACCTCCCCGGTTAATCTGACTGATAAACTCCTTATAAGCGCTTAGCATTTGCAGATGGTCTCCGTAAATATCAAGGTGATCAGCATCAGCAGAAGTCACTACCGCTGTATGAGGAAATAATCTCAGAAAAGAACGATCAAACTCATCCGCCTCAGCAATCACAATTGTTTTTTCATTTACCTCTCCATGCATCACCAGATTGGACTCGTAGTTAGCTGTTATGCCTCCTAAGAACGCCACCATATCTTGCTTCGCTGATTTAAGAATATGCGCAATCAATGACGATGTAGTGGTCTTGCCATGTGTGCCCGCAACAGCTACTGTCTTATAATTTTTAGTTAATAATCCTAAAACTTCCGAGCGCTTGAGAATAGTGAACCCTTTCTCTTTCAAATAGGCATGTTCTACATGATTTTTTGGAATGGCAGGAGTAAATACCACCAGTGTTTTTTCCTTACTGATATATCCAGGTATGAATTCAACGCGATCTTCGAAGTGTATCTCCATTCCTTCCTCCAACAATTCATGCGTCAGTGGCGTAGGTGTTTTATCATAGCCCGCCACCCGCAAGCCTTTATGCTTAAACCAGCGTGCGATGGCGCTCATGCCGATGCCTCCGATGCCGAGAAAATAAATACTGTCGTATTGATCTAACTTCACGCTCATTGAATAATCAGTTTTTCAATTTCGTTTACAATCTGTTGTGAAGCATCGGGCTTTCCGAGCTTAGCAATATTCTCTGAGAACTTTTTACACTGTGATTCGTCATACAACAATTTCAATGCTGCATCAATAAGTTTCGAGCCGGCCTCAGTATCCTTGATCATGAATGCAGCGTCCGTATTAACCAGCGACATTGCATTCTTGGTCTGATGATCTTCTGCCACATTGGGCGAAGGAACCAGAATCGTTGGCCGTTTTGCAAGGCACAATTCTGAAATCGCCAATGCACCCGCCCGCGAAATCACGACATCGCTGGCGGCATAGGCCATATCCATTTGTTTCAGAAAATCGTGAATACGAATCTTTCTTAAATCTTTATTAGCCACCTGTTCCTTTACACCTTCGTAGTACACTTTACCGGTTTGCCAGATCACTTGCACTTTGGCATCAATCAACTTATCAATGTGTGCCAAGACGCTTTCGTTGATGGTCTTAGCGCCTAAGCTTCCACCCAAAATCAGAAGCGTTTTTATATTTGTATCAAAAGCAAATTGGAGCAATGCATTATCGCGCTTGGCTTCCAAATCGATGATGTCTTTTCTCACCGGGTTACCTGTGAAAATCAATTTTCCTTTAGGGAAATATTTTTCCATGCCAGGATAGGCAACACATACTCTTTGCACTTTCTCGCCCAGTCTTTTATTCGTTAGTCCAGCATAAGAATTTTGCTCCTGAATCAGAGAAGGAATTTTATTTTTAGTTGCCGCTAACATGATAGGACCGCTTGCATAGCCTCCTGTGCCGATTACTACATTAGGTTTGAAATCTTTTATAATCTTGCCCGCTTTGAAATAACTGGAGATCAATTTTATCGGAAAGGAAAGATTCGACCACGTTAGCTTGCGCTGAAGACCACTGATCCATAACCCAACAATTTTATATCCTGCTTCAGGCACGCGCGTCATCTCCATCCTTCCCTCAGCACCCACAAAAAGAATCTCTGCATCCGGATGTCGTTCTCTAAATGTATTTGCAATTGCCAAGGCAGGGAATATATGACCTCCTGTGCCGCCACCGCTAATGATCAAACGATATGGTTGTTTGTTACTCACGCTGCCTTTGCATCAAAGTTTTTCTCCTTTACTTTTACTTCCTCGTTGGCGGTCTGCTTACCCCAATTCTGATCCTGGTCACCACGACTCACACTTAAGATTATTCCTACGGACAATCCTGTAAAGACCATGGCAGTTCCTCCCATACTGATCAATGGCAATGGCTGGCCCGTTATAGGACCTAATCCAACCACAACACCCATATTTACCATAGCCTGACATACCAGGTCAAAACTCAAACCCGCTGAGAGCAATCCTCCAAAAGCCCGTTCGCTATTATATGCTGCTTTCATTCCACGATGTAGCAGAACCAGGTAGAGGATCAGCACTACTCCACCGCCAATCATACCATACTCTTCAATCACAATCGCATAAATAAAATCTGAATATGGATGTGGAAGTATATTTCGTTGATCGCTATTACCAGGACCTTTTCCGAAAATTCCACCAGTAGCCACGGCAATTCTTCCATGCTTAGCCTGAAAAGGAAGCTCTGTACCATTGATGAAACTGAGAATACGATTCTTAGCTGTTTCACCACGTACACCAAACTTCAATGCCACTGCGCCAGCCAGCAAACCAATTAGCACCAGCATAGCCAGGTATTTCACCGGCACACGTCCTATAAACATAATTAGCATGCAAGTGGCGAAGAGTAACATTGCTGTGGATAGGTTAGTCAACGCAATCAACCCGCAGATCACACCACACCAGATTAAAACAGGAAACAGTGTTTCCTTAAAATCTTCAATATTCTGCTGCTTCTTGGAAAGCATGCTGGCCAGGTTTATAATCAATGCCAAACTCGCAAAATCAGAAGGCTGAAAAGAGGTATTAATAATTGGAAGAGTAATCCAACGGGCCGCGTCATTGATCGTTGTTCCATTTGTAAATGTGTAGATCAACAAGGGGACACTTACCCATAATGCGAGTCGGGAAATTTTAGAATAGTAGCGGTAATCAATCTTATGTGCAAACCACATAGCTGCCAACCCTAAGAATACCATGAATGTATGCTTGACCAAATACGACTCCGGACTTGCCGTGCGCTTGTACGCCAAGGTGCCGATGGAACTATACACCACTAAAATGCTGATCCGCGAAAGCGCAAAAACAACCGCCCAGATGACCCGGTCACCATGCAGATTTTTGTCAGCCCATACTTTAAATTTTGCGATCATACCATTGCTTTTTCTACTTCCTTTTTCAAATCAAGTACTGCAGTACGAAATTGATTTCCTCTGTCTTCATAGTTTTTAAACAAATCAAAACTGGCACATGCCGGAGACAATAAAACCACATCGCCTGGTTTTGAAACGCGAAGTGCCACCTGCACTAGTTCAAGCACACTTTGTGTTTCGTATAGTTCATTCACTATAGTGCCAAATGCTTTTCTGAGCTTCTCATTTTCCTTACCCAGGCAAATCAACACGCGCACTTTCTTCCTCACTTCATCCTCTATCAGCGCGTAATCATTTCCTTTGTCGATGCCGCCAGCGATCCAGATCAGGGGACCTGTGTAACTGCCCAAACCATAAACCACAGAGTCTACGTTGGTAGCCTTTGAGTCATTTACAAACTCGACACCATTAATGGTTGCCACAGACTCCAACCGATGAGGAGCGTTTTTAAAAGTGCTTAGCCCAACTCGAATCTGGTTCACGTTTACACCCGCTAAAAAAACAGCCGTTACTGCGGCCATGGTATTAATCAGGTTGTGCGGACCTTTTAAGGTGGTGTCTACCTGAGAAATTCTAAATGATTCTTGATCAATTGAGAACGACATAGCCTCACCATCGAAATGGGCGGGTGAATTTGATTGTGATTTAAGTGAAACGGGTCTTAACGCAGGAGCAATCTCTCTATTATCTACTTCATGATCCGTCACCGCATCGTCCATGCAGTATATAAAGTAATCTTCTCCTTTCATGTTCTGAATGAGTCGGAACTTGGAGTCGATATAGTTCTGCATCTTATACTCATACCGATCCAGGTGGTCGGGTGTGATATTCAACAAAATGCCAATGTGCGGTTTAAACGTCATAGTGCCGTCCAACTGGAAACTACTGATTTCAATCACATACCAATCGTGATGTTCCTTCGCCACTTTGCGCGCAAGACTTTCTCCTACGTTACCAGCCAACGCAACACTAAATCCAGCTGATTTCAATAAATGGTATGTCAGCAAAGTGGTGGTTGTCTTTCCATTTGTTCCTGTAATTGCAATTACTTTTCCGGTCATAAACCGAAATGCAAATTCTATTTCATCAATAACCGGTATGCCCTTGCTCTTCACTCTTTCTATAATGTCTGCCTTGTCAGGAATACCGGGGCTTTTTATGATCAGTGTTGCATTAGTAATTTTATCTTCTGAATGATATCCCTCTTCGAATTCAATACTATGTGCATTCAGTTCATTTTTATACTGATCTTTGATTGCACTCAAATCAGAAACAAAAACATCATAGCCCTTCACTTTCGCGAGGATAGCTGCTCCCGTTCCGCTTTCACCTGCGCCCAATATGACAACACGTTGGCTCATTTACGATGTTTGACTTTTCCCAATTCTTTTCCTTGATGGTGAATAAATTGAAAGCAACTGATTCCCTTCCGCTAATAGGTTATTCAATTTTTCCTTGGTGCTCTTATTGTCAATCTCTTGCTTCTTTAACTTGTTGATAAAATCTCTTTTCGATTTAGTACTACGAGTAGTTTCATAATTAGTTCCAATAGAAGTTGCACACCTGATGAGTTCTCTCACTAACGCATCATTCGCTCCATTAGAAGGAAGCGAATCAAGAGTCGTTAGCAAATCAATTGATGTTTGCACTTCCATTGTCAATTTTTTATTTCGTGCAATCAACTCTGGTTTTGTCATAACTTTACTTGCATTACAAGTTTCAAATCGTACATACCTATCTTAGTTTTAGCATGGCCAATGATAAAATCGCCAACAGTATTCCTACAATCCAAAACCGGGTTACGATCTTGGCTTCATGAATATTCTTCTTTTGATAATGATGATGCAGTGGCGACATCAAAAAGACTCTTCTTCCTTCACCATGTTTCCGTTTCGTGTATTTGAAGTAAGACACCTGGATGATCACTGAAAGATTTTCCACAAGGAAAATTCCACAAAGCAATGGAATCATCAATTCTTTACGAACTGCTAAAGCCAACACGGCAATGATTCCTCCTAATGATAAGCTACCGGTATCGCCCATGAACACCTGAGCAGGAAATGCATTGTACCATAAAAATCCAAGACATGCCCCCACAAACGCAGTACAGAATATTACTAGCTCTGCCAGGTTTGGAATGTACATGATGCCCAGGTAGGAACTGAAGTCAACACGTCCTGATAAATAGGCAAAAATTGCCAACGTCAAACCAATAATCGCAGACGTCCCTGCCGCTAACCCATCGATTCCATCCGTTATGTTCGCTCCATTTGAAACAGCCGTAATGATCAGTATAACAATCAATGTGAAGACAATCCAGGTATAGCTCTTATCAAGCCAGGGAAAAATATCACTGTAATCAAACTCATTATTTTTCACAAAGGGTACAGTGGTCTTTGTTGACTTATCATCCTTATACTCATAGTGAGTTCCCTCTGTCTGAAAGGTATTTATGCTGGCCACCGTTGCAGGTTTTATTTCACGAACTACCACATGATCGTTGAAATACAGGGTGAGTCCCACCACAAGTCCTATCGTTACCTGCCCAACAATTTTAAATCGACCAGCAAGGCCTTCTTTATTTTTTTTGAATACCTTAATGTAATCATCCAGAAAGCCAATAAAGCCGAGCCATACTGTTGTTGCGATAAGTAAAATTACATACACATTGTCCAGTTTGGCCATCAGGATTGTAGGAATCAGAATTGCTGCGATAATGATTAATCCACCCATGGTAGGCGTTCCTTTCTTCTGAAGTTGTCCTTCAAGTCCTAGGTCACGTATGCTCTCCCCTACCTGCTTCTTGCGTAAATAATGGATTAGTTTCTCTCCAAAAATTATAGTGATCATCAATGAAAGCAACGCAGCAGCACCGGCACGGAAGGAAATGTATTGGAACAGTCCCGCTCCAGGTAAATCAAAATTCTTTTCGATATAGTCGAAAATGTAGTACAGCATTAGTTCGCAAACATTTTTAACATTCTAAGTAGCACCTCTTTATCATCAAAGGCGTGCTTCACTCCTTTTATCTCCTGGTAATTCTCATGGCCCTTGCCCGCTACGAGAATGATGTCTTTTTCTTTCGCCATCATACACGCTGTTTTTATCGCTTCTTCACGATCCACCATCACCAATGTCTTTTTTGCATCTGTGGGCCCAACTCCTTTCTGCATCTCTTTGATGATTTCCATGGGATCTTCACTTCGCGGATTATCTGAAGTGAAAATGACTTTGCTCGAATACTTGCAAGCGATAGCCGCCATCAATGGACGTTTGGTACGATCACGATCACCTCCACATCCTACCACTGAAATGACCTGCTCATTGCCTGAGCGAAAGTGCTCAATGGTCTCCAATACATTTTTTAATGCATCCGGAGTATGCGCATAATCCACAATAGCTGTAAACTTTGACCCCGGCATGACCAGCTCAAATCTTCCGGATGCACCGGATAGTGCTGACAGTTTCATTAACACCAATTCAGGATCCTCATTCATCAAACAAGCCGCACCATAGACGGTCAATAAATTATAGGCATTGAAATCGCCAATCAATTTAAACCACACATTGCGTTCGCCTATCTCCAGTTCAAGCCCTTCAATTGAATTGGTTATAATTTTAGCTTTGAAATCTGCCATTTTCTTAAGGCCATAGGTTTGCTTTTTAGCCTTACAGTTTTGCAGCATCACCATGCCTCTTTTGTCATCTATATTCACTAGTGCAAAAGCATCGGAGGATAAACCATCAAAGAAAATTTTCTTAGCACGGATATAGCTTTCAAAGGTGTGATGGTAATCAAGGTGATCGTGAGTTAAATTGGTGAACAGTCCACCCGTAAAATTCAGGCCTTCAATTCGTCCTTGTGCTGCCGCATGCGAACTTACTTCCATAAAGCAATGCGTGCATTTCTCCTCCAGCATCTTAATCAGAAGTTCATTGATCTGAATAGGATCAGGAGTGGTATGGGTGGCTACAATTTCTTTATCCACAATTTTATTCACAACTGTGGATAACATTCCGCATCGGTAACCCAATGATGTAAATAGCTTAAAAAGCAGAGTAGCTACTGTTGTCTTTCCGTTCGTTCCGGTTACTCCGATCAATTTTAACTTGGCTGAAGGATTTCCGTAAAAGTTAGCAGCAATAATTCCCAATGCCTTTGAACTATCCTTAACCGTTACGTACGTTATATTTTCAGAGATGGCCTCTGGCAATTTCTCAGCCAGTACAGCAACTGCTCCCAGCGATGTTGCTTTGTCCATGAAACCATGGCCGTCCGATTGCGTTCCCCGAATGGCTACAAACAAAAATCCAGGCAGAACCTTACGCGAGTCAAAACAGATACCTTTCACATCGATATTCATGCTCCCCGATGTGGAAGTAATATGCACCTTATATAGTATGTCTTTTAACTCAGCCATTAGTTAATCGCAAATAGATTCTTGATCCTCTGGAAATTTTCGTTCCTGGTGAAATAGATTGTGAGGCCACTCTTCCTTTTCCTTCATAGGAAACCCGCAGCCCTGTTTTCTCTAATAAATAAATAGCATCACGGAATGTCATTCCCGTTACATCCGGCACATGATCTTTAATCACGGCATTTTTTTTCCATACTACAGAGTTGCCATTCTTAACTGACTTAATCCAATCTTCTTCAGTAGATGAGTGACTCGATACTCCTAATTCATTGGTAAGCATGGTTAACTCATCTTGCTTGCCCGCCTTAATCACTGGCAACACACCTGGTTCAGTAGTTGCCTTCTTTTCCATGGCAAAATGAAGGTTGATGTCTCGTGAATAAATATTATCGGCTATGTCTTTGAATACAGGGCCCGCTACATTATTCCCATACTGGTAAACTCCTTTCGGATTTTTTACGAGAACGATGGCCGTATACTTGGGAGCATGCGCAGGAAAATAACCAACAAATGAAGTGATGTATCTTTTTTCGTAGTGTCCATTCTCCAGAATCTGGGCTGTACCTGTTTTACCGGCAATGCGATAATCCGCATGTTTCAAATTTTTTGCAGTACCGTTCTCCACAACGCCTTCCAACAGAAGTTTGAGTTGATTTAATGTTTTAGATGAACAGATCTTACTCACCAAAACCTCTGTTTCAAATTCCTGTTTTACCTGATCGGCTCTACTTACTGACGTTACAAAAATAGGTTTGATCATTTTTCCATCGTTGGCAACGGCATTATATAAAGCCAACGTGTGCAAGGGTGAAATCTCAAATCCGTACCCGTAAGCCATCCACGGAAGTGTGATACCACTCCAATCCTTATCAGTCGGTCGTGTTATTTTTGGGTACGACTCACCTGTAATTTGCAGACCCAGTGGTTTTGAGAGCCTGAGGCGATCAACATGTTCCAAAAACTTAGAAGGCTTTGTTCCAAAATGCTTATCTATCAATTTGGCCATCGCCACGTTAGATGACAACTCAAATGCTTGCTGGATAGTGATTTTTCCATAACCGCCTTCATGATGATCTCTTACCTTACGGTTATAAAAAGTGTATTCGCCATTGCCGGTATTGATGGTATCACTCAAATTAATATTGGTGTCCTCCAGCAGGGCCATCATCGTTACCAATTTAAATGTGGAACCCGGTTCAATTGAACCGCCAACGGCATGATTGAATTTTTCATAAAACTCGCCATGTCCATCGCGACTTAAATTCGAAATAGCCTTGATATAACCCGTTTTCACTTCCATCACAATCACTGTTCCTTCATCAGCATTATGCGCCTTCATGGCGCGGTACAACGAAGTTTCAGCTACATCCTGAAGATTAATATCGAGAGTGGTTTGTATATCCAGGCCATCAATTGCCTTAATGTTATCCGCATCGAAGATGGGCTTCCAGATACCCCCTGCAATTTTCTGAAACAGCGCTTCGCCATCTTGTCCGCCTAGCACATTATCAAAACTATATTCTAGCCCAACCCCTTTACCCTCCTCATTTACAAAGCCAATAGTTCTGCGGCTCAACTTGGAGAAGGGACGATAACGCACATCCATCTTTTCAAATATCACTCCTCCTTTATAGCGACCTTCCCGCAGGATTGGCCACTTCATCATTTCCTTTTTAGTCTGGTAGTTGATCTGTTTGCGATTGAGTACGACATATTGTTTGCCCGTAATGCGTGCATCTCTCAGCGTCTGCTTGTAGTCCGAGGCCGAACGATCTTTGTAATAACGAGAAAGCATCAGCGCCAGCGAATCAATTCCCTTCTTGAATATTTCATCTTTGGCTAACGTTGGATCAATCGCTACTTTATAAAAAGGAAGGCTTGTGGCTAATAGACTTCCGTTATCAGAAAAAATATTGCCCCGGGTAGCTTTTACTTTCTTATAGTCAAAGTTGATCTCTTGGCTCATCTTTCTCCACTCATCGCCTTCTACAAACTGGATGTGACCGATCTTGGCGCCCACACAGAGTGCAAACACCACCACACATAGGAATGCGATGCGTACCCTTACTAATATGGACTTCTTAATATTCACCTTCTTCGACTACTATTTTAAAGGGTGGTTTCGAACTTTCTTTTAAACCAATTTCTTTCACTCGTCTCGCTACTTCACTTTGTTTACTGGCAAACATGACATCTGCTTTTAACGTGGTATAATCTGCACGTAAGTCTTCCACTTCGCTTTGGGCCTTGTTTATCTGTCGAGTCGTTTTCTCTGCATAATGAGTATTGCTGATATAGATCAAACTCAAAAACACAGCAAATAGAATCTTGGGCATATATTGAACAGGAAACCCTTCTTCAAAATAGGTTTCCAACTTTAGCTTCTTCTCAATAGTTGAGAAAATGCTCGTGCCCGGGGTTGAAGGCTTCACACGCGATTCATTGCCGCGATGAGACCTGGGTTCGATTCTAAATTTATTTTCGCCCATTTTTTCTTTGCTTCAAGCTGCAGGCTACAGGCTTCAAGCTCAGTATTATTCCTGAAGCTTGTAGCTTGAGGCCTGAAGCCTCTATAATTTCTCTGCTACCCTCAGCTTAGCGCTTCGGGCCCTTTTATTTTCATTTACTTCTTCTTCCGAGGCCTCGATTGGCTTTCGGGTTATTGCGTGAAAAGGTCTGATCGGGTTTCCATAAAAATCTTTTTCAAGTTCCCCAAACATCTTTCCAGTGTTGATGTAGTTCTTCACCATCCTGTCTTCCAGTGAATGATAACTCATTACCACCAATCGCCCTCGTGATTTCATTACTTCGCCACATTGGTGCAAAAAATCTTCCAGCGCCTTCATCTCTTGATTTACTTCGATGCGAAGCGCCTGAAACACCTGGGCGAAATATTTATTCTCCTTTCCACGAGGAGCGATTGGTTGTAATGTCGTTTTCAAATCCAGTGTTGTTAACAAAGGCTTGATTGTTCTGGCTGCAATCACCGCTTTAGCAGCGGTGCGTGCATTTTTCAATTCACCATACATTCCAAAAATCTTATGGAGATCCGTCTCCGGATATTCATTCAAAATTTTTGCTGCGGTGAGTTTTCCCTTTTGATCCATCCGCATATCCAGTGGTCCTTCAAAGCGGGTTGAAAAACCTCGCTCTGGCGAATCAATCTGGTGCGATGAGATGCCAAGGTCGGCCAGTATGCCATCCACCTGGGTTACTCCATTCAACTTCAGATACTGTTTCATGTATCGGAAGTTTGCCTGACAAAATGTAAAAGAACGACTCTGTATATTATCTGCCTGCCGCTTTGCATCCTCGTCCTGATCGAAGGCAATCAATCTTCCTTCTTTCAGATTTTCAAGTATCACCATGCTATGTCCACCACCGCCAAATGTTACATCTACATAAATGCCATCAGGATTTAGTTGAAGTCCTTCGAGGCACTCTTTTAACATCACCGGTTTATGGTACATAGCTTCATGCTTCAAGCTGCTGGCTGCAAGCTGTTTCTATTTTATCCAATAACTTTATCAATGAACTTTGCGAGCATCTTTTGCTCTGTTTTAATCATATCCAACAATTCAATAATCATTTTTTCCTCCACCCAATTCCTTTTCTGCACAATTAATAAATGTGTTTCCAATTCAAAAGCAGAGCCGAATGAAATCTCCACAAACCTTACATAATCCTTCTCACTTCTCTTTGCACTGCCTTCTGCAATATTTGCCGGGATTGCCGTTGCACTCCTCGTGATTTGAGATCGCATCCCAAATTTTTCTTCAACTGGTAGGTAGGGAATGATGTCGTAAACTTTATCAACGATTACCATACCCTGTTGCCAGATCAAAAGTTTCTTAAAGTCTCTCATAACTCTAACTCACTTTTGCCTGAAGCTTGCAGCTGATGAAGAGCTGTATTCAAAGCACACACTTTGAAAGCTCTTGTCCATCCGCTACTCGTTCAAATACTTTTCAGCCAGCTTAGACAATTCACCTGGGTCCTGGATCTGGTGCTTCTCATAGATTGTAGGATTCCAGATTTCAACTTTACTTCCTGTGCCTACCAGCATCGCATCTTTGTCGACCTGGGCATAAGCAAGCATGTTCTTGGGGATTAAGAAACGGCCGTTGTTATCCAACCCTACCGTAATCACTCCCGACAAAAAGTTGCGCTGTAGTTTGCGATACTCTTCATTGAACTCGTTGAGACCTGAAATTTTTGAGAAGACCTTTTTAAACTCCACCATGGGATAAATGATGAGGCATTGCTCAAAGCCACGCCTGACCACAAGCTCCTGCACGCCACCTTCCGGTTCGGGCAATTGAGCTTTGATCCGCGCAGGCAGCACCAATCTGCCTTTCGCATCAAGCTTACACACATATTCACTGGTGAAGAAAGTCATGACTTTGTAGTGGTTGTCTTTCCTGCCTGCCGTCAGGCAGGTTCTTCTAAGCAAACATAAGTAACTTTCAACCACTTTCAACCACTTTTACCCACTTTTTTACATTTTTAGGTAAATTCTTGCAAAAAACAGCACATTAAACCCATCCGTCAGGCAGGTTCTAGTTCAATCGATTGCTATAGGTTTTAATTTTCCGGACAACCCCTGGCAGAAATTCGAGGGGTTTGCCCACAAACCTGCTTCAACTTTTCATTTCTTTCTCTATTGATCGGGGTTGTCATCGATCGATCATTGATATGATTATCTGTTCACAATGAATTGACTATTTTTGATATGAAGTAATTATTAAACCATATGGAATTAATAGCTGGAATTTTACTTTGGATAGGTGACGTGTTTGGAGTGAAATGGATCAGAAAAGAAAACAACAACCTTAAGAAGTTGGCAAAATGGGTCATATTTTTATTGTTGGGAGTTCTCTTAGTCATGGTATACTTCGTCATCTGGTATTGATCTTTCCAATAGATTTCACAACAATAGTCTGATTGGATTATCAATCCGTTACGGGCCTTGTCTGACTTAGTGTGTTTTAAGTAATGGCAAATAAAAATGGAGGGGACACTCAATCAACGAGGTGAATCGACAACTTCAATACGCATCTACCACCTAATTAAGCCAAAATGCCGGCTTTCTGTTAGAGCTGCCAGGAAAAAGTTTTCTGCAATCATCCGCATATATTGGGGTATCCAATGAGACTTTAAATCTGATATCCACGGGCAAATCATACCGGTCAATGTATTTTACAATACTGCTTACCGAAGTCGCAAAAAAAAGTCCATCAATGGTGGCTGTCTTTCCTTGCACCTGAACAAAGTTACTGGGGATAATACCTGATACAGGTTGGAACAAACTACCAATGGCTTCCTGTTGGTGCTTGATCGCCTTCCAAAAACGAAAAGACTGGTGAGTCAAGCTACGTTGACTCACCTCCAGACGAATTTTGTGCATAAGGGTCCATGAGTTAAGGGGTATGTTATGAGCCTTCACATCTGAAATTCGGCCACCTGTAGATAATCTGTCATCGCTAAGAATCGGAAAGGGATTGAGCAGATTATACCAACATGTGCAGCAGCTGCAATCCTCAATCCGTTTATATGCAGGCGGGTAAGCCGGACGTGCAATATTCAGTAAGCCGGAACACGGAGGTAAGAAATTACACCCTTGAATCCGTTCTAAATAAAAACAGTTGTCAGGCGGATGCATTTCGGGATGTGTTTCAGCCTGAAATGTGCCTGTAAATTTCCATATAAAGCGATCGTTAATGCTGGGATCATATGAAGCATTAAAAAATATATCACACGAATATTCCTTAACACCAATGCTGTTGTATTCACTTTTGTATTCGAGATACACACTATCCATTTTGCCAGCAGCGATAATGGTATCGGGTAATGATTCATAGATTCTGCCATCAAAAAGTTCTATTCTTAGGGTATACACGCCACCAGCAACTCCTCTTATGCCATCGGGTTTGGTTTGATATATTCCAACATCCACTTGATCAAGATCCTCCGTGTCGCCCTGATTACTATATATGCTTAGGCGCTTGGCAGAAACATAGACTTTCTGTGATTCTATGGATTCAATATCAAATGCATTGGTTACGCGAACCTCATATGGACCTGGTTGATCCGAAATATAACCCTCAACTACAATACCCGTAATAGTCGGTTTATCAATATCAAATGAAATCCGATCCAGACAGGTGCTGCATATCAGGATCAAAAAGGGGAAAAGTAGTTTCCTTAATCTTGGATACCCAGAGGGTGATAGAAGCATTCACTAAAGATAAAACAATAATGGCTCCGCTCAAATCCGATATAAAAAGCATCAGTCTACAAATTTGCCATTGGTAATGAGCATTGGTTGCTAAGCTTTACTTAATCGTTTTCCTTCATCGTAGATAAAAAGCTAACTACGTCCCTGATTTCCTTCTTCGAAAGTAAATATCTCATCGGAGGCATGCTCGACATTCCATCTGTTCGCTTGGTAATATTTTCTTTAGATATTAACGTATCCGGCTTATCACCTATTTTCAACAATATTGCATTTGATTTATCCTGTTGTAAAATTCCGTTGATCTTTTTGCCATTAGCCAACTCCAATGACACAGTGCCAAATCCACGAGCTATTCTGGCGCTTGGTTCTATCAGCGCTTCAAGAATTTGTTCACGTGTAAGTCTTGAGGCAACACCATTTAGGCGAGGGCCTGCTGTGCCACCGTAATCACCATAAGAATGACAGCGTATACACTGCGCAGTCTGGTTGCCATAAAAAATTCTGGATCCTCGATTGGCGTCACCACCCAATAAACTACCCGCATAGCTTGCCTTGAGCGAATCTGCAGATTGAACTTTACTAATCGCCTTGTATTTTGATATCAGTTGAGGCGACTTGGTATTATCTACCGCATCGGACAACTCAAGATAGATCTCAGGAGAAAGTTTTCCGCCTTCCATTTTGGTAAGCAGTTCATCAAACATCTTTTGCGAATTTTCAAGAGGCAAACTTCCCAGAGTAGTAATGGCTGCCTGCTTTTCTTCCACGGTTTTGGTATTGATCACATCCGTAAGCAACGTCACCATCAACTCCTTTGAAATGTTCATTTTAGGTAGCAGATCCAGGCCGACAATGCGAACACTCTTTTCTTTATCCGAAAGGGCCTTGGTAATTGCATTTCCAATCTGTTCATTATTTAGGTTTGCCAATGACCTCAAGCTTTCTGACCTGACTTCCGGCTTTGGATCATTCTTTAATAAAGAAAATAACTGTGTGGAAGCCTTTTCAATGCCAAGCTTTCCAATTGCCTTTACAGAACTCAATCGGATTGTTGCGTCTTTATTCGAAGAAAGTTGAATTAGAATATCGGCTGTTTTATTTTTTACTCCTATTGGATCTCTTGTCACCACTCCACGGAAGCGACCATCAACACGATCCAGCACTGAAGGTTTGGCCCACGTGCTCAAAGCCGCTATTGCTTCCGCTCTCATCAATACAGGACTTCCTTCATGTTTTGCGTAATCGATCAGGTTTTGCAAAGCCATATCGCTTCCTACTCTCAGGTTTGCATTGATAGCGCGTCTGATCAGCGCTTCGTTGGTAAAGCGATAATCCTGGAGTATATCGCCCAATGCCGGCAACGCTGCTTCAATTGAAAGATCATCATTGATGGCACGTGCTGTTTCCGTCACGATGTATTCATCAGCATCTTTCAGGAACACTGCTATTTCAGGACTCTTCATTCTTCTCAGCGCAACCACTGCGGCAATCCTTACAGCACGTGAAGGATCTTTTGAAAGCGCAGCAACGGGTTCCGCTTTTTCTATTCTCGCCAACGCAAGGCTTCCCGCATGCCGGATATAAACGTCTTCATCATTATTTGATCTCAATAATTCAATAATCGGATTGATGGCAGGCTCGAAGGCAATTCTACCCAGTGCTTCAGCCGCAAAAAAACGTGCGCGGCTATTTTCATCCTTCAGTAATGGAATCAAGGCATCACCCGCCTCTTTGTATCGAACATCACCGATCCACTTCGCTGCTTGCGCGCGAATTTCAGGATCACTATCTTTTAAAAGTGGAATCAATAGTTGTGCATGCTTCAAATCTTTACGCGCAAACTGACTCACTCCCCAAATGGAATTAACCCTTGCTAATTGATTTTCAGATTGGGCAATGTTCTGCTTAAATACTTCTAATCCATTTTCACCACGTGTGGCTAATTCAAGTTGCGCCTTTTGTCTTACACGCATATCTGCATGTTTCAATAAATTACTCAGTTTGCTCTCATCATATTTTTTTAAATCATCTGCCAATAACACTTTTACTTTTTCGCGTTCTTCAGTCATTCCGCCAGTAACATCCAGTTTCCAGATGCGACCGTAATCTTTCGTGTCCCATCCATCGATCCAATCAGAAAGGTACATCGCTCCATCCGGACCGAAATCAATACCCGTAGCAAGAACGCCTCGCATAATCATCTTTGTCTCTCCTAATTCAAACGTAGCTCCCTTAGGTAATAACTTGAATGAATAAATACCTGAACGAGATGGATTGCCCACAAACTCCCCAACAAAAAATGTATTCTTCCATTCCGCACTCAACGCAGTTCCTGGATTATAAAGAAACCCGGTGGGTCCATTTACGAAGTTTTTTATTGGAGGAAGAAAATAAGCGGCCTGACCATCAAAGCGCGGTACATACATTTTTTCATCCATCCACACTTTGTAAGTATTGTTATCCGGATCTCTGTATTTTCCAAACTGCCAGTTGGTTCTCCAGCCTGTGTCTGATCCATCCACAATATAAACGATACGCTCGCTCTCTCCGGGGTGATCCCCATCGTTATCTTCACTAATCAGGTTTCCATACTCATCAAAAGCAAACTCATGAGTGTTTCGGTTTCCATAAGCAAACACTTCAAAGTCGCTACCATCTGCATTGGATCTTACAATGACTCCACTGTTCGGATGCTCCCATTTTTTTCCATCAGCTGATGTACCACTAAAACCAATGTCACCAATCTGCCAATAGATTTTCCCTTCCGGGCCCACTTCAATACCCGACATACCATGTCCACCGAACCCCACATGTATGCCATAGCCATGCGAGATGGAAGTTTTTTCATCAATTAACTCTACTTTGTCACAACAATTATACTGAAAATCAGTACGATAGCTTAACTTTGAGTGTTGAAAAAAAAAGCGGGAACCGCTCTGATTCAGAAA